>DASYKV010000043.1:0-75945 GCA_035994965.1 Allosphingosinicella sp.
CACATAGGGGCTCGACAGGCTGAACAGCGCCGGATCGCTGCCGATCGCCGGGAAGAACTCCTTGAGGTCGCTGGTATAGGCGCCGAACAGCACCAGCGCGGCGAGCGCGGCCGAACCGATGGCATAGCCCTTGGTCACGGCCTTGGTGGTGTTGCCCACCGCATCGAGCGCATCGGTGCGGGTGCGGACGTCGTCGGGCAGGCCCGCCATTTCGGCGATGCCGCCGGCATTGTCGGTCACCGGACCATAAGCGTCGAGCGCCACGACCATGCCGGCGAGCGCCAGCAGCGAGGTGGCGGCGAACGCAACGCCGATGATGCCCGCGAGCTGATAGGTCGCGATCACCGCGACGACGATCACGAGCGTCGGCAACGCAGTCGATTCGAGGCTGATGGCGAGGCCCTGGATCACGTTGGTGCCGTGACCCGTGACCGATGCCTTGGCGATCGACCGGACCGGGCGATAGTTGGTGCCGGTATAATATTCGGTGATCCAGACCAGAGCGCCGGTCAGGCCGAGGCCGATCAGCATGCAGTAGAAGAGCTTCATGCCGGTCAGGGTGACGGTGGCGCCGGCGGCGCCGCCGATCGTTGCGATCGCGGCGTTCATGTCGCCGAGCACATATTGGGTGGCGAAATAGACGGCGACGGCGCCGAGGATCGCGGAGGTCCAGAAGCCCTTGTAGAGCGCGCCCATGATCGACTGGCCCTTGCCCAAGCGGACCATGTAGGTGCCGATGATCGAGGTGACGATGCAGACGCCGCCGATGATCAGCGGGAGCGCCATCAGCTTCATCAGCATGTCCGGGCCGACGGCGGCAAGGGTGAGCGCGACCGAGACCATGGTGACGCCCAAGGTGACGACATAGGTCTCGAACAGATCGGCGGCCATGCCGGCGCAGTCGCCGACATTGTCGCCGACATTGTCGGCGATGGTGGCGGGATTGCGGGGATCGTCCTCGGGGATTCCGGCCTCGACCTTGCCGACCAGGTCGGCGCCGACGTCGGCGGCCTTGGTGAAGATGCCGCCGCCGAGGCGGGCGAAGATCGAGATCAGGGAGGCGCCGAAGGCCAGCGCGACGAGGCCGTCCACGACGATGCGCGCGTTGGGCGCGTGCGCGGCCGGGCCGGTCAGGTACCAGAAGAAGCCGGCGATCGCGAGCAGGCCGAGGCCCGCCACCAGCATGCCGGTGATCGCGCCCGAGCGAAAGGCGATGGTGAGGCCGCCCTGCAGCGAGGTGCGCGCCGCCTCGGCGGTGCGGACATTGGCCTTCACGGAGACGTTCATGCCGACGAAGCCGGTCAGGCCCGAGAGGATGGCGCCGATCAGGAAGCCGATCGCCGAGACGAGGCCGAGGAAATAGAAGACCAGGCCGGCGACGATGACGCCGACGATCGCGATCGTGCGATATTGGCGGGCGAGATAGGCGCGGGCGCCTTCCTGCACGGCGGCGGCGATGTCCTGCATCCGCTCATTGCCGGCGGGGGCCTTCAGCACCTGCATGGTGGTGATCAGGCCGTAGAGCACGGCGAGCAGGCCGCAGCCCATGGCGATATAGACGACGGTCATGTTCTATTCCCCTGAATTTTCAGCAAATAAGGGCAGGCGCCGAACTATGGCGCGCCCTGATCGGTGGCGCGCCTTTAAGCAGAATGGACGGATCAATCAACCATGCTCGAAGCCGAGCCGGGCCGGCGGCTCGACCGGAGCGCCGTGCTCGCTGAGCGAGAGGCCGGCGCCCGCCGCGAAATGCCCGATCCGCGACAGCGGCAGACCGATCTCGTCGGCCAGCGCGACAATGGCGGGAGCCAGCGCCGGATCGGCGGCGAACAGCAGCTCGTAATCGTCGCCGGCGCTCGCCGCCTCGAGCCGCGCCTCGCCGAGCAGCGCCAGAAAAGCGGCCGACAAAGGCAGGGATTCGAGCTCGACGGCAATCGCGCAGCCGCTCGCCGCCGCCATTCGGGACGCGTCGAGCAGCAGCCCGTCGGAGACGTCCATCATCGCCGAGACGAGAGGCGCCAGCCGCTCCCCCGCCTCGAGCCGCGGGCGGGGGTTGCGGTAGCGCTCGACCAGGGCGTCGGAAGCGCCGAGCTCGCCCTTCAGCACCCGCAGGCCGGCGCCGGCGTCGCCGATCGTGCCCGAGACCCAGAGCAGATCGCCCGGCCGGGCGCCGCTCCGGCTCGGTGGCAAGTGGGCCGCGCGCCCGATCGCGGTCAGGCTGAGCACCCGCGCCGGCGCGCAGACGGTGTCGCCGCCGAGCAATGGCACGCCGAAGGCCGCGAGCGCCGCGCCGAGCCCGTCCGCGAAGGCGCGGTCCCAATCCTCGCCGCCGAGCGTGAAGCCGAGCAAGACGCCGATCGGCCGCGCGCCCTTGGCGGCAAGATCGGAGAGATTCACCGCGACCAGCTTCCAGGCGACGTCGCCGGGCGGATCGCCGGGCAGATAATGGACGCCCTCGACGATCATGTCGTGGGTGAGGACCAGCGTCTCGCCGCCCACGTCGAGCACCGCGGCGTCGTCGAGCAGGCCGCGCGCGGCCGGATCGGTGGCCAGCGCGCGCAGACTGTCGATGAAGGCGGTCTCGGCGCTCAAGTTCCTCCCCTCGCTTTCGAGGCCCCTCGACCGCACTTCGTGCGGTCCCCCTCCCCTGCAAAGGCAGGGGAGGAATTCGTCACCGCCGCACCTCTTTGGCGATGGCGTCGAGGAGGCCGTTGACGAAGCCGGTCTCGCGGGCGTCGTAAAAGGCCTTGGCGACGTCGAGATATTCGCCGATCACGGTGGCGGTCGGAACGTCGGCGCGGGCGACCAGCTCGTAGGCGCCGGCGCGCAATATCGCCTTCATCGGCTTGTCGAGCCGGGCCAGCGACCAGCCCGAAGCGAGCTTGCCGGCGATCAGGCCGTCGAGCTCCTCGCGCCGCGCCTCGGCGCCGCTCACCAGATCGTCGAAGAAATCGACCTCGGCATCGGCATATTCGATGCCGTCGATGGTCGCGCCGAGCCGGTGGTGATGGAATTCGTGGAGCAGCTTGGCGACCGGGGTCGCCTCCATCTCCTGCTGGTAGAGCGCCTGCACGGCGGCGAGCCGCGCAGCGGAACGGGAGAGCGAGCGTTTCGGGGTGGTGGCCATATGCGGCCGGCCATAGCGGGGGCTCAGCCCTCGTACAACGTTCCCTCCTCGACGAAGCAGAGCGGATTGCCCCAGGGATCGTCGGCATAGAAGCTGCGCTCGCCCCAGGGGCGGACGACCGGCGCTCCGGCCGGCGTGCCGTGGACCTCATCGGCGGAAAGGCAGCCGAGCGAAGCGGCGCGGCCGTGCGCGGCGTCGAGATCCGCGACGGCGAAATAGAGCGCCTTGGCGGCGGGATGGGGGGCCGCGGCCTCGACGACCTGCAAGGTCACCGCGCCGGCGCGGAAATAGACGCGCTTGCCCATTTGCACGCGACCCTCAATGCCAAGCAGGGCCGCGTAGAAGCCGGCCGCGCGCTCAACGTCCCCCACTTCGAGATTGAGCCGGAACAGGCGGGGCGTGTCGCTGGTCATCGGAGAGCTCCTGTGCTGTGACGGGATCGCGCTCGAACCAGCCGAGCCAGTCGCGGGCGAGCGCGAGCCTTTTCTTGTCGAGCCGGTAGAGGCGGGTGCGGCCCTGCCGCTCGTGGCGGACGATGCCGGCCGCCTCCAGGGTCTGCAGGTGGCGGGTGGTGGTCGGCCAGGCATGGCCGAACAGGCCGGCGATCGCGCCCGCGCTCATCGCTCCGCCAGCGAAATTGAGGCTGATCAGGATCCGCCGCCGCGCCGGGTGGGCCAGCGCGGCGAAGATCGCTTCATAGGCATCGGCGGAGTCGGCCATCGCCCATATTTAGCACAGGCGCTAAATGTTTCAAGCCTCGCTTATGAAATCCCGGATCGCGGCGACCACCGTCTCCGGCTGCTCCCAGGGCACGAAATGGCCGGCGCCCGGGATGGTGACGAGGCGCAGATCGTCGATCAGGTCGCCGAGGCCTTCGAGCTGGACCGGGAGCAGCGCCTTGTCGCCGAGCGCCCAGATGACGAGCACCGGCATCGCCAGGCGCGGAAAGGGCGCCTGCGTCCAGGCCGGCGCGGCCACCGCCTCGCCCATTTGCGGCACGATGATCTCGCTGGCCCGATACCAGTTCAGCATCGCCGTCAGCGCGCCCGGCGCGGACCAGTCGGCGAGATAGGCGGCCTTCTCCTCGGGCGGGACCCGGCCGAGGTCGACGTGGCTGCCGAAGGTCTTGGCGTAGAAGCTCTCCCAGCCCATCGCCGCGATGCCCTGCTCCATCGCCGGATTGCGGAAGGCGTTCATATATTGCGAGGCGGCGCGCTGGGCGGGATCGTCGATCAGGCTCTTCTGGAAGATCAAAGGATGGGGCGCGTTGACGATGACGAGGCGGCCGATCCTGTGCGGATGGCGCAGCGCCGCAAGCCAGGCGACAGCGCCGCCCCAATCGTGGCCGACCAAGGTGAAGCGCTCCAGAGCGAGCGCGTCGGCGAGCGCGATCAGGTCCTCGACGATCCGCTCGGTGCGGTAGGCTTCGACCCCCTCGGGCTTGTCCGAGCCGGCGAAGCCGCGCTGGTCCGGCGCGATCACGCGGAAATCGCGGGCGAGCGCGGGCGCCACCGCGCGCCAGGTCCGGTGCGATTCGGGGAAGCCGTGGAGGAAGACGATGGCTTCCGCGCCCTCCGGCCCGCCTTGCTGGACGTTGAGCGTGATGCCGGTGGGGAGCGGGATGCGGGTGAGTTGGAGCTCCATCACCAAAGGCCTCCGTTCGTCCCGAGCGAAGTCGGGGGGCGTGCGTGATGAGTCCGTGCCAGCGCCCCTCGACTTCGCTCGGGACGAACGACCATCCTTTGGCGGAGCCCGCTCATGGATAGCTCACCGTCTTGGGCACCTCCGGCAGCGGGATATACTCGTCATGGTCGTCGGGCGGCAGGGCGAAGCGGCCGCCCTTCCAATCCTCCTTGGCCTGGTTGATCCGGTCGCGGCTCGAGGAGACGAAGTTCCAGAAGACGTGGCGGGGGCCGTCCAGCGGTGCGCCGCCGAGCAGCATGACATGGCCGCCGCCCGCCGAGCGCAAAGTGGCGCGAATGCCCGGGCGCAGCACGTAGAGCGTTGCCGGCTCCAGCGTCCTGCCGTCGAGGCTGGCCTCGCCTTCCGCGACGTAGAGGCCGCGCTCCTCCGCCTCGGCGTCGATCGGCATCGCCCCGCCGGCGCGCAGGTGGATGTCGGCATAGATGGTATGGCTGTGGCAGGTGACCGGCGCGGTCTCGCCCCACAAGCTCCCCATCACGATCCGGGCGCGGGCGCCGATCCCTTCGACCACCGGCAGATCCTCCTTGGGCACATGCTCGAAGGCCGGGTCGATCTCCTCCAGCGCGCTCGGCAGAGCGAGCCAGGTCTGCATGCCGCTGAGCTCCGGCCCGTCCGGGCGCAAAGCCGCCGGCGAGCGCTCCGAATGGGTGATGCCCCTGCCGGCGGTCATCAGGTTGACCGCGCCGGGCTCGATCGTCGCGAAGGTGCCGAGCGAATCGCGATGGTCGATCGCGCCGGCGAACAGATAGGTGACGGTGGCGAGGTTGATATGGGGGTGCGGGCGGACGTCGATGCCGGTGCCGGGCGCGAGGTGGGCAGGCCCCATCTGGTCGACGAAGATGAACGGGCCCACCGTCGTGCGTTCGCGGTGCGGCAGCGTGCGGTGGACCTTGAACCCGCCAAGATCGTGGGTGGAGGGGAGCAGGGTCTGGAGGAAGAGATCGTCGGTCATGGCGCCACCCTAGCCGTCCTTGCGAGCGAAGCGAAGCGGTGCGGCGGGCAATCGCCGCGACTCGCGGAAGTTGACGAAGTTGATGCTACGTCAGGGAGGAGTCGCCCCCGCCCAAGGGGGCTGAAGCGGATCCGGAGGGAGCCCGATCGGGCGAGTCGAGTCGCGCGTGTCACCGCCTCATGCTGACCGGTGAAATCCTATTTGTATCCAACAATCGGCGGCGTGCGCATTTCCGGATTGACGAAAACTCTATATATGTAGATTTAAGGCGCATGGTCCGAAACCGCACCTTGTCGCCGCCGGCCCGAACGATCCTCGCGATCATGGCCGATGCCGGGAGACGCTGGCTCCATGGCTACGATCTGTGCCGTCAGGGCACGATCAAGTCCGGCACGCTCTATCCATTGCTGATCCGCCTGGAAGAGCAGGGCTATCTGGAGGCCGAATGGCAGGCGGCCGCGGAGCCCGGGCGGCCGCCGCGTCACGCTTACCGGCTGACCGCCTCGGGCCGGGCGCTAGCGCGCGCGAACCCGCCGCCCGGGCTTGGCGCCGCCGCTCGCGGCCCCCGGGGAAAGCCCGCATGAGGCGCGGGCTCGCAGAGACGATCGTCCGGCTCGCCGCGATCCTGTTGCCTGTGCGCCTGCGGGACTGGGGCCGCGCCATGGCGGGTGAGCTCGCCGCGATCGAGCGGCCGGGAGCGGCCCTCGCTTTCGCCTTGGGCTGCCTCGCCGTCGCGCTCCGGCAGACGCTGTCCTTCCACCTTCTCCATCCCCGCCGCCTCGCCGCTTCGTGCGCGATCGGCGCAACCGGCCTTGGCCTCGCCTATATGATCGCGGCGGGCGCGCCGCTCTCCTACCTCGCGATTAACGCCGCCGCGCTCGCCATCGGTCTGCTGGCGGTCGGCGTGCTGACCGAGGCCAAGCGGCTCTGGCGAATCGCCGGCGGCGCCGTAGGGGTCGGGCTCGCCTGCGTGATCCTGCTCACCAGCCTGTTCGGAATTGCGGCGGACGGCGCGACTCGCTGGATCTCGGCCGGCGGCATCCTGCTCCAGCCCGGCCTCGTCCTCGTCCCGGCCGTCGCCCTCGGCTTCGCCCGGGCGCGCGATTCGGCGTCGCTGCTCGCAATCCTGATCGCGGCGCTGGCGCTGGCGCTGCAGCCGGACCGGGCGATGGCGGGCGCGCTCGCGGCCGGCATGGCCGCGCTGGCGCTGGCGCGGCCCGGACGAGGGGTGCTGGTCTTGCTCGGCGCGGCGCTGGCGGCGTTCGCGGCGACGCTGGCCCGTGCCGACGCCTCGCCGGCAATGCCGTTCGTGGACCGGATCTTCACCTCGTCCTTCGCCGTGCATCCGCTGGCGGGGGTCGCGGTCCTCGCCGGCGCCGCGCTGATGCTCGTCCCGGCGATTGCGGGGTATATGAGGGATCCCGATCATCGCCCGATCTACGCCATGTTCGGCGCGGTCTGGCTTGCCGTGATCCTCGCCGCCGCGCTCGGCAATTATCCGACTCCGCTGGTGGGCTATGGCGGCAGCGCGATCCTCGGCTACCTGATCAGCCTGCTCGGCCTGCCGCCGCGCCCCTTCATCCGAACCATCGGCCGGGACGCTGCCGCGATGCGGTCCGAACCCGAGGAGCAGCAGCCCGGTCTGCGCGCCGGCCTGACCGCCGCGGGCTGACGGGCAGGGCTATTCGCCTGGCGCGCTTGCCCGGATCGCCAGCGCGTGCACGCGCTCGCGCATCAGCCCGCCCAGCGCGGCGTTGACCGCGCGCTGGCGCTGGAGGCGGCTCATGCCCGCGAATTGCGGCGCCTCGATCTCCACGGTGAAATGGCTTTCGCCGCTGCCGTCGTCGCCGGCATGGCCGTGATGCTTGCCTGAATCGTTGATCACGGCGAGCCGGGTGGGAGCGAGCGCGGCACGCAGGCGTTCTTCGATCTCGCGGGCGACGGGGCCTGTTAAAGCGTGGCTCATCCGGCTCTATATAGAAGCTGGAAGGAAGAAAGGGAGTTTCGTTTGGCGAGCGCCGGCAAGAAGGAGACGCGGTTCCACGGGCGGGTCGAGGGGCGGGCGCAGCCATGCGCCGAACCCGGTTGCGACGCGTCCGGCGAGTATCGCGCGCCCGGGGCCGAGCGGCCCGGCTTCGACGGGCCCGGCGAGTGGCGCTGGCTCTGCCTCGACCATGTCCGCGCGTTCAACGCCGGCTATAACTGGTTCCAGGGGATGAGCGCCGACGAGATCAGCGCCGCGCAAAATCCCTATGGCGGCTGGGACCGCGAGACCCGCGCCTTCGGCACCGCGGGCGCCTCGCCGGGACCGCGCTGGGCCGATTTCGTCGACCCGCTGGATGCGATCGGCGCCCGCTTCCAGGCGCGGATGGAGCAAGGCCGGCGCGCGGACGGCCGCGAATTGAGCGAGGGCGACCGCAAATATCTGCGCGTGCTCGGGCTCGGCATGGACGTCGACCGCCGGGCTCTGCGGATGCGCTATGCCGAGCTCGTCCGGCGCTACCATCCCGACCACAATGGCGGCGACCGCGGTCACGAGAAAGCATTGCAGGCGGTGATCGAGGCTTATACGGCGCTCAAGGGGCGGCCGGTCTTCGCCTGAATCAGAGAAAAGCCATGGCAGACATTCCAAACGTCAACCCCGACAGCCGCGCGGCGACCGTGATGGACGCGCCCGACCGGATGGTGAAGGTGCGCGAGCTGTTCGGGATCGACAGCGACATGGAGGTCCCGGCCTTCTCGGAGGCCGACGAGCGCGTGCCCGATCACGACCCGGCCTATGTCTTCGATCCGGACACCACTTTGGCGATCTGCGCGGGCTTCGCCAAGAATCGCCGGGTGATGATCCAGGGCTATCACGGCACCGGCAAATCGACCCATATCGAGCAGGTCGCGGCGCGGCTCAACTGGCCGACCATCCGAATCAACCTCGATGCCCATATCAGCCGCATCGACCTGGTCGGCCGCGACGCCATCGTGCTTCGCGAGGGCCAGCAGGTCACCGAGTTCCGCGAGGGGCTGCTGCCCTGGGCGCTGCAGACGCCGACCGCTCTGGTCTTCGACGAATATGACGCCGGGCGCCCGGACGTCATGTTCGTCATCCAGCGCGTGCTCGAGACCGAGGGCAAATTGACCCTGCTCGACCAGAACAGGGTGATCCGCCCGCATCCCTATTTCCGGCTGTTCGCGACCACCAACACGGTCGGCCTCGGCGACACGACCGGCCTCTATCACGGCACCCAGCAGATCAATCAGGGCCAGATGGACCGCTGGAACATCGTCGTCACGCTCAATTATCTGCCCGCCGAGACCGAGGCCCGCATCGTCCTCGCCAAATCGGGCGAATATGACCATGAGGGCGGCCGGGCGGAGGTCGAGCGCATGATCAAGGTCGCCGACCTTACGCGGCGCGGCTTCGTCAACGGCGACATCTCGACCGTGATGAGCCCGCGCACTGTGATCAGCTGGGCGCAGAACACATTGATCTTCGACGATGTCGGCTTCGCCTTCCGGCTGACCTTCCTCAACAAATGCGACGAGGCCGAGCGGGCCACGGTTGCCGAATATTACCAGCGCGTGTTCGGCAAGGATCTGCCCGAGAGCGTGGTCGGCAAGGCCTGAGGCGAATCCTCCCCTTTGCGGGGAGCGATGTCACTCTCCATCATCCCGGAGCCGCGTGACGGGGATCACGCGGCCGACGCGGCTCGCCGCGTAGACGTCGAGTCGCAGACCTTTGACGGGGAGCGACGCTTCATGCTCAAGACGGCGCGGCTTGGATCGATCTTGCGCCTGGCGGCGCTTGCCGCGCTTGCCGCCGGGCTCGGCGCCTGCACGATCGTCCGGGTCGCCGACGGGCGCGGTGTCCGCACCCATTATTATCCCGGCCTGGCCGTGATCCAGATCACGCGCGCCGACTCGGTTCAGGTCGTAGAGGTCGAATCATTCGGTGTCGCCGGGGTCGGCAACCAACTCAATCTGGGCTGGAGTCATAGCCAGATCGCCCTGGTGCCGCCGGGACGATGCCAGTTGATCGCCTGGCGGGTCGAACGCCAGCAGGTTGCCGCATTGCGCGACCTGCTCGGGCCGGGAACCGAAATCTGCGATCGGGAGGGAGAAACGCGATGAGCAAAATGATCTTGCTTGGCGGGAGCGCCGCCCTGTTGCTTGCGGGCTGCACGACGGGGGAGGGAATGCCGCTGATCTTCGGCAGGACCCAGACCGTCGGAGTCTCCGTCGCCGGCTCGGTGCCAGACCAGGGCGCTCATCTCACGCTCGGCTTCTCCGACCGCAACGTCGCGATCGTTCCGACGTCGGCGCCGAATGGCGACCCGGTCCGATCGGTCGCCCCCGATCCGACGGTCGCCAACGCGCAATTTCAGGATGCGCTGTCGGTTCTCGGGCAGTTCGAAGTGAATGCGAACGCGACCAACGTGAGCACCAACCTCGGCACCTTTTTCTCGACGGGCCTTGCCGCGCGCAATCTCGCCGAAGGCTTCCGCGACAAATTAAGGAGTTTTGGCGACCCGACGCCGGTGGGCAACACGGTTCCCAAGCCCGGCCCCTGATCGACCCGAGCAAGCGCGAGACCGCCCGCCCGAACCGCGGGCGGGCGCAGGCTGAACCGAGGAGCAGATGATGAGCGTGCTTTCCCGCAATTTCGTCGCCGCCAGGGACGTGTATCGGCGCGGGGGCCTGCTGGCCTCGATTCCGCCGGTTCCTCCAGTCCCGCCGGTTCCGTCCGTCCCGCCGGTACCCCCCGCGCCGCCAGTCCCGCCGGTTCCTCGCGCGCGCCCCGTCCCGCCCGTGCCTCCCATACCCCCGGTCCCTTCCCGCCGTCCGGCGCCCCGCCCCCGCTAGCCAGCCTTGCCAGCGCCCGCCGACATCGCCATGTCGCGGTCAGGAGGCGTGGTTGGCCGAAGCAAATCCTCTCGAAGCGTTCCGCCTGGCGCTCGCCGGGGCGACGCGGGCGATTGCCGGCGACGCGGAGGTCGAGCTGAGCTTCACCAGCGATGCGCCGGCGGTGACCGGCAAGGCGGTCAAGGCGCCGATGCCGGGGCGCTCGCTCGGCGCGGACGAGGCGGGGCAGGCGCGCGGCTTCGCGGATGCGGCGGCGCTTCGGCTCAGGCACCACAATGCGGCGCTGCACCGGCGCGGCGCGCCCGCCGACGACGTCGCCCGCGCCGTCTTCGACGCCGCCGAGCAGGCGCGGGTCGAGGCATTGGGGGCGCGCGGGATGGCTGGGGTCCGCGCCAACCTGGCGCGGCTGACCGAGATGCGGCTGAAGACCGATCCCCTGGTCAGGGCGCGCAGCCGCGAGGAGGTGCCCCTGGGCTCGGCGGTCGGCCTGTTGATCCGCGAGCGGCTGACCGGCGAGGCGCCGCCCGAGGCGGCCCGGACCGGCCTCGGCTTCGTCGCCGACTGGATCGAGGAGAAAGCCGGCGCCGATCTCGACGCGCTCGGCCTCGCGCTCGACGACCAGGCCGCCTTCGCCGCTCTGGCCACCAAGCTGCTTCGCGACCTCGAGCTGATCGAAGGCGAGGAGGACGGCAATGCCGACCCCGAGGAGGGCGACGAGGGCGAGGGCGATGACGAGGCCGAAGGCGGCGACGACGACAATCAAAACGAGGACGAAAGCGGCGGCCGCGGCGAGGCCGAGATCAGGGGCGAGCGGCAGGAATCGGGCGACGAGGAAGGCGAGAGCGAGTGGTCGGAGGAGGAGATGTCCGACACGTCGGACGGGCTCGGCGAGGAGGGCGAGGAGGGCATGCTGCCGGTCCGTCCGAACCGTCCACTGTCGGACCTGCCGCCCAATTTCGACTATCGGATCTTCACGCCCCAATATGACGAGGAGATCGACGCGCGCGAATTGTGCGACGAGGAGGAACTGGGCCGGCTGCGCGCCTATCTCGACCAGCAGCTCGTCCACCTCCAGAGCGCCGTCACCAAGCTCGCCAACCGGCTGCAGCGGCGGCTGATGGCGCAGCAGTCGCGCAGCTGGGAGTTCGACCAGGAAGAAGGGATGCTCGATTCCGCCCGGCTGGCGCGGGTCATCGTCGATCCGTTTCGCAGCCTTTCGTTCAAGGTCGAGCGCGACACCGAGTTCCGCGACACGATCGTCACCCTGCTGATCGACAATTCGGGCTCGATGCGCGGGCGGCCGATCTCGATCGCCGCGATCAGCGCCGACATCCTCGCCCGCACCCTCGAGCGCTGCGGCGTCAAGGTCGAGATCTTGGGCTTCACCACCCGGGCCTGGAAGGGCGGCCAATCGCGCGAGAAATGGCTGGCCGACGGGCGGCCGCAGGGTCCGGGCCGGCTCAACGATCTCAGGCACATCGTCTACAAGGAAGCGGACGAGCCCTGGCGCCGCGCCCGCAAGAGCCTCGGCCTGATGATGCGCGAGGGGCTGCTGAAGGAGAATATCGACGGCGAGGCTTTGCTCTGGGCCCATGCGCGGCTGATCGCCCGGGTCGAGGAGCGCAAGATATTGATGGTGATCTCGGACGGCGCGCCGGTCGACGATTCGACGCTGTCGGTGAATTCGGGCACCTATCTGGAGCGGCACCTCAGGCAGGTGATCGGCTGGATCGAGGCGCGCTCGCCGGTCGAGCTGATCGCCATCGGCATCGGCCACGACGTCACCCGCTATTATCAGAAGGCGGTGACGATCATGGACGCCGAGCAATTGGGCGGGACGATGGTCGAGCAATTGGCCGGGCTGTTCGACAAGGCCTGAAAATTGGGGCCGGCCGCCCATTGCAACGGCCGGCCCCGCCCTCGCAACGCTCACGAGGGCAAGCGAGGTGAAGGGCAAGCGAGGTGACAGTTACCTAACTGTCACCGTGACAGTTAGGTAACTGTCACTGATTTAGCGGCAATCGTCGCGGTCGATCGCGCGGCCGGCGAGCGCGCCCGCTCCGGCGCCGATGATCGCGCCGACGGTGCGGTCGCCGCGGCCGGCAATCTCGCGGCCGAGCAGGCCGCCGGCGATCGCGCCGATGATCGTTCCGGCCGAGCCGTTCGAGCAGCTTTGCCCGTAATGATTGCCGTAACGCTGGCTCCGGTAGCGCTGGTTGGCATAGCGCCGGTCGTAGCGCTGATTGTAGCCCCGGTTGTCGCCGCGATAGTAGCGTTGGCCCTGATTGTAGTTGTCGTAACGGCTGGAATAGCCGTAGCGGCTCTGGGCCTCGGCGGCGGCGGGCATTGCGGTCAGCCCGGCGACGGCGACGGCGGTGGAAAGGGCGATTTTCTTGAACATCTCACTCACTCCTTCGTCTGTTGGGCCGGTTGCCGGAAAAGAGGCTCCGGCCTTCGACATGGCCTTCATTTCGCACGCTGGCGTTGAGCCGGCCCTGAATGTGTTCGACAGCATCCGTTCATGAAACTGGGGGGTTTTCCTGAACGGATTTGGCTGGGGCGCTGGAGCAGACCGCTCCTGCCGGTCGCGATCTTCGTGCTGCTGGCGACGATCGTCAGCCCTGGACCGGAGCCTTTGCCATGGGAGGCGGGCGAGGCGAGGCTGGTCGCGACGCCGATCCCGCTCGATCCGGGCGACCCCGGGCATCGCGACGTCGGCCGGCTCCATTTCCTCGCCGGCTGGAATCTGGACAGCGACGACGAACGCTTCGGCGGCCTTTCGGGCATGCATGTCGAGGCCGGCCAGGTGACGGCGATCAGCGACGTCGGCATCGTCACCCGCTTCCCGGTGCCCGGCCCGGCGCTCGATCTGCCAGTCCGCTTCGATCCGCTGATCGAGGGGCCGGGGCCGCGCAGCCGGCGGTCGAGCCGCGATTCGGAAGGGCTGCTGGCCGACCGCGACCATCTGTGGGTGTCGTTCGAGCGCCGCCACATGGTCTGGCGCTACGACCGCTCCACCTTGCGCGCCGAAGCGGCGGCGCGGCCGGAGCCGATGCAGAGCTGGCGCGGCAATAGCGGCGCCGAAGCTTTGCTCCGGCTCGCCGACGGGCGCTTTCTGGTTTTCGCCGAGGGCAGGGATGACGGCGCGCCCTATAGCGACGTGATGCTCTTCGCCGGCGATCCCGCGCTGCCGGAAACGCCCGCCGTGCGGCTGCGCTACCGCCGGCCCGACGGCTTCCGGCCGACCGACGCGGCCTTGCTTCCGGACGGGCGAATCCTGATCCTCAACCGCCGCTTCGCCTGGCTTCGCCTGTCCGCGCGGCTGATGATCGCGGACGCCACCGGGCTCGCGGCCGGCGGCACGATCGAGGGCCAGGAGGTGGCGACGCTCGAATCGCCGCTCAACCTCGACAATATGGAGGCGCTCGCGATCACCGTCGAGAATGGCCGGACGATCGTGTGGATCGCGTCCGACGACGATTTCATGTCGATCGTGCGGCGGACGCTGCTGCTGAAGTTCGAGCTGCGCTGAACCGCGCGATTAAGCGGTGGGCGCTTCGCTGGCCTGCTTCTTGGCGATCTCGCGCTTCAGGCGGCGGACCTTGAGGCTCAATTTGTCGTCGCCCGTCTTGGCCAGCCAATTGTCGAGGCCGCCGACATGCTCGACCGACCTCAGCCCGTTCATCGACACGCGCAGCTTAACGCCGCGGCCGAGCGAATCGGAGATCAGGGTCACGTTCTGCAGATTCGGCAGGAACGTGCGCTTGGTCTTGTTGTTGGCGTGGGAAACATTGTTCCCGACCAGCCGGCCCTTGCCGGTCAGCTCGCAAATGCGCGACATTTCAATCTCTTCCTGGAATGGGAGGCGCGAGGCTTCCCCGAAAGGAGGGGCGGATAGCGCCCAGGGCGGGATTCGTCAACCGTGGTGCGGGCCGCGCCATGCAACCGATCCTCCCGCTCCATCGTTACGCCCTCGACTCATCTCAGCGAGAACCCCCATGCGAATCCTATTGCTCGTGATCGCCTTCATCCTGCTCATCGGCGTCGTGCTCGTCGCCACCGGCGTCATTCACCTCAGCCGCGACCAGAACGGCAACATCACGGTCCAGACCCCCGATGTCACCATCAACCGTGCGGACGGCAACGGATCGGTGACGCTCAAGGCGGACGACGTCACGGTCGGAACGACCACCGCCAATGTCCAGGTCCCCGTGCCGAGCGTCACCACCAACAGCCAATGACCTTTGCGCCGGCCGCCTTGCGCGGCTAGCACGAAGGCATGAGCTTTCCGCTGCCCGAGCCGATGCGCCTCGCGCTCGACGAGGCGCGCGCCGCCGCCCAAGCGGGCGAGGTGCCGGTGGGCGCGGTGGTGAGCCGGGCAGGCGCGGTGCTCGGCGTCGGCCGCAACCGGATGCGGCTGGACCAGGACCCAAGCGCCCATGCGGAAATCGTGGCGATGCGCGCGGCGGCGCTGGCGATCGGCGATTGGCGGCTCGACGGCTGCGACCTGTGGGCCACGCTGGAGCCCTGCGCGATGTGCGCGGGCGCGATCGCTCTGGCCCGGATCGGGCGCCTCTATTTCGGCGCCGCCGACCCCAAAGGCGGGGCAATCCTCCACGGCCCGCGCCTGTTCGAGCAGCCGACCTGCCACCACGTGCCCGAAATCTATCCCGGCATCGGCGAAGGCGAGGCGGGCGAGATGCTGAAGGCGTTCTTCAAGGAGCGGCGGCCGTGACGAAACCATTGTCGAGCGCTGGCTTTCCCGTCTAGGACTGAAGCGGCTTATGCCTCCTTCCGCTCCCCTCGATCCCTATCCCTGGTGGGATGTCCTGCTGATCCTGGTGCTGGTCGCGATCAACGGCCTGCTCGCCATGTCGGAGCTGGCGGTGGTCTCCTCGCGCCGGACCCGGCTCAAGGCGATGGCGCGGGCCGGCCGCCGCGGCGCCCAGACCGCGCTCGACCTCGCCGCCGATCCGGGGCGCTTCCTCTCGACGGTGCAGAGCGGCATCACCCTGATCGCGGTCATCTCCGGCGCCTTTTCGGGCGCCGCTCTGGGCGGGCCGACGGGGCAGCGGATCGCGGCGCTGGGCGTCCCCGCCGAGACCGCCGAGTCTCTGGGCTTCGTGCTCGTCATCATCCTCACCACCTATGTCTCGCTGGTGATCGGCGAGCTGGTGCCCAAGCAGATCGCCCTGCGCTCGCCAGAGCCGATCGCGGTGGTGGCGGCGCAGCCGATGCGCTGGCTGTCGGTGGTCATGGCGCCCTTCGCCTGGCTGCTCGACAAATCCAGTGCCGGCATCTTCCGGTTGCTCAGGATCAAGCGCGAATCGGGCGACCACGTCACCGCCGAGGATCTCCATCTCGTCGTCGCCGAAGCGGCGACCGCCGGCTTGCTCGAGGAAAGCGAGCGGCAGATCATCTCCTCCGTCGTCAGGCTCGCCGACCGGCCGACCCGCGAGGTGATGACGCCGCGCACCGAGGTCGACTGGATCGACCTTGACGCCGACCAGGTGACTATCCGGCGCAAGCTGGTCGAGGCGTCGCACAACCGGATGCCGGTCGCCGAAGGTTCGGTCGACCGGCTGGTCGGCGTCGTGCAGGCACGCGACGTCGTTTCCGTCCTGATCGCGGGCAAGGAGATCGACCTTCGCGCGCTGATGAAGCCGGCGCCGGTCGTGCCCGACCAGCTCGACGCGATGGACGCGATGAACGTGCTCAGGGATTCAGAGGTGCCGATGGCGTTCGTCCATGACGAATACGGCCATTTCGAAGGGCTGGTGACGCCTGGCAACCTGCTGACCGCGCTGGCCGGCAAATTTCTGTCCTCGGCCGATTTCGACACCGATCCCCCGCTCGTCGAGCGCGACGACGGCAGCTGGTGGGTGTCGGGCTCGCTGTCGGCGGACGCGATGGCGGAGACGCTCTGCTTCAACCTGCCCCAGGATCGCGACTTCGCGACCGTGGCCGGCTTCGCGCTGTCGGTGCTCAAGCATCTGCCGGAGGTCGGCGAGCATTTCACCTATCGCAACTGGCGGTTCGAGATCTCCGACATGGACGGCCGCAAGATCGACAAGATACTGGCGATGCCGGTCAAGCGGGGGAGAAGGGCGTAGCCGGCGTGAGAGCCGCTCAGCCGCCGAGCTTCCCGAACTTCTCCTCGAAGGTCTCGATGTCGTGGCGGGCGAGCAAATCGGCCTGCTCGATCACCCGGTCCTTGGCGAGGCGGCCCTGGAAGGGCCCCATGCGCTCGTCGAGATGGGCGATCTCGTTGGCGTTGAGGCCGGCGAGCTGGTCGAAGCGGGTGATTCCGAGCTCGCCGAGGCGCGCGACGAATTTGGGGCCGACGCCCTTCAATTTGCGCAGATCGTCGGCGGGGCCGGCCGGCGCCCGGACGACGTCGACGCCGAGCACCTCGCCGGCCACGTCGGTGGTGGCCGTGGCCACCTCGTCGGCGACTCCGGCGCCCCGGGGAGGCGGCGGCGCCATATAGGGCCGCTCCTTGCTCGCGACATAAAGGCTGCCGCTGTCGTCGGTGCGGCGCTCGAGCTTGGGCTTCCTGCGCTGCGAGACGATGCCAAGGACCATGATCGCGACCCCGAGCAGGAGCACGCCGATGAGGATTATGATGACGGTGTCGAAGGTCATGTCTGCTTATCATCCTCGGCATTGCTGTCGGTAGGGGCGGTCGGCCTGCGGAACGCCCAGTGCGCGGTCGCGATGCCGACCAGCAGGGCGACGCCCAGAAGGGGAAGATAATAAGAGGCGAGGTCCAGCAGGCCGGTCACAAATAGCCCTCGCGCTTGCGCCGGGGCCGGAAGATCAGCCAGCCGAGGCCGAGCCCGGCCAGCCAGGCCAGGGCCGCCAGGCCGAGCGTTTCCGCGACGAGCGGAACGACTCGGCCCCACGGCTCCCAGCGCAGGCCGGCCATGCCGGGGACGGCCGCGACCCTGTCGTTGACGCCGGGCACGTCGGTCTCCCGGCGCGCCATGCTGCAATCCCGGTTGCCGCGGATGAAGCTGGCGCTTCCGCAGCGCAGGAACGGGTCGTTGGTGCCCGACAGCACGGCGATACGCGCCAGCGGCTCGCGGTTCATCTGGACCGAGATGCCGCGAAGCTCGGTCCGCGCGACTCCGGCTTTGGCGCCGACCTCGAGAATGTCGACATAGGCCGCGCCCCGGCCGAGCGGGCCATGGGCGACCCAGCCGGCGAGCAAGGCGACGGCGAGCCCGATCAGAATTTTGACGCCCCGGGACACGCGCGCACTTCTAGCGCCCGGGCGCGGCGCCGTCACCCCGCAAAGCTCAGGCGGGCGGCGGCGGCGCGGGCGGGGATTGCATTGCGGCAGGCGCGGCCTCGGTGCCGCCCTCGCCCGGAGCGGCGGGCTTGGGCGCCGCCTTGTAGGTGAGATAGCCGGCATGGCTGATGCCGAGCAGCCAGACGAATTTGGGGTCGAGCGCCGGGAACGACCAAAATGAACCCCCAAGGTTGCGGAACATGTCCCCGATCAGCACCCCATAGCCGCCGACCAGAGCGAGCGTGATCAGGAATTGCTGGATCTTGGAAAGGTCGGGCCGGTTCGCCTCGGCCGGGTCGTCGCCCCTGAAGATGTCGAGCCAGGACGCGTCGTCCTGATCATCGTGATAGGCGGCCAGGCTGATTCCGGTAGCGGGGTCCGATCCCTTGAGGGCCAGAACGGCCGGGCTGGCGGCGAGCGAGACCGCTGCGATCCCCATCGCGGCGAGCAGCTCGTCCGAAATAACGATGGCGAGCGCCTGGCTGTTGTCGGGCAAGCCGAGGTTGCTCGCGACGGCGGTGATCAAGGCGGAGAGGACCAGCAGGGTCCAGGCGAGCATCTGCAGCCGCGACAGCGACACGCGGTTGCGCCCGTCGACCAGGACGCCGTCCCAGCAGCCGGCGATCGCCTTGCCGATGCAGCCGCACAGCAGCACGACCATCGCCATCGTGATCAGCCAGGCGAGGACCTTCATCATCCCATGTTCCGGCGCGAGCCAGACATTGGCCGCGGCGCCACCGATGATGGCAAGCACGGCCAGCGCTCCGGCCTTCTTCTGATCTTGCGTCAACATGCCGCCCTCCCCCGAATTCTGTCGCGGCGCGAAACTATACCATGACGGGGCCGATATAAAGGCGACCGTTCAGGCCTCGCGGGCGATCTCGCGCCAGCCGATGTCGCGGCGGCAGAAGCCGTCGGGGAAAAAGATGGCGTCGACCGCGCGATAGGCGGCGTCCCGGGCCTCGGCGACGCTCGCCCCGCGCGCGGCGATGCCGAGCACGCGCCCGCCATTGGCGACGAGCCGGCCCCGTTCGAGCGCCGTCCCCGCCTGGAAGACCTTGGCACCGGCGACGTCGAGGCCGGAAATCGCGCCGCCCTTGGCGGGCGTGCCCGGATAGCCTTTGGCCGCGACGACGACGACGAGCGCGGCATCGCCGGAGAAGACGGGCGGCGGGGCGGCGGCGAGCGCGCCTCTGGCGGTGGCGATCATCAAGGCGAGCAGGTCGCTCTCCAGGCGAAGCATCAGCGCCTGGCATTCGGGATCGCCGAAGCGGACATTATATTCGATCAGCCTGGGCCCCTCGGCGGTCAGCATCAGCCCCGCATAGAGGATGCCGGAAAAGGGCGTGCCCGCCGCCGCCAAAGCATGCGCGGTCGGCCGGACGATCTCGTCCATCACCCGCGCCTCCAATTCGGGCGTGAAGATCGAGGCCGGGCTGTAGGCGCCCATGCCGCCGGTATTGGGCCCGGTATCGCCCTCGCCGACGCGCTTGTGGTCCTGCGCCGAGCCCAAAGGCAAGACCGTCTCGCCGTCGACCAGGGCGAAGAAGCTGACCTCCTCGCCCGTCATATATTCCTCGACGACCAGCGCTTCGCCGGCGCTTCCGAAATCGCCGTCGAACATGGCGTCGAGCGCGGCAAGCGCCTCGGCCTCGCTCTCGGCGATGATCACGCCCTTGCCGGCGGCGAGCCCGTCCGCCTTGATCACCACCGGCAGGCCGAAATCGCCCAATGCCGCCTCCGCCGCCAACCGGTCGGACGCGCGGGCGTAGCGGGCGGTGGGGATGGAGTATCGGGCGCACAGATCCTTGGTGAAGCCCTTCGAGCCTTCGAGCTGGGCCGGCACCCGGTTCGGGCCGAAGGCGAGGATGCTCATCGCGCGCAGATTGTCGGCGAGCCCGTCGACCAAGGGCGCCTCGGGCCCGATCACGACCAGCCCGATCGCATGGCGGCGGCAGAAATCGACCACCGCCCGATGGTCGGCCGGGTCGAGCGCGACCAGCTCGGCATGATCCGCGATGCCCGGATTGCCGGGCGCCGCATAGAGCTTGCCCATGAGCGGCGATTGCGCGAGCTTCCAGGCGAGCGCATGCTCGCGCCCGCCCGATCCGATGAGCAAGACATTCATGAGCGACGCCCCTATTCCCGACAATGGCCTCATGGCAACCGAGACTCCGGGCGACAATGCGCCGGCTTTGTCGGTCTCCGAGCTGTCGGCGGCGCTGAAGCGCAGCGTCGAGGACGGCTTCGGCCACGTCAGGGTGCGCGGCGAAATTTCGGGGTTCAAGCGGGTCGGCTCCGGCCATTGCTATTTCACGCTGAAGGATGACGGCGCCTGCATCGACGCGGTGATCTGGCGCGGCCAGGCGGCCTCGGTCCGCTTCCAGCCCGAGGACGGGATCGAGGTGATCGCGACCGGCAGGCTCACCACCTATCCGGCGCGCTCGCGCTACCAGATCGTGGTCGAGCGGCTGGAGCTGGCCGGGCAGGGCGCGCTGATGGCGCTGCTCGACAAGAGGCGCCGGGCGCTGGCCGCCGAGGGGCTGTTCGACGAGGAGCGCAAGCGGCCCCTGCCCTTCGCCCCCCGCACGATCGGAGTCGTCACCTCGCCGACCGGGGCGGTGATCCGCGACATCATCCACCGGCTCGAGGACCGCTTCCCGACCCATGTCGTGCTGTGGCCCGTCCCGGTCCAGGGCGAGGGTGCCGCCGAGAAGATCGCCGCCGCCATCGCCGGCTTCAACGCCTTGCCGCAGCCACCCGACCTCCTCATCGTCGCGCGCGGCGGCGGCTCGGTCGAGGATTTGTGGGCCTTCAACGAGGAGGCGGTGGTGCGCGCCGTCGCCGGCTCGATTATTCCGACCATCTCGGCGGTGGGCCACGAGACCGACACGACCTTGACCGACTTCGCCGCCGACCGGCGCGCGCCGACGCCGACCGCGGCCGCCGAGATGGCGGTGCCGGTGCGCGCCGAGCTGCTCGGCCAGGTCCGCGAGCTTGGCGGCCGCGCCGAGCGCTGCGCGCGGCGGACGGCCGAGCGCGGCGCCGAGCAATATCAGGCCTTGCTCCGCCACTGGCCCGAACGCGAGGCCCTGCTCGCGCCCCAGCAGCAAAAGCTCGACGATCTCGCCGAGCGCCTGCCGCGCGGCCTGCGCGGCAGGCTCGATCGGGCGCGGGGCGAGCTCGGCCACGCGGCCGGCGCGCTTCGCCCCGGCCTGCTCGTCGCGGCGCACCGCCGGGGAACCGAAAGGCTGGCCGCCTTGTGGCGGATCGCGCAAGCCTCCCATCCCGAGCTGCCGCTGGCGCGCGGCTATGCCCTGGTCAGGGATCGCAGCGGTCACGTCGTGATGTCCGCACAAGGCGCCCGCGAAGCGCGCCTGCTGACCTTGCGCTTCGGGGATGGCGAGGTCGACGCCGCGACCGGCGACACGGTTGAGCGGCCAAAGCGGACGGCCCATAATAAGGACGCCGATAAGAAGAACCGGGGCGACCAGCCCAAATTTTTGTAGGAACACAGACCATGCTGATGACCAGCAGGGGCCGGCTGGCCCGGCTCCATTACCTTCCGGGAACCTTCCGAGTGCTCGGCCATGGCGACCATGTCGTCTGCGCCGTGACCCGCCAGCCCATCCCGCTCGCCGAATTGAAATATTGGAGCGTCGAGCGCCAGGAGGCCTATGCCACCGCCGAAGCCTCGCTCCAGGCGGAAGGCAAAGCATGATCCCGGGCGAGCGGGAGGTGTTCGCCCGGGCGTCGGAGGCCTGGCACCAGGGCCGGCACCAAGCCGCGACCCAGCTTCTCCAGACCCTCATCGACGCGCATCCGCGGCACGTCGCCGCGCTCAACACGCTGGCGATGATCGCGCTCAACCTCAAGGATGCCGAACGGTCGGTCCATTATCTCGAGCGCGCGGCGGCGGCCGAGCCGGGCTCGGCGCCGATCTGGTTCAATCTCTTCCAGGCGTTCGAGCTGGCCGGCGACCTGGACCGCGGCATGGAGAGCCTCGATCGCGCGCTGGCCATCGACGCTTATTATATCCCCGCCATCCTGATGAAGGCGCAGCTGCTGGCGAGGCTTGGGCGCCTGCCGGAATCGCTGGCGATGTACCGCGCGATCATCGCCGTCGGCCCGGACGCCGACAGCCTGCCGCCGCCGGCCCGCGACGCCCTCGCGCACGGGCTCGCGCTGATCCGGGCCGACGACGATGCGCGCGCCGCCGCCTTCGAGCGGCCCATCGCCAAGGTTCATGCCGCTTTTCCCGGCGCGGACTTTCACCGGGCCGACGCCTATGTCGAGCACCGCGCCGGCCGCCGGAAGGTCTATGTGCAGCAGCCGATCGGCGGCCATTTCCCCTATCTGCCCGCTTTGGAATTCTTTCCCCGCGGCCATTTCCCCTGGTTCGCGGAGATCGAGGCGAAGACGGCCGAGATCGGGCGCGAATTTCTGTCCCTGCTGGACGAACGCGCCGGTGGCTTCCGCCCCTATATCGCCTTCGATGCGACCGAGCCGGTCAATCAATGGGAAGAGCTCAATCATTCCCCGCGCTGGAGCGCCTGGTTCTTCTGGGAGGACGGGATCCGGAACGACGAGAATTGCGCCCGCTGCCCCGCGACCGCCGCCGCGCTGGAGGCGCTGCCGATGCTGGACCTGCCGGGCAAGGGGCCGACGGCCTTGTTCTCGATCCTGGAGCCGCGCACCCGCATCCCGCCGCACACCGGCTCAAGCAACGTGCGCACCACCGTCCACCTCCCGCTCGTCGTGCCGGAGGGATGCGGATTCCGGGTCGGGTCGGAGACCCGGACGTTCGAGGCCGGCAAGGCCTGGGCGTTCGACGACACGATCGAGCATGAAGCCTGGAACGACAGCGACGCGCCGCGGGCGATCCTCATTTTCGACGTCTGGAATCCACTGCTCAGCGAAGCGGAGCGGGCGGCTGTGAGGGTGGTGGGATGATGAAGCTCGTGACCTTGGCCGCGTCGCTCCTCCTGCCCGGCGCCGCCTCCCAGGAACGCGCGCCCGCCATTCTCCTGACCGGCGCCACCGCCCAGGCCGGGCTGATGCGCGGGGTCGTCCCGCCGGGCACGGTGGCGCTCGAGGTCGACGGGCGGCCGGTTCGGGTGGCCCCGGACCGCCGTTTCATCTTCGGCTTCGACCGCGATGCGCCGCCGACCGCAATGCTGACCGCGCGCCTGGCAGACGGGCGCGTGGTCCGGCGGGAGATCGCCGTCGCCCGCCGGACTTGGCGGATCCAGCATATCAACATGGCGCGCGGCACCGGCGGGCCGAGCCCCGAATATGCGCGCATCCGCGACGCCGAGCTCGCCCGGATCGGCGCGGCGCGGGCGCTGGGCTCGGACAGCATGGGCTGGACGCAGAGCTTCGTCTGGCCCGCGCACGGCCGGCTGAGCGGCGCCTTCGGGGCGCAGCGCGTCTACCGGGGCGGGGTGCCGGCCGCTTATCATAGCGGCGCCGACATCGCCGCCGGGGCGGGCGCGCTCGTCGTGGCGCCGGCGGACGGCGTGGTCGTGCTTGCGCCGCCGCCGGGCTTCAGCCTCGAGGGCAATCTCGTCATCCTCGATCACGGCATGGGGCTCAGCAGCGCCTTCCTCCATCTGTCGAGCGCTTCGGTGCGCGTCGGCGACCGAGTCCGCCAGGGCCAGCCGGTAGGCCGCGTCGGCGCGACCGGCCGCGCCACCGGGCCGCATCTCCACTGGACGATCATGTGGAACGGCGCCCGGCTCGACCCGGAGAGTGTCGCTGGGGGACGGCCCTAGGCCGTATCGACACTCAATCTCCCTCGTCATTCCCGCGAAAGCGGGAATCCATCTTCTTCAGCGGTGTAGGAGAAAAAGAAGGTGGACCCCCGCTTTCGCGCGGATGACGAAAGAGGTTCGCGGGGTGACGGAAAGAGGAGGGCTCCAGGACCTAGTGCGTGCGGCGGACGCGGATGCCGGGCTGGTTGTTGACCCGCATCATGAAGCTGCCCAGAGCGGCGCGGTTGATGACGATGCGCTGGCCCGGGCGCGGCCGAAGCGCAAGCCGGTTATTGTCGACCTGGACCCAGGCCGCGCCGTCCTGAAGCACCACCACCCAATGGCCCAAATCGTCCTGCGACGCCGAGGCGACGACGCCTTCCACCGTCTGGACCCGATCGGCGTCGTTTTCGTCCTCATCGTCGCCGCCGCCGAAGATGGGGATTCGCGGAAGCGTCAAACCGAACAGCCGCCGCCGGCCCTCGCGGACCTGCTGGCGATCGATCACCACGACCTCGCGCCGCTCCTGCGCCGTCTGCAACGCGGCGGCGGCGGCGTCGAAACATTGCAGGCGCGCGTCCGGCTCGGCGATCGAGCGGCAGCGGACCAGCGCCTCGAACGCCTCGGGCCGCGGCGGCGCCGCCGCCGGCGGGCGCTGCGCCGAAGCCGCGGCCGGCGCGGCGGCGAGCAAGGCGGCGAGCATATAGTGGCTGCGAGTCATGTGCTGTCCTTACCCGATGCGAGGCCGCGATATTGCGGGCGCGGGGGCCTTTGCGCAAGCCTGTGCCGCCGTCCGGAGCGATGTGGCAATTTTGTCACGTGCAGGAGAAATGGCCGCTTTCTAGAGGCAGGGGAATTGCGTCGCTTTGCTTTCATCTCGTAAAGAAGGGGCCGCTTCGCTGGATATGTCCCGGCGCAAGAATCGCGGCTTTGCCGAGTTAAGGGGACCGACATGAGGAACAATTCGTATCTGAGCAAATTGCTGGCCACCACGATCATTTGTGGCGCGGCGAGCATGGCAACGCCCGCCTTCGCGCAGGACGACCAGCCCCAGGCGGGTCCGGCGGAAGCGGCTCAGACGCCCGATGAGGACCGGAACGACGTCACCGTCACCGGCACACGCATCCCCAGGAACCTCACCGCGGTCAGTCCCGTCACGGTCGTCAACAGCGAGGAGATCCGGCTTTCGGGCACGACCCGCACCGAGGATCTGATCAACTCGCTGCCGCAGAGCTTCGCCGGCCAGGGCGGCAACCTCGCCAATGGCGCCAGCGGCACCGCGACCGTCGATCTGCGCGGACTCGGCCCGGATCGCACCCTCGTCCTCATCAACGGCCGCCGGCTCGTCCCGGGCGATCCGTCGGTTCCGAACCCCGACATCAACGTCATTCCCTCGACGATCGTCAACCGCATCGACGTGCTGACCGGCGGCGCCTCGTCGGTCTACGGCGCCGACGCCGTCGCCGGCGTCGTCAACTTCGTCATGGACACGAACTTCACCGGCGTCCGCCTCGACGCGCAATACAGCTTCTACCAGCACAACAACCGGTCCGACACGGGCATCCAGGCGGCGCTCGACGCGCGCGGCTTCGGTTTCCCGACGGGCAGCGTCGCCGACGGCGGCACCTACGATCTCAGCATGGCGGTCGGCGCCGCGTTCGACGATGGCCGCGGCCATGTCGTCGCTTATGCCGGCTATCGCAAGCTGAACGCGGTCACCCAGGGCCGGCGCGACTACAGCGCCTGCGCCAGCCAGGCCCGCGCGGCCGCGGTGCCGGGGCCGACTCCGCTCATCACCTGCGGCGGCTCCGCCACCTCGGCGAACGGCACCGTGGTCCTGTTCGACGGCGGCACCTCGACCCTGTTCCAGATCGGCCCGAACCGGACCCTGATCCCCGGCTTCACGCCGTACAATTTCGCGCCGACCAACTATTATCAGCGGCCCGACGAGCGCTACACGTTCGGCGCGTTCGCCAATTACGAGATCAGCCCGGCGCTGCAGCCCTATCTCGAAGTGATGTTCATGGACGATCGCACGGTCGCCCAGATCGCCCCGTCGGGCGATTTCGGCAACACCTTGTCGATCAATTGCGGCGCCCCCGGCGCGCCGACCGTGAATGCGCCGGGCGTCGGCAACCCGTTGCTCTCGGCGCAGCAGCGCTCGCTCCTGTGCGACGGCGAGAATCTGGTGACCCGCGTCACGGAGACCGGCTATCCGCTGGTCGCCTCGCAGTCGCCGGGCGCGCCGCAGATCTTCTTCGATCCGACCACGGGCCTGCCTTATGTCCGCGGCTTCGCGCAGATCCTGCGCCGTAACGTCGAAGGCGGCGGCCGCAGGGACGATCTGCAGCACACCAACTACCGCATCGTCGCCGGCATGCGCGGCGAGCTCAGCTCGGCCTGGTCGTACGACATGTACTATCAGTTCGGGCAGACCAACTTCGCCGAGACCTATACCAACGATTTCTCGGTGACCCGCCTCACCCGCGCGCTCGACGTCATCGACAATCCCAACACGCTGGGCGTCGATCCGGTCTGCCGCTCGGTGGTCAACGGCACCGATCTGTCCTGTATCCCGTACGACATCTTCGCGACGGGCCAGCTCACGCCGGGATCGCCCGTGCTCGCCTATCTGCAGACGCCGGGCTTCCAGCGCGGCACCAACAAGCAGACCGTGGCCAGCGCCTCGCTGACCGGCGATCTCAGCTCCTGGGGCATGAAATTCCCCTGGGCCGAGAGCGGCGTCGGCATCGCCGTCGGCGTCGAATATCGCAAGGAGAGCCTCGAGCTGCTCACCGACGCGGCCTTCTCGCTGCTGCCGTCGAGCGATCTCGCCGGCCAGGGCGCGCCGACCCTGTCGACCAACGGCAGCTTCGACGTCCGCGAGGCGTTCGCCGAGGTCCGCATCCCGATCATCGAGGACGGCGCGATCTACAACCTCTCGCTCGAAGCCGGCTATCGCTATTCGGACTATGACATTCGCGGCCGCAGCGTCAGCACCGACACCTACAAGGTCGGTCTCGATCTCTCGATCATCCGCGATATCCGCTTCCGGGCGACCTACAATCGGGCGGTCCGCGCCCCGAACGTCCAGGAGCTGTTCTCGCCGCAGCGCGTCGTGCTCAACGGCAATGGCGATCCCTGCGCGGGCATCGGACCGATCGCCGCCGGCAATGCGGGCTGCCTTGCGCAGGGCCTGACCGTCGGCCAGGTCGTCGCCGGCAACCCGGCTGGCCAGTATAACGGCCTGATCGGCGGCGTGCCCACGCTCGATCCGGAAATCGCCGACACCTACACGCTCGGCGTGGTGCTGCAGCCGAGCTTCATCCCGCGGCTGGCGATCACGGTCGACTATTTCAAGATCAAGATCAGGGACGCCATCCAGCAGCTCGGTCAGGACTTCATCCTGAACGTCTGCGGCACCACCCCGGGGACGCAGCTCCCGGACGGCACGCCGATCTGCTCTCTCATCCACCGCGACGCTTCGGGGTCCCTGTGGCGGAGCGCCGACGGCTATGTCCGCGATCAGGTGAGGAATATCGGTTCGTTCGAGACCAGCGGCATCGACATCGGCGTCGGCTACTCGATGGAAATCGGCGGCATTGGCGGCCTCAGCTTCAGCCTGGTCGGCACCTGGCTGGACAGCCTGGGGACCGACAACGACGTTGCCGAGGCCTTCGATTGCGCCGGCCTCTACGGGCCGACCTGCGGCGTCCCGGCTCCCGAATGGCGGCACAAGCTGCGGGTGAGCTACAGCCATCCGAGCGGCATCGGGCTTTCGGCCCAGTGGCGCTATTTCGCGAGCGTCGACGTCGAGAACACCAGCTCGAGCTCGTCGCTCAACCAGGCCTTCGCGCCCTTCAACGAGACCATTCCGTCGCAGAGCTATTTCGACCTGACGCTCACCGCGCGGATCGGCGACCATTACAATTTCCGCCTCGGCGTGAACAACATCCTGGACCGCGAGCCGCCGATCATCGGCTCCAACGGCGCCAGCACGGTGATCAACGCCTGCCCCGGCACGGTCTGCTCGGGCAACACCTTCCCGAACGTCTACGACGCCATGGGCCGGTACATCTTCGCCGGCGTGACGCTCGACTTCTAGGACGGCGGATCGAACCAAGACTGACGGCGGGCCGAAAGGCCCGCCGTTTTCTTTTGTGCGGGCGACGCGCTAGAAAAGCAGGATGGACGGACAGCTGGACCAGGGCGCGAGCGCCGCGGCCCTCGAGGCCGAAGCGGACCGGGCCGCCGGGAGCGGCGACGCAGCGGGCGCGCGCGCCTTGCTCGAACGGGCAACCGCCGCCGATCCGGGCCGCGGCGAAACCTGGCTGAAGCTCGCCGCCATGTGCCGCGCCCAGGCCGATCTGCAGTCGGCGCTCGCCGCGGTCAGCGGCGCGCTCCGGGTCGATCCGCTCGGCTTCGTGCCGCTGCTGCTCAAAGCCAGCCTGCTTGAAAAGATGGGCCGGACGGAGGAGGCCGGAGAGACCTACGGCCATGCGCTCGCCCAGACGCCGGCCGAAATCCCGCCCCATCTCGAGGCGATGGCGGCCCATGCCCGCACCGCCCACGAGGCGCATGTCGCGGCCGCCGCCGGCCGGCTCGCCGAGGCCGCCGCCGGCGCCGACCTGACGGAGACCGAAGAGGGCCGGCTCGCCCGCTTCCGCAGCAACATCTTGCGCCGCACCCGGCCCTATCATTCCGAGCCGACCCACTTCCACTATCCGGGCCTCACCGAGCGCGAGTTTCACGACCGCGCCCTCTTCCCCTGGCTGGCGGCGCTCGAGGCGGCGACGGCGGCGATCACCGAGGATTTCCATCGGGTGATGGCGGCCGAGCGGGCCGAGCTCGTTCCCTATATCCAATATCCGGACGACGTGCCGCTCAGGCAATGGGCGGCGTTGAACCGCAGCAGAGCGTGGACCGCGATCCACCTCGTCCAGAACGGCGTCACCATCCAGGCCAATGCGCGCCATTGCCCGGCGGCGATGGCCTTGCTGCCCGAACTCGGCCAGCCCGACATCCAGCGCCGCGGGCCCAATGCGATGTTCTCGCTGCTCGCGCCGGGCGCCCATATCCCGCCGCACACCGGAGTCGCCAATACCCGCTTGGTCTGCCATTTGCCGCTGATCGTTCCCGACGGCTGCTGGTTCCGGGTCGGCGCCGAGACGAGGCCGTGGCGGCCGGGCGAGGCCTGGATCTTCGACGACACGATCGAGCATGAGGCGCTGAACCCGAGCGACGCGCTGCGCGTGATCCTGATCGTCGACACCTGGCATCCCGATCTTTCCGCGGCCGAGCGCGCGGCGGTGGCTGCGGTGATGGCGGCGACGGATCCGGCCGACGCCCAGGAGGGATTGTGAGCGACGCCGACCGGGCCAGGCGCCAGCTCGCCGCCGCCGACCCCCGCGATCCCGGCCAGGTCTTCCAAGCGACGGCGGGGGCGGTGGCGCTCGGGCTCTCCGAAGAGGCGCTGCCGCTCGCCCGCGCCGGCGCCGAACGGCATCCCAACGACCCTCGCATGTGGCAGATCCTCGGCCTTGCCCATCGCCGGCTCGACGACATGGCGCACTCGGTCGCGGCGCTGGCAAAATCGGCCGCGCTGGCGCCGTCGGAGCCGCTCATCGCCCACAGCCTGGCGCGCGCCAGCCTGGAGGCGGGCCTGCCCGCGCTCGACCTGTTCGAGCGGGCCGTCCAGCTCGCGCCCAACGATGCGTCCGTCCTGCTCGGCCGCGCCGCCGCCCAGCTCGCCGAGGGCAAGACGGAGGAGGCGATCGCCGCGCTCGACGCGCAGCTCGGCCCCAATCCGGGCTGGGTCCAGGGCCATGCCACGGCTGCGCGGCTGCGCTGGCTGCTCGGCGACCGCGAGACCTTCACGTCGAGCTTCGAGCGGGCGCTGGCCGCCGTGCCGCAGGCGATGCCGGTCTGGCGCGAGCTGGCCGAAACCCTCATGCACCCGGGCTATAACGACCGGGCTTTGGCCGTGATCGCGCGCGGGCGCGCGGCCGCCGGCCAAAGCCCGATCTTCGACGCGCTCGAGGCGGTCTGCCTCGCCGAGCTCGGCGAGATCGAAAAGGCCGACCGCGCCTTCGCCGCGCTCGGGCCGATCGACCATGTCACCATGGCGGCCCGCTATTTGCGCCATTTGCTGCGCTCGGGCCGTCCGGCCGAGGCGGCCGCCTTCGCCGAGACCTGGCGCGACCGCGACCCCGCCAATTTCACCACGCCTTATCTGTCGGCGGCCTGGCGGCTGACCGGCGATCCGCGCTGGCAATGGCTCGAAGGCGACGAGCGCCTGATCGGGGTCTACGATATCGGCGATGCATTGCCCTCGCTCGAGGCGCTGGCCGAGCGGCTGCGCGGGCTCCATGTGACCCTCCATCAGCCGCTCGAACAGTCGCTGCGCGGCGGCACCCAAACGGACGGGGTCCTGTTCAGCCGGATCGAGCCGGAGATCCAGGCGCTTCGCGCGCTGATCGTCGAGACGGTCGAGCGCCATGTCGCCCAGCTGCCGCCGCCCGCGCCCGGCCACCCGACCTTGCTCGGCCGGCGCGCGCCGATAAGCTTCGCCGGCTCCTGGTCGGTGCGGCTGACCGGCGAGGGCTTTCACGTCAACCACGTCCACCCCGCCGGCTGGCTCAGCTCGGCCTTCTACGTCGCCCTGCCCGAGGCGGGGATGGCCGGCGACGCCAATGCCGGCTGGCTCTCGATCGGCGAGGCCACCGAGCTCGGCCTCGATCTGCCGCCGATCCGGCTGATCGAGCCCAGGCCCGGCCGGCTCGTCCTCTTCCCCTCCTCGATGTGGCACGGTACCCGGCCGTTCGCGACCGGCGAGCGGCTGACGGTCGCCTTCGACATCGCCAAACCCGAGCAATAGAGCCTTCATGACCGAGCAGCCCCCCGCCAGCCTCGCCCCAGCGCTCGACCGCCTGCGCCTGGGCGACCGGCCCGGCGCCCGCGCCGCGATCGACGCGGCTCTGGCCCGCGAGCCCGACACGCCGGCCTTGCTCGCCTTCGCTGGGCTGCTCGCCGCCCAATCGGGCGATCCCGCCGCGGCGGCTCCCTATTTCCGGCGCGCGCTGGCGCTCGACCCCGGCGACCTCGCAATGCGCGTCAACCTCGCCACCGCTTTGGCCGCGAGCGGCGCCCATGACGAGACCGCGTCCGTCTGCGCCGCCGGGCCGGCCGACCCCCGGCTGGCGCGGCTTGCGGCCTATGCCCACCAGGCGACCGGCCGGCTCGGCGAGGCCGCCGCCGCTTATGAAGGGGTGATCGCCGCCTATCCGGAGGATTTCGAGAGCTGGAACAATCTCGGCAACGTCCGCGCCGCGATGGGCGATCCGGACGGCGCCGCCGACGCCTTCCAGCGGGCGATCGCGCTCAGGCCTGACATAATCGAGATGGTCTTCAACCTGTCGGAAGTGCTGTCGGCGGCGGGGCGGGACGAGGAGCGCCGGGCGGTGATGCGCGAGGCGGCGCGGGTCAGCCCGGATGACGTCCGGGTACAGACCGAACTCGGCCTTGCCGAAAGCACGTTGCGCGATTTCGAGGCGGCCGAGAGCGCCTATCGGACCGCGATCCGGCTCGATCCGGGCGCGCTTTCGGCGCATCTGGAGCTCGGCCTTCTGCTCGAGAATCTGAATCGGACCGAGGAGCTTGCCGCCCTGGTCGAGGACGGCAAGGCGCGCGGCCTGGCCGGGCCCGAATTCGGCTTCATCGAGGCCTGGTCGCTGCGCCGGCAGGGCCGCTTCGCAGAGGCGCTGCCGCTCGCTCTGGCGACCCCCGAGACCATCCACCCGGTGCGGCGCAGCCAGCTGATCGCCGAGCTTCACGACCGGCTCGGCGACGCCGAGAGCGCCTTCGCCGCGTTCGAGGAGATGAACCGGGCCTCGGCCGCGGGCAAGCCGGCGCCGGCGGGCCCCACCTATCGCGAGACGGTCGCGGCCGACGCCGCCCGCCTCACGCCGGAGCGGGTCGCGGCCTGGACGCCAAATGAGGCTGGGGCCGAGGTGCGGCCGGTGCCGTCGTCCCCGGTCTTCATCATTGGCTTCCCGCGCTCGGGCACGACCCTGCTCGACACGTTGCTGATGAACATGCCCTCGCTGCACGTGCTCGAGGAATTGCCGGTGCTTCGCGAGGTCGAGGCGTCGATTACGGGCGAGACCGATCCGGGCCAGTGGAGCGCGGCCGAGGTCGAGGCCTATCGCGCCCGCTATTTCGAGGCGCTCGACGCGCTGTCGCCGCCATCGCCCGGCCAGATCGTGGTCGACAAGCACCCGCTGCACATGGCGCGCATGGCGATGGTCCACCGCCTCTTCCCCGACGCAAGGATCATCTTCGTCGAGCGCCACCCGTGCGACGCGGTGCTGAGCTGCTTCATGTCCAATTTCAACCTCAACCATGCGATGCGCAGCTTCACCGACCTTCGCGAAGCGGCCTTGACCTACGATATTGTGTTCAACGCCTGGACCCGGGCCGAGGCCTTGCTGCCGCTCAAGGTCCACCGGGTCCGCTACGAGCGCATGGTCGAAGATCTCGACGGCGAGATGCGCGCCTTGCTCGATTTTCTCGGCCTGCCCTGGGACGAGGCGGTGCTCGACAATCGCGCCGCGGCGGCGAGCCGCGGCCATGTCCGGACCGCCAGCTATTCCCAGGTCACGGAGCCGATCTACAAGCGCGCCGCCGGCCGCTGGGAGCGCTACCGGGCGGCGATGGCGCCGGTCCTGCCGATCCTCGCCCCCTGGGCCGAACGGCTGGGCTATCCGCCGGTCGAGGCGCCGCTTTCGCCGGCCGACGCGCTGGAGAGCGAGCTTGCCCGCAACCCCTCCTGGGCGGAGGGCCATGTCGAGCTGGCCCGGCAGCGCTGGGCGGCGGGGGATCGCGAGACTTTCGCCCGCTCGTTCGAGGAGGGCCTCGCCGCCGCGCCGCGCGACACCAAGCTGTGGAGCCAGTATCTCGCCAGCCTGATGTATGGCGGGCGGCACGAGGCGATCCTCGAGGCGGCGGCGCGCGGGCGGGCGGCGGCCGGCGCCCATCCGCTCTTCGATCTCGCCGAGGCGGTCGCTCATGACGACCTCGGCAATCTCGCCGCGTCGGCGCCGCGCTTCGAAACGCTGGCCGCGAGCGCGGACCCGGCCGTCGCCCTCTATCGGATCCGCCACCTGCTCCGCGCCGGCCGCCATGACGAAGCGGCGGCGCTCGCGCAAGCATGGCAAAAGACGGACGGCGGCAATCATTTCGTCCCCTATCTGGCGACCGCGTGGCGGCTGACCGGCGATCCGCGCTGGCAATGGCTGGAGGGGGACGAGAGACTGGTCGGACTCTACGACCTCGGCGACGAGATCGGCCCGCTGGCCCCGCTCGCGGAGCTGCTTCGGGCGATGCACGCAGACGCGGGCCAGCAGCTCGACCAGTCGGTGCGCGGCGGCACCCAGGCCGAAGGGCCGCTCTCCCGGGACGATCCGGCGATCGTTCGGGCGCGCGGGGCGATCATGGCCGCGGTCGCGCGCCATATCGCGCAGCTTCCGCCGGTCGATGATGCCCATCATATGCTCCGCCACCGCCGCGACTCACCGCCGCGCCTCGCGGGCTCATGGACGGTGCGGCTGTTAGGGAGCGGCCATCATGTCGCCCATGTCCATCCCGAGGGCTGGCTGAGCTCGGCCTTCTACGTCGCGCTGCCGGGCGAGCATGAGGCCGGGCCGCCGCCGGCCGGCTGGCTCGCGCTCGGCCAGCCGCCCGCCGAGCTCGGCCTCGATCTCGCGCCGCTCCGGATGATCGAGCCGAAGCCGGGGCGGCTCGTCCTTTTCCCGGCGACGATGTGGCACGCGACGATGCCGTTCGAGGCCGGCGAACGTCTGACCGTCGCCTTCGACGTCGCCGAGCCCGAGGATCGCCAGTGACCGACCAGGCGCGGCGCGAGATCGGGCAGGCGAAAGCGGGCGATGCCGGCGAGGTTCTCCAGGCGGGAGTCGCGGCGCTTCGGACCAATCTCGCCGAGGAGGCGTTGCCTTTGCTGGCCGAGGCCGTCCAGACGCATCCGGACGATGCCTGGCTGTGGCAGCTCAAGGGCCTGCTCCACCGCACCGCCGAGGATCTGGCGCCGGCGGTCGAGGCCCTGTCGACCGCCGCGGCGCTGGCGCCCGCCGACGCCTTCATCGCGCACAGCCTCGCTTGCGCGACGATCGAGGCCGGCCTGCCGGCGGTCGATGCGTTCGAACGGGCGCTCGCGCTCGCGCCGGGCGAGGAAGCGCCGCTGCTCGGCCTCGCCGAGAGCCATCTCGTCGAGGGCGAGACCGGACGCGCCGTCGCCTTGCTCGAGGACCGGCTCGGGCGCGACCCGAGCTGGCTCCAGGGGCATTTGACGCTGGCGCGAATGCGCACGTCGCGAGGCGCCCCGCGGGCAGCCACCGCGGGCTTCGAGCGGGCGCTGGCCGCAATGCCCGGGGCGGTGCCGCTCTGGGTCGCCTATCTCCAGCTCCTCTACCAGTCCGAGCGCTACGAGGAGATTCCGGCCATGGTCGCGCGGGCGCGGGCGGCGGCGGGGGCGCAGCGGGATTTCGACGCCGCGGAGGCCGTCGCCACCGCGGAGCTTGGCGAGATCGAGGCCGCCGACCCCCTCTTCGACGCGCTTCGTCCGAGCGGCGACATGACGCTGGCCGTGCCTTATGTCCGGCACCTGCTCCGGGCCGGCCGCCCCGAACGCGCGGGCGAGACCGCCGCGGCCGCGCTCAAGCAGGCGCCGCAGCCGATCTTGTGGTCCTACCTCTCCGCCGCCTGGCGGCTGACCGGGGACCCGCGCTGGCAATGGCTCGAGGGCGATCCCGGCTTCGTCGGAATCTACGACCTCGCCGAGAGGCTGCCGCCGCTCGACGCGCTAGCGGACCGGCTCCGCGCTTTGCATAAAGCGACCCACCAGCCGCTTCACCAATCGGTGCGTGGCGGCACCCAGACCGAGGGGCATTTGTTCAAGCGCATCGAGCCGGAAATCCGGGCGCTGCGCCGGGCCGTGGTCGAGGCGGTCGAGGCGCATGTGGCGCGCCTGCCGCCGCGCGACCCCGGCCATCCCCTGCTCGGCCCGGCGCGGTCGCCGATCCGCTTCGCAAGCGCCTGGTCGGTCCGGCTCGCCGGCGGCGGCCGGCACGCCAATCACGTTCACCCGGGCGGCTGGCTGAGCAGCGCGCTTTATGTCGCTTTGCCCGAAGCGCCGGAAAGCGGGCCGCCCGGCGCGGGCTGGCTCACGCTCGGCGAGATCAGCGACCTCGACCTGGGCCTGCCGCCGCTCGCCCGAATCGAGCCGAGGCCCGGCCGCCTGGTCCTGTTCCCCTCGACGATGTGGCACGGGACCGTGCCGTTCGAGAGCGGCGAGCGGCTGACCGTCGCCTTCGACGTCGCGACGCCGGTGGGGTGAGAGGAGCGGCGTACATCCCTGAGTCATCCCGGCGAAAGCCGGGACCCATGAACATCGTGGGTCGCGGGTAGGCGGAGGAGCCTTCGCCCCTTTCTCCAAGACCAGAGTTCATGAGTCCCGGCCTTCGCCAGGATGACTCCGTTGTTTTCCCTGCCGCGCGTTTTCTAGCCCACCGCGAGCTTCAGCGCGCCATCGCCTTCGTCGACTTTGACGGTCTGGCCGTCCAGGATCTCGCCGCGCAATATGGCGTCGGCGAGCGGGTCCTGGAGGTATTTCTGGACGGCGCGCTTCAGCGGGCGCGCGCCGTAGACCGGATCGTAGCCGACCCGGCCGAGCCACAAACGGGCGCCGTCGCTGAGCTCGAGGGCGATTTTGCGGTCCTTGAGCAACCCCTGGACGTGGCCGACCTGGATGTCGACAATCGGGCCCATATGCTCCTGGCTCAGCCGGTGGAACAGGATGATCTCGTCGAGCCGGTTGAGGAATTCCGGCCGGAAATGGCCGCGGACCACCTCCATCACCTGAGGCTCGACCTCCTCGACCTTCGCTCCGTCGGCGAGCCCGGTGAGATATTGGCTGCCGAGGTTCGAGGTCAGGATGATGATCGTGTTGGTGAAATCGACGGTGCGGCCCTGGCCGTCGGTGAGCCGGCCGTCGTCGAGCACCTGCAGGAGGATGTTGAAGACGTCCGAATGCGCCTTCTCGACCTCGTCGAACAGGACGACCTGATAGGGCCGCCGCCGAACCGCCTCGGTGAGCACGCCACCTTCCTCATAGCCGACATAGCCGGGCGGTGCGCCGATCAGCCGGGCGACGGAGTGCTTCTCCATGAATTCCGACATGTCGATCCGGACCAGAGCGTGGCTGTCGTCGAACAGGAATTCGGCGAGCGATTTGGTCAATTCGGTCTTGCCGACGCCGGTGGGCCCGAGGAACAGGAAGCTGCCCATCGGCCGGTTCGGGTCCTGGAGGCCGGCGCGGGCGCGGCGGATGGCGCGGCTGACCGCCTGTACCGCCTCGCGCTGGCCGATGACGCGCTTGCCGATCTCCTCTTCCATCGCAAGCAACTTGGCGCGCTCGCCCTCGAGCATCCGCTCCATCGGAATGCCGGTCCAGCGCGCGACGACGGCGGCGATATCCTCGGCGGTGACCTCCTCGCGAAGCATCGCGCTGCCGCTGACCAGGGCGGCCTCGGCGAGCTGCTTTTCGAGCGCGGGGATTCGACCATATTGGAGCTCGCCGGCCTTGGCGAGGTCGCCCGAGCGCTGCGCCTGGTCGAGCTCGAGCCGGGCGGCGTCGAGCTCGGTCTTGATCACCGCCTCGCCGGCGATCTTGTCCTTCTCCGCCTGCCAGCGCCCGGTCAGCTCGCTCGACTGCTGCTCGAGATTGGCGAGCTCGCCTTCGAGCGTCTTGAGACGATCCTTGGAGGCCGAGTCCTTCTCCTTCTTCAGCGCCTCGCGCTCGATCTTGAGCTGGATGATCCGCCGGTCGAGCGTCTCTATCTCCTCGGGCTTCGATTCGAGCTCCATATGAATCCGGCTCGCCGCCTCGTCCATCAGGTCGATCGCCTTGTCGGGGAGGAAGCGGTCGGTGATGTAGCGATTGGAGAGGGTTGCGGCGGCGACCAGGGCCGCGTCGGTGATCCGCACCTTGTGGTGGACCTCGTATTTCTCCTTGAGGCCGCGAAGGATCGAGATCGAGTCCTCGACGCTCGGCTCGCCGATGAAGACCGGCTGGAAGCGGCGCTGCAGGGCCGGGTCCTTCTCGACATGCTTTCGATACTCGTCGAGCGTGGTCGCGCCGATGCAGTGCAGCTCGCCGCGGGCGAGCGCGGGCTTCAGCAGGTTGGAGGCGTCCATCGCGCCTTCGCCTTTGCCGGCGCCGACCAATGTGTGCATCTCGTCGATGAACAGGATGACTTCGCCCGCGGCCTGCTTGACCTCGTCGAGCACGCCCTTCAGCCGCTCCTCGAACTCGCCGCGATATTTGGCGCCGGCGATGAGGCTGCCCATGTCGAGAGACATCAGCCGGCGGTCCTTCAGGCTGTCGGGCACGTCGCCATTGGCGATCCTGAGCGCTAGTCCCTCGGCGATCGCGGTCTTGCCGACGCCGGGATCGCCGATCAGCACAGGATTGTTCTTGGTCCGCCGGGCGAGGATCTGGATGGTGCGGCGGATCTCCTCGTCGCGGCCGATGACGGGATCGAGCTTGCCGTCCCGCGCGGCCTGGGTGAGGTCCCGCGCGAACTTCTTGAGCGCGTCGTAGCGGTCCTCGGCGCCCTGGGTGTCGGCGGTGCGGCCGCCGCGCAATTCGTTGATCGCGGCGTTCAGCGCCTCGGGCTTCAAACCGGCGTCGGTCAGCGCCTTGCCGGCGTCGGTCTTCGACAGGGTCAGCGCGAGCAGGATGCGCTCGACCGCGACGTAGGAGTCGCCGGCCTTCTGGGCGATCTGCTCGGCGGAATCGAGCAGCCGGAGGATCTCGCCGTCAAGCGCCGGCGCCGCGCTGGCGCCGCTGCCCGAAACCGCCGGCACCTTGGCCAGCGCCTCGTCGGTCTCGCGCCGCGCCGCCTCGGCGCTTCCGCCCGAGCGCGCGATCAGCCCCGCCGCCATGCCCTGCTCGTCCTCGAGCAGCGCCTTGAGCAGATGGATTGGCGAGATTCGCTGGTGGTTCATCCGCGACGCGACCACCTGCGCCGATTGCAGGAAGCCGCGCGCGCGGTCGGTGAATTTCTCGAGATTCATCTCAGCCCCTCGAAGCGTGTCGCTGCAGATATGGGGTTATCATGACCGCCATCAAGCTTGGGGGTCCGACCCGCCACCTCCGGGAGACTCCGCGCACGCCCTGCGCATCTTCCGAGGCGTTTGCTATCGATCCAGCAGCCGGCGCAAGCGTCGCCTGCGGCGAAGGCGCCGCCTACGCCAAGGATTGAGCTTCCAGATCGCCTTGATTGCACCCTTGCGTCCCTTGATGGCCTGGCCGACGCTTATGAAAGGGGGCGGGCGCGTCTCGTCGTGAACCGTCTTGTGCCCGCCATGTCCAATGACAGCGGCCAAGGCGTTGTCTTCGGGCCGGATGCGCGCCTTGCCCTTGGGCTCAATCTTGGTCCCGATCATGCTGTGTCGGTTGTAGTCGCCAATCCCCCAGGACAGCAGATTATTTCCGGTCTCGCCCATTTCCACGCGATTGGCGAAGCCCCAGCCCAGCTTCTTCTTTGCGAACAGATTGTAAAATCCAACGAGGCCTCCGAAGGTAAGCGCGACAATGAATAGGGGCAAAGCCAACAGAAGCTGGCCAATGGCGAAGGTGATTTTGAACGTCTTTCTTAACGCTATCCGCACCTTCTCGAGATCGATGTCGATTTCGGGGAGCTCAAGTTTCGGAATGTGGATTCTATTCCGAATTCGTTTCCTGGGAAGGCGGCCGGGTTCAGGGTCGGGCTCAGGGCCGGGGCGACCGATCCTGTCATACCGCACATCGAAATGCTTATGATCTATCGTGCCGGCCCCGTGATGTACGAAATCTTCGGTCTTCTTATTCGGGTCCTTTTTCGCCTTCGGGATGGCATCCGTGAGTGGACTATCCGCGTTTTTACTCTTCTCTATTCGAAATAGATCTTCGGAATCCTTCCATTGCCTGAACCTGGCGCGGAACGCTTTGTCCATGATCCACGCCACCAGGACATTGATCCGGTCCGCTACAGGCCGGTCGTATTCGATGTTGTGACGTCCGTGATACCGGCGCGGCTCGCGGGGCTGATGCTGGCCTCCAACGGGACCGCCGGCGGGACCATCGTTGGCCATGGCGCCGGAGTCGGGTCCAAAGTTTTCGGACAGCGCGTCTTCGGACTGAGCATCCTCGAAATCAGGGTGCTTCGGGTCGCCCCCCTCTTCCACCTCGCTGGCCACATGATTCGCTTCCGCTTCGAGCGGGTCTTCCTCAGGAACGTTCACGCCCTTCAGCTGCACCGGCGCCTTCACCCGTCCCTGCATCTGCTGGACCACATGCCAAGCCTCGTGCGGCAAATGCCGCCCCTGCCCCGGGCCGAGAAAGATGTCTCGCCCCCGGGTGTAGGCCAGCGCGCCGAGCCTGGCCGGCTCCGCCGAATCGCGGTGAACGCGGACGTCGTCCATCGCCAGGCCCGACAGCCGTTCGATGCCGGCCTTGAGCGTCTCGGGGAGGCCCGCCGGACTCGTTGCCAAAGCGGGTTGGGCGTGGATGGGCACGTTGGCAAAGGAATGGCCGGCGCCCGGCCCGGCCGGGCGCTCCCCTTGCGGCTGCTGGTGGATGCCGAGTGGCCGCGCCGGCGCGAGGAGGGCGCTCGAAGCCGCCTTCGCCTGGATGGGCGCGACGGTGCGGGGCGCAGAGCAGTGCATGGGGTATCTTCTGCCTGTTCGGGTCCGGGGTAAAGGGCAGCGGACAGGATGCGCGGTTTCATGGCCGAAGCGTATTGCGTTGGGCGGACACCGCTGTAGTGTCCGCCGCCTGCACGACATGGGGAATCACATGCGCAAGTTTCTTACCGCCTTCGCGTTCGCCGCCGGCCTGTCGGTGGCCGCATCGGCCGCCACCGCCGAGACCGCGGCCAGCGCCGATCAGGGCCGCCGCGCCGCCGCCGCCGATCCGGTCCGCCAGCTGGTCAGCAGGGTCGACATTCCGTTCCAGACCTTCACCCTCGCCAACGGTCTGCGCGTCGTCGTCCACGAGGACCGCAAGGCGCCTGTGGTCGCGGTCAGCGTCTGGTACAATGTCGGCTCCAAGGACGAGCCCACGGGCCGCACCGGCTTCGCGCATTTGTTCGAGCACCTCATGTTCAACGGCTCCGAAAACGCGCCCGGCGATTATTTCGCCCCGTTGCGCGAGATCGGCGCGACCGATTTCAACGGCACCACCTGGTTCGACCGGACCAATTATTTCCAGACCGTGCCGCGCAACGCGCTCGACCGCACGCTCTATCTGGAGAGCGACCGGATGGGCCATCTGATCGGCGCGATCACCCAGGAGAATCTGACGAACCAGATCGGAGTCGTCCAGAACGAGAAGCGCCAGGGCGACAACGAGCCCTACGGCATGGTCGAATATGCCCAATTGGAGGGCCTGTTCCCGGCCGGCCACCCCTATCATCACTCGACGATCGGCTCGATGGCCGATTTGAGCGCCGCCTCGATCGAGACGGTGCGCGACTGGTTCCGAAGCAAATATGGGCCGAACAACGCCGTCCTCGTCCTTGCCGGCGACATCAACCTCGCCGAGGCGCGGCCGCTCGTGCAGCGCTATTTCGGCGACATCGCGCGCGGCCCTGTGAATACCCCGACTGCCGCTTCGGTGCCGACGCTCCCAGCGCGGGTCGACCGGCAGATGCACGACCGCGTCGCCAACACCCGGCTCTACCGCATGTGGGCCGTCCCCGGCCTCACCACGACGGACCAGGTTCCGCTCCAGGTCGGCGCGGCGATCCTCGGCGGCCTCGCCAGCTCGCGGCTCGACAACGCCTTCGTCCGCGGCGACCAGAGCGCGGTTCGAGTCGCCACCTTCGTCCAGCCCTTCCAGCGGGTCTCCATGTTCGAGATCCAGGTCGACGTGAAGCGGGGGCAAGACGCCGACGCGGTGTCGCGCCGGCTCGACGCCGTGATCGCCGATTTCGTCCGCAACGGCCCGACCGCCGACGAGGTGCGCCGGGCGGTGATGCGCGCGCTCTCCGGCCGGGTCCAGGGCCTGGAGCAGGTCGGCGGCTTCGGCGGCAAGGCCGTCGCGCTCGCCGAAGGCATGCTCTACGCCAACGATCCCGCTTTCTACCGCACCAGGCTGCGCCAGCTCGCCGCCACCACCCCCGCCCAGGTCCGCGCGACCATGCAGCGCTGGCTGAACCGGCCGGTGCTCGCGATCCGCGTCGATCCGGGCGAGCGCGAGGCCTATGACGAGGCACCCGGAGTCTCCAGCAACCGCGCCGGCGGCGCCGCGCCGTCGAGCCCGAGCCAGCGGCCGCGTTATTACACGCCGCCGCGGCCGGGCGACCAGCCGCTCGCGCCCTCGGCCGTCGCCGACGACCAATGCGATCCGAGCCAGTGCACCAACCCCGAGGCCCGGCCGCGCGAGCCGATGCCCGGAGTCACCGGCACCGCCGCGCTCGATTTCCCGCGCACCGAGCGCGCCCGCCTGTCGAACGGAATCCCGGTGATCTACGCCCGCCGGACCGCGGTTCCGGTCACCCGGGTCACCGTCGAGTTCAACGCCGGCATCGCCGCCGATCCGGGCGACCGGCTCGGCACCCAGGCGATGACCCTGAACATGCTCGAGGAAGGCACCACCAACCTCAATTCGGTGCAGCTCGCCGAAGCGCAGGAGCGGATCGGCGCCACCATCGGCACCGGCGCAAGCCTCGATAGGACCACGGTCTCGCTGACCGCGATGACTCCGGCTCTTGGCGCGTCGCTCGATCTGCTCGCCGACATCGTCCGCAACCCCGCCTTCGATCCCGCCGAGGTCGAGCGCATCCGCCAGCAGCAGCTCGCCGGCATCGCCGACGAGATGACGCAGCCGGCCGGAATGGCCTTCCGGGCGCTGCCGGGGCTGCTCTACGGGGCGAACCATCCTTACGGGAAGCCGTTCAGCGGCACGGGCGACCCGGCGGTCGTGCGGTCGCTGACCCGCGACGAGCTCATTCGTTTCCACCAGAGCTGGATCCGGCCGGACAATGCGGTCCTCTTCGTCGTCAGCGACACGCCGCTCGCCCAGCTCGTGCCGATGCTCGAGGCGCGCTTCGGCACTTGGCGGGCGCCCGCCGCGCCGCGCGGCACCAAGGCGTTCGACACCGCGATTCCGGCGCCGAGGCCGCGAATCATCCTGATCGACCGGCCGCAATCGCCGCAGAGCTTCATCCTCGCCGGCGAGATCATCCCGGCCGAGGGCACGCAGGACCTGCTCAACCTCTCGGCCGCCAACGAGGCGCTGGGCGGAGGCTTCCTGTCGCGAATCAACATGGAGCTGCGCGAGCGGCGCGGCTGGTCCTACGGCGCCCGCGGCAGCCCCAACATGCTCGAGCATCAGGTGCCCTATATCGTCCAGGCGCCGGTCCAGGCCGACCGCACCGGCGAATCGATCGCCGCCGCGATCGAGATGATCCGCGGCTTCCTGACCGGCACTGGCGGGGTCACGGCCGCGGAGATGAACCGGATCGTCCTCGGCAATACCCGCCAGCTGCCCGGCCAGTTCGAGACGTCGGGCGCGATCCTCGGCGCGCTCCGCTCGAACGCCTTGCTTCGGCGCCCCGACGATTACCAGATGAGGATCGCGGACCGCTATCGCGCGATGAACGCGGCGACGCTCGACGAGACCGCCCGGCGCTACATCGATCCCGCCAATTTCGTCTGGGTGGTGGTCGGCGACGCGGCCCGGGTGCGCCCGCAGCTCGAGCGGCTCAACATGCCGATCGAGGTGATGACGCTGCCCGGCGCGCCGGCGGTCCCGGCGGCACGGCCGGCGCAATGAGCTGCGGGGACAATTACTTGTAACTGTCCCCGATCAGCCTGGTCACATGGCCCATCTTGCGGCCGGGCCGAGGCGCATCCTTGCCGTAGAGGTGGAGGTGGGCTTCGGGGTCGGCGAGGATGTCGCGCCAGCTTTCGATCTCGTCGCCGACCAGGTTGCGCATTGCGACGCGCGGCGCGACCCGCCCCGTCGCGCCGAGCGGCAGGCCGCAGACCGCGCGGACATGATTCTCGAATTGCGAGGTCGTCGCCCCCTCGATCGTCCAATGGCCGCTATTGTGGACGCGCGGCGCCATTTCATTGAAGATCGCGCTTCCGCCTTGGGCGAAGAATTCCATGGTCAGCATGCCGACATGGCCAAGCGCGCCGGCGGCGCGGCGGGCGAGCGCCTCGGCCTCGGCGATGGCCGGGGCGAGCCCGGGCGTAGCGGGCACATCGGAGGTCACCAGGATGCCGCCCTCGTGCCGGTTCAGCGGCGCGTCCCAGGTGGCGATGCCGCCGTCGGCGCCGCGGCAGAGCAGGATCGAGAATTCGGCGTCGAAGGCGACGAAGCCTTCGAGGATCGAAGGCGCGCCGCCGACCGCGGCCCAGGCGGCGTCGGCGTCGCCCGGCCCGTCGAGCCGCGCCTGGCCCTTGCCGTCATAGCCGAAGCGCCGGGTCTTGAGGATCGCCGGCGCGCCGATCCGGGCGAGCGCGGCGTCGAGCCCGGCCCGGTCGTCGACCCGGGCATAAGGCGCGGGCCGCCCGCCCAGATCCTCGATGAAGGCCTTTTCGGCGAGCCGGTCCTGCGCCGTCTCCAGCGCGGCGATCGGCGGATGGAGCGGCACCCGCGCGGCGATCGCGGCGAGCGGCTTGGTGGGGATATTCTCGAATTCGTAGGTGACCACGTCGACCTCGGCGGCGAAGCGCGCCAGCGCCGCCTCGTCGTCGAACGCGCCTTGGGTGAAGCGGGCAGCGACCAGAGCGGCGGGGCCGGTCTCGTCGGGCGCGTAGACATGGCAGCGATAGCCCAAACGGGCCGCGGCCAAAGCCAGCATCCGGCCCAATTGGCCGCCGCCGATGATCCCGATCGTGGCGCCGGGCGGGACGATCATTCGGGCGTTTCGGCGACGCCGTCGGTCTGGCTTTGCCGCCATTGGGAGAGCCGCGCCGCCAGCGCCTCGTCGGAGGTCGCCAGGATCGCGGCCGCCAGCAGCCCGGCATTGATCGCGCCGGCCTTGCCGATCGCCAGCGTGCCGACCGGGATGCCGGCGGGCATCTGGACGATCGAGAGCAAGGAATCGAGCCCGGCCAGCGCCTTGGTCTCGACCGGCACGCCAAGCACCGGCAAATGCGTCATCGACGCCGCCATGCCGGGCAGGTGGGCGGCGCCGCCGGCGCCGGCGACGATGACCTTGAGCCCGCGGCCGGCGGCGGCGCGGGCATAAGCGTAGAGCCGCTCGGGGGTGCGGTGGGCGGAAACGACCTTCTTCTCGTAAGCGACGCCGAGCATGTCGAGCGTCTCGGCGGCGTGGCGCATCGTCTCCCAATCGGAGCGGCTGCCCATGATGATTCCGATGAGAGGCGCTTCGCCCGGCATTTCGGCCCCCAAGCCATGGAAGCGCCATTTCCTAGCCGGGCGGCGCGGCGGGAGCAATCGCGGCGCCGCGCTAAAAGAAGCGTTAACCTTCGCGGGATATGGTGGGCGCATGGGACGCCGTAAGATCAGCCCTGAGATCGCGGATAGGCCCCCCGAGGGGCCGACGCTGGAGGCGCGCGAGGCGCTGTCGCGGCTCAGCGATGAAAACGCCCTGCTCCGCGCCGCGCTCGCCGACGCCCGCGCCCGCCTGGGCGATCTCGACGAGAATGTCGGCCGCGACCCGCTCACCGCTCTGCTCGATCCGCGCCAGTTCAGGAACGAGCTCGAGCGCGTGCTGAGCCAGGCCGCGCGCCACGGCACGCCGGCCGCCTTGATCTCGGTCGATCTTTCCGAATTGAAGACGGTCAACGAAGGCTATGGCCGGGTCGCCGGCGACGCCGCCTTGCGCCACGTCGCCCGCCTGCTCAAGAATCTGATCCGCGCCAGCGACGTCGCCGCGCGCAACGGCGGCGGCGCTTTCTCGCTGCTGCTCGATCATCTCGATGCCGATTCGGCGCTCGATACCGCCGAGCGGATCGCGCGCTGCGTCGCCGCCCATCCGCTCGACCTCGGCCATGCCCAGGTCCGGCTCGAAGCGACGGTCAGCGTCGCCACCATCATGCCCGGCGACAGCGTCGAGGAGGTGCTCCGCCGCGCCGCCCGCAACCGCGAGCGCGTCAAGGAATTCTGACGGCCCCGACAGGCCGTCACCCCGGCGAAGGCCGGGTCTCAGCGCTCGCGCAGATAATAACGCTCGATCGCCTGCAAATTCTCGTCGAGATCGTAAACGATCGGCTGGCCGGTCGGGATTTCGAGCGCGACGATCTCGTCGTCGGCGATGCCGGAGAGATGCTTGACCAGAGCGCGCAGCGAATTGCCGTGGGCGGAGATGACGACCCGCCGGCCGTCCCTCAGCGCTGGCGCGATCCTTTCCTCCCAATAAGGCAGGACCCGCGCGATCGTGTCCTTGAGGCTCTCATGGGTCGGAATGGCGATGCCGGCATAGCGGCGGTCGTTGGTGAGGTCGAAGTCGCCGCCGGGCTCGGCGGCGGGCGGCGGGATGTCGAAGGAGCGGCGCCAGATCCTGACCTGCTCGTCGCCATGCCTGGCGGCGGTCTCGGCCTTGTCGAGCCCGGTGAGCCCGCCATAATGGCGCTCGTTCAGCCGCCAATGCTTCTCCTCGGGGATCCACAGCCGCCCCATCGCCTCCAGCGCGATGTGCAGGGTCTTGATCGCGCGGGTCTGCAGCGAGGTGAAGGCGAGATCGAAATCATATCCCTTATGAGCGAGCAATTCCCCCGCCTGCTTCGCTTCCTCCTCGCCCCGCGCCGTCAGCCCGACGTCCCACCAGCCGGTGAAGCGATTCTCCAGGTTCCAGGCCGACTGGCCGTGGCGGATCAGGACGAGCTGGGGCATTGCACACGTCTCCCGCGCCCACCCCAAATCCTTTCGGGCTGAGCCTGTCGAAGCCCTTTCCTTCTCTTTGACGCGCAAGGGAAGCAGGAAAGCCCTTCGACAGGCTCAGGGCGAACGGCCTCGGATTCTCTCAGGCAGCGCTTTGGCGATACTCGCCGAGCCTGCCGATGATCGCGTGGAGCGCGTCGAGGCTGGCGCGGGCGAGGAGGCGGCAGCGGTCGGTCGACCAGCCGTAGACGGGATCGGGCAGCTCCTCATTGTCCTTGAACGGCATTTCCAGGGTCATCGAGACCGCGCCGTAGCGCTCGGCGAGCTGGGCCGTGGACATTGAGAGATTGGCCTGGCCGGGGCCGGGGATCTGGTAGCCCTTGTCGGTCTGGAAATCGGGGCTCGCCACGAGCAAGGCGGCGCTGAACGCGTCGAACAGATCCTGCTGCGCCTGCTTCAGCGAGGGAATGCCTTCGAAGCCGGCGAGGAAATTGGCGGCGATCGCCTCGTCGCCATGCACGTCCATCGCGAAATCGACGCCGGTCTCGTCCATCTCGGCGCGGACGTGGAAGACTTCGGGGCTGCGCTCGAGGCTCGGCGCGTGCCATTCGCGGTTGAGGTTCACGCCGGCCGCGTTGGTCCGCAAATGGCCGCGGAAGGAGCCGTCGGGATTCATGTTGGGGACGATGTGGATGGTCGCCTTCTGGCGAAGGCGGCGGATCACCGGATCGGCCTCGTCGAGCAGCCGCTCGAGCGCGCCTTCCATCCAATGCTCGGCCATGGTCTCGCCGGGATGCTGGCGAGCGTAGAGCCAGACCTGCAAGGGGCCGCCGTCGAGCCTGAAATAGTCGATCTCGCGGCCGTCGAGCGTCTGGCCGAGCGAGCGATAATGGACTCCCGGCGCGGCCGCCACCGAGGCGACGAGCTCATGGTGCCGCTCCATCGTGTAGGGCGCGAAATAGGCGATCCAGATGCTGTCCGACGCGGGCGTCAGCGAGATCGACAGCACTCCGTCCGCATAGGAGGTGTCGGCCCGGGTCCAATCCTCGCGATCCTGGCTGACGCAGGCGCGATAGCCGTCCCAGCCGTCGGGATAAGCGGCGCCGGCGCAATTGAGGATGCGCAAATTGAGTGCCCGGCCGCGGCCGCCGGTCAGCCGGAAATAGAACCATTGGTAGAAATCGGACCGGTGATCGGTGACGATCTCGAGGTCGACGCGGTCGCCCTCGATGGAAATCAGTCGAATATTGCCGCCATCGAAGGCGCTCGAAACGGAGAGTGTCATATCATCCTTGGGAGAGAGCGGGATCAGCGGACCCTGATAGTGCGCCCCGACTCTCCGGGGAAGTCCCGAAACAGCGCCCAGGCGAGCTTGTCGGCGGCGCCGGCGCGGCTGGCCAAAGGCGATCCGCCGCGCGCCTCGATCTGGGCCCGGCCCTCCCAGGCGACGGTCGCATCGGAGCGGCGCTGGATGCGCACCGCAAGCTCGGTGCCAACCAGGGTGGTGGGCCGGTTGCCGGTGACCGGGATGGAGCCGCCGACGCCGACACCGACGCCGCTGCGCCGTCCGTAGCTGCCGCCGCCGAAGCCGAGGCCGATGCTGAGCCCGCCGCTGCGCCCGCCGGGCCGCGCGCCCTGCGTGATGGCGACCACCGCGACCTGCTCGGAGCGGCCGCCCGGCTCGACCGTCCAGCCCAGGCGGGTGAGCTCGCGGCCGACCGCGGCCGCGACCTGGCTGAATTCGAGGCTGTTCGAATCCGCGGGATCGGCGGATTCGATCGCGATCGGGCCGCGCGCGACGGGCTGGCCGAGGTGGAAGCGGGTCACCGACGCCGCCGAACTGGCGCCGCCCCCACCCATGTCCATCGTGCAGCCGGCGAGCAGGACGATGCCGCAAAGGGCGCCCAGATACGATGCGACTTTGTTCATGGCCTACCTCGTTGCTAAGGCTCGTCCGGCACGAACGAGACTGTATAGCCTGTGTAACGAGTTTAACCGGTTTTTGCTGCATCGGACAGCGCTGGAGAAAGAATGACGGACGAACGAGGGCGGCTGCCGGTGCTGGTGACGGGCGGGGCTGGCTATATCGGCAGCCACGCCGCTCTGGCGCTGCTCGACGCGGGCTGGCCGGTGGTGGTGCTCGACAATCTGGCGACCGGCTTCGACTGGGCGGTGCCTGAAGGCGCGACCTTCGTCAAAGGCGACATCGCCGACGGCCCCCTGCTCGCCCGGCTGATCGCCGAGCACAAGATCGGCGCGGTCATGCATTTCGCGGGCTCGGTGGTGGTGCCCGAATCGGTCGCCGAGCCGCTCAAATATTATGAGAACAACACGGTGAAGAGCCGGGCCCTGATCGAGAGCGCGGTGAAAAGCGGGGTGCGCCACTTCATCTTTTCCTCGACCGCGGCGACCTACGGCATCCCCGAGACCGTCCCAGTGGCCGAGGACGCGCCGACCGAGCCGATCAATCCTTATGGCTGGTCCAAGCTGATGACCGAGCGGATGCTGAAGGACAGCGCCGCCGCTTACCCGCTCAACTTTTGCGCCCTGCGCTATTTCAACGTCGCCGGCGCCGATCCCAAGGGCCGCTCCGGCCAGTCGACCAAGGGCGCCACCCATCTGATCAAGGTCGCGGTCGAGGCGGCGACCGGCAAGCGCGGCCATGTCGACATTTACGGAAGCGATTACGACACGCCCGACGGCACCGGGGTGCGCGACTATATCCATGTCAGCGATCTCGCCGCCGCCCATCTCCACGCGCTCGAGCGGCTGATCGCGGCGCCGAAGGAAAGCCTGGTGATGAATTGCGGCTATGGCCGCGGCTTCTCTGTCAACGAGGTGCTCGACTGCGTCGACCGCATCACCAACCGGCCCATCGAGCGCCGGCCGGTGCCGCGCCGCGCCGGCGATCCGCCGAGCCTGGTCGCCGACAACGCCCTCATCCTCGCCACCCTGCCTTGGCGGCCGGAGCGCGACCGTCTCGACACCATCGTCGCCGATGCTTTGGCTTGGGAGCAAAGGCTCGCCGAGCGCGGCTAGCAGGAAGCTGCCAGGCCGGGCGCGATTTTAGAAGGAAGCCGCCGCTGGATGGCCGCCCGGGGGCGCGGCCATGCAAAGTTGCGCGCTTCGCCGATCCCGCATTGCAGCATGGGGCCGCTTTTGGTCACTCTGGGCAGCCCATGATTCGCAAACACATAAGGGGGAACGCACAATGAAACTCATCTCCACAGCCTTGGTCGCGGCCGCCATGGCCACGCTCGCCGCCTGTGGCGGCGGCGCCGCCAACAATGCCGCGGCGAACAACAGCGCCGTCGCTCCGGCGGCCGGCGGCGACGAGTCCAATTCGGGCGGAGCGGCGGTCAGCGAGGAGCCGTCGGCAGCCGAGCCCGGCAACAACGCCAGCGACGCCGGCAACGGCGCGGCGGGCAACGGCGCCGGCAACGTCCAATAGATCGATTACCGCTGCGGTCTCCCTAGGTTGAAGCGGTCGACTGGGCCTCCGGAGCGCACGCTCCGGGGGTCCTTTTCGTGGAATGGTGACAGTTACCTAACTGTCCCCGTGACACTTAGGTAACTGTCACTGGGAGCGGATAGGCGGTGGTGCTCTTCACGCGCTCCATGGCGAAGCGCGAGGTGACGTTCTTCAGCGGCACCTGGGCGATCAGCCGGCGGTAGAAAGCGTCATAATCGGCCATCGACCCGACCGCGACCCGGAGCAGATAATCGACGTCGCCGGCCATTCGGTAGACCTCCATCACCTCGGGCATCGCGGCGACCGTGGCGGCGAAGCCGTCGAGCCAGGCGGGACTATGGTCGGCCGCCTCGATCTCGACGAAGACCGAAATGCCCAGGCCCACCGATTCGGGATTGAGGATGGCGACCCGGCGCTCGATCACGCCCTGCGCCTCGAGCTTCTGGATCCGCCGCCAGCACGGCGTCTGCGAAAGGTTCACGCGCGCGGCGACCTCGGCGACGGCGAGCGACGAATCCTGCTGGAGGATGGCGAGAATCCTGAGGTCGGTGCGGTCCATCCGCCTGTCATGGCCGAATTGGGAGAATCTTCCAATAGAGGCGCCCGAAGCAGGCGGGATGAGCAGGTTTTACCCGAGGAGGCGTCCGCCTGCGAACTTGACTTGGCGGGCGCCTGCCCTTAGGTGGGCCGCTCGCTTTTCAGCAATTAGCATCGATAGAAACAGGCAGGCGTTCCAGGCCATGAAGATCCGCAACTCCTTGAAGTCCCTCAAGTCGCGCCACCGCGACTGCCGCGTGATCCGCCGCCGGGGCCGCACCTACGTCATCAACAAGACCAACCGCCGCTTCAAGGCGCGCCAGGGCTGACGGGCCGCGCGTTGTCACGCGCGGATCGTCACCCCGGACTTGATCCGGGGTCCGCCGTCTTCTTTCCGCCTGAAAAACAAGGTGATGCCGGATCAAGTCCGGCATGACGGTTTCGCGCAACTCATGAACGCGAGCCGCAAAGCCGTAATCTTCGACGTCGGCAACGTCCTCTATGGCTGGGATCCCGGATTCTTCCTCGTGACTCAGATCGCCGACGACTCGGCGCGGCTGCAGTTCATCGAGGATATCGACCTCTATGCCTGGCACGAGACGCTCGACGGCGGCCTGCCTTTTGCCGAGGCCGCGGCCGAGCTCGAGGAGAAATTCCCCCAATATGCGGCCCTGATCGCCGCCTGGAGCGACCGGTTCGGCGAGACGATCAGCGGCCCCGTGCCCGGCGTCCACGCCCTCGTCGAGGCGCTCGACGCGCGCGGCGTGCCTTTGTTCGCGATCACCAATTTCTCCGCCGATTTCTGGCCGCCCTTTCACGACAAGGAGCGGGTCTTCTTCGACCGCTTCCAGGGCATAATCGTCTCGGGCGAGGTCAAATTGCTGAAGCCGGACCCTGCCATTTATTATCTCGCGCTCGACCGGTTCGGCCTGAAGCCGGCGGACGCCTTGTTCGTCGACGACCGCCAGATCAACGTCGAGGGCGCGCTCGCCGTGGGCATGGCGGCGCATCTGTTCACCGACGCCGCGGGCCTGTGCGCGCGGCTGGAGGCCGAAGGCCTGCTCTGACGGGCGGAACCGCGCGTCGCGCTCGCGCTTTGTTTCGCCCGTGAGACAAAGATGGCCCGAGAAATTGTGGATCGTCCGCCACGGGCAGAGCGCCGGCAACGTCGCGCGCGACGCCGCCGACGCGGCCGGGCTCGGGGTGATCGACCTCGCCGTCCGGGACGTCGACGTGCCGCTCAGCGATCTCGGCCACGATCAGGCGGGCGCGCTCGGCCGCTGGTTCGCCGCCCTGCCGGAAGCCGAGCGGCCCGAAGTGGTGCTGGCCTCGCCTTATGTCCGCGCCCGCCAGACCGCCAAGGCGATCTGCGAGGCGGGCGGAGTCACAAAGGAGGCGCGCCAGCCGCTCGTCGACGAGCGGCTCCGCGAGCGCGAATTCGGCCTGTGGGACCGGCTGACGACCGCTGGCGTCCGCGAGAAATTCCCCGATCAGGCGGAGCAGCGCACCCTGCTCGGCAAATTCTACCATCGGCCGCCCGGCGGCGAGAGCTGGGCCGATGTGATCCTGCGCCTGAGGGGCGCGCTCGACACGATCAGCCTCCACCATGCCGACCGGCGCGTGCTCATCGTCTGCCACCAGGTCGTCGTCCTCTGCCTGCGCTACATCCTCGAGGAGATGGACGAGGCTCGGATCCTGGCGATCGACAAAGCCGGCGACGTCGTCAATTGCGGCGTCCTCGAATATGATTTCGAGCCCGACGACGCCAAGGACTGCGTGCCGAAGCTCGTCCGCTACAATTTCGCCGCGCCGCTGATCGAGGAGGCGGCGCCGGTCACCTCGGCGCCCGACGCGATGGTCGCCGCCAGATGAGCGACTATGCGGCGCTCGACGCCGATCTGCTCCGCGCCTTTCCACTGCCCCCTTTGCCCGAGGACGGCGACAAGGAGGATCGCGGGCGGGCATTGATCGTCGGCGGCAGCCCCAAGGTGCCCGGCGCCGCGATCCTCGCCGGAATCGCCGCTTTGCGGGCCGGTGCGGGCAAGCTGCAGATCGCGACCGACCCGGCGGTGGCGATCGCGATCGGCGTCGCCGTGCCGGAGGCGGCGGTCATCGCCGGCCCGGTCCTCCCGCACGTCCGCGAGGCGCAGTCGGTCACCATCGGCTGCGGCATGGATCATGGTCGCCCGCTCGACCGGCTGCTGGCCGATTTGCTCGATTGCGGCGCCGAGGTGCCGCTGATCCTCGACGCCACCGTGCTCGGTTCGCTTGCCGACGTCGCGGAGAAGGTCCGCGCCTGGCGCGGCGGGGTCGCCCTGCTTCCGCACGCGCGCGAAATGGCGCGGCTGCTCGAATGCGCGCCGGAGGAGGTCGAGATCGACCCGCTCGATGCGGCCCTGCGCGCGGCCAGGCGCTACAATGCGATCGCCCTGGTCAAGGGCCGCTTCAGCTTCGTCGCCGCGCCGGACGGACGCGCCTTCCGCTTCGAAGGCGGCGGCATCGGCCTCGCCACGTCGGGCTCGGGCGACGTGCTGGCCGGCATTGTCGGCGGCCTCGCCGCGCGCGGCGCGGACGCGCTGACCGCGACGCTCTGGGGCGTCTGGCTGCACGGCGAGGCGGGGCGGATCCTGACCAGCCAGGTCGGCCGCGTCGGCTTCCTTGCGCGGGAAATTCCGGACCAGGTGCCGGGGCTGCTGGACGATCAAAGCGGCAAGGGAAACTGAGTCATCCCGGCGAAGGCCGGGACCCATGAAGACCTTGTTATGAGAGACTGGCGAATGCGCCGTCGTCCTTCCGGACAAGATCGAGTTCATGGGTCCCGGCCTTCGCCGGGATGACCCCTTTTTCTCGATCGTTCCTAGCTCTTATGCCGCTCCAACTCGTCCCCGATGAGGCGGGCGACGTGGACGACGTTGGTCGAGCCGGGAACGCCGAAGGGGACGCCGGCGGTGACGATGATCCGGTCGCCGGTCCTGGCGACGCCGTGGCGAAGCGCCATTCGCTTCGATTTGCCGACCATCTCCTCGAAGCTGGCGACGTCGCGGGTGCGGACCGCATGCGCGCCCCAGAGCAGGCCGAGCCGCCGCGCGGTCTTCAATGAAGGCGTCAGCACCAGCAAGGGCACGGTCGGCCGCTCGCGCGCCACCCGCCGGGCGGTCGAGCCCGAGCTGGTGAAGCAGACGATCGCGGCGGCGCCGACCGTGCGCACGATATCGCTCGCCGCGCGCGCGATGGCGTCGTTGGTGGTGGCGTCGGGCAGGGTCTCGGTGAAATGGACCCGGGCATAATGGCTTGGATCGGATTCGACGCTGGTCGCGATCCGGTTCATCATCTCGACCGCCTCGAAGGCATAATTGCCGGATGCGCTCTCGGCCGAGAGCATGATCGCGTCGGCGCCGTCATAGACCGCGGTGGCGACGTCGGAGACCTCGGCCCTTGTCGGCGAGGGCGAGGAGATCATCGATTCGAGCATCTGGGTCGCCACCACCACCGGCCGGCCCATCCGCCGCGCCGCCTCGACGATCCTTTTCTGCAGCGGCGGCACCTCCTCGGGCGGCATTTCGACGCCGAGGTCGCCGCGCGCGACCATCACCGCGTCGGCCAGCTCCAATATGCCCTCAAGCCGGTCGATCGCCGCCGGCTTCTCGATCTTGGCGAGCAAATTGGCCTTGCCGCCGATCAGCCGCCGCGCCTCGGCGACGTCCTCGGGCCGCTGCACGAAGGACAAGGCGATCCAGTCGACATGCTGGTCGAGCGCGAAGGCTAGGTCGGCGCGGTCCTTCTCGGTCAAGGCGGCGAGCGGAAGCACCACGTCGGGGACGTTGAGGCCCTTATTGTTGGAGATGGTGCCGCCGACCTCGACCTTGGTCTCGATCCGGTCGGCGCTGGCGTGGATCACCCGGAAGACGAGCTTGCCGTCGTCGACGAGCAGCCTGGTCCCCGGCTCGACCGCCACGAAAATCTCGCGATGGGGGAGGTTGGCGCGGTTCGCGTCGCCGGGCTTCTCGTCGCGGTCGAAGACGAAGGCCTGGCCGGTCTTCAATTCGGCCTTGTCGCCCGTGAAGCGCCCGACCCTGAGCTTGGGGCCCTGGAGATCGGCGAGGATGGTCGTCGGCCGGTCGAGCTCGGCCTCGAGCGCGCGGATCGCGGCGATCCGCTTGGCGTGATCCGCATGGGTGCCGTGGCTCATGTTGATCCGGAAGGCGTCCGCGCCCGCCTCGGCGAGGCGGCGGATCATCGCCGGCGTGTCGGAGGCCGGGCCGAGCGTCGCCAGGATCCTCACCTTGCGCGTGCGCGGGATGAACCGGCTGGTGGCGTTCTCCTTCGACATCGCCAGGGCAATAGCCGCTCAGGGCGCCAGTTCAACCCGCCATGGCGCTCAACCCGCCAGGCCGCGTTCCTCGATATAGGCATTGTCGAAGACGGCGCGGTCCTTGGCGTCGGGGAGCACCTCCTTGCGCGCCTTCAGCCATTTGGCGACGTTGCCGCCATAGGCCTTGAGCACCCGTGTCTTGGTCATCGCGTTCACCTTGCCCCAATGCTGGGTGAAGCCGATGCCAAGCGCATCGAGCCGGTCGGCGGCGGCGGTGAAGAAGGCGCGCGAGCTCTTGCTGTCGACGCCGTCGATGCTGATCGCCAGCGTCCGCGGATAGGTGTTGAAGGCGAGCAGGGCCGGCGACTTCTCCACATAGCGGCAGCCGAGGACCAGAGGCACCGGGCCGATCTCCTTGTAGAGCTGGATCAGCGCCTCCAGCGTCTTGCGCGCGTCGGGCAAGGCGACCGCGATGCTGCCGCTCGCGACGTGGAGCAGAGGCGGCTTGAAGCCGTAGATCTGGCCGGACGTGCCGGTCTTCTTCGCAGTGTCGAACAATTGCTTCACCGCCAGCTGGGAGAAGGCCGGGATCAGCCCCTTGAACGCGCCGAGGATGACTCCGACCGTCGACAGCGAATCGAAGCCTGGCCCGATCGCCTTTGGATCCTGGGTCAAGCCGTATTTCGGCTCGCGGCCGTCGTCGGCCCGCTGATAATTGGCGTTGAGCAGCACCTCGTCGGTCGCCGGGTTGATCACCGCCTGGAAGAAATAGGGCTCGAGGCCGCCGAAGAAGGGGTGGGCCTTGAAATCGAGCGCGCCGATCGCCTTCCACAAACTCTCGTCGAGCGTCTCGATTCCGGGCTTCGTCTCCAGCAGATAGCGCGGCACCGTCTCGATCACGACCGCCTGGATGATCCCGAAGCTTCCGAACGAGACGACCGCGGCGTTGAACAGATCGTCGTCGCCGCGCTTCAGCGTGGCGCCGAGCTGCTTGACCCAGGCGGCCTTCATGACCGGCTTGCTCTTGCGCTCGATCCAGAAGTGATTGTCGCCGTTGGCGATGAGATGCACGGCGACGATATGGTCGTGGAGGGCGCCGTGCCGGAGCGCGGAGCCGTGCGTGCCGCAGGAGGTTGCGCCGGCGATGGTCTGGCCGTTGGCCGCGCCGGAGGTGAACAAAGAGCGGCCCTGGTCCTTGCTCTCGATCACCTTGTTCACGTCGGCGACGGTGTTGCCGCACTGAAACAGATAGAGGCCCTGCTTCTGGTCGGCCGTGCCGGCATAGCCGGGGTCGAGATCCGCCGCGGCGATCTTCATCCGCCCGCGTAACCGGTTGGTGTTGAGCGCCCAGCCGGTCGTCGTCGGCGCCCGCGACAGCGACCAGGCGGAGCCGATCGCGCGGGCCTTCAGCCCCTGCTTGCGCGCGTCGGCGATCAGCGCCTGGAACTGGCGCGTCGTTTCCTTCATGTCCTCGATCGTGAGGCCGGCGCTCTGCTGGGGCATGAACAGATCATATTCGCCGGCGATCGCCTGCTCGTAGCTCTGGTGGAAATTCTTCCATTGCTTGATCGGGTTGAAGCTCGGCTGCCGCGCCATCTTTCATTCCCTCCCGCCGCTGCTGTTGCCGAGCGGCGGATCGCCGGCATTGGCGCAGGTATAGACCACGGTGGCAGGAGCGATCAGCCCAAGGCTGATCCAGCTGACGAAGCCCTGCAGGAAGTCGCGCTTGACCAGCACCCGCGCCAGCTGCTCGCCGTTCTGGCACCTTTGCGCCAGCACGTAAGGCGGTTGCTGGACCTCGGAGCCGAGATAGGATTTGACGTTCACCGTCTGCGGGCTGCCGGCGAGGCTCGGCTCGGTCGGCTGCACCAGATATTGCATGCAGCCTCCGGTCAGGACGGCCAGAAGACATGTGCCCGTCTTCATCATCCGCTTCATGATCTCCCCCTTTATTGGCCCGAGCCTTTCCAGATGACTGGAATCGAGGCTACGCCTCCGTGTTCACCCTGTACAGGATCGGCGCGCTTGAGCCGGCTGGCGCGAGCCGCTAGAGCCCCCGCTCAACCCCGAATGTGAGGATGAGTGAATTGGCGGAAGGAAGCATTGCGGCCGACGAACTGAGGCTGCTCATCGAGCGGATCGAGCGGCTCGAGGAGGAGAAGAAGGCGATGTCCGACGACATTCGCGACGTCTATGGCGAGGCCAAGGCGCGCGGCTACGACCCAAAGACGATGCGAAGCGTCGTGCGCCTGCGCAAGATGGAGAATCACGTCCGCCAGGAAGCCGAGGCCCTGCTCGACACCTACAAAGCGGCGCTGGGTTTGGCATGATGCGGGGCATCAGGCCCAGCGTCGCTGGTTTGGGCCTGGCCTGATGGGCATGAATGGGAAAGGGTGAGCGGCGATGGCCGGCCACAGCAAATATAAGAACATCATGTATCGCAAGGGCGCGCAGGACAAGAAGCGCTCGGCGATCTTCTCCAAGCTCTCGCGCGAGATCACGGTCGCGGCCAAGATGGGCGTGCCCGATCCGGACATGAACGCGCGCCTGCGCGCCGCCGTCAACGCGGCCAAGGCGCAGTCCGTGCCCAAGGACAATATCCAGCGCTCGATCGACAAGGCGTCGGGCGCCGATGCCGAGAATTACGAGGAGATCCGCTACGAAGGCTTCGGCCCCGGCGGCGTCTCCCTGGTGGTCGAGGCGCTGACCGACAACCGCAACCGCACCGCGACCAACGTCCGCACCGCTTTCTCCAAGAATGGCGGCAATCTCGGCGCCTCGGGCTCGGTGACTCACGGCTTCGAGCGGCTCGGCCTGATCGAATATCCGGCCGGCGCCGGCGATGCCGACAAGGTGTTCGAGGCGGCGATCGAGGCGGGGGCCGAGGATGTCGAATCGGACGAGGCGGGCCATGAAATCTGGACCGCCGTCGACGATCTCCACGGCGTCGCCCGGGCGCTCGAGAGCGCGCTGGGCGAGGCCGAAAGCGTCAAGCTGGCCTGGCGCCCGACCAATTCGGTCGACGTCGCCGAAGGGGATGCAGAGCAGCTGCTCAAGCTGGTCGACACGCTCGAGGAGGATGACGACGTCCAGACCGTCTGGGGAAATTACGAAATGTCCGACGCGGTGCTGGAGAAGCTTGGGTGATTCCATTCCTCCCCGGAACGGGGAGGGGGACCAGCCGCAGGCTGGTGGAGGGGTCGCGAGCGCAGCGAGCATGGCGAGGCCCCGACCCCTCCACCGCCGGCTTCGCCGGCGGCCCCCCTCCCCGTCCCGGGGAGGATCTATGATCATCATCGGCCTCGATCCGGGCCTGGGCTGCACCGGCTGGGGGGTGATCGCCGCCGAGGGAAACAGGCTGAGCCACGTCGCCAACGGCCAGGTGCGGACCGATTCGAAGCAGGACCTGCCCGATCGGCTCGTCAGGCTGGAAGAGGCCCTCGGCCTGGTGATCGAGGCGCATGCGCCGGTCGCCGCAGCGTGCGAGGAGGTGTTCCTCAACGAAAATCCGCAATCGACGCTGAAGCTCGGCCAGGCGCGCGGCGTCGTCCTCTTCGCGGCCGCCAGCCGCGGGCTCGCGATTGGCGAATATGCGCCGCGGCTGGTCAAGAAGGCGGTGGTCGGCACCGGCGCGGCGGAAAAGGCGCAGGTCCATGCCATGGTCCAGCGGCTGCTGCCCGGCGCGAAGATCGCCGGCGCCGACGCCGCCGACGCGCTCGCCGTCGCGATCACCCACGCCCATCATCTCGCCACCGCGCGCAGGGTGGCCTGAACTTTGGCTTTCCCACAGGCGGTCGTTCCGGTTATGTACCGGGCGTGAGACTATTCCCCTTGCTTGCATCCATGCTCGGTTCGCCGCGTTCCGCATGCGGCTGGCCGCAATTCGCAGGCGACGTACCGTTACTTTCGTCACCTTTGCGCCGGTCGCGCTCATGATCGCGAAGCTCAGGGGCCTGCTCGACGGCTTCGGCGCCGATTTCGCGGTGATCGATGTGGCGGGCGTCGGCTATCTTGTCTCGGCCTCCTCGCGCACGCTCTCCGCTTTGGGCGCGATCGGCGACGAGGTCGTTCTCCACACCGAGATGCTGGTCGCCGAGGATTCGATCCGCCTCGTCGGCTTCACCACCGCGGCCGAGCGCGACTGGTTCCGCCTTTTGACCTCGGTCCAGGGCGTCGGCGCCCGGGTCGCGCTCGGCATCCTCTCGGCGCTCTCCATCGACGAGCTCCAACGCGCCGTGGCGAGCGGCGACAATGCGATGGTCGCCCGCGCGCAGGGCGTCGGCCCCAAGCTCGCCCAGCGCATCGTCAACGAGCTGAAGGACAAAGCCGGCGCGATCGCGCTCGGCGCCGGCGGCCTCGCCGCGCCCGCCGGCGGCAACGCCCAGGACGCCCTCTCCGCCCTCGCCAATCTCGGCTTCCGCCCCTCCGAAGCCGCCGCCGCCGTCGCCAAGGCGGAAGCGGAGGTCGGCGCGGAGGCGACGCTCGACCTGCTCGTCCGCACCGCGCTCAAGAAGGCGGCGAAATGAGGCCGCACCCCGTCATTCCCGCGAAAGCGGGAATCCAGCCGACGCCAATATCGGTCTCGCAGTCAGACTGGATTCCCGCTTTCGCGGGAATGACGGGTGTGGCTAGGTTTGGCGCCAGATGACCGATCCCGATCGCCTCACCACGCCCGAGCGTAAGCCCGAGGACCTCGATGCCGCCCTGCGCCCAAAGACGCTCGACGAGTTCGTCGGGCAGAAAGCGGCGCGCGAGAATCTCAGGGTGTTCATCGATGCCGCCAAAAGCAGGGGCGACGCGCTCGACCATGTCCTGTTCTACGGGCCGCCGGGGCTCGGCAAGACCACCCTCGCCCAGATCATCGCGCGCGAGCTCGGCGTCGGCTTTCGCGCCACCTCGGGCCCGGTCATCGCCAAGTCGGGCGATCTTGCCGCCTTGCTCACCAATCTCGAGGATGGCGACGTTCTCTTCATCGACGAAATCCACCGGCTCGCGCCCGCGGTCGAGGAGATCCTCTATCCGGCGATGGAGGATCGGATGCTCGATCTGATGATCGGCGAGGGGCCGTCGGCGCGCTCGGTCCGGATCGACCTGCCCAAATTCACCCTGGTCGGCGCGACCACGCGCCAGGGGCTGATCACGACGCCGCTCAGGGACCGCTTCGGAATCCCTGTGCGGCTCACTTTCTATTCGGTCGGGGAGCTCGAGCAGGTGGTGCGCCGCGCCGCCCGTCTGCTCGGCCTGGCGCTGACCGAGGACGGCGCCAGGGAGGTCGCCCGCCGCGCCCGCGGCACGCCGCGCGTCGCCGGCCGCCTGCTGCGCCGGGTCCGCGACTTCGCGCAGGCCGCCGGCGATGCCGAGGTCGACGCCAGGGTCGCCGACGCCGCTCTGACCCGGATGGAGGTCGATCATCTCGGCCTCGACGCGATGGACCGGCGCTACCTTCTGATGATCGCCGACATCTACAAAGGCGGCCCCGTCGGCGTCGAGACGCTCGCCGCCGGCCTTTCCGAGCCGCGCGACACGATCGAGGAGGTGATCGAGCCCTATCTCATTCAATTGGGGCTGGTCGCGCGCACCGCACGCGGCCGTTGCCTTAACGGCCCGGCTTGGGCACATCTGGGCCTGCCGCAGCCCCGGGGCCAAAGCGGGCTGTTCGACGGCGAATGAGTGGGGGTGACATGAAGAAAGCGATTCTCCTGTTGCTGGTGCTGTTGGGCGCCGCGCCCGGCCACGCCCAGCAAGCCGCGCCACCCGCGCTTGCGCCCGCGATCGCGGCGCCCGCGGATTATGCCGACAGCGCCAACTGGCTCTGCCTGCCCGGCCGCGACGATGCCTGCTCGCGGCCGCTGCCGACCACCACCCTCGGGCCGAACGGCTATGGCGCCGCAGTCCGCCACGCCGCCGCCGCCAATCCGCCGGCCGACTGCTTCTACGTCTACCCAACCGTGTCGCGCGATCCCGGCTTCAACAGCGATCTTTCGCCCGGCGCCGAGGAGCAGGCCGCCGTCGCGGTCCAGCTCGCGCGCTTCTCGCAAGTCTGCCGGACGTTCGCGCCGGTCTACCGCTCGGGCACGGTGTCGGCGATCGGCGCGATGCTGCGCGGCCAGGATCCGGTGCCGATCTTCGCGCTCGCTTATGGCGACGTCCGCGCCGCCTGGCATTATTACCTGGCCCATCACAACAATGGCCGGCCGGTCGTCCTGATCGGCCACAGCCAGGGCTCGATCCACTTGATCGAGCTGCTCAAGTCCGAGATCGAGGGCCGGCCGGTCGCCCGGCGCCTGCTCTCGGCGCTGATCATCGGCTTCAACGTCGAGGTGCCCGAAGGCAGGCTCACCGGCGGCACCTTCCGCAGCTTGCCGCTGTGCACGCGGGCCGGCCAGATCGGCTGCGTCGTCACCTATGTCTCGTTCCGGGCCGAGTCGCCGCCGCCCGAGGGTGCTCTGTTCGGCCGCGCCGCCGCGCCGGGCAACACGGTTGCCTGCACCAATCCGGCGGCCCTGGGCAGCGACGCCCGGGCGCCGCTCGATTCCTACTGGTTTTCGTCGCCGGCGACCCGGAGCGACATCGCCTGGTCCTCGACCGGGCCCCCGCCGACGCCCTTCCTGCAAACCCCGGGCCTGGTCTCGGGCGCCTGCGTTCATCGCGGCCCCCTCGGCTATTTCGCGGTGACCGTTAACGCCGTTCCGGCCGACGCCCGAACCGACCGGATTCCCGGCGACGTCGTCATCTTCGGCGTGCCGATGCCCGGCTGGGGCATCCATCCCGCCGACGTCAACCTCACTCAGGGCGACCTGATCCGCCTCGTCGCGGCGCAAGAAGCGGCCTGGGCCCGGCGCCGGCGCTAGCGGCTATTCGTCGAGCGAGAAAATCTCCTCGACCGGCCGGCCCAGCGCGCGGGCCAGCTTGAGCGCGAGCAGGGTGGAGGGCACGAACACGCCATTCTCGACGGTGTTGATCGTCTTGCGGCTGACGCTCACCATCTCGGCCAGCGCGGCCTGGGTGAGGCCGCGCTCGGCGCGCAAGGCGAGCAGGACATTGCCGAGCCGCTCAGCCATCCCGATGCGCGCGCCGTTCGAGAAAGCCGAAGCGGAGCAGAGCGGAGGCGATGCCGACCGTCGTCACTATGTGGATCGCCTCGCGGCCGCTCATCGGCTCGAACTGGCTGACGAAATAAAGCAGGATCGCGCCCGCCATGGTCGCGAGGAAGCCGATTCGGAAGGCCTCGGCGCGGTTGGCGCGGGTGACCTCGTCGTCCATCAGCGCCCGCACCCTTTTCGGCCTGAACCAGGACCCTCCGGTCGCCAGCACCAGCACCAGCACGATCGAGAGCACCAGCCAGGCGCCGATCTTGACATGATCGACGGCGCGCATGCCCGTGTCGGGCTGGGAAAAATAGGCCGCCTGCTGCGTCAGGAAGAGCACGGCGAGAACGGGCAGCATGCGGGCGCGGCGCCGCGACAGCCGGTCCGCGGTTTCGATGTCGGAGGAAGATGTCATTGTTTTTTCCTTGTAACCTGTAGGTGACATGTAACCTATGAGTTACAAAGCTGTCAAACGCAATTTAGGCCCGGCTCGTCCATCGGGGCTTCCACGGGGTTCCCGGCGGGCCTTCGCGCCGGTAGAGCGCCCCGGTGAGCGACGTTAACCATCCCTATGAGGGCGCGTTCGTGGGCCGCACCCACCATTTCGCGCTGCGCGTCTATTTCGAGGACACCGACGTCGCCGGGATCGTCTATCATGCCAATTATCTCAAGTTCATCGAGCGGGCCCGGTCCGACATGCTTCGCGCCGCCGGCATCGACCAGCGCGCGGCGATCGAGAGCGGCGAAGGAGTCTATGTCGTCGCCGAGGCGAACATCAAATATCGCGCGCCGGCGAAGCTCGACGACAATCTTCTCGTGCTGAGCGAGGTGGAGGCGGTGCGCGCGGCGAGCTGCACCATTCAGCAGCGAGTCATGCACGGGCCGCGACTTCTGGCCGAGGCGCGGATCATTGCCGCCTTCCTCTCGGATGGACGGCCGAAGCGCCAGCCGCGCGCCTGGGTCGAGATTTTCGAGCGGCTATCGACGGAAAGGGACTGAGTGGAGACCATCGCATCCAACCAGAACAGCCTGATGTGGCTGGTTCACCTGTTCCTCGGCGCGACCCTTGCGGTGCAGGTGGTGATGGCCCTCCTGTTCATCGCCAGCGTCTGGACCTGGGCGATCATCGTCAGCCACTGGCTGCGCATGCGCCGGATCGTGCGCGAGAATGAGCGCTTCGAGCGCGATTTCTGGAAGTCGGAGGATATCGACACCTTCTACGAGAGCCGCGGCCGAAGCGATCTGCCCGCCGCCAAGGTGCTCGCCGCCGGCATCGCCGAATGGCGCCGCTCCACCGCAGGCAAGGCGCTCGACAAGGACGGCACCCGCGCCCGCCTCGCGGTGGCGATGCAGAGCGCGGTGGCGGCGGAGACCGACCGGCTCGCCTCCAACCTCAACATCCTCGCGACGGTGGGCTCCGTGGCGCCCTTCGTCGGCCTGTTCGGCACCGTGCTCGGAATCATGGTCAGCTTCTCGCGGATCGCGCAGGAGAAGAGCACCAGCCTCGACGTCGTCGCCCCGGGCATCGCCGAGGCCCTGTTCGCGACCGCGATCGGCCTGTTCGCGGCGATCCCGGCGGTGATCGCCTACAATCGCTTCAGCTACGGCATCAACCGCCTCGAGGCCCGCCTCCAGCGTTTCGCCGACGGCTTCCACGGCACGCTGAGCCGGGAATTGGAGACGGAGGCGTGAGGGTGCGGTCCAAAACCCTCCCCGGAACGGGGTGGGGGACCGCACGAAGTGCGGTGGAGGGGCCGCCGCGCCAGCGGCGGTTGCACCGCCGTCCCCTCCACCATGACGCTTCGCGCCATGGTCCCCCTCCCCGTGCCGGGGAGGATTTCTAGATGGCCATGGGCCCAATCCTCGGCCCCGGCCGCCGCGGGCGGCGGACGCCGATGGCGGAGATCAACGTCACGCCGATGGTCGACGTGATGCTGGTGCTGCTGATCATCTTCATGGTGACCGCGCCCCTGCTCGCCAGCGGCGTCCAGGTCGACGTGCCCGAAAGCAAGGCGGCCTCGCTCGAGCAGAGCGGCGCCCCGCTCGCGCTCTCGATCGACGCCCAGGGCCGGATCTTCCTCGACGACCAGCCGGTCGCGCCCGACGCCTTGGGCGCGCTGCTTCGCCAACGCGCGGCCCAATCTCGAGAGACCGGCGGCCCGCGCGTCTTCCTGCGCGCCGACCGCAGCCTCGACTACGGCAAGGTCATGACCGTGATGGGCGAGATCAACCGCGCCGGCCTGCGCCGGGTCGCCCTGGTCAGCACGGGCTCGGGAGACCGCTGATGGAGCGGACGGCGAGGATCGGGATTGGCGCCGCGGTGGCGGGTCACGCCGCCTTGCTCGTGCTGATGTGGTTCATCGTCATCCGCGGCAATAGCGAGCTCGCGCTCCCGCCGGCGATGGAAGTCTCCTATGTCGACGAGGTCGGGCCCACCTCGACCTCGCCCAACCCGATGCCCGCCGCCGCACCGCCGGCGGCGCAGGAACAGGGTCCGGTCGAGCTGGCGGCGCCCTCGCCGGAGGCTGGTCCAGCCCCCGCCGCCGCGCCTTCCCCCGCAGCGGCCCCGGCCCGGCAGACCGGCGGACAGCGAGACGCCCGTGGCTCGGGCGAGGTCAGCCGCTCGCCCGGCCTCAATCTCAACCCCAACAGCTTCGGCGACGATCCGCAACGCGCGCCCGGCGCACCCGCCGCTAATTACGGACCTGGGCAGCTGCGGAGCCTTCGCGGCGCGATCGGGGCGGCACTCGACTATTGCCGGCGCCAGCCCCTGCCGGCCAGGGAGGCGGTTGATATTCACGTGGACTACCGGGTCACCCTCAATCGCGACGGCACGGTGGCCAGCGCGCAGCTGATCCGGGTGACAAACAACGATCCCAGTCTCGAACGCTATGAAACCCGCATGCGCGACCTCGCGCGCAATGTGCTCACCCAGTGCCAGGAGCGGGTCCGGCGGGCAGTTCTCCAATATCCGGGATGGGACGAAGCGCCCGCCAACTGGCGACAATTCACCTATCAATTTCCTAGGACAAACTGATGAAAGCGCTCCAATTTCGCCACATGCTCCTCGCCGCCGCAGCGCTCGCCGCCGCGCCGGCCATCGCCCAGGAGACCCAGCCGCAGCCGCAACCGGACGAGGACGAGCCGATCCGCGTCGGCGAAGGCGTGGTGACGGTGCAGCCCATCGCCATTCCCTACATGCCGACGCCCGCCGCCACCGACACGCCGGCGGGCAACACCCAGGCGCTCGGCCAGCAGGTCGCCCAGATCGTCGCCACCGATCTCGGCAATTCGGGCCTGTTCACGCCGATCGGGCCGGGCGGCCTGCCCGCCGTCTCCTTTCCGCAGGTCGAGGCACCCGATTTCGGCGCGTTCTCGTCCACCGGCGCGCAGAACCTGGTCCAGGGCTTCGTCCAGGCCAACGGCAACGGCACGCTCACCGTCGGCTGCTATCTGTTCGACGTCAGCGCCCAGAGCCAGCTCGCCCGCCAAGGCTATGTCGTGCAGCCGCGCGACTGGCGCCGCGCCGCCCATCGCTGCGCCGATTCCATCTATTCGCGGCTGACCGGCGAGGGCGCCTATTTCGACACTCGCATCGTCTACGTCTCGGAGACCGGGCCGGCGCGGCGGCGGATCAAGCGGCTTGCGATCATGGATTATGACGGCGCCAACCACCGCTTCCTGACCAACGGCCAATATACCGTGCTGACGCCGCGCTTCGCGCCCGACCAGCGCACCATCACCTTCATGACCTATCAGGGCGTCGATCAGCCCCGGGTGATGGTCTACGACATCGAGGGCGGCCGGGTGCGCCCACTCGTGCCGGGCGGCGCCATGACCTTCGCGCCGCGCTATGCGCCGGACAGCAGCCGGATCATCTTCTCGATGGCGGTCAACGGCAATACCGACATCTACACGATCCCGGTCGCGGGCGGGACTCCGACCCGGCTGACCAACACGGCGGGCATCGACACGGGCGGCTCCTACTCGCCCGATGGCCGCAAGATCGTGTTCGAGAGCGACCGCAGCGGCTCGCAGCAGCTCTACGTGATGGATGCGGACGGATCGAACCAGCGCCGGATCAGCTTCGGCGGCGGCGGCTATGCGACTCCGGTGTGGAGCCCGCGCGGCGATCTCATCGCTTACACGCGGACCGGCATCTTCCAGATCGGCGTGATGACGCCCGCCGGCTCGGGCGCGCGCACGTTGACCAGCGGCGGCTATGCCGAGGGGCCGAGCTGGGCGCCCAACGGCCGCGCGGTGATGTTCACCCGCGGCGCCAGCGCCGGCCAGCTCTGGTATGTCGACGTGGCGAGCGGGGCGGTCCGCCAGGTGCGCACGCCGCTCGGCGGATCGGACCCGGCCTGGTCGCCGTTACGCAATTGAGTTTTTTTCACGGACAGTCGAAGATGGAGAAGAACATGACGAAAAGACTGACGAGCCTGCTGGCCATGGCCGCGGCCCTTTCGCTGGCCGCCGGCTGCGCCACTAGGCGCCCCGAGCAGCGCCCGCCCGATCCGCCCCAGACCACCGAGGTGCTGCCCAATGACGGCCTCGGCAATGAAGGCGGCGGCGGTCGCACCGGCCCCGGCTCGCGCGCCGATTTCCTGCAGAGCGTGCCCGCCGACAGGGTCTTCTTCGAGCTCGATTCCTACTCGATCGACGCCGAGGACCGCTCGACGCTCGAGGCCCAGGCCGCCTGGCTGACCCGCTATCCGGACGTCCGGGTGACGATCGAAGGCCATGCCGACGAACGCGGCACGCGCGAATACAATCTCGCGCTTGGCGATCGCCGCGCCAATGCCGCGCGCGACTATCTCCAGTCGCGCGGCATCTCGCCGGGCCGGATGACGACGATCAGCTGGGGCAAGGAGCGCCCGCAAAACCCGGCCTCCAACGAGGAAGCCTGGGCCCAGAACCGCCGCGCCGTGACGGTGGTGCCGGAATAGCTCAACTCCCCTCCCCCTCCAGGGGAGGGGAGTTGATGTCAGTTCCGCTCCCTTGGCCTCAGCCACACCGAATCCGGCGCCAGCGCCTCGTCGAGCAGCCGCGCCAGCCTCAGCCCGCCGCGCGCCACCTGGCGCCGGATCACCGGCACCAGCCGCCGGGTGATCTCCTCGGTGATCACCGGCCTTTCCGCCGGCGCCGGGCCGCAGGGATCGGCCATGATCGTGCCATAAGCGAACTCCCGGCTCGCCGCCCAGCTCTCGCGCGCCCAGTCCGTAAGCGCGCCCTCGCGCATCGCCGCCTTGTCGGCCGGGCTCAGCTCCGAGAGGATGCCGGCCGGGCCGCCGGGCGGCTGCGAGATGCCGCGGTCGGCGAGAAAGCCGTCCCAGACCATGTGCAAATTGGTCCGCCCGGCGATCGCCCCGTAGGAGACGGAGACCCGGTTGCCGCCCAGATCCCCATGGTCGCCGGCGTGCATCGGCTGGTGCAGATCGCCCATGAAATGAACGAGGAAAGCGAGCGCCATCACCCGCTCGCGCGTCGGCAGGGTGCGATCGGCGAGCAGCCGGACGTTGCGCTCGATCTGCGCCGACACGCAATTGCCGTCGCGGCAGGGCGCGGCCAAATCGAACGGCCGGCAGATGTCGACATTCTGGTAATGCCAGGGCGAGGCATAGCTGAAGCGCTCGCCCAGCGCCTTGATGCAATCGGGCCAATAGCTCGCCAGCTCGATCGTCCTGACCGAGCAGGTCGGCGTGTCGAGCAGCCGTCCCTGCGCGAGCAGCCGGTCGATCTGGGCGCGCGTGCTTGGGCTGACGTTCAGATAGGCGATCCGCCCGACCGTGCCGTGGCCATATTCCCACCACGCCATCGCCGGCGATGCGCAAAGGAGGAGCAGCAGGCCGAGGCAGAGGCGGCGGATCATTGCGCGCGCTCGTCGCCGTAAATGGCGACCGAGCGGCCCCGCGGGCTCGCCTCGCCGCGATACATGCCCGGCGTGTTGAAGCTGTAGACGCCGTCGCCCCAGGGCGTGACCACGATCACCCCGCCCGAGCCGCCCAATTCGCCGACCTCGGCGATGACCGCGTCGGCGACCTCCTGCGCGGCGCCGTCCGGAAGGTCGAACTCGCTGGCATGGACGATATAGGTCCGGTTGCCCTCCGCGTCGGTGACGGAGCGCTGCGCCTCGTCGACCGCGGCGCGGAATCGGGTGCGGATCTGCGCGCAGATTTCGTGGGCGACGCCGACCCGGATGAAATATTCCCCCGCGCCCGTCGCCGAGACCGCGCAGCCGCGGTCGTCGGCATAGGTGCCCGCGCCGATAATCGGCGAATCGCCGATCCGGCCCCAGCGCTTGCCGGTGAGGCCGCCGGTCGAGGTGGCGGCGGCGACATGGCCCTCCTGGTCCAATGCGACCGCGCCGACCGTGCCGTATTTCAGGTGGACGTCGAAATGCTCGGCGCTCGGCCGGGCGCGCAATTCCTCGAGCTGGCGGCGGCGCTCGGGCGTCTGGAAATATTCGGGCGGCTCCTGCGGCAGCCCCTGCTCGCGCGAGAATTGGTCGGCGCCCTCGCGGGAGAGGAAGACGTGGGGGCTTTGCTCCATCACCCGGCGGGCGAGGCTGATCGGGTTGCGGGTCGCGGTGACGCCGGTGACCGCGCCGGCATTCCTGTTGCTGCCGTCCATGATCGAGGCATCCATCTCGATCCGCCCGTCATAAGTGAAGACGGAGCCGCGCCCGGCGTTGAAGTGCGGGTCGTCCTCGAGCACCCTGACCGCGGCCTCGACCGCGTCGAGCGACTTGCCGCCCCGCGCAAGGATCGCCGAGCCCGCCTCCAGCGCCCGATTGAGCGCCGCGCGAATCGCCGCATCCTCCTCGGGCGCCATCCGCGCGCGCTCGATCACGCCGGCGCCGCCATGGATGACCAGCCGCCAGGCGGGCCGCTCACTTTCGCTTTGGTCGCCCGACTGGCCGGAAGCGGAAGGGGCGGTGACACTCATCAGCAAGGCTCCAAGCAGCAGCGACAGGAAACGCATCATCCCCTCCCTTTGGGGGACCGTTACTCGTAACTGTCCCCCTTTTCCACCACGCAGGGGGGACAGTTGCGAGCAACTGTCCCCGTTCCCGGGCCGGCGATTCCGGCCCCGCAACGATTTCGCTTGCGACTCGCCCGCGATATAAATATGATATCATCATTATTGGAGGGAATGACGATGAACACCATTACGGATCCCGGCCACAGCAGCGCGCTCAGCCTGTCCTGCGAACGCACGGCGCGCACCAGCAGCGGCTATGTCATGCTGCTCGTCCTAGTGGCCTTCCTCGCCGCCATCGCCGGCGGCGTCGCCGCTTTGGCCCAGCATTATGCCGCGCTCGGCGCGGGGCTGACCGCGCTCGGCGCGGTCGGCTTCCTGTCCGTCTTGTGCGGCTTCTATCTGCTCCAGCCCAACCAGGCGGCGGCGATCCTCCTGTTCGGCGCCTATAAGGGCACCGACCGGACCCACGGCCTTCGCTGGGTGCTGCCCTGGCTGACCCGCACCAAGATCTCGACCCGAATCCACAACATCACCTCGGACAAGATCAAGGTGAACGATTTGCGCGGCAATCCGGTCGAGATCGCGACCAACGTGGTCTGGCGGGTGACCGACACCGCCCAGGCGCTGTTCGACGTCGCCAATTACATGGAGTTCGTCGAGATCCAGATCGAGAGCGCGGTCCGCGCGATCGGCGCCCGCTACCCCTATGACGATCTAGAGCATAAGGAGGTGACCCTGCGAGGCGACGCCGAGGTGGTCAGCGAGGAGCTCGAGCGCGAACTTCAGGACCGGGTCGGCCGCGCCGGAATCACGATCGACGAATGCCGCCTCACCCACCTGGCTTATGCCGCCGAGATCGCCCAGGCGATGCTCCGGCGCCAGCAGGCCGAGGCGGTGATCGCGGCACGGCAGAAGATCGTGATCGGCGCCGTCTCGATGGTCGAGAATGCGATCCAGCTGCTGTCGGAGAAGGGCGTCGTCGATCTTGACGACGAGCGCAAGGCGGCGATGGTCTCGAACCTGATGGTGGTGCTCTGCTCGGAGCACAGCACTCAGCCCGTCGTGAACACCGGCACCCTCTACCAATAGGATCGGGAAGGTGCCGCAAGCTCCGAAGAAGGCCTATCCGCTGCGCGTCGAGCCGGCCCTGTGGGACGCGCTCGAGCGCTGCGCGGCGGCCGACTTCCGAAGCGTCAATGCCCAGATCGAAGTTCTGCTGAGGGAGGCGCTCGGCCGGCGCGGGGTCAAGGTCGCCCGGCCCGAGCAGCGTCCGCGCGGCCGGCCCAAGAAGGAGGAAGGATGATGATGACCGGCAACGATGGCGAATATTGGTTCGCGCCCAAGCGCTACGGCTACGGCGCCGGCCTTCCGCTGACCTGGCAGGGCTGGGTCCTGTGCCTGGTCTATTGCGCGACGGTGACGCTGGCGGCCTGGCTGCTGGCCGAGCGCACGATCTTCGGCTTCGTCGCGATCGCGCTCACCGCGACGGCGGCCTTCGTGATCGTCTGCATCCCCAAGACGCGCGGCGGCTGGCGCTGGCGCTGGGGCGGCGGTGAGGAGTAAAGGCAGAGTCATTCGTACAGTAATTCTGCGGTATCGAAGAAAAGTCGTCCGCCGAAATGAATCCACCTAGAAACGAACCCCGACCAATGATAGCTTTTGCCAAGCAAAGGGAGGATTTGGCATGGCTACGATCAACGGCACGGCTGGCGACGACACGCTCAATGGCACCAATTCCGCGGATCTGATCTTCGGCTTCGCCGGCAACGACATCCTCTTCGGCAATGGCGGCAACGACCAGCTCGACGGCGGCATCGGCGCCGACGCGATGAGCGGCGGCACCGGCAACGACATCTATTTCGTTGACGACGTCGGCGACACCGTCAGCGAAGCCTCGGGCGAAGGCACCGACCAGGTCAGGACGACCCTTGCCGCCTACACGCTCGGCGCCAATGTCGAGAAATTGCGCTTCATGGGCGCCGGCAGCTTCACCGGCACCGGCAACGATCTCAACAACGAGATCCAGGGCGGCGCTTCGAACGACTTTCTCTATGGTGGCATCGGCTACGATTATCTGATCGGCGGCGGCGGCGACGACAGCCTCTATGGCGGCGCCGACGGCGACACGCTCGATGGCGGCACCGGCGCCGATTATATGGAGGGCAATGGCGGCGACGACGTCTACACCGTCGACAATGCCGGCGACACCGTCGTCGAGGCCGCGGGCGAGGGCATCGACCAGGTTTACTCGACGGTCTCCGTCTACACGCTCCCCGACGAGATCGAGAATGCCAGCTGGAGCAGCTTCTCGGGCAATTTCATCGCCACCGGCAACGTGCTCGACAACGTCATCTCCGGGTTGAGCGGCAGCGATTCGCTGAGCGGGATGGACGGCAACGACACGCTGAACGGCAATAGCGGCAACGACACCCTGCTCGGCGGCGACGGCGACGATCTCCTCTCCGGCGGTGCCGGGGTCGACACCAGCACGGGTGGGGCAGGGACCGACACCTTCCGTTTCTCCACCCAATATGAATCGGGGCTCGGCGCCAATGCCGACCGGATCACCGATTTCACGCCCGGCACCGACCTGATCGATCTCGGCGGCATCGACGCGGACACCGTCGCGGGCGGCAATCAGGCCTTCGCTTTCGTCGGCAATGCCGCTTTCTCGAGCACGGCGGGCGAGCTTCGCTATTATGACGACGGCGTCGACACCTGGGTCCAGGGCGACACCAATGGCGACGGCATGGCCGATTTCGAGATCGCGCTGACCGGCGTCCTGACCCTGGTGGCGACCGACTTCATTCTCTGACCGCCGACGCGGCCAGGGCGACAAGGATTGACCTGAGACCGGGCGCCGGTCCAATCCTGCGCGCATGCTGACCAGCCGGCGTGATCTGTTGATGATGAGCGCGGCCTCCGCCGGGCTCGCGGCTTTGGCTCCCGCCCGCCTCCTCGGTCAGGAGGCGGCGCCCGCGCTCGCGCGGATGACCGGCGACGTCGTGCCGATCGCGCGCGAGGAATATCTCGCCCGGATCGAGAAGGCGCGGCGGCTGATGGCGGAGGCGGGGATCGGCGCCCTCTTGATCGAGCCCGGCGCCTCGATGACCTATTTCACCGGCGTGCAATGGTGGCGCAGCGAGCGGCTCACCGCCGCGATCCTGCCGCGCGAGGGGGAGGCGGCGATCGTCACTCCGCATTTCGAGGAGCCCTCGGTTCGCGAGAGCCTCAAAATCCCGGCCGAGATCCGCGTCTGGAACGAGCATGAGGACCCGCTCGGCCTCGTCGCCGGAATCCTGCGCGACCGGCGGGTGACGGCCCCGGTCGGCATCGAGGAGACGGTGCGCTTCTTCGCGATCGACGGCCTCAGGCGCACCATGCCGGGCGTCGAGATTCGTCCGGGCGCGCCGGTGGTGCGCGGCTGCCGGATGATCAAATCGGCCCACGAAATCGCTTTGATGCAAAAGGCCTCCGACATCACCATCGCCGCCTATCGCCACACCTTCCCGCGGATCGCGCGCGGCATGACCCCGCGCGACATCGGCGCGATCATGAACGGGGCGACCGCGGCCCTGGGCGGCAATCCCGAATTCGCCTTGATCCTGCTCGGCGAGGCCAGCGCCTATCCGCACGGCTCGGGCCAGCCGCAACAGGTTCGCGACGGCGAGGTCGTGCTGATGGATTGCGGCTGCACGGTCGAGGGCTATCAGTCGGACATCTCGCGGACCTTCGTCTTCGGCGAGGCGACGGCCGAGCAGCGCCGGGTCTGGGACCAGGTGCATCGCGGCCAGCAGATCGCATTCGAGGCGGCCCGGCTCGGCCGCGCCGCCAGCGGCGTCGACGATGCGGTGCGCGCCGCCTACGAACGCTGGGGCTACGGGCCGGGCTATCGCCTGCCCGGCCTGTCGCACCGCACCGGCCACGGCATGGACGGCCACGAGCCGGTCAATTTCGTCCATGGCGAGACCATGTTGCTCGCGCCCGGCATGTGCTTCTCCGACGAGCCCGGCCTCTATCTGCCCGGCAAGTTCGGCATCCGGCTGGAGGATTGCCTGCACATGACCGAGACCGGCCCGGCCTGGTTCTCGACGCCGCCGCCCTCGCTCGACCGGCCGTTCGATTAGGGGAACAGGATGATCTACGAAGCGCATCCGTCCGCCACCACCAACTATCTGCTCGCCGGCGCCTGCGCGGCGCTTTCGGTCCTCGGCTTCGCCGCGGCGGGCGTCATCCCGACCCGGAGCGGCGAATATCCGCTCGTCGGCTGGAGCATCGTCGCAATCTGCTTCGCCTTGGCCTTCTTCTTCATGCGCCGCGCGATGAGCGGCCGCCTCGAGGTACGGGTCGACGAGAAGGGGATATTCATGCCCCGCTATTCGGCCGAGATCATTCCATGGGACCAGATCACCGGCATGCTGCCGATGCGGATGGGGATCCAGCGCATGGTCCGCTTCAAGCTGCGCGATCCGGAGCGCTACGCGGCGACTGGACGGATCAGGCGCGCGACCGGGGCGATCGACTCCGGCCTCGGCTTCGGCCATTTCGGCGTCAACACGACCTTCTACGATCGCGGCATGGCCGATCTGCTCGGCGTGGTGCGCCACTACCGGCCCGATCTGGCCGGCTGACGGCCGCACCCGGACCTTTACCTTCGCTTCAGCCTTTGCTGCGAAGGCTGGGGGAGATGACCAATACCCTGTCGAACATCCTCGCCGGCGCGGCCGGAGAGACCACGCCCGACCAGGCGATCGACCGCATCCTCGAGGCGGTGCGCACCCATTTGGGCATGGACATCGCCTTCGCCTCCCGCTTCGTCGACGGCCGCCGCGAGTTCACCCACATCAATGCGGACAAGCCCGCACCGGCGAAGCCCGGCGATTCCGAGCCCCAGGAAGACACGTATTGCTACCGGATCCTGCAGGGCCGGCTGCCCGAGCTGATCGTCGACGCCAGGGATCATCCCGAGGCGATGGCGCTTCCGATCACCGCGGCGCTGCCGGTCGGCTCGCACCTCAACGTGCCGCTGCGGCTTAGCGACGGCAGCCTGTACGGCAGCTTCTGCTGCCTCAGCCATCAGCCCGACCGGACCCTGACCTCGCGCGATTTGGATACGGTTCGCGCTTTCGCGGCGCTGGCCATGGAGCAGATCGAAAGCGAGCTCGGCGAGGAAGCGGACCAGAAGGAGCAGGTCAGACGCATCACCGAGGTGCTCGAGCAGGACCGGATCGCGATGGTCTACCAGCCCATCCACCGGCTCGCCGACGGGCGTCCGGTCGGCGTAGAGGCGCTCGCCCGCTTTCCCGATCAGGCCACGCGCACGCCCGACCGCTGGTTCGCCGAGGCCGCCAGGATCGGGCTCGGCACCGAACTGGAGATGCTCGCCGTGCGCCAGGCGATTCGCGGCCTGCCCTTCATTCCCGCCGAATTGTACGTCGCGGTGAACGTGTCGCCGGCGACGGCGCTGGCGCCCGAGCTTGAACGGGTCATCGCCGCCGCGCCCGACGGCCGGCTGGTGGTCGAAGTCACCGAACATAGCAAAGTTGCCGATTACGACGCCCTGAGCGCGGCGCTCACGCGCCTCCGGGGCCGCGCCCGGATCGCCATCGACGATGTCGGCGCGGGCTATTCGGGGCTAAGGCGCATTCTCGATTTGCGGCCCGACATATTGAAGCTGGACATGAGCCTCACCCGCGACGTCGATTCCGACCCCGCCCGCGCCGCGCTCGCGCGGGCTCTGGTCACCTTCGCCGAGGGCATCAACTGCCGCATCGTCGCGGAGGGGATCGAGACCGAGGCGGAAATGAAGGCGTTGCGCGCGCTCGGCGTTGGCTATGGGCAAGGCTGGCATTTCAGCCGGCCGATGCCCTCCGTCGCGGTCCAGCAATTCTTGCTCGGAGCGGGCGCGGGAGCCGGGGCGCCGCCGGGCGCGCCGCTGCCGGCCGCCCGCCGCCGCGCCTGACGTCGCTTGGCGCTGCCGCCAGCAAGGCCTATATGCGCGCCATGTCGATACGTCCCTGGAGAGACATAGAGCGGCGCAAGTCGCGGCAGATCATGGTCGGCAACGTACCGGTCGGCGGCGACGCGCCCGTCACCGTGCAGACGATGACCAACACGCCGACCTCCGACGCCAAGGCGACGATCGACCAGATCCGGCGCTGCGAGGAGGTGGGCGTCGACATCATCCGCGTCTCCTGCCCCGACACCGAGTCGACCGCCGCGCTGAGGCAGATCGTCCGCGCCTCGCGCGTCCCGATCGTCGCCGACATCCACTTCCACTACAAGCGCGCGCTCGAGGCCGCCGACGCCGGCGCCGCCTGCCTCAGGATCAACCCCGGCAATATCGGCTCGGCCGAGCGCGTCGCCGAGGTCGTGCGCGCGGCCAAGGCCAATGGCTGCTCGATGCGGATCGGGGTCAATGCCGGCAGCCTGGAGCGCGACCTGCTGGAGAAATATGGCGAGCCCTGCCCGGAGGCTTTGGTCGAAAGCGCGCTCGACCATATCAAATTGCTCCAGGACCATGATTTCCATGAATATAAGGTGGCGGTGAAGGCGTCGGACCATTTCCTCGCCGTCGCCGCTTACCAGCAGCTCGCCGAGGCGGTCGATTGCCCGCTCCATCTCGGCATCACCGAGGCGGGCGGCCAGCGGGGCGGCACCGTCAAATCCGCGATCGGCATCGGCACCTTGCTTTGGTTCGGGATCGGCGACACGATCCGCGTCTCGCTCTCCGCCGAGCCGGAGGAAGAGGTGCGCGTCGGCTACGAGATCCTGAAGAGCCTCGGCATCCGCAACCGTGGCGTGCGCGTCGTCTCCTGCCCGAGCTGCGCGCGCCAGGGCTTCGACGTCATCCGCACTGTCCAGGCGCTGGAAGGGCGCCTCAGCCACATTCGCACGCCGATGTCGCTCTCGGTGCTCGGCTGCGTCGTCAACGGCCCGGGCGAAGCGCGCGAGACCGACATCGGCATCACCGGCGGCGGCCAGGGCAAGCATATGGTCTATCTCTCGGGCGTCACCGACCATCATGTCCAGGATGCCGACATGATCGACCATATCGTCCGGCTGGTGGAGGCCAAGGCGGCCGAGATCGAGGCGGCTGCGGCTGCTGTGGCGCACGCGGCGGAATGAAGCACAGGTCCGCCTTGCCGGACGCGGCGCACGGTGCAACCGCCACGGGCGCCGCGGCGACCGGCGCATCCGCCACCGGCATGACGACGCTCGGTGCGGTCGCCGTCGGGGCGATCGCGATGGGGGCGCTTGCCTTGGGCGCGCTCGCCGTCGGGCGCCTCTGGATCGGCAAGGCGCACGTCCGCAAGCTGCGCATCGACGAACTCGAGATCGGGCGCGTCATCCGCCTCGACGAGGCCCGCGACCGCTAAAACGCAAAAAACCCCGCCGAAGCGGGGTTTTGTATTGGTTGCGGGGGTAGGATTTGAACCTACGACCTTCAGGTTATGAGCCTGACGAGCTACCGGGCTGCTCCACCCCGCGCCAATTGCTCTCCCCTGATCAGGGGAGACAATGTGAATGGGTTCTTTCGATCCTGCGCGCGCCGCCTTCAAAGCCTGGCGACGACCTACTCTTCCAACGCTTAAGCGGTAGTACCATCGGCGCAGTCCGGTTTCACGGCCGAGTTCGGGATGGGATCGGGTGGGTCACGGACGCTATGGTCACCAAGCTATGGAGACGGCGCGTGTAGGATCTAGAAATCGTGCACTTCTTATCTGGCTAAGTCACGATCAACGACAGGCCAAGCCTGACATTGACGGTGTGACTCTCAAGCGCGAATAGAGCAATTAGGACCGGTTAGCTCCACGGGTTACCCCGCTTCCACATCCGGCCTATCAACGTGGTGGTCTTCCACGGCTCTGAGATATCTTATCTTGAGGGAGGCTTCCCGCTTAGATGCTTTCAGCGGTTATCCCGTCCATGCATAGCTACCCTGCTGC
>DASYKV010000044.1:0-70745 GCA_035994965.1 Allosphingosinicella sp.
ATGGCGCGGCGCCTGCTGGGTGATCGCGAATGGATCGAATGGCGCCCGTTTGGGCCGGAGAGCCAGGGAGGGCCTTAGCAATCGCTCCGCGTAGGATGAGAATGACATTGGCGAACCTGAGCCGCCTGCTCCGCCACGTCGGCGCGGACGGACGGCGTCATCTGACGATAGCGCTCGGGCTGACGGCGCTTGCGACGGTCACCGACATTGTTTCGCTTGCTCTGCTCCAGCGGGGCATGACCGCGATCAGGGACAATGACGCCGCGACTTCATCCGGCGGCTTTGGTACGATAACCTGGTTCTTGATCGCCGCGGGCGCCGCATCGATGTTGCGCCTGTTCGCGGTCCGGCACACGGTGACCGCGCAGTTCGCGATCAACAGGTCGCTCGCGGCCAGCGCCTTCGCCGCGCTCCAGTATGAATCCTACGCCGATTATGTGCGCCGCGGCGCGTCGGCGGGGATCGCGGCGTTCGATCAGCTTCAGCTCGTCATCTACAACGCGCTCGCGCCAATGATCATGTTGACGACGACCGCGCTTGGCGCGGTCTCCTTATGCCTGGCCATGGCCGTGCTTCACCCTCTGGCCGGCGCGGTGCTGCTCGCCGGACTGGCGCTGGTTGCGGTCGAGGGCGCCTGGCGTGGCGCGCGCGCCGCCGACGCCGGCATTACGGCCACCACGCAATCGCGCGCGCGCCTGCTCTTTGAGGCGCGCAATTCGTTTCGCGACATCTATATGGCCAATGGCCAGGCGCGTGTGTGCGAGGATTTCGCCGCGCTGGATGGCGCCTTGCGGGAGCGGCAGGCCGAGAGCGCCAGGGCGGCGCAATCCTCGCGGCACGGGATCGAGGTCGCGGCGTTCGGCGCGGCGGCGGTCCTTTCGGCTGTCATCGCTTCGGGCCCGCGGGGCTGGAGCGATGCCCTTCCGGCGCTCGGGACGCTGGCCCTCGCCTCATTTCGCCTGTTGCCGCAAGTCGGCGTGATCCGCGCTTCGCTGCGGACGATCGGCGCGCACGGTCCGGTCACGGCGGACATGATCGCGCTGCTCGACGGCCCCCGAGCCCCCCCCATGCAGCCCGGCGCGTTGGTGACGTTCCGCGACCGCATCGAATTGCGCGGCGTGACCGTCCGACGGGACGACCGTCCGGTCACGCTCGACGGCCTCGATTTCGTCATTCCCCGGGGCGCGCGAATCGGCATAAGCGGCGCCAGCGGCGCCGGCAAATCGACCCTGCTCGACGTCATATGCGGAGCGGTCGGCATCGATCGCGGCGCCCTATTGCTGGACGGGGAGCCGATGGACCCGAGCAGCGGCATGGCGTGGCGCGACCGGATCGGATTGGTCGCCCAGCAGCCGCTCCTGATCGGTGCGACGCTGCGCGAGGCCGTGATCTTCCCCCACCGGGTCGCCGATTGCGATCCCCAGCGCTTTGCTTTCGCCGTGGAGCGGTCCGGCGTGAGTGCCATGGCGGCCCTCTTCGGGCGTGGACTGGATACCCCGATCGGGGAAGCCCTGGTGCGATTGTCCGGGGGGCAGCGCCAGCGCCTGGCGCTGGCCCACGCGCTCTATCGCGCCCAGGATCTCCTGCTCCTCGATGAGGCGACCGGCCAGCTCGACGCCGAAAGCGAGCAGGCGATCGTCGGGGTCATTGGTGCATTGCCGCGATCCCTTACGATAATCGTGGTCAGCCACCGTGAGACGCCGTTTGCATATTGTGACGCAGTTTATTGCTTATCCGAGGGGAGGCTTCATGGTGAATCCCGACATGCTCGCGTTCCCGATAAGGCGAAGTGGCAAAAGTGACTGATATGAAGAGAGCGAGTGCGCGCATTGGTTGAGGCTTTCACCCGGGACGCGCCGAAGGTCAGCGTTGTGATGGCGACCTACAATCGCGGTGGCGTATTGCCCTATTCGATCGGCAGCGTGCTGCGGCAATCATTCGCCGATTTCGAGCTGCTCGTGGTCGGCGATGGCTGCACCGACGATTCGGCCGAAGTCGTGGCGGCGATCGGCGACCGGCGCATCCGCTGGATCGGGCTCGAGCGAAACAGCGGCCATCAATCCGAGCCGAACAATGCCGGCCTCGAGGCCGCGCGAGGCGAAATCGTCGCCTATCTTGGACATGACGACCTGTGGTTGCCCGATCACCTCGCCGATCTGGTGGCGGCGATCGAGGCGGGGGCGGACATGGCGCACGCCGCCATCTACTGGCCGCCGGCCCCGGGCGAGACCGCGCGGATCAGCGCTCTCAATCCCTATCTGCCGGGCAGCGCCATCCCGCCTTCGGCCGTGGCCCATCGCCGCGCGATCGTCGCCCGCAGCGGCGGGTGGCGGCATTTTCGTCAGACGGTCGGCTGGCCGGAAACCGATTTGTGGGCGCGCTTCCATGCCTGCGGGCTTGCGATCGTCGCGGTGCCGAACCTGTCCGTGATCAAAATATCGGGCGGCAGCCGGCGAGATGTTTACAAGGACCGGCCGTCCCACGAGCAGGCGCACTGGTTCGAACGGATTGGTCAGGAGTCCGATCTCGCCACGAAGCTGCCGTTGGAGGTGATCGCGGCGACTACCAGACCCTCCGAGATGCGCTATGTCGATTTGATTCGCCAGTTCGTCACTCAAACCCGCGATCGTCTGGCACGCCGCCTCAAAGGCGGTTACAAGATGGGTGGCCCCGGCGAAGCCGTTTCTAGATTGCGAAGGTTCAAGGGCTTGGGTGAGGTTCCGCCCGAATGCGGCCCAGGCTTGAGTCTTGGAGGTGACAAATGATTGAGAGCGCACGCAAAGACGGTCAGCTTGTCACCGCCGACTGGCAATTCCTGCTCGGCGAGATCGACGGAGTGCTGCTTCGGGAAGTGCGGCACGTGCCGCGCGACCATGGGGTGATTACCGAGATGTATCGCAGCGAATGGGACCCGACCGGCCTTCCGGTGACGCATAGCTACCAGTCGCGGCTGTTCCCCAGCGCAATCGGGGCGTGGAGCTGCCACTCCAAAAGCATCGATCGGCTGTTCGTGAACCAGGGCCATGTGAAGGTCGTTCTGTTCGACGGGCGTGAGAGCAGCCCGACCCATGGCCAGGTCCGCGAAGTGCATTGCGGCGACGTCCGGCCGACCTTCATCGTCATTCCGGTTGGCGTCTGGCACGGTGTCCAAAACCTTGGAACGGGGGACGCCTTGATGATAAACTTCCCCACTTTGGCCTACGATTACGCCGATCCCGATCACTACCGGCTGCCGTGGGACAGCGCCGAAATCCCCTACCACTGGAGCGCGCCGCTTGGTGGCACCAGGCTAAGAAGCGACCACGGGGCCTAGCCGAACAGGGCCTCGTGCCGCTCGCAGATCGCCGGCCAGGCGGCCGCGATTTCGGGCACGTCGAGGCCGAAGCGGGCGCGCAGGGTCTCGATCAGGGTTTCGGCGTCCTCGACCAGGAATTCTTCATAGCTGTCTCCCCGGCTCAGGGTGAGCACCCGGCCGCGCAGCGAGGCGTGGCTGTCGCCGGCGCGGCGCTGGGCGACGAGGTTGAGGACGAAGGGCGAGCCGGGATCGGTCTGCAGGCTCGCCTGCTGGCGGGCGAGCAGGGCCGGATCGGCGGGCGCGAAGCGGAAGTCGAAGCTGAACGGCCGGCCCCGGATCCACTCCTCGTAGCGCCAATAATCGTCCTCGATCCGCGCCAGGCTGAGATCGTAGGGGGCGTGCCGGTGCGTCGCCGGGACAAGCGCGATCGGCTCGGCGAGGCTGCCGCCGAAGCCGGCGTCGACCAGCCACGGCCGGTCGAGGATGACGACGAGCGCGAGATGATTGCCGAGGACGCTATCGCCCGCGCTGGCCCGCATGACGCCGCCGGCGACGCGCGTCACCTCGAAGCCGATCGTCTCGAGCGCCCAGCCGAGCAGGCCGTTCTGCTCGTAGCACCAGCCGCCGCGGCGGCGGCCGACCAGCTTGGCGAAGATTCCGGGCAGATCGCCGGCGATCGGCCGGCCGAGCTGGACGTCGAGATTCTCGAACGGGATGGACTCGACATGGGCGCGCATGATCGCCGCGAGGCTGTCGTGCGTGGGCGCGACCGGGCCGGCATGGCCGATGCGCTCGAGATAGGCTGCGAGCTCCATGACGCCGCGATACAATAAGCGGCGAAGCTTGCCACCCCGGTCGCTCCGGCCGGCGCGGCGACTACCGTAATAAGGCGTCCGGCGGGGCGACAAGGTGAATACCGTAGTAACCGCAGTTTATTAACCTTCTCTCGGTAGATCGGCCTCTGAAAGGTGCCTGTCTATGAGCGAAGTGAGGTTAATGCCCATTTGCGGTTCCGCGAAGCGCATGTCGAGCCTTCGCCTGCGCCATCTGCCGGCGGCGATGCTCGCCGCGGGCACGTTTTGCGCGGCCTCGCCCGCGCAGGCGGCGCGCACGCCCGCGGGCACGGTCATCAACAACAGCGCTACCGCCACCTACGATCTGCCCGGCGGCGGCCAGGACGTCGTCACTTCCAACATCGTCAGCCTGACCGTCGACGAGCTGCTCGACGTCAGCGTCGCTTCGGCCGACGGCGGCGACGTCGCGACGGTGCCGGCGGCGGTCAACCAGCTTTTGACCTTCCGGGTCACCAATGCCGGCAATGGCAGCGAGGCCTTCGTGCTGACCGCGCGCGACAATGCCGGCGGCGACGATTTCGATCCAGCGACGACCTCGATCGTCCTCGATAGCAACGGCAACGGCGTCTACGATCCCGGCGTCGACATCGTCTACGTGCCCGGTTCCAACAATCCGGTGCTGGCGCCCGACGGCTCGGTAATGGTGTTCGTCCTCTCCTCGATCCCCGCCGGCGCGAGCAACGGCCAGCGCGGCCGGGTCGATCTGGTCGCGGTCGCCGCGACCGGCTCGGGCGCGCCGGGCACGAGCTTCGCCGGCCAGGGCCAGGGCGGCGGCGACGCCGTCGTCGGCGCGACCGGCGCCGATGCCGAGGATGACGGCTATTATGCGGTCGCGGCGGCTTCGGTCGCCTTCGTCAAGAGCGCCACCGTCGCCGATCCGTTCGGCGGCGTCACCCGGGTGCCCGGATCGATCATCACCTACCGCCTGGTCGCCACGGTCGGCGGCGCGGGCAGCCTCGCCAATCTGCGCATCGCCGACGCGATCCCGGCCGGCTCGACCTTCCGGCCCGGCTCGATCACGCTCGAAGGGGGGGGGCTCAGCGACGCCGCCGATGCCGATGCGGGAGAATTTACCGGGTCGGGCATCGCCGTCCGCCTCGGCACCGTCGCCGCGGGGGCCACCCGCACCGTCACTTTTCAAGTCGCGATCGACTGAAGGAGCCTGAAATGAAACTCATCCTGACCCTGCTCGCTTTCCTGCTGCCGTCGGCCGCGCTGGCGCAGAACCAGGTCGCCCTCAACAGCGAAGTGTTCGTCGAGCGCGCCACCCAGGACGCCAACGGCCAGCCGCGCGTCTCGCTCGAGCCGCCCGCGGTGGTCACGCCCGGCGATCAGCTCGTTTTCGTGCTCAGCTATCGCAACAATGGCGCGGCGCCGGCGAGCGATTTCACCGTCACCAACCCGCTTCCCGACTCGGTTAGCTTTGCTGGCACAGAAAGTGCCGGAGCGGTTTATTCCGTCGACGGCGGCCGGAATTGGGGCGCGCTCGCCGCGCTTCAGGTGCGCAACCCCGACGGCAGCAGCCGGCCGGCGGCGCTCGCCGACGTCACCCACGTCCGCTGGCGGCTCGCCCAGGCGATCCCCGTCGGCGGCGGCGGTGAATTGAGATTCAGAGGCGTTGTAAAATAGACCTCGAACCCGCGGAGCGGCGCCAGCGGGGGTGGAAACGGCGCCGTCAATCGACAGAAACGGACCAGAACCATGAAAACCTATACGCGCTTTGGCGCGGCGGCGAGCATATTCGCTGTCGCGGCGGGGACGGCTTCGCCCGCCTTCGCAGCCGGCACCCCTGCCGGTTCCACTATCACCAACAACGTCTCCGTAGCCTATCAGGTCGGTGGCGTTTCGCAGACCGGCCTCTCGGCAAGCAACAGCTTCACGGTCGACCGCAAGGTCAACTTCACCGTGGCCGAGGACGGCAGTTCGACGACGCAGGTGTCGCCTGGCCAGCTGGCCGCGGTGACCAGCTTCATCGTCACCAATACCTCCAACGCGCCGCTCGATTTCTCGCTCGCGGCGAGCAATCGTGTCGGCGGCACCGCCGAGCATGGCGGCACGGACATTTTCGACGTGTCCAATTTGCGGCTCTACGCGGATACCAACAACAATGGCGCCTATGACAGCGGCACCGACGTTTTGATCACCTATCTGGATCAAATTGCCGCCGATGCCAGCTCCAGGGTGTTCGTCGTCGCCGACGTGCCGCTCGGCCGTTCGACCAACGACGTCGCCGGCGTCCGACTGACAGGCACGGCGCACGAAGCGACCGCGGCCAGCTCGCTCGGAGCGGTCGTGACGCAGACGGCCGGCGCCAATACCGCCGGTGTCGATACCGTGTTCGCCGACACCAGTGCTGGCGGCAATACGGCGCGCGACGGCATCCACTTCGACGAGGATGACTATACCATCTTCGCCGCCGCGCTGACCGCGACCAAGACCAGCCGCGTGATCAGCGACCCGCTGAACGGCGCGACCAACCCCAAATTGATTCCGGGCGCGGTCGTGGAATATTGCATCACCGTGGCCAATGGCTCCGGCGGTGCGGCCGCTGCCAACGTCGCTATCTCCGATACCCTGCCGGTAACGACGACCTACGATGCCTCGTTCGGCGTCAAGGTCAACGGCACGGTGACGAGCGGGACCTGCAATGCCGACGGCGTGATTGTCGGCGCTCACGCTTCCGGCGTGGTCAGCGGTTCGATTCCGAGCATCGCGGCGGGCGACACCCGTACCGTGCTGTTCCGCGTCACCATCAACTAGGCGCGGTGAGGGGGAGCGGGCTTGAGGCCCGCGAACCTTTTCGGAGAGATATGAAAAATCGTGCTCATCTTCTCTGTGCGGCCTTGCTCGCTCTCCTGGCGTCGCTGATCCTAGCGGCGCCAGCGAGGGCGGGCACGCCCGCGCCGCGCACGGTGAGCAATATCGCGACCATTTCCTGGGATGCCGGCGGCCAGCATGTCGAGCTTCCCTCCAACCGCGTCGACGTCGACGTGGTGCCGCCGCCGCCGACGACCGCCGTCCTCGAGACGCTGCGGCTCACCGACACCCTCTTTCCTCCAGCCGTGCTCGCCGGCACGTGCAGCGCGGCCACGAGCCAGTCGCAGCCGCCGGCCCTGCAGGGCACCGAACCGCCGCCGCTGTCCGCCCTCTCCATGGTCGCGACCAGCGAGCTCGTCGCCGGCCGGCCGATCGTGCTTGCGCTCGACCTGCCGAGCGCCAATCGCGACAGCCAGGCCATCGAAACCATCGTCGTCACGGTCGAGACCGACCAGGGCGATCGCGAGCGGATCACCCTGGTCGAGACCAGCGCCGACAGCGGCCGCTTCATCGGCATCATGCTGACCACGACCGGCGCTCCCGTGTCCGGCGATTGCCGCTTCTCGGTGCGCCCCGACCAGCCTTTGGTGCTGGCGCTCAGCGACACGCCCGGCGGCGTCCCGGTCGCGCGCAAGCAGATCGTCATCCTCGTCGATCCCTTCGGCATCGCCTTCGACAGCCGCGACGGCAGGCCGGTCTCGGAGGTGCGGATCACCCTGATCGACGCCGCCACCGGCCAGCCGGCTTTGGTCTTCGGCGACGACGGCATCTCCTCCTATCCCTCGACGATCGTCACCGGGCAGAGCGTCACCGATTCAGGCGGCATGCGCTACGATTATCCGGCCGGCGATTATCGCTTCCCGCTGGTGCGGCCGGGCCGCTACCGGCTGCTCGTCGAGCCGATCGCGCCTTACACGGCGCCGTCGACCGCGACTCCGGCCGATCTTGCGCCCCTGCGACGACCGGACGGCCTGCCGTTCACCATCGTCGCCGGATCCTATGGCGGCGAGATCCTGCTTGCGGGAACCGGAGCGGTACGAATAGACATTCCGCTCGACCGGCCGATCACGCCGATCGTGCTAAGCAAGACCGCGTCGCGCGCCGAGGCCGAAGCGGGCGATCTCGTCCAATATCGGGTGATCGTGCGCAATCCCGACGCCAACGCGGCCACCGGCGCGCTCTCTATCACCGACCGAATCCCGCATCAGATGCGGTTGAGAACCGGATCGGTTAAAATAGATGGCATCAGCGTACCGGACCCGACTTATAGCGGCGCCGGCCTGCTGACCTTCGCTTTGCCCTCGCTCGCGCCTGGCGCGCAAGCCATTTTGACCTACGTGCTCGAGGTCCGCCCCGACGCCCGCCGCGGCGACGCGCTCAACCGCGCCCAGGCCGCCGGGCCGCGCGGCAATCTCAGCAACATCGCCGACGCTCTGGTGCGCATCCGCCGCGAGACGATCCTCGATCGGATGACGATCATCGGCCGGGTCGTCGACGGCGGCTGCGGCGTCGATCCGCGCACTCGCCCCGGCATCGGCGGCGTCCGGGTCATGCTCGAGGACGGCAGCTACGCCGTCACCGACGCCAACGGCCTCTACCATTTCGAAGGCGTGATGCCCGGCACCCACGTCGTCCAGATGGACGACGCGACCCTGCCTGCCGACCGCGCCGCGGTCGATTGCTCGCGCAACGTCCGCTCCGGCGGCCGCGCTTTCTCGCGCTTCGTCTCGGGGCAGGGCGGCGCGCTGATGCGCGTCGATTTCCACGCCGCCGAATCCGCGCCGCGCGCCAGCACCGCCCGCCGCACGGCCGAACGGCCCGCCGCGGCCGCCGACGCCGTCGCCGCCGCCGCCGAGCGCGACTGGTTCGCCGGCCAGGAGCCGGGCGTGGCCTGGCTCTTCCCCGAGGTCGACCACAATCCGCGCGCGCCCGTCGTCCGGGTCGCGATCAAGCATCTGCCCGGCCAGAGCGTGCGCCTGCTCAACGGCGGCCGCCCCGTCGATCCGATCGCCTTCGAAGGCGCCAGGGTCAACGAGGCCGGCACCGTCGCGGTCAGCATCTGGCGCGGCATCCCGCTCGAGGACCGCACGACCAGGCTCACCGCCGAGATCCGCGACGCCAATGGCGCGGTGGTCACCATCCTGACCCGGCCCGTCACCTTCTCGAACGTCGCGGTCCGCGCCGAGCTCGTCCGCTCGCGCTCGCTGCTGGTCGCCGACGGCGTCAGTCGGCCGGTGATCGCGCTGCGCCTGACCGACAGCAACGGCCGCCCGGTCCATCACGGCCTGGCCGGCGATTTCGAGGTGCCGGCGCCTTATTATCCGGCGGTCGAGGCCGACGCCCAGCAAGCGCGCCAGCTCGCCGGCCTCGAGCGCGCGCGCCCGGTCTGGCACGTCGAGGGCGAGGACGGCATCGCCTATGTCGAGCTCGAGCCGACCACGGCCTCGGGCACCGTCACCTTGCGCTTCAACTTCCGCGACGGCGAGCTCGTCCGCGAGCAGCGCGTCGAAGCCTGGCTCGACCCGGGCGAGCGTCCGTGGACGATCGTCGGCCTCGCCGAGGGCACGATCGGCTTCAACCGGCTCGACCGCAACATGGAGGCGCTTGGCCAGGATCCGGGCAGCAACGAGGTGATCACCGACGGCCGCCTGGCGCTCTACGCCCGCGGCCGGATCAGCGGCCGTTGGCTGATGACGCTCGCTTATGACAGCGACAAGCAGGAGAGCGAGACCCGCTTCGGCGGAGTCATCGATCCGACCGCTTATTACACCGTCTACGCCGACCGCTCCGAGCGCCGCTACGACGCCGCCTCGGTGCGCCGGCTATACCTGCGCCTCGAGCGCCCGCAATTCTATGCCCTGTTCGGCGATTACGACACCGGCATCGACGAGCCCGAGCTCACCCGCTACGTCCGCTCGATGAACGGCCTCAAGGCCGAATATCGCTCGGACCGGGTCTCGGCGACCGCCTTCGCCTCCGACACGCCGAACCGCCATCGCCGCGACGAAATCCAGGGCAATGGCCTCTCCGGCCCTTATGCCTTGGCCAGCCGCAACATCCTCGCCAATTCCGAGCGGGTGACGATCGAGGTCCGCGACCGGCTCCATTCGGAGCGGATCCTGGAAAGCCGCCTGCTGATGCGCCATATCGATTATGACATCGACTATGTTGCGGGCACGCTGCGCTTCCGCGAGCCGATCCTGAGCCGCTCGTCCGCCCTCGACCCGCAGTTCATCGTCGCCGATTACGAGGTCGACGGAGTCGCCTCGCGCGAGCTCAACGCCGGCGGCCGGGTCGCCTGGCGCAGCGCGGATCAAAGGCTCCAGGTGGCGGCCACGGCGATCCACGACAATGACGGCACCACCCGCACCAATCTGGGCGGAGTCGACGTCCGCTTCCGGCCGACGGCGAGGACCGAGATCCGCGCCGAAGTCGCGGTCAGCGACACCCGCGCGTCGGGCGCCGGCGGCAATGCGCCGGCCACGGGCGGCACCGCCACCGCCTGGCAAATCGAGGTCGAGCATCACGACCGCCGCTTCGACCTGCTCGCTTATGCCCGCGAGCGCGAGGCCGGCTTTGGCGTCGGCCAGCTCAACGCTTCGGGGAACGGCACCCGGAAGATCGGCATCGACGGCAGAGCACGGATCAGCGACACTTTGTCGCTGACCGGCAGCGCCTGGACGGAAGACTATCTGAACAGCGAGGCGCGGCGGATCGCCGGGCGCGCGCTACTCGAATATCGCGGCCGCGACTTCTCGGCGCGCGCCGGCCTCACCATCGCCGACGACCGGCTCGCCGACGGCCGCACCGCGCGCTCGCAGATCCTCCAGCTCGGCGCGACCAGGCGCTTCTTCGACAATCGGCTCGAGCTCGACGCGCAGACCGAGCTGCCGATCGGCGGCGGCGACGGCAGCATCGACTTCCCCGCCCGCCACCGCCTCTCCGCGCGCTTCGCGGTGAGCCGCAGCGTCGCTTTGATCGGCTCCTACGAGATCGCCGACGGCGAGAACATTGATGCCCGCACGGCCCGGGTCGGCTTCGAGCTCGCGCCCTGGGCCGGCGCGCGCATCGCGCTGACCGGCAACATGCAGAACATCGCGGAATATGGGCCGCGCAGCTTCGCCGCCTTCGGCCTCTCGCAATCGCTGGTGCTGTCGGAGCGCTGGTCGGTCGATTTCACCCTGGACGGCAACCGCACCTTGGGCGGCATCGATCCCAGCCGCGTGCTCGATCCGCTCCATCCGGTGGCGAGCGGCGGCTTCGTCGGCGACGGCTCGACGCTGACCGAGGATTTCACCGCCGTGACCGCGGGCGCGACCTATCGCGCAGGCCGCTGGAGCCTGACCGGCCGCGCCGAATATCGTGCTGGCGACCGCGAGGACCGCTACGGCGTGACCTTCGCCGCGCTTCGCCAGATCGGCGAGGGCCGCGCCGTCGGCGGCGCGCTGAACTGGTTCACCGCCGAGGCCCCGGCCGGCGCCCGCACGCGCACCGCCAACATGCAGCTGACCTGGGCGCACCGCCCGACGGGCAGCGCTCTTTCCTTCCTCGACAAGTTCGAGTTGCGCGAGGACATGGTGCGCGGCGCCGTCGCCGGCGTGCCCGGCCCGATCGGCTCGCCCTTCACCATCACCGGCGACGCGCGCTCGCGGCGGATCGTCAATTCCCTGGCGGTCAATTATTCGCCCTACGGCGGCGAGGACCGCTATTTCGGCCGCACCGAACTTTCGTTCTTCTGGGGGACGCGCTACGTTTCGGAGCGGGTGAGCGGGGACGATATCAAGGGCTGGAGCAACGTCGTGGGGGCCGATATCCGGTTCGATCTCAACAGCATCGTGCAAATCGGCGCTGCGGGCAGCGTGCGCCAGGGCGTCGGCGGCCGAAGCTTTTCCTTCTCGGGCGGGCCGAGCGTCGGCATTCGGCCGTTCGACAATGGCTGGCTCACCGTCGGCTGGAACGTGGTCGGCTTCCACGACCGCGATTTCGAGCAGGACCGGTATACGAGGAGCGGACCTTACGTGACCATGCGCATCAAATTCGATCAGTTCAGCCTGGCCGGGCTCGGCCTGGGGCGGCGATGATGCGCGCGCTCTCCTTCATCACCGCTGTGTCGCTGCTGGCCACCAGCACGCCGGCGTCCGCCGCCTGCGATGCGAGCAACACCTACAGCTTCGCCTTCTCGAGCCTGGCCGATGCGTCGCTAACCTATGGCAATACGTATACCTATACGGCGACGAACCCACTTGGTGCGACGCGTACGTTCACCTTCCGGGCCGTCAACAATGGCCTGAGCTCGATTCAGGTGAACAGCGAAAACATGCCGCAGATCAGCAGCGACCTCACCAGCGGCAGCGGCGGCAAGACGTTCCAGATCGGCGGCACCTTTCCGTCGCGCACCGCGAGCATCACCTCGAACACCCGGACCATCCGGCTGACCATCACCTTCGCGACGCCGGTTCGCGACATCATCGTCAACGGCCACGACGCCGACTTCACCAGCAACCAGTTCCGGGATTGGGTGCACGTCACCGGCTCGGACGGCGTCTCGACCTTCGTTCCGGCGCTTTCCGCCCCGGCCGGCAACAATAACGGCGCCGGCGCGCGCACGGCGGGGGCTTCCTCCGTCAATTTCGGAGCCGACAACGCCCCCTTCGTCCTCACCAGCAACGAAGGGGTCGGTGTCAGCACGAGCGACGACGTGAACGTGACCACGGGCGACATCGCGATCAGCTTCCCGCAGCCGGTGACGACGGTCACGATCAGCTACGGAAACTTTCCGCTCCAGTCGGGCGAATCGGCCACGGGCCAGCAGCGCTTCGGCATTTCGCAAGTGCGCTTCTGCCCGATGCCGTCGCTCGCGTTGGCCAAGACTTCGGCGCCTTACATCACCACGGCCGGATCGCCCGACAGGTTCAACGCGCCCGGCTCGGACGTCGCCTACACGCTCACCGTCACCAACAGCGGCGGCAGTCCCGTCGATCTCAGCAGCCTGATGCTGACCGACGTGCTGCCCGCGAACGTCACTTTCTACAATGGCGACTATAATCCCGCGGTGCCGGGCATGGGGCCGTTCGAGCTCACCGCCGGGACCAGCGGAGTCACCTTGCCGGCGGCCGGCCGCGCTTATTCCAACAATAACGGCACCACTTATGTCTACGTGCCGGCCGCGGGCTATGACGCCAATGTCGATGCGGTGCGGCTGACGCCGTCGGGGAGCATGGCCGCCAATTCGACCTTCACCATCCGCTTCCGGGCGCGTGTCAATTAAAACATACAATTCAATAGCTTAGTGGCATTACGGTAACATTACGGTAAGATCGTCGGTGTAGACGGGTTTCACTAGGAACTGGCGCGGCCGATGGCCGGACCAAGGGGGCAAAGGAGTGGGGTTATGCAGGTCTCGGCACAGATGGAACCGGACAGCGGCGACGACAGCCGCCGGGTCGCGCGCCGCCGCGTCAACACGATGGCGACGATCAGCCAGCCCAGGCAGCCCAGCGAGATGATCCATGTCGTGGACATTAGCGCGGTGGGCTGCGGCTTCAGGTCGCGCTGGCCCTTCTTCGCCGGCGCCCGGGTCTGGCTGGGGCTGCCCGGCCTCGAGGCGTGGCCGGCCACCGTCGTCTGGTTCGAAGAGGGCAAAGGCGGCATGCGGTTCGAACGGCCGCTCAATCCGATCGTCGCCGACGGCTTCGCGGCGGAGGTCGAGCAGGACGACCGCTAGGCGCTCTTGGGTCGAGATTGGTCCATATCGGTTGGAATTACTTGGCCGCAAGGCTGAGGATCGCTCCGCATCCCGCGAAAGACTGCATGCCGCCTCGGTCAATCGTTGCGCGGACCCGCTTCGTCTGTCACCTTCTTTTGGGGGCGCGAAAGCGGCGCGCGATGCGCGGGGGACAGCGATGGGCGACGGGCGACCGGACGAGCTGCGCTATACGGCGTTTCTCAGCTACAGCCACAAGGATTCGGCGGCGGCGGGGCGCCTGCACCGGCGGCTCGAAACCTATCGAATGCCCAGGCGCCTGGTCGGCACGGAAACCCCGCGCGGCCCGGTGCCAGCGCGCCTGGCGCCGATCTTCCGCGACCGCGAGGAGCTTCCCGCCGCCACCGACCTCAGCGCGACGGTGCGCGCCGCGCTCGTCCAATCGGGCGCGCTGATCATCCTGTGCTCGCCGGCGGCGGCCGGCTCGCTCTGGGTCGCCGAGGAGATCGAAACCTTCCGCCGGATTCACCCCGACCGCCCGATCCTGGCCGCCGTCCTCGACGGCGACCCTCCCGACTGCTTCCCCCAGGTCCTGCGCGCGCTCGGCCGCGACGGCACCTGGCACGAGCCGCTCGCCACCGACCTGCGCAAGCATCGCGACGGACCGCGGCTCGGCCTGCTGAAGCTGGTCGCCGGAATCACCGGCGTCGGCCTCGACGCGCTGGTGCAACGGGATGCGGCACGAAGAATCCGCCGCGTGATGGCCGTCACGGGGGCGGCCCTGGTGGCGATGCTAGCAATGGCGGCATTGGCGCTGGTTGCCATCAACGCCCGCGGCGAGGCGGAGCGCCAGCGCGCGGAAGCGGAGCGGCAACGCGCCGCGGCGGAAGGACAGATCGAGTTCATGCTGACGGATTTGCGAGCGAGGCTGGAAACGGTGGGGCGGCTTGATATCATGCAAGTGGTGAACCAGCATGCGCTTCGCTATTATGGCGGGCAGAGCGAGCTGGGCGGGCTCCCCGCGGAATCACTCGAACGCAGAGCGCGAATTCTTCATCTCGTGGGCGTGGATTATAACGGCGCAGAGAATTACCCGGCTGCACTAACCGCCTTCCGCGAGGCACATCGGGCCACCGCCGAGCAGCTCGATAGAGACCCGGCCAACCCCGATCGCATCTTCGCCCATTCGCAAAGCGAATTCTATGTCGGCCAGGCCGCCTACGATCGGCGCGACTATCGCGCAGCCCTGCGCGCCTTCGAAAATTACAAGAATCTCGCGGAGCGCCTGATCGGTATCGATCGGACCAATGCCACCTGGATCAAGGAACTCGCCTTCGCCGATGGCAGCATCTGTACAGTGCAACGGGAGGGGCTTCGTGCGTTAGGTGCCGCGCTCGACAGTTGCGCCGCATCGCTGGCGCGGATGGAGCAGGCCGCGCGCGCGTCCGGCGATCAGGCCGGCTATCGCACCGATATCGGCAATCGCCACGCCGAACTGGCCGATACCTTGTGGCGGGCCGGCCGGCGGCAGGAGGCGCTCCAGCACCGCTATCGCCAATTGGCCCTTATCCAAGCCGATTTAGACGCTTCTCCCTCCGACGCGAGCCGGCGCGCGAAACGGATCCGGGCACTGCGCGGCGTCGCCAACTTGGAGGCCAATCTCGGGCAGACCGCACGGGCGGCGCAGAGAATGGAAGAGGCTTGGCGCGGAATGGCCGCGCTCGCCGCGCAGGATCCGGCCCGCAGAGCATTGCGGACCGAGCGCGATCGCATCCGCGCCGAACTGATCGAAATTCGTACAGGAAGGAGACATTGAGATGACCCTTTGCGATATGACAAAGTTTCCAGATGACAAATATTTCAAACAATATGAAATTCCTCAGTCTGGACCGAACGGCGATGATTATGACTATACACGCCTTCTGTTATTGAAAGCCGGAGCCACCACCGATATTAATGGGCCAGATCCGAGATCTGTGCTTGATCTTTCCTTTGAGCTCGAAGAGCTGAAAGAAGATGGAGGGCGCCCGGGCATCGAGCACTTTGGCGATCAGACCTGGGAAAAGCTGGCCGAATCGCTATTCAACCCGGAGCTTATCCGCGTGGGCGGCCCATTCGATTTCACGCTATGGAATAAAAGCCGGGTCGTTATCATGCTAAAAGGAGAGTTTTGGGAGCTTTCACAAAACTTGTCTCCATTTACCACCAAGCAGGACTACGGAGGGCATTATTCCGACCTTCGGCGACATGTCCTAGACGATGACGGGGTTTTCCAGAGTCTGACAGAACAGGAGTGGGAAAAAGATTGGAAAGGCACTCCTTGTAATTGCTTTTCCTTTTATTCCGGTGACCCATGCCTGCCCTCGTGGAAGACGTTTCACGGGTTCAGCCTCAATGTCGACCTCATAATGTGGACTCAGAGCTCGAGCGGCCCCCCTGTGAAGAAAACGCTCCCGATCACGGTCGACCCCGACATCGAGAACAAGGGCGGCAATCCCGGCCCGTGAGCCGGTGTGGCGGGACAGGTGAACCTCGGGAAGGAGACGTTGAAATGGCCGTCTGCGACGTGAGCAAATTCCCAAAGATGAAATACTTCCAGCAGCACGAGATGCCGGAGTACGGGCCCGCTGACTTTCAATATGATTATACGCGATTGCTGGTCATCCGCGCGGAAGCCGAGATAGGACCTGCGAATGCTCTCGTGAAATTGAAGACCATCATGGAGGAATTCGAGGATGGAGGCCAACCAGGCATAGCAAGGTCCAAAAAGGCATGGGAAGATATCCTCATGGACCATTTGGGCGCAGTCCCGACGACACGCGTACCAACGCCGATGCCCGGCAGCGAAGCGCCGTTCGATTTCACGCTCTGGAACAGGAGCAGGGTCATTATCATGATCCTGGGAAAATTCTGGAGATTCTCGGCCAAGATGGCCGCGGTAACCACCAAGCACCAATATGGATCTCAGTATTTCGATTTGAGGCGCCATTTTGTCGACGAGGACGGCGCATTCCACAGCATTCCAGAGGCGGATTGGGAGCAGAGATTTGTCGGCACCAAATGCTCTTGCGTCTCCTTCTTTTCGCAAGAGCCCTGCCTGCCCGATTTCAACATAACGCACGGGTTCAGCTTCAATATCGATCTGATGATGGAAAAGACGCTGGCCGGCGGCGTGACGGTGCCCACGACGCTGCCGATCACGATCGATCCGGACATCGAGAATAAGGGCGGCAATCCGGGGCCATGACAAACCGGGGGATGGTCTCAAACCATGGGAGGATGATATGTCCACCGAAAATAAGCTGCCAGACGGCGATCCCGAGCAAGATATCAAACATTTGAAAAGGTTATCGATTTATCTAGAATCAGATAGTTTGATTCCGGCCCGAAAGCTCAGGATTAACATTCTTGGATACACCGCCGCGGATCGAGACGAGTCCGGTGGCACAGTGGTAAGTCCGGGTAAGTGGCCTGTGACCCAAATCGACGAGTTTCTCGCGGCTCCAAGTTTGGGGATGGACGCCGTTCTTCCGGCGTCCCAGCTCGACTTCCCCATTCAAGCCAAGTGCTTCGTAACTTTGAAGCTGGTTGGCGACTTTTGGCAGTTTTCGAACATTCGCGATCCCATAACGACAAAAGAGAAACACGCCGACTATCGCTATTACGGCTTACGCACTCACAGAATTGGGGGACGTATGGCGGCGTTTTCCTTCTGTGCCAGGAAGCCCCAACCCGAACAGGACAATGGGTCGTATATCCGTCACGGCATCAACCTTTATATTGACTTCCTACAAGACACGTTTCAGCTCCCAGTCATTGTCGATCCGGACATCGAGAATAAGGGCGGCAATCCGGGGACGTAACGAACGGGGCGGCGACCAGCGCCGTCGAGCGCGCCCGAGCGTGGGAAAGCGCGTGCCGCCTTGTCGCCGTAATTGCGGGCGCGTCGGCACGGCTGATCGACGCCGCCCGGCCGCGTCGCGGGCCGCGCGCGTCCTGGGCGAAACGTTGCGCGGACCCGCTTCGTCTGGCACCTTCCATCCGGGGGGCGCGAGAGCGGCGCGTGAGGCGCGGGGGATAGCGATGGGCGACGGGCGACCGGACGAGCTGCGCTACACGGCGTTCCTGAGCTACAGCCACAAGGACGCGGCGGCGGCGGGGCGCGTGCACCGGCGGCTCGAAACCTATCGCATGCCGAGGCGGCTGGTCGGCGTCGAGACCGCGCGCGGGCCGGTGCCGGCGCGGCTGGCGCCGATCTTCCGCGACCGCGAGGAGCTGCCCGCCGCGACCGACCTCAGCACGACGGTGCGCGCCGCGCTCGCGCAGTCGGGCGCGCTGATCGTCCTGTGCTCGCCGGCCGCGGCCGAGTCGCTGTGGGTCGCCGAGGAGATCGAGACCTTCCGCAAGCTCCACCCCAACCGCCCGATCCTCGCCGCCGTGCTCGACGGCGATCCGCCCGATTGCTTCCCCCTGGTGCTGCGCGCCTTCGGCCGCGACGGCACCTGGCACGAGCCGCTCGCCACCGATTTGCGCCGCCATCGCGACGGGCCGCGGCTGGGCCTGCTCAAGCTGGTCGCCGGAATTACCGGCATCGGCCTCGACGCGCTCGTCCAGCGCGACGCCAACCGCCGCGTTCGCCGCGTGATGGCCGTCACGGCGGCGGCGGTGATCGCGATGCTAGCGATGGCCGCGCTGGCATTGGTCGCCATCAACGCCCGCCGCGAGGCGGAGCTACAGCGCGCCAAGGCGGAAGGGCTTGTCGAGTTCATGCTGACCGAATTGCGAACCAGGTTGAGAGGGGTGGGCAATCTCGACGTGATGGAGGCGGTCAACCGCCAGGCACTGGCTTATTACGGAACCCAAAGCGAGCTGGGCCGGCTCAGCGCGGAGTCCCTCGATCGGCGCGCGCGAATCCTGCACGCGACCGGCGAGGACGATCTCAACCGCGACCGCTTTGCCCAGGCGCTTGCCGCATTCCGCGAAGCGCACCGGGTCACCGCGGAGCAGCTGGAGCGCGCGCCGGCCGATCCCGAGCGCATCTTCGCCCATGCGCAAAGCGAGTTCTGGATCGGCCGCGCCGATTATGAGCGGCGTGCCTTTCGCCAGGCCGCGCAATCTTTCGAGCGCTACAAGGCGCTTGCCGATCGCCTGCTGGCGATGGATCCCGGCAATCTGCGCTGGCTTCGGGAAGTCGCCTATGCCGAAGGCAATTTGTGCACGTCGGCGTTCGAGGAACGGGGCGACGCGGCGCGAATCCTCGCGCTCTGCAGCGCTTCGCTGGCGCGGATGGAGCAGGTCCAGCGCGGCCAGCCAGCCGATCTCGAAGCGGCTCTGGATGTCGCCAACCGCCAGGCCTATGTCGCCGACGCCTGGAACCGGCTCGGCCGCTGGGACCGGGTCCTCGATCACCGCGCCCGCCAGGAGAGGCTGGCCCGGATGCTGATCGCGCGCGAGCCTCGGAATAGCGACTATCAGGACTTCTGGATGCGCACCCAATTCAGCTTCGGCCAGCTGCTGGTGGGGCATGGCGAGCGGGAGCAGGCATGGCATTGGTTCGCTGGCGCGGCGGCGACGGCGGGAATATTGCGCCGGCGCGATCCGGAAAATGCAAGTTGGCGCTCCTTCGAGACCCAGATTGCCGGCGCCGTCCGGAGGGCGAGGGAAAGATGACTGGCGCAAGAGATGCGGTGATGGACCATGCCTGATATGATGAATCACAGCCCGGCCTCAGGGCGGGTGGACCGGATAGCCGTCTTCATTAAGCGTCTGGTGTCGGGACCGGAGAGAACTATTATGTTGCCGGCATCATGACCGCCGCGGTTCCTCTCTCCACGATCATCGCCCTCGCCCGGGCGGGGGCGCTCGATCATGCCTGGGCGCAATTCTGCGCCGCCGGCTACGACCGCGACGACAATGATCCGGCGGCGCTGACGGTCAAGGGGCGGCTCTTGAAGGACCATGCGCTGCGGGCGTCGGGCGCGGACCGGCGGCGTTTCTATCTGCAGTCGGCCGACGCCTATCAGCGCTCGGCGGCGCTTCAGCCGGCGACCTATCCCCTGATCAACGCGGCGACGCTCTCGCTCCTTTCCGGCGACCGCGCCCGGTCGGAAGAGATTGCGCGCGAGGTGCTCGAGCGGATCGCCCGCGAGCCCGACGAGCCCGAGACGCCTTATTACCGCGCGGCGACCGAGGCCGAGGCGCTGCTGCTGCTCGCCCGCACAGGCGAGGCGAAGGCGGCGCTCGAGGCGGCGGCGGCGGCGGCGCCCCGGGCCTGGGAGGACCATGCCTCGACGCTGCGCCAGTTCCTGATCGTCCAGGATGCGCTCGGCGGCGACTCGGAGTGGCTGGACATGCTGCGCCCGCCGCGCTCGCTTCATTATGCCGCGACGGCGGCGTTCGCGGCGGACGCGGACCGCGACGGGCTGGACGAGGCCGTCGCCGCCCTGCTCCAGGCCGAGCGGATCGGCTTCGGCTTTGGCGGGCTGGCGGCGGGCGCCGAGCTTGCGGTCGCCGAGACCTTGCTCGCGCACGGCGCCGAGCTTCACGTCATCCTGCCCGCCGATCCGGCCGGCTTCGCCGAGCGCTTCGTCGACCCTCATGGCGAGTCCTGGCGGGCGCGCTTCGATGCCGCGCTGGAGGCGGCCGAGAGCGTCGAGCTGGTGCGCCCGCTCCAGGTGCCGCCCGATGCGCGCATGGTGGCGCTCGCCGGCGAGGTGGCGCGGGGGGCGGCGATGCTCAACGCCGAACGGTTGATGAGCGAGGCCGTCCTGCTGCGTATCGGCGACGGTGCGGGCGCCCCGACCGGCCTTCGCACCCATGTCCTCGCGCCGCCCGCCGGCGCCTTGCCCGCAACCGAGGAGGCCCCGCCGGCCGAATCGCGCGCGGCCTTGTTCGCCCTGCTCGCGGTCAGCGTCGGCAGCGGCGCCGACGCGGGCTTCGAGGACCGGCTCGAGGAGGTGAGGGCGGCGCTCGCGCGAGGGGCGGCACCCCGCATCGCGCCGCATCTGGGCGGCGATTCGATCGTCATCGGCTATGATGGGCCGCTGGAGGCGGCGGCGGCGGCGCGCGCCGTCCACGCCGCCTTGCGCGCGCGCATGCCGCTGCGCGTCGCCGGCCATTACGGCCTGATCCCGTGCGTGCGCGATCCGTTCATCGGCGCGCTCAAGCCGACCGAGAGCGGGACCGAGATCGTCCGCGCCATCGCCCGCGCCATCCCGCCCGACACGCTCTGCGTCTCGCACGATTTCGCCGCCGTGCTCGCGGCCCGCGCCGGCGGCCCGAGCGACGCGAGCTGGATCGGCGAGCTCCAGGCCTTCGACGGCGGCTCGGCGATCGGCCTCTACGCGCTCCGGCCCGACTAGCGCCCTACTGGATCAGCTCCTCCAGCCGGTGCGGGGCGATGACGACGAGCGCGTCGGCGTGGCGCTTGATGATTCCGCGCCGCTCGAGCGCGTTGACCGCGCGCGAGGTGGTCTCGCGGGTGGTCGAGACGCGCAAGGCGAGATCGGACAGGATCGGCGCCGGGCGGATCGCGAAATCCGGGTCCTGCCGGGCCTGGCGAAGCAATTCGGCGTGGACCCGGCCGATCGCGGACAAGGCGACATGCTCGTACATCCGCGACGCCGTCTGCTGAAGCCGGTCGACCATGACCTTGAGCAGGGCCAGGCCGATGCAGCCATGCTGCTCGGCGAGCAAAGCAAGTACGCCGCCGTCGAGCAGGAAGGCCGAGACCTGCTCGACCGCGACCACGTCGGCGTCATGCGCGGCCGAATAAGGCGGGCTCACCGGCCCGAAGAAATCGCCCCGCCGATATTCGTGGAGCAGCACGATCTGGCCGTCGAGCGAATAGACGATCGCATGCGCGCGCCCGTTGACGACGACGTACAGCGTCGAAACCAGATCCCCGCGCCTGACGATCGTCGCGCGAATCTCATAGTCCCGGAGCTTGCCGCGCAGCAGGATATTGCCCGCGAGATCGGCGGAGCAATCGAAGACGCCGCAAAGCAAGTCGCAAACAGAGTCGCGTGCAGGTGGGTCGTGACTATCGCGGTCCGCTACGGTCATTACGGTATGATATACGAGATTCGCCAAAGCACAGAATGCGAAGTCGCGCGCGCCCCGCGACGGGACAGGAACCGCGCGCGCCCCGGGCGGTTTTTCATTCCGGACCAGCGACGGGAGGATCGAATGCGAAGCGGGCAAGGCGACGGGCGCGCGTGCTGAGATGGCGCGCTTCTACCTGCATGTGATCAATCGGCTCGGCACGGCACGGGACGAGGAGGGCGCCGAGCTCGCCGACCTCCAGGAGGCCGAGGCGCGCGCGATCGAGGGAATCAGGTCGATCCTCGCCGACGAGGCAAAGGCCGGCCGGCTCGACCTCGACGGCCGCATCGAGATTGCCGACGAAAGCGGCGCGATCGTGCGGACCGTGCCCTTCGAGGAAGCGTTCGAGATCCGCCCGGGCGACGACCGTGCCTCCGGGCGCAGCGGCGGCCGATGATCGACAAGCTGCTGCTCAAGCTGCGCCTCCGCGACGACATCGACTCCGCGGAGGAGGAAGCGTTGCGCGCGGCGGTCGCCGAGCAGCGCGACTATCCCGCCGACCGCAATTTCATCCGCGAGGGCCAGGAGCTCGACGCCTCGACCCTGCTCGTCGAGGGGCTGGTGTGCCGCTATAAGGACCTGCGCGACGGCGGCCGGCAGATCACGGCGCTGCACGTGGCCGGCGACTTCGTGGACCTGCACAGCTTCACGCTGAAGCGGCTCGACCACAATATCATGACGCTGACACCGTGCCGGGTCGCTTTGGTCCCGCATGCGCGCCTGAAGGAGATCACCGAGACGCTGCCGCATCTGACCCGGATGCTCTGGTTCTCGACCACCCTCGACGCGGCGATCCAGCGCGAATGGGAATTGTCGCTTGGCCGGCGGACGGCGCTCGCCAAGACGGCGCATCTGTTCTGCGAGCTCAGGGTGCGGCTCGGCCTGATCGGGCTGGCGACGGAGGCCGGCTACGCTCTGCCGCTCACCCAGGCCGAGCTCGGCGAATGCCTCGGCCTCACCGCGGTCCACGTCAACCGCACCCTGCGCGAATTGCGCGAGCGGGGCCTGATGGAGTTTCGCGACCATGAGGTCAAAATCCTCGATTTCGTGGGGCTCGCGCGGGCCGCCGAGTTCAAGGACAATTATCTCTACCTCGAAAAACGGCCCCGTTGAGCGGCGCGAGACTGATCCAGTTTAGCCAGTTGAATCAGGAACAAAGCGCGCGCCCTCGCGCTTTACCGGCAAGTCCACACCAAGGCGGAAACCCCCATCGATGGCGACCCTACCCGATCCCGGCGGCACGGATTTTGCGTCCCAATTCCTGAGCGACGACTTCCAGCGCGGGCTTGCCCACTGGAACCGGCAGCGGCTCGCGCCCGGCCTGCCCGACGAGGATTGGCGGCTGATCCTCGACGGCGATGCCAAGATGCTCCGGCTCGAAGGCGCGTTCATCGAGGAGCTTCGCGCGGAGGTCGCCGGGGAGGCCGCGGCGGCGCCGAGCGACCCCGCCGGCTTCCTCGCCTGGTTCGAGGGACTGAACGCGACCGGGCCGGGGCAGGGCGATCCGCTCTTCCCCTGGCTGGCGCAAGAGGCGAGCCTCGACCAGATGCGCTGCTTCCTGACCCAGGAGGCGGCCGGCGAGGCGGGCTTCGAGGATCTCGTCGCTTACGCGCAGGTCAAGCTGCCGGCCCGCGCCAAGCTCGAGCTGGCACGCAATTATTGGGACGAGATGGGCCGCGGCAACATCAAGGGCATGCACGGGCCGATGCTCGACCGGCTGGTCGAGGCGCTTGGGCTGGAGCCGGCGATCGACACCACGATCTGGGAGAGCCTGGCGCTCGCCAATGCGATGACGGCGATGGCGACGACTCGCCGCTACGCCTTCCACGCGATCGGCGCTTTGGGCGTGATCGAGCTGAGCGCGCCATCGCGCGCGGCAGCCACCGCGGCCGGCCTGAGGCGGCTGGGGATAGACGGCAAGCTGCGTCATTATTTCGATCTCCACGCGGTGCTCGACGTCAAGCATAGCGAGGCCTGGAACGAAGAGGCGCTCGGGCCGCTGGTGGCCGAGGATCCGCGCCGCGCGACGGCGCTGGCGGAGGGCGCCTTGATCCGCCTCAAATGCGGCGCGCGCTGCTTCGAGCGCTATCGGCAAATGCTCTGGTGAGCGAGGGCGACGGCGCGCTCGCCGATCTGCTCCGCCGGCTCGAGGCGCTCGACTATGATTTCGTCACGGTCACGCCGGCGACCCACGCCAGGATCGTCGCCCGGCCGGACAAGAAGCGCGCCCGGACCTTGCGCGATATCTTCGGCTGGAGCCTGCCCTTCGATCGCGAGACTCTGCCCGCCGACCTCTTCGCCCTGCTGGAGCGGGCCGGCGCGGTCGAGCGGGTCGAGGGCGGCCACCGGAGCCGCCTCCGGGTCTCGCGCGTCGGAGCGCATCTCTTCCTCCACTCCGCTTATCCGACCGACGGCAAGGACTCGGTGTTCCTCGGCCCCGACACCTACCGGTTCGTCCGCTTCCTCGCCGCGACGCTTGCGGACTGGGGCCCGGTTTCGCGACTCGTCGACATGGGCGCGGGCAGCGGCGCGGGCGCGATCTGCGCCGCCGCCATGCTGCCGGGCGCGCGGCTGACCCTGGTCGATTCGAATCCGGAGGCGCTGCGCTTGGCCCGAATCAACGCCGAGGCTGCCGGCGTCGAGGTCGAAACGATCGAAGGCGTGTCGGTCGACGCGGCGCCGGGCCCGTTCGACCTGCTCATCGCCAATCCGCCTTATCTGATGGATGAAGGCAGCCGCGCCTATCGCGATGGCGGCGGCATGAACGGCGCCGCGCTCGCGCTCGAATGGGCGCTGGCCGGCGCGCGAAGCGGCGACGTCCTCCTTTATACCGGCGCGGCTATCGTCGATGGCGAGGACGCGCTCCGGGCCGCGCTCGAAGCCGCCATGCCGGCGCTCGGCCGTTTTTTGCTTTACGAGGAGCTCGATCCCGACCTCTTCGGCGAGGAGCTCGGCTCGCCCGCTTATCGCGGCGTCGAGCGGATCGCCGCGATCGGCGCGGTCATCACCCGGACGGAGTCAAATTCAGCGGGCGCAGATCGATCCCGCCCCGCCGCGCCAGATCGATGATCCTGGCCAGGGACCTGTCCGCGTTGGTCCCGTCGCCGCCCGCATTGATCCCGATCATGCGTGCCTGGATCGCCCGTCTGCCGGTGGTCCGGTCGCGATAGATGGCGATCTTGAAATAGGCTTGCGGGATGGGGATGTCGCCGATGGCGGGATCGCCCGGCCTCAGGATGGGACCGGTGAGATAGGTGATGCGATCCGTGGTGACGATGTCCAGCAGCCCCGTCTCCACGCCAAGCCAGGCGCCCTGGTAGAAGCCCCAGGGCATCAGGACGGTGAGCGGCGCGTAATGGAGGAAGCCCGAATTCTCCGGTCCGGCGCGGTTGGTCCAGGCGACTTCCTGGAAGGTGATGATCGGCACCAGGCCCTTATCCGGTGCCGGGCTGACCCGCTCGTCGATCTGGGTGCCGCGGACGCGCGTGTCGCGGAAGACGCCGATGCCCTGGAAAGGTGGTATCGGGTCGGCCGCGGGGTCGAAATTGCTCATGACGAGCAAGGGAATGTGGCGCCTGCCGTCGTAAAAAACCGTGGCGTGGGGATAGTTGACGATCTCGACGTCGGGCGACGGGACGGGCGGCAGCGGCACCGCGAGATCGCGGGCGCCGCCCCGCTCGATGAGGAAGTCGGGATCGAAGCCGACGAGCGGCCCGGCCGGGACCGCGTCGGGTGTCCTGGCCATCCGCGCCACCATGAAGGGAGGAAGGCCGCTCGGGCCGATCGTGCCCTTGCGGAAGAGTGCCATCAGGATCTGATCGGCCATCATCGCCCGACGCTGGAAATCGCGGCTGATCTGGGTTTGCGCGATGGAATGCTCGCGTGCGTTGACCTGGGCCCTCAGCAGCCGCGCCTCGCTCTCGCGCGCCGTCGCCACGCCTCTGGCCACCAGCTCGTTGCCCTCGGCCAGCCTCGCCTTGCTCTCGGCCGTGAGCGTTCGCCAGATCGACACCCCCGTCCAGACCAGGGCGATCAACAGCACGGTCAGCGCGATCGTCGCCAGCATCCGCCGCCGCTTGCGGCTGGCGGCGACGAATTCGTCGAACGCGGCGCTGGTGCCGTGATAGGGGACCGCATCGCGCAGCCCCTGGCCGTTCAGCAGATGGATCGCTCGTCTGCCGCCGGCGCGCCAGCGCTCGAGCGCCGCCATCAGCCGCTCGCGAGTCTCGTCGCCGCGCCTCAGATCCTGGAGCCAGATCAGCAGCCGGGGCCAGTTGCGGATCACCGCTTCGTGCGCGATCTCGAAGCAATCGTCGCCGGCGTTGTCGCCGGGGAAGCGCCTGATCAGCCCCGCTTTGTCGAAGGCCTTGAGAACGGCGGTGAGCCGCGAGGTGTCCGCGTCGGTTTTCTCCAGCGCCTCGCGCAGATCGTCGCGCCGGACCCGGCGCCGCGACACGAAATGGCTTACCCGGATCATCTGCAGGAAGGCCAGATGCGCGGTGTGCGACGCCGCCGGGTCGAGCGCGGCATAGACGCGCTCGGCGACATTCTGGACGATCAGGCTGGGCCGGCCGACCGCCTGATATTCGGCCATGCCGACCCGGTCGGTCTCGGCCGCTTCCCACAATTTGCTCAGCGTGAGTTCAAGCAGGGGCAGGGCGTCGGCCTGACCGTCCAGATCGGCGACGAGCGCGTCGGTCACCGCCGGCTCGATATTCTGGCCGACCGATTCGGCGGGCCTGACCACGGCCTGTCTCAGCTCGTCGGGCGTCGGCGCGCGCGGCCGCGCCACGGCGGTCTCGGGAAGCTCCACCTTGGCGGCCTTGAGGGCGGCGGTGAGCTGCTCCAGATAGTCCGACCTTATGTCGAGGATCACCCGGTGCCGGCCGGGCTGGGGGCCGGCGACGAAGGCGGCGAGCGCGGCGGCGGCGACGCCGATCTCGGCATTGCCCACATCGAAGGTGAACATCTCCTCGGCCCGGTCGATCACCAGCAGAACGCCCTTGTCGGCGGCAAGATCGTCTTCGGCCAGGAGTCGAAGATGGTCCGGATCGCTTTCCAGGCGGGTGCGCTGTTCGTCGAGCCAGCCGCGCGGCGCCTTGTCCGGCCGGACGGTGAGCAGAAGCGAGGCGACGGGGTCGCCGCCGGGCGTCACCGGCGCAAGCACGGTCCAGCCCGGCTGCGCCTTCAGGGTTCCGGCGACGCCCGCCTGGACGAGCGAGGATTTGCCGATCGCCGACGGGCCGGTGACGATGAGCAGGGGATTGGCCTCGCTCGCCGCGAGCAGCTCGTCCCGGACCTGATCGCGGCCATGGAAGCGCTCCTTGTCTTCGATGTGGAACGGATCCAGCCCGACGAAGGGCGATTCATGGCCGCTCGTCTGCACCGTCGCCGGATCGAATGGCGCCAGCGCGACCAGCTCCGGATAGGCCTGGCCGGGAATGCTGCCGATGGTCGCGGTCCAATAATCGAGCAGGGCCTGGGCGCCGTCCCGCTCCTCGAGATTCTTGATCCAGCGCCCGGCGCTCGTCGCCGTGGCGCGGAACGCCTCGCCGCGCTCGCGCTTCTGCGCGTCGTCGAGCTTGCTCCACTCCTGGAGCAGGGCGACATGGAGCGGCCGAAGCTGCAGCAGCGAGGTAATCTCCGGGCCGCTTTTGGGTTTCTTAGACATTTTAGACATTGGCGATGAGCGCGTTGAGCGCCTCGCTGTGCGTGGCGACCTTCTGGCAGCGCTCCTTGAGCGCCTGGTCGGTGAGGAAGAATTGGGTGCGCGCCCGGTAGAGATAGAGATCGATCGGGCTGCGCGCCTCCCTCCGGATCGGCGGCACCGCCGGGATCGGGCAGAGCTTGAGGAAGGCCTCGGCATGGCGGGCCAAGTCGGCCGACCACGGCCCGGGCGCCAGCTCGCAGATCGAGGCCACCTGCATGGTGATCGTCGGCCACAGCGAGTTGAGATCCGCGGCCGAGGGGGTTTCGCTCTGGAAAACCTCCTCGGTCAGCCAGAAGCTCGCTTCCGCCTGCTGCCAGGCCTCGTGCGCGGCGACCTGGCTGCGGACGTCGGCGGCGATGGCGTCGAGCGCGGCGGCGGCCTCCTCGAGCCGCTTGCTGTCGGGGCCGTCGCCGACCTTCGCGGCGACCGCGCGGAGCACCGCGACGAGCTTGTCGATCGGAATCTCGCGGGCGACGCCGACGAGCAGGCCGTTGAGCCTCGATGGCTGCTGGCGCAGGATCATCTTGAGGCCGACAAAGGCCTCATAGGCCTTGGTCCCGTCCTGCACGTTGGTCGCCTCGCAGAAGGCCGCCGCGATCTCGCTCAGCCGCTTCGTCCAGACCGCCTCGGCCTGGGCCTTGCGTTCGTCCTTGAAGCCGGCCTGGGCATTGGCCGCGTCGGCCGCGAGCGCCTGGAGCGTGATCGCGTGCTCGGAAAGCTCCATCAGGATCGCGATGTCGTCCGGAGTCCGCTTCAGGGCGTCGAAAGCCTTGCCGATGGTCTTGAACAGGGGAACCTGGACGCGATGCAGCGCGTCGTGCAGCTCCTTGTAGCTCGCCAGCAGCACCAGCTCGTCGGCGACCAGCTGCAAATCGAGCCGGGCGCCGGCGATCAGCGGGCCGACGACGGGGTCGCTGGCCAGCGTGCCGAGGTCGTCGAGGCCCGCCTTGGTCAGCGCATCGCGCGCGGCCTCATAGGCTTGGTCGGACACCAATGACTGGACGTCGAGCCCAAGCGCTTTCGCGAAATCGCGCAGGCCCGTGTCGCCGGGGCTGTGCTCGACCAAGCCCTTGATCAGCGCCTCGTAGGCGCCGTGCTTTTCGGCATAGGTGGCGACGTTGTTGACATAATATTTGGTGCCGCTGTCGCGGAACTCCTCGAAGATGCTGATGCTGATCGCCTTGATCGTGACGGCATCGAGATCCTGTGCGCCGTTGCGCCCCGGGAAGATCCGCTGCATCAGCGCCTCGAGCGCCTCGCGTTGCTTGAGGTCGAGGGCGAGCGCCATCAGCCCGTCCATACCACATTGTGCGCCTGGAGATCGCGCGCGACCCGCCACAGCGGCACTGCCTGGTTGTAGTCGGGCGCGCCCGTGGGGTCGGCCGCATGGTGGAGCCCGAACAGGGTGAGATCGGTGTCGAACACGGGCGAGCCCGACGAGCCCCCCTCGGTGGTCACGTCGTAGCGGTAGCGGCGGCCGCCGCCGGGGAATTCGAGCACCCGGCCATAAGCCACTTCGAGGGGCCGGCCGGCCGGATGCTGCGGGATCATGGCGGCGTCGCCCCGCGCAATGATCGGCGCCTTGTCCGGCAGGTCGAACCAGCCGCGCCGGGCGCCGTCGGCGGCCTGGCCGTTGCCGGCCTCGGCGTCGAGCCGGAGCAGCGCATAATCGAGCTCGCTGTCGCCCGGCTCGCCGGTGCCGGTTAGGTCGCTCCGGGAATAGGGGCTGTCGCCGCGCAGCCATTCCGCGGCGAGGTGGAACGGCGTGCCAATGGCCTCCCCCTTGCCGTCGGGCGACCAGAAATCGAAGCGGCAGATCACGTCCTCGACCGGCGCCCGGCCCTCCTGCACCGGCTGGATGACATGGTGATTGGTGAGCACGTGCGAGGCCCCGACCAGGAAGCCGGTGCCGCCGCCGCCCGGCACCTCGATCCGGCAGAGGCGGTGGCCGAGCGAGCGGACCCGCTCCAGAAACTCTCCGAACGCCACCAGCTTGGAGCGGGTCGTGACCAGCGCCTCGAGCGAGCCGGGCAGGTCCGGCGGCTTGGCATTGTCATATTTGGCGAGCGCGGCCTGCGGGTCGTCCAGATAATGAAGGGCGGCTGCGGCGAGCAAGGGATTGCCGGTATTCCCCGAATAAGCGAGCGCGAGCAGCTCGGCGAGCTTGCCCTGCTTGCGCACGATCTGCATGTAATCGCCCAGGACATATTTGAAGCCCTGATGGGTATCGACCTCCTCCTCGATGTCGATGCCCCATTTGAGCAGCAGGCGCAGCGGCAGCGACTCCTTGTCGTAGCCAGCCTTGACCGCTTCGAAGATTGCGTTGAAGCCCTCTTCGCTGTTCGCGTCCGCGGTCTCGATCTCGGCCATCGGCCCAATCCCCCAACGCCCGGCCGGCGATCGGCGGCCAGACCGCCATGTTCCGCCAATCCGAAGGTCTGTGCAAGTTGCTTTTCAAGTATCGATGAAAGACTCGATTCCCCATTTGAAAAAGAGCAAATGGAACGCGCGATGCGCAGTGACCGCGTCGACAAATGGGACGTCGAACGGTCCGCATCTTGGGGAGAGAGCGATGAGCGAAAAGCGCGGCGAGCTGGCCAGGCAGTTTCTCCAGCAGGTGGCGCCCGCTCCCGGCGGCGCGCTCGAATCGATGGCCGCTCCGGCCGAGCATGCCGAGGCGCTGATGCCGACCGCCGCCGCGCCCGAGCGGCTCAAGTCCGACGTCGAGAGCGCCGCCGAGAAAGTGGCGCGTGGCGAGGCGCTCGCGCCGCCCGAGCAATTCGCGCTCGAGGCGATCATCATTCCCGACAAACGGCCGGCGATCGACATCAAGAACGGCGATTATTCGGTCACCCACCGCGACTGGCTTCACCTCAACGAGGAGGCGGCGAAGAAGACGATCCGGCCGGCGCTGCCGTCGATCGGGCGGATCGAGCTGCCCGACCATCCGAGCCTGCCTTATGGCGGCACCGGCTTCGTCGTCGGGGTAGGCCTGCTGATGACCAACCGCCACGTCGCCGAGATCTTCTGCGCGGGCCTCGGCGGGCGCGGCCTCGTCTTCCGGCCCGGCCACCGCGCCGGCATCGATTTCAAGCGCGAGGCGATCGGCGGCACCCAGCTCGTCGAGGTCAAGGGCATCGAGATGATCCATCCTTATTGGGACATGGCCCTGCTCAGGGTCGACGGCCTGCCGGACGGGGTGGTGCCGCTGAAGCTCGCCATCACCGACCCGGACGAGCTGGTCGGCAGGGACGTGGCGGTGATCGGCTATCCCGCCTTCGATCCGCGCAACGACGCCCGGGTCCAGAACCAGGTGTTCAACAACGTCTACGACGTGAAGCGGCTGATGCCCGGCAAGCTCAACGGCCGCGCCCCGATCCGAAGCTTCGGCAAGGACGTCCCGTCCGCCAAGCATGACAGCTCGACCCTGGGCGGCGCCTCCGGCTCGGCGGTGCTCGACGTCGCCAGCGGCGAGATCGTCGCGCTCCATTTCGCCGGCATCTACCTGAAGACCAATTACGGCGTGCCGACCGCCGATCTCGCGCGCGACCCCCGAATCGTCGATGCCGGCGTCAACTTCGCCGGCTCGGGGAAGGCCGGAGCCGGTCCGTGGGACGAATGGTGGCGGACCACCGAAGGGACCGAGACCACGGCCCCGGGCCCCGCTCCCGCGCCCGCACCCACCCCCGCCGGCGTCCAGAGCGTCACCGTGGCGGCCAATGCCGGCGCCGGCGGGCGCTGGACGATCCCGATCGAGATCAGCATCAACGTCGGGGAGGCGGTGCCGGCCGCGGACGGCAAGAGCAGCTAGGCTCTCGTCCGTCCGATTAGTCATCCCGGCCTTTGCCGGGATGACTCCTGGTGGTTCGAGCCGCGACGATTAGCCCCTTGCCGATCGCGGCTTCTTGCCGGAAGGAGCCGGCATGATCGACAAACATGGCCTCCAGGTCGCGCCTTCGCTTGTCCGCTTCCTCGAGGAGGAGGCGCTGCCGGGCACGGGCATCGACGCCGACGCCTTCTGGCGCGGCACCGCGGCCCTCTTCGAGACGCTCGCGCCCGAGAACCGCGCCCTGCTTGCCGTCCGCGACGATCTCCAGGCCCGGATCGACGCGCGGCCGCACGCGAGCGGCGACCAGGATTTCCTGCGCGGGATCGGCTATCTCGCCGACGAACCGGCGCCCTTCGCGATCAATCCTCGGAATGTCGACGACGAGGTGGCGCGGACCGCCGGGCCGCAGCTGGTCGTGCCGGTGCTCAACGCGCGTTTCCTCTTGAACGCGGCCAATGCCCGCTGGGGGAGCCTGTACGACGCGCTCTACGGTACCGACGCTATCGCTGGCGTGCCCCAGGGCCCGGGCTACGATCCCGAGCGTGGCGCCCAGGTGATCGCTCGAGCGAGGGCGTTTCTCGACGAGACGCTCCCGGGCTGGGAAGCGGCACTGGACGGCGGCGATCACCCGGCCCTGGTCGGCCGCTCGGACGGGCGCCTGCTGTTCCGCCACAATGGCCTCCATATCGAGCTGGTCGTCGACCGCGCCCATCCGATCGGCCGCGACGACCCGCTCGGGCTCGCCGACGTGGTGCTGGAGGCGGCGCTGACCACCATCGTCGATCTCGAGGATTCGGTGGCGGCGGTGGACGCCGCGGACAAGGTCGCGGCCTACGCCAATTGGCTGGGGCTGATGAGCGGCGATCTCGAGGCCAGCTTCGACAAAGGCGGCCGCAATGTCAGCCGCGCGTTGGCGCCCGACCGGGTCTATGGCGATCTCACTTTGCCCGGCCGCAGCCTGCTCTTCGTCCGCAATGTCGGTCATCTGATGACGACGCCAGCGGTGCTGCTGGCGGACGGGTCGGAAGCGCCCGAGGGCATCCTCGACGCCATCGTCACCAGCCTGATCGCGCTCCACGACCTCAAAGGCCTCGGCCGCTTCAGGAACAGCCGCGCGGGCTCCATCTATATCGTCAAGCCGAAGATGCACGGGCCCGACGAGGCCGCCTTCACTGACCGGCTGTTCGCAGCGGTCGAGGATCTGCTCGGCCTCGAGCGCAACACGGTCAAGGTCGGGCTGATGGACGAGGAACGGCGGACCTCGGCCAATCTCGCCGCCTCGATCCACGCCGTGAAGGACCGGATCGTCTTCATCAACACCGGCTTCCTCGACCGCACCGGCGACGAGATCCACACCTCGATGCGCGCCGGCCCGATGGTGCCCAAGGGGGAGATGAAGGGGAGCGGCTGGATCAGGGCTTATGAGGCGCGCAACGTCGCCATCGGCCTCGCTTGCGGCTTTTCGGGCCGCGCGCAGATCGGCAAGGGGATGTGGGCCGCGCCCGATCTGATGGCCGACATGCTGGCGCAGAAGGTCGCCCATCCCGAGGCCGGGGCGAGCACCGCCTGGGTGCCGAGCCCGACCGCGGCGGTGCTCCACGCGCTCCATTATCACGAAGTCGACGTCTTCGCGCGGCATGCGGCGCTGAAGGACGCGCCGATCCCCGGCCTCGACGCTTTGCTCGAGGTGCCGCTGGCGGCGGGGCGCAACTGGACGCCGGAGGAAATCCGCGCCGAGCTCGACAACAATGCCCAGGGCATATTGGGTTATGTCGTGCGCTGGATCGATCAGGGGGTCGGCTGCTCCAAGGTGCCCGACATCCACGACGTCGGCCTGATGGAGGACCGCGCCACCCTGCGCATCTCCTCGCAGCATATCGCCAATTGGCTGATGCACGGCCTGTGCACGGCCGCCGAGGTGGACGAAGCGCTCCGCCGCATGGCCGCCTGCGTCGACGCCCAGAATGAGGGCGACCCCTTCTACCGCCCGATGGCCGGCCACGAGGCCACCAGCCTCGCCTTCCAGGCCGCCCGCGCCCTCATCTTCGAAGGCGCCGTCCAGCCAAACGGCTATACCGAGCCGCTGCTGCACGCGTTTCGGAGGCGGGTGAAGGGGACAGTGAGGTGACAGTTACCTAACTGTCACCGTGACAGTTAGGTAACTGTCACCCGCTCACCGTCCCGGCGTGACGTGAAGGGCCTGTCACGGAACCGTCACTTCCCTGTCACCGAATCGGCCGCAAATCCCTCTAGCCCCAAAGGCTGGAGGACGTGCCGGATGGTGAATGGGAAGCTGCTGCTGGTCGAGGACGATCCCGCTTTGACCGACCTGCTCAAATGGCATTTCGAGCGCGAGGATTTCGACGTCTCCCATACGCCCGACGGCGACGAGGCGCTTCGGCTCGCCGCCGAGGATTTGCCCGACATCATCCTGCTCGACTGGATGATCGAGGGCCTCTCCGGGCTCGAGGTCTGCCGCCGAATCCGCGCCGCGCCGGAGACCGCGAGCGTCCCAATCATCATGCTCACCGGGCGCGGCGAGGAGGCGGACCGGGTGCGCGGCTTCGAGACCGGCGCCGACGATTATGTCACCAAGCCCTTCTCCCCGCGCGAGCTGGTAGCGCGGGTGCGCGCGGTGCTGCGCCGGGCGCGGCCGGCGCTGGCGGGCGAGCAGCTCGCCTTCGCCGATCTCCAAATGGACATCGTCAGCCACAAGGTGAAGCGCGCCGGCAGGACCGTCCCGCTCGGGCCGACCGAATATCGGCTGCTGCGCCATTTCCTCGAGCATCCGGGCCGGGTGTTCAGCCGGGCGCGCCTGCTCGACCAGGTCTGGGGCCGCGACCGCGACATCGAATTGCGCACCGTCGACGTCCATATCCGCCGGCTCAGGCAGGCGATCAATCTCGGCGGCGGGCCCGAGCTGATCCGAACCGTCCGCTCGGCCGGCTATGCGCTCGATGACGACCGCGCTTGATTGGGGGACAGTTACTATTTTCCGCGCGCCGCCGGACGATCTTCCTTGGCCTCGGGACGGAAAATAGTAACTGTCCCCCAATGGCCTATGATCTGAGTCTCAGGGAGAAACGGCTGATCCAGGCGGCTGGGGTCGCGATCATCCTCTTCCTGCTCTATCTGCTCTTCCTGCGCGGCGGGTCCGAGCCGGTCGTCCCGGCCGCCCACCCCGAGCCTCAGGCCATGCCGCAGACCATCGCGCCGCCGCCGCCCGCCGCCGTGGTTACGCCGCCGCCAGCGCCGCCAGCGGACATATCGGGCCTGACGCTCCACGGCCTGCTCGCCAGCGGCGCGGTGATCGGCTTTCCGAGCGGCCGGCAGCGGCTGGTCCCGCTCGGCCGTGAGGCTCTGCCGGGGCTGACGCTTCGGCGGATCGAGCAGAATGTGGCGGTGTTCGATTCGGGCGGCGGCGAGCTTCGGCTTGGCTTCGACGGCCCCGTTGCCGCCGCGCCCGGCGCGCCGGCGCCAGCGCCGCTGACATCGTCCGCCGGAGGGGCGCAACGCGAGGAGGCTTTGCGCTATCGGCTCGGCCTCGAGCCCCGCCGCGCCGGCGGCCGGGTGACCGGCTTCACGGTGCGCGCCAATGTCGAGATGCCGGCGCTGGCCAGGGCCGGGATCCGCGCGGGCGACGTCATCGTCGCGGTCAACGGCAGCGCCTTCGACGAGGAACGGATGCAGGAGCTGCCCTGGCAGATCGCCAATTCGACCCGCATGGATTTCGAGGTCGAGCGCGGCGGCCAGCGCCTCCGCCTCTCCCTGCCGCGCCGCTGAAGGCCGCCGCTCGCCGTTCCTCGGCGAAGGCTGGGGCCCAGCGGCACGGAAGGAAGAGCTGGCCCCGGCCTGAAATATGACTCCAGCGTGACTGGCGCGTGACAACTAAGTTACAGAAAATAAACACAAAACCATGCGCTTCGTGTAACAAAAGCATCACCCTCGGCCCCTAGCCCGGCCTCGAAGGGCGGCTCCCCGCGCGAGTCGCCGCCACGGCCATCAAGGGGGTTCCGCCATGTCCAGATTTCGTGCCCTGCTGCTGCTCACCACGATGATCCCGCTCGCCGCCTGCGGTCCGACCGACGTGGCGTCGCCGGGCGAGGGCACGATCGTCACGCCGCCAGCGCCGCCGGCGCCGCCGCCCCCGCCGCCGCCCCCCGGCGGCGGGGTCCCGGCCGCGAGCTGCCCGGCCGGAACCGTCGACCGCGGCCTCGTCGGCACCGGGCGGCGCGCCTGCGAGCTGCCCAGCCGCTTCACCGCCGACACCACCATCCAGAACCTTCCCGGCGTCGCTTATTCGATCTCGGGCCCGGTCAATGTCGGCACCGATTGCGGCGGCGATCCGGCGGCGCCGCTGCCGGCCTGCCAGGCGGCGACGCTGACCATCCAGCCCGGCACTTTGATCTTCGCCTCTGCGGGCAACGATTATCTGGTGGTCAACCGCGGCTCGCGCCTCAACGCGATCGGCACCGCGGCGGCACCGATCATCTTCACCGCGCGCGCCAACATATTGGGCACCACGACCGATGCCAGCCAGGGCCTGTGGGGTGGCATCATCCTGCTGGGCCGCGCCCCGATCAGCGATTGCAACACCGCCGTCCCCGGCGGCTCGGTCAATTGCCAGCAGGTGATCGAGGGCACGACCAGCGCGCTCTACGGCGGCGCCTCGGCCAACGACAATTCGGGCACGCTGCAATATATCCAGATCCGCTATTCGGGCTTCGCGATCGCTCCGGGCAACGAGCTCCAGGGCCTCACCATGGGCGGCGTCGGCCAGCTCACCACGGTCGACCATATCCAGATCCACAACAGCTCGGACGACGGCATCGAGATTTTCGGCGGCCGGGTGAACGCCAAATATATCGCGATTACGGGCGCCGACGATGACGGGCTCGATACCGATTTGGGCTATCGCGGCACGATCCAGTTCGTGATCGCGGTCCAGCGCGACGCCTCCAACGGAGATTCGATGATCGAGGCCGATTCGAACGGCAATGAGGACGCGCTGCCCCGCCAATATACCCGCGTCTCCAACGCCACCTTCGTCCAGCGCAGCACCGTCCAGGGCGGCAACACCATCCTGATGCGCGGCGGCACCGACTATGCCTTGCTCAACAGCGTCGTCACCGGCCAGGCCAATTGCCTCGACATCGACGAGACCGGCGGCACCACCACCAGGGCCGCCGACGCGGTGCTGCAGGATCTCGGCGCCCCCGTCTTCCGCTCGGTGGTGATGAAATGCACCAATCCTTATGCCAATGACGGCAACGTCGCGACAGCGCTGCTCGGCACGATCTTCGGATCGGGCACCAACAACAACAACGACGCTTACGTGCCGACCCTGGTCAGCGTTTTCATCAACGGCGCCAACGAGGCCGCGGTTGCCGCGACCGACCCGACCGCGTTCAACGCCGACAGCTTCGCCGGCGCCGGGCAGCCCAATGCGGCGGCGCCGAACCGGTTCACCGCCGTCACCTATATCGGCGCGGTCCGCGACGCGGCCGACACCTGGTTTGCGGGGTGGACCTGCAATGCGAGCTACGTGAGCTTCGGCGCGACCAGCACCAATTGCACGGTCACCCCGGCCTGATCATCGCCGCCGCGCCAATTTGAGACCGGGGGACCAGATGAAACAGACCATGACCTACGCGGCCCTGCTCCTGACGACGGCTTTGGTCGCGCCGGCGGCGGCCTTCGGCCAGGCTGCCCCGGCTCCGGTTCCGGAAGCGACGCCGCCGGAAACGGAGGCTCCGCCCGAGGAGGAGGCCAATCAGCAGGTCGAGGTCTCGGCGCCCGGCGCCGACATCGTCGTCACCGGCACGCGCGGCAATGTCGTCCGTCAGATGCCGCAGGTCGTCTCCGTCCTCTCCGGCGCCGACATCGCCCGCACCGGCGAGGGCGACATTGCCGGCGCGCTGCAGCGAGTCACCGGCCTTTCCGTCGTCGGCAACGGCTTCGTCTTCGTCCGCGGCCTCGGCGACCGCTATTCGCTGGCTTTGCTCAACGGCTCGCCTTTGCCGAGCCCGGAGCCGCTTCGGCGCGTCGTCCCGCTCGACATCTTCCCGACCGGCGTGATCGCCTCGGCGCTCGTCCAGAAGAGCTATTCGGTCAATTATCCGGGCGAGTTCGGCGGCGGCGTCATCAACCTCACCACCCCCGCCGTGCCGCGCGAAAGCTTCCTCGACGTCGGCATCAGCGCCAGCGGCGACGTCGAGACGACCTTCAACCTGGGCTATTCCTATTACGGCTCGCGCACCGACTGGACCGGCTTCGACAATGGCACCCGCGATTTCCCGGCCGCGCTGCGCGACGCGGTGGCCGGCGGCACCTTCAACGCCACCAGCGACGCCGAGCGCCGCGGCTTCGCGGCAAGCCTGATCAACGCGCCGACCACCTTGCTCCAGCGAATGGGCGACACGCCCGCCAACGGCTCGGTCGAAATAACCGGCGGCACCTCGACCGAGATCAGAGGCGGCCGCATCGGCTTCATCGCCAGCGCCGGCTACAACAACAGCTGGCACTCGCGCGACGCGCTGCAGCAGACCTCGATCGACCCCGGCATCGCCGGCACGCCGCAAAGCTCGTTCCGCACCGTCTCGACCGACAACCGGATCATCGTCAACGGCATGCTCGGCCTCGGCGCCGAATTCGGCGCGCACAAGATCCGCTGGACCAACCTCTTCATCCGCGACACGCTGAAGCAGGGCCGCCTCGCCGCCGGCTTCAACCGCTCGGTCCAGGACCAGGATCCGGCGCTGCCGCCCTCGGTGATGGAGCAGAACACTTACTGGTTCGAGCGCCAGCTGATCGACAGCCAGATCGTCGGCGAGTTCCGCTTCGGCGCGTTCAGCCTCGATCTGCGCGGCACCTACGCCAATTCGCAGCGCGAGAGCCCCTATGAGCGCGCCATCTCCTACGTCTACCTTGGCGACGACAATCCCGCGACCTCCGGATCGGGCGACGTCGACGATTACATCAACAACCTCTCCTCGGCCGGGCAGAGCGCGAGCATCGCGTTCAGCGACCTGAACGAGACCGTCTATGCGGGCGGGATCGATCTCGCCTACCGGTTCGAAGCGCCGGTGCCGATCACGCTCTCGGCGGGCTATGCCTATAACCGCACCGACCGCACCGCCTCGCGCTTCCAGTTCCAATATTTCCGGCCCGACGGCGCGCTGCCGATCGAGGTCGCGCAGGAGCGGCCCGATTTCCTGCTCTCCGACTTCAACGTGTTCACCTACAATATCCAGCTGCGCGACGTCTCCGGCGCCGAGGGCACGGCGGCCTATGAGGCGGACCTTCAGGTCCATGCCGGCTATGTCCAGATCGAGGCCGAGCTGACCGGCACTTTGCGCGCGACCGCGGGCGTTCGCTACGAGGATGGCGTCCAGAACGTCCAGCCGACCGGCAGCGCGCTCGCGCCGACCCGGATCGCCAACAGCTATTGGCTGCCGGCGGCGACTTTGACCTGGAGCTTCGTCGACAATATGCAGCTGCGCCTGCACGCGTCCAAGACCATCGCCCGCCCCCAATTCCGCGAGCTCGCGCCGCAAATCTACCAGGATTTCGAATCGGACCGCGAGTTCACCGGCAATCCGTTCCTGACCGATTCGACGCTGCTGAACTTCGAGACGCGCTACGAATATTATTTCGCGCCGGGCCAGCGCCTGTCGCTCGCCGGCTTCTACAAGAAGATCGACAATCCGATCGAGGCGGCCGCCTTCTTCGCCGGCGGCGGCCAGCTCCGCACCGGCTTCGCCAACGCGCCCCAGGCGACGCTCTGGGGCGTCGAGCTCGAGGCGCAGGCCTATCTGCCGCTCGCCGGCCTCGGCGGCCGCTTCTTCTCGACACGCCGGCTGCTCTTCATCGGCAACTACACCTACACCCAGTCTCGGATCGGCGCCGACGACAGCGTCATCATCGGCCCGGACCTGCAGCCGGTCCCGTCCAATTTGCTGTTCGAGGACGGCGCGCGCCTGACCGGCCAGTCCGACCATCTCGCCAATCTCCAGATCGGCATTGAGGATACCGAAAGCCTCAGCCAGGCAACCTTCCTCCTCTCCTACGCCAGCGAGCGGGTCACCAATCGCGGCCCGATCCAGGGCCTGCTGCGCCAGCCCGACATCGTCGAGCGGCCGGGCCTGCGCCTCGATTTCGTGGTGCGGCAGGAGCTGCCGATCTTCGGCGTCCGCGCCGAATTCAAGCTCGAGGCCCGCAACCTCACCGGCCAAGATTATGAGGAGTTCCAGCAAGCGGGCGACAACAGGATCGACATCAATTCCTACGAGGCCGGGCAGAGCTTCAGCCTCGGGGTGACGGTGCATTTCTAGCTTTGCTCCCTCTCCCTGGAGGGAGAGGGTCGGGGTGAGGGTGTACGGTGGTTCGAGCAATGAACTCAGACGCCGAACACCCCCTCCTTGCCCTCCCCCTCGAGGGGGAGGGATTTAGAGCCAATATCCAGCCGCCCCCGCCGCCCGTTCCAGCGCCTCTTGCGCCGCCGCCACCGCATCGCCGGCCTCGGCCTCGCGGCGGATACGGTCGGCGCTGCCGCGCAGGCCCGGGCCGAGCTTGGCCGTCATCGCTTCCGCCGCCTCGGCGTCGTTGAGATCGCCGAGCCGCTCCTGCAGCTCCTTGAGCGCGGCGATGAAGCGGTCGCGGCGGGCGCGCTGCGCCTTCTTCGCGCTGAGCCCCGCGAGGAACTCCGCCGCGTAGCGCAGTTTCTTGACGTCGAGCCGGAGGCGATGCCGATCGTCGGTGCCGGCCCCCCCGAGCTTGGCGCCGACCCTGACGCCGTGCCGCCGCACCCGGCGCCACTGGCGCTCGAGCTGATGGCTGGCGAGACCCGCAAGCGCGCGCGCGGCGCGCTCGCGGAACCGCCAGGCGCCGGCCTCGATCCAGAGCGCGAGCCGAAGCATCAAGGCCCGCGCCCGCTCCGATCCCAACGCCGCCTCGACCCGGTCATAGGCCTTGGCCCGCGCCTTGAGCAGCCGCCCATGCGCCGGATCGTCGGCGTCGAGGCCGGCGCCCGCGATGAGGACGTCGACATTGCGGGCGTCGCCGAGCTGGCCCGACAGCCAGCTCAGGCCGTCGCGCACCTCCTGATAATCCTTGCCGCGCACGGTCGCGCGGAACAGCGACAAGGCCGAGCGCAGCCGGCGCAGCGCGATCCGCGCCTGGTGCAAAGCGTCGGCGTCGCGGCGGGCGAGCAGGACGATCTCGTTGAGCCGGTAATGGCGAAGGCAGGAATGAGCGACGGCGCGAAAGCCCTCGCCCTCGCTGAGCGACGCGGCCAGCGCGACGGCTTCCGCGCGGGCCGGCTCGGTCAGGCTCTTCTCGGCCAGCGCGTAGCCGCGCTCGGCCTTGCTGAGCACGCCGAGCCGCAGCGGCACCGCCGCGCCGATCTCCTGCGCCAGCGCGAACAGGGCGCGCGGCTTGCCCGATTTGAGCTCGAGCTCGAGCTCGCAGAGCGGCGCCCGGGCGCCGCCGCCGGCGACGATGCCCTCGTCGAGCACGATCTCGACCCGGCTGCCCTTGTGCGTGACCAGCCAGGTGGTCCGCCGGAATTGCGAGCGGATCTGGCGGACGAGCGGGCCGGCCCCGGCGGCGTCTAGCAGGCGAGCGAGCGGCGTCTTCGCCAGCGCCTCCCGGTCGAGGCCGGGCCCCGCCACCTCGCGCTCCCATTCGCGCCGGACGAAGAGGCCCGCGGCGCTCGCGGGCTTGTGCTTCACGGTCTGGACATGGCGGCCGTCGGCGCGGCGCACGCGCAGGGAGAAACCGGCGCGGCGCACGGCCCCGTCTTTGCTGTCGAAATAAGTGGTGTCGACCCGGCCGGCGCGGACGGGCTCGCCGGCGAGGCTCGGGCAGGCGCGCAGCATTGCGACGTCCTCGGCCGCGAGGTCGAATTTGAGCTCGACTTCGTGAGACATGCTTTCTCCGCCGAGCGCGCGCCGCCCGGCAGGGTTCTGCACGCCTTATGTTACGGTTTTTGTACGCACACTAAGCGAGGATCGAGTGGTCGATCTGGTCGATCCTCGTGACGCCGGTCAGCGCCATCGCGACGCGCATCTCGGCCTCGACGATTTCGAGCAGCTTGGCGACCCCGGCGCCGCCCTGCGCGGCCAGCGCATAAGCCCAGGCGCGGCCGAGCAGCACGCCGTCGGCGCCGAGCGCGAGCATCCTGACCACGTCGAGCCCGGAACGGATCCCGCCGTCGGCGAGGATCGTCATGCCGCCGCCGACCGCCTCGGCGATGGCGGGCAGCGCGCGGGCGGTCGAGAGCACGCCGTCGAGCTGGCGGCCGCCATGGTTGGAAACGACGATGCCGTCGGCCCCGGTCGCCGCCGCCTCGCGCGCGTCGTCGGGATCGATAATTCCCTTGATCACGAACCTGCGCGGCCAGAGCGAGCGGATGAAGTCCACGTCCTTCCAGGTCAACGTCGCGTCGAAATTGGCCGCCGACCAGGTCAGGAAATCGAGCATGCCCGCCTTCGGGTCGAGCAGGTGCGCGACGTTGCCGAGCGCGTGCGGGCGGCCGTTTATGCCGACGTCCCACAGCCAGCGCGGACGCCCAAGCGCCTGCATGAAGCGCCGCGCCCGGCCCTTCAGCCCCGGCGCCGCGGTCAGCCCCGAATGGACGTCGCGATAGCGCGAGCCCGGTACCGGCAGGTCGACGGTGAAGAGGAGGACCGGGCATTGCAGCTCCACGGCGTGCGCGATCATCTCGCGCAGGAAGCCGCGGTCCCTGGTCACGTAGAGCTGGAACCAGATCGGCCGCTCCGCCCCGGCCGAGACTTCGCGCAAGGGGCAGCAGCCGACGGTCGAGAGCGTGAACTGGACGCCCGCCGCCTGCGCCGCCCGCGCCGCCTGCACCTCGCCGCGCCGCGCATACATGCCCGCCAGCCCGACCGGCCCGAGCGCCAGCGGCAGGGCCAGCTTCTGCCCGAGCAATTCGGTCGAGAGATCGAGCTGCGAGACATCGCGCAGCACCCGCTGGCGCAGCGCGACCTCGGCCAGGTCGGCGACATTCCGCCGCAGCGTCACCTCGCCATAGGAACCGCCGTCGATATATTCGAACAGGAAGCGCGGCAGGCGCCGCCGGGCGGCTTCGCGGAAATCGGCGGCGGAGGCGACGCGCACGCGGCTCAGTCCGCGAGACCGAAGAAAACGAGCAAGGCTCGGTCGACGCGGGCCAGATCTTCGGCGGAGAGCATTCCGATCCGTCGCCGGAGGCGGCTGCGGGGCAGCGTGGTGATCTTGTCGATCATGATGCGGCTGGGCTGGCGCAATCCATTGTCGCCATCCGGCTCAACGTGCTGACGCAGCACCAACGTCCGTATTTCGGCGCTGGTTATCGGACAGATCGTGATCGTGTCTGTGTCCGGATAGGCATCGTTTTGTACGATGAGCGCGGGACGGGGCTTGCCGGCAAAACCCGGACCTCCGGAAATAGTCCAGAGTTCGCCGCGCTTCACCTATGCGGCCGGTCAATCAAGCGGCGCGTCATAGGGCGGCAAGTCGTCCCAGCAACTGATCGAATCGACGAATGCCTGATCTTCCGCTTCGGTCGGGCTGTTCGCAACCGCCAAGGATTCGAGCCTCGCCTGCTCCTTGAACTCCGGCGAATGCACGTCGGGCACCCAGAATTGCTTGAGCCGCAGCCCCTGCGCGCGCAACGCCGCGCGGCGCTTGGCGACCCGCTCGCGGCCGGGGACGGGTCCGGGCTTGTTCATCATCGCCTCCGTTACATGTAACGTAATCCATAAGGCCTCGGCCTGCAAGCGTTCGGGCCCCTTCCAATGTAGGATTTCGTCCGGCAGACTCGCCCGACTCGGGCCCGGATGCGGGCGCGAGCGGCTCTTTCAAGCTGTCGATCCCATGGCGGACGCCTTTGCGCGGCCGCCGCACCGGCGCGCCCCGGTTAGGCGCATCGGGGGAGGGGTCCCCCCGCGATTCCATGTGCCATTCGTGCCATTCGTGCCATTCGTGCCACTCGCGCCTAAAGCCCGAGCCCGTCCCAAAGCAATTTCGCCCCCGCCGCCACCATCAGCACGTAGATGATCGTATAGAAGCGCTCGACCGGGACCTTGCGGACCAGCCAGACGCCGGCGAGGCTGGCGAGCAAAGCGAAGGGGAGGAGGACGAGCGTCGCCAGCGCATTGTCGCGGGTGAACTGGCCCAGGGCGACATAGGCGGGAACCTTGATCCAGTTCAGGGCGGCGAAGAAGATGGCGGTGGTGCCGACGAAGACGTCGCGGGCGAGCCGGCGCGGCATCACCCACATCTGGTAGGGCGGGCCGCCGGCATGGGCGATCTGGCTGGTGAAGCCCGTGGCCACGCCGAACAGGGTCCCGACCCAGGCGGGCGAATGGCTGGAGGCGGCGATCCGGCCGCCGCGCTCGACCCACAATCGGTAAAGGCCGAACAGCATCGAGATCGCGCCGACCGCGACCAGGATGGCGGCGGACGAGACCGAGGCCGCGAACAGCCAGCCGAGGCCCACGCCCAGGATCGCGCCGGGCAGCATGATGAGGAGGATCCGGCCGTCCCAGCTCTTGCGGAAGGCGGTGACACCGACAAAGTCCTGCGCGATCAGGATCGGCAGCAGGATCGCCGCGCCGCGCACCGGATCCATGCCGAGCGCCATCAGCGGCATGCCGAGCGCGCCCATGCCGGAAAAGCCGCCCTTGGCGAGGCCGATCAGGAGGACGGCCGGGATGGCGTAGAAATAGAAAGCGGCGTCCTGCGGCATCAGCTTCTCTTCGACATTCCCGCGAAAGCGGGAATCCACCTTCTTCTTTCTCCCCTGCCGCCCGGAAGGAAAGCTGGATTCCCGCTTTCGCGGGAATGACGGCGGGGTGTCTAATCGACCCGCGCGCGCTCCAGCCGCGGCGACAGGAGGTGGACGGCGGCGAGCGCGACGAAATAGGCGCTGCCGGCGACGATGAAGATCGGCGTGTAGCTGCCGATCCGCTGCAATATCTGCCCGACGTAGAGCGAGAAGATCATGCCGCCGACCGCGCCGATCGTGCCGCCGATGCCGATCACGCTGCCGACCGCGCTGCGCGGGAAGAGATCGGAGGGAAGCGTGTAGAGATTGGCCGAGAAGGCCTGGTGCGCGGCGGTGGCCACTCCGATCACCAGCACGGCGACCCACAGGCTGTCGTAGGATTGGGCGAAGAAGATCGGAGTCACCAGGAAGCAGCAGGCGAGCATCGTCATCTTGCGCGCGTAATTGACGGTCTTGCCCGCCTTGATCATCCGCGACGACGCCCAGCCTCCCGCCACCGAGCCGATATCGGAGAGCAGGTAGATGGCGACGAGCGGCGGCCCGAAGGTTCTGAGGTCGAGGCCGTAGCGGTCGCCGAGGAAGCCCGGCAGCCAGAACAGGTAGAACCACCAGATCGGGTCGATGAAGAACTTGCCGAGCGCATAGGCCCAGGTCTCGCGGCGGACGGTGAGCCGGCGCCAGGGCATGGGCGTCACCGGATCGACCGGGTCCTGCTCGATATAAGCGAGCTCGGCGGCGGTGACTCGTTTGTGCTCGCGCGGCCGGCGGTACATTGCGAGCCAGGCGACCACCCAGACCGAAGTGGCAAGCCCGGTGATGACGAAGGCGGCGCGCCAGCCATAAGCAAGGACCAGCCAGGGCACGACCAGCGGCGTGACGATCGCGCCGATATTGGCGCCGGCGTTGAAGATGCCGACCGCGAAGGCGCGCTCCTTGGCCGGAAACCATTCGGTCACCGCCTTGATGCCGGCGGGGAAATTGCCAGCCTCGCCGATGCCGAGGCCGAAGCGGACCATCGCGAACTGGGTGACGGAGTGGACGCCGCCATGGGCGATATGCGCCAGCGTCCAGATCACGAAGGCGATCGCATAGCCGAAGCGGGCGCCGATCAGGTCGACGAGCCGGCCGAAGCCGATATAGCCGATCGCGTAAGCGGTCTGGAACCAGAAGACGACGTTGGCGAAATCGGCCTCGGTCCACTGCAGGTCGCCCTTCAGCGTGTCCTTGAGCACGCCGAGCATCTGCCGGTCGATATAGTTGATGACGGTGGCGGCGAAGAGCAGGCCAACGATCACCCAACGGTAGCGGCCGACCCGCGCGGCGGCGCGCTCGATGGTTTCCCTGCCCGCGTCGGTCATCCCCGGCCTCTCCCTTTCACGCTCGTCCGGCGTTTCCCGGATTTGTATGGGAAACCGGTGTCATATACAATCCCGGTAGCGCCGGGACGAGGATCGAATGCGGATCGGGACTCTCTTGGCCATCGGGCTGAGCTTGTCGAAGCCCTGTCCTTTTCGCTTGTCAAAAAGAAGGAGAGTCCTTCGACGAGCTCAGGACGAACGGAGCGCGCTTCAACTCTGCCGGGTCAAGTGGCAGCCTATTCCGGCTCGGCGGCGACCAGGGTGCAGGCGAGGCTGAGCGCGTCGCTGAAGCGCGCCTCGACCGTCTGGCCTGGAAAGGCGCGGTGGACGCCGGTAACGGCGCCCGAGGAGATCCACTGGCCGGGGGTGAGCGCGATGCCTCGCCGCGCCATCAGCTCGAACAGGAAGCGCGCGGCGCCGATCGCGCCGTCGGGGAAGCCCGCCGCGCGGCCGTTGCCGACCGTGCCGCCGTCGATCCGGGTGGAAACCTCCCAATCCTCGAAGCCGCTCGCCCGCCAGTCCGGAACTTCGGGTCCGATGACGAGGCCGTTATTGTTGCCGAAATCGGAGATGACGGCGATCGGGCCGAGCTCGTTGATCGTGCCCAGCGGCGAGCTCGCGACCTCGATGCCGATATGGACCGCGCCGATCAGGTCGGCGGCTTCGGCGAGGCTGTAATCCTGCTGCTCGGCCGGCGGCGTCGCGCCGATCTTCAGGAGGAACTCGGCCTCGCCCGCGGCGAAGCCTTCGGCGAAGACCGGCATCTCCACCGCCGCGCCGTTCGCGCCCGCTTTGCCCTGGTGGAAGATCGGGCCGGCCAGGCGGTCGGTGCCGAAGCGCTCGATCAAGGGCGGCGGCACGCGGCCGACCTTCCAGCCGATCACCGGCCGGCCCCAGCGCGCGATCGCCTCGTCCTGGATCGCATAGGCCTCGTCGAGCGTGGCCGGGAAATCGCCGGGATAGGTGTCGAGCCCGGCGGCGGCGCGGCGCGCGGCGAGAAATCGGCCGGCGATCCGGCTGTGGGCTTCGACGAAGGTCACGATCTCTCCCGGGACTTTTTTGGAATGCTAACGGAAACCGGTGTCATAAGCAACTGGCCGATACCGCCGCGGGCCTGCTCAGCCGCGGCGGAGAGCGGCGGCGGCGCGGGCGCGGGCGGTGATGGCGGCGCCGTCCACGGGCTCACCGCGCGGCACCAGCCAGCTGCCGCCGACGCAGGCCACAGCCGACAGATCGAGCCAGGCCGAGGCATTGTCCTGGGTGATTCCGCCGGTCGGGCAGAAGCGGACGTCGCCGAAGACGGCGCTCAGCGCCTTGAACACGGGCATCCCGCCGGCCGCCTCGGCGGGGAAGAATTTGAGGCGCGTGAAGCCCATGTCCAAGGCGCGCATGATGTCGCCGGTCGTGCTGATCCCAGGCAGATAGGGCACGCCCACGCCAGCGACCGCATAGCCCAGCCGCTCGGTCAGGCCCGGGCTGACGATGAACTCGGCGCCGGCCTCCAGCGCGGCGCTGAGCTGGCCGGGGTCGAGCACGGTGCCGGCGCCGACGATGGCGCCGGGAACTTTCTTCATCTCTCGAATCACGGCGAGCGCGTGGGGCGTGCGCAAAGTCACTTCGAGCACGGGCAGGCCGCCCTCGACCAAAGCTTCGGCGATCGGCCGCGCATCCTCGACCCGGTCGACGACCAGCACCGGGATGACGGGCGCGAGGCCCATGAGGCGGTCGATCTCGCTCAAAGCGTCACCCCGCGCTTCCAGATCGCGATGTCGCGCTCGCCGGCGCGCTCGGCGGCGGTCGGCATGCCGGACGCGATGGCGGCGATTCGCGCGGTCAGCGCGTCCTCCGCGGCCTCGAAGCCGTCGGCCAGCACGCTGCCGGCGTCGAAATCGATCCAGCCGGGCTTGCGCGCGGCGAGCGCGCTGTTGGTCGCGATCTTCACGGTCGGCACCGGGAAGCCCATCGGCGTGCCGCGGCCGGTGGTGAACAGGATCAGCGTGGCGCCCGCCGCGGCCAGAGCGGTGGCGGAAACCGCGTCATTGCCCGGCGCCTCGAGGATGGAGAGGCCCTTGCGCCGCAGCCGCTCGCCATAGAGCAGAACGTCGGCGACCGGAGCACGGCCGGCCTTCTGCACCGCGCCCAGCGATTTCTCCTCGAGCGTGGTGATGCCGCCCTCGATATTGCCGGGCGATGGGTTTTCGGAGACCGGCTGGCCGCTGGCGAGATAATAACGCTTGAAGCCGTTCACCACGCCGACCAGCGCGTCGAACGTCGCGGCGTCGCGGGCCCGGGCCATCAGCAATCGCTCGGCGCCGAACATTTCGGGGATCTCGGTCAGGATCGCCGAACCGCCGCTGCCGATCACCCGGTCGGCGATCCGGCCGACGAGCGGGTTGGCGGTGAGGCCCGAAAAGCCGTCCGAGCCGCCGCACTTGAGGCCGACGACCAATTCGCCGAGCGGAAAGGCCTGGCGCGTGTAGAGCGCGGCGGTGGCGACGAGCGCGTCGACATAGGCAAGGCCCACCTCGATCTCGTCCGCCTCGCTCTGCGCCCGCAACGTCCGGACGCGGCCGCGCAACGCTTCGGGGACCTCCTCCAGCAGCCGATCGAGCTGGTTCGATTCGCAGCCAAGGCCGATCAGCAGCACGCCGCCGGCATTGGGATGGCAGGCCAGCGCCGCGAGCAGCGAGCGCGTCCCAACCAGATCCTCGCCGAGCTGCGAGCAGCCGTGCGGGTGCCCAAAAGCGAAGACGCCGTCGACCGCTCTAGCGTGGCGGGCATGGGCGATCGTCGCGATTCGCTCGGCGGTGCGGGCGACGCAGCCGACCGTGGGCAGGATCCAGATCTCGTTGCGCGTGCCGACCCGGCCGTCCGGCCGCCTGTAACCCTGAAAGCGCGTGACTTTGTCCTCGGGCAGCGGCGCGGCGGGCGCAGGCGCGTAGGCATAGCCTTCTACGCCGGTCAGCAGGGTTTCGAGATTGTGGCTGTGAACATGGCCACCTGCCGCGACGTCCTTCGTCAGCCGCCCGATGGGCCAGCCATATTTGTGCACCGTCGCGCCGGCCGCGAGATCGCGCAGCGCCTGCTTGTGGCCGAGCGGGACGTGGTCCGTCGCCCGCAACGCCACCGCGACATCGTCCTCGGGGCTCAGCCGGAGCAAAGCGGGCGCTTCGGGCGCGGTCGGGAGCGGACTGGCTTGTGACATATGGAAACCGGTGTCAGACTAAAGCCGCTCGCCTTTGCGGGCAAGGGCGCGCTAATCAGCGGCCGGGAGTGACGAGATTGGCCAGGCCGAAGGACGCAAGGAGCGGGGGCGAGCGCGCGGCGCGCTCGACGATCAACGACGTCGCCCGCATCGCCGGCGTCTCGAAGAAGACGGTGAGCCGGGTCATCAACCGCTCGCCCCTGCTCAACGAGGAGACTCGCGAGAAGGTCGAGAAGGTGATCCGCGAGCTCGGCTATGTCCCCAATCCGCAGGCCCGGGCGCTGGCGCTCCGCCGCAACTTCCTGATCGGCCTGATCCACGACAATCCCAACGCGCAAATGGTCCTCAACGTCCAGCAGGGCATATTGGAGGCGCTCGCCGGCACCGAGTTCGAGATGGTGGTGCGGCCGGTCGACCGAAGCTCGCAGATGATGATCGAGGACGTCCGCCACTTCCTCGAGCGCCAGCGCCTGTTCGGAGTCGTCCTGCTGCCGCCGATCAGCGAGAATGACGCGCTCGCCCGGCTGTGCGATGAGGTCGGCTGCCGCTACGTGCGCATGGGCTCGGCCGAGCTCGACGATGCGGACCACATGGTCGCCTCCAACGACCGCGACGCCGTCCGCGAGGCGACCGACCATCTCATCGAGCAGGGCCACAAATTGATCGGCCTGATCGAGGGGCCGGACGGCTTCCGCTCGGCCCGCGAGCGCCGGCTCGGCTTCGAGGATTCGCTTGCCGCCGCCGGCCACAAATTGCCACGTAGCCTGATCGCGCGCGGCAATTACACGTTCGAGACCGGAGTCACCGCCGCCGAGCGGCTGCTCGATCTGTCGCCGCGCCCGACCGCGATCTTCGCCAGCAATGACGAGATGGCCGCTGGCGTCGTCTTCGCCGCGCGCGAGCGGGGGATAAGCGTGCCGGAGGAATTGTCGGTGATCGGCTTCGACGACACGCCGATCGCCGCCCATATCTGGCCGCCCTTGACCACGGTGCGCTGGCCGATCGTCTCGATGGCCCGCTCGGCCGCGCGCAAGCTGGTCGGGGACATGGTCGGCGGCCTCGCGGCGGGCGAGCAGCCCTCGGAATTGCCCTCGACCCTGGTCAAGCGCGCCAGCGTGGCGCCGCCTCCGGCCTGAGGATATTGCCGTCGTCGTTGACACCGGTTACCATCGCGCCAAAGCTTTCAGGAGAGTCGGATGTTCGAGAGGACCTATTACGCCACCCATCCGGACATGATGGAATGCGTGTCGAACGAGGAATTGCGCGACCGCTATCTGATCTCCGGTCTGTTCCGCGACGGGGAGTGCGTGCTCAACTACACCCATGCCGACCGCTTCGTGATCGGCGGCGTCGCGGTCGAAGGCGATTCGGTGCGGCTGCCCGAGCAGAGCGAGCCGCCGTCCGCCGCCGGCCATCCCTTCCTCGAGCGGCGCGAGCTCGCCATCGTCAATGTCGGAGCGGTCGAGGGCCAGGTGACGGTCGACGGCGAGGTCTTCGCGCTCGGCGACAAGGATTGCCTCTACGTCACCATGGGCGCCAAGGACGTGGTCTTCTCAGGCGAGGGCGCGCGCTTCTACCTCGCCTCCTGCCCGGCGCATAAGGCGTTCGCGACGCGCAAGCTGGAGATCGCCCAGGCCAATGCGCTCGAACGCGGCAGTCTCGAGGAATCGAACGAGCGGACCATCTACCAGCTCGTCATCCCGGGCGTCTGCGACAGCGCCCAGCTCGTCATGGGTCTCACCGTCCTGCGGCCCGGCAGCGTCTGGAACACGATGCCGCCGCACATCCACGAGCGGCGCAGCGAGATCTATTTCTATTTCGAGCTGCCCAAGGAGAATGACCGGGTCTTCCATTATATGGGCGAGGGCGAGGCGATGCGGCATATCGTGGTCGCCAACGAGGAAGCGGTGATCTCGCCGCCCTGGTCCATCCACATGGGCTCGGGGACCCGGGCCTATGCCTTCATCTGGGCGATGGCGGGGGAGAATCAGGATTATACCGACATGAACGTGCTGGATATCTGCCAGCTTCAATAACTCCTTGTTCCCCGGCGAAAGGGCACCCATCAAAGTACTACTTTGATGGGAACCAAGGCCGGGGCCCAGTCCTCCTGCCGGCGCCGCTGGGCCCCGGCCTTCGCCGGGGAACGGATGAGCGAATGACCAACCCCTTCGATCTCAGCGGCAAGACCGCCCTCGTCACCGGCGCCAATACCGGCATCGGCCAGGCGATCGCTTTGGCGCTGGCCGAGGCTGGCGCGGACTTGGCGCTGGTGGGGCGTTCGCGCGCAGACCAAACCGCCGCGCAGGTCCGCGCGCTTGGGCGCCGCGCCGCCCTGATCGAGGCCGACCTGTCGACGATAGTGCCGGTCCAGGACGTGGTAGACCAGACCATCGCCGCGCTCGGCGGGCTCGACATCCTGGTCAACAATGCCGGCATCATCCGCCGCGCCGACGCGGTCGAGTTCAGCGAGGCGGATTGGGACGCGGTGATCGACACCAACCTCAAGAGCCTGTTCTTCCTGTGCCAGGCGGCCGGGCGGCACATGATCGCGAAGGGCTCGGGCAAGATCGTCAACATCGCCTCGCTGCTTAGCTTCCAGGGCGGCATTCGCGTGCCGAGCTACACTGCGGCAAAGTCGGGCGTGGCGGGGCTGACCAAGGCGCTCGCCAACGAATGGGCGGGCAAAGGCGTCAACGTCAACGCGATCGCGCCCGGCTATATCGCCACCAACAACACCGCCGCGCTCCAGGCGGACGAGACCCGCAACCGCCAGATCCTGGAGCGTATCCCGGCGGGCCGCTGGGGCGATCCGAACGACATTGCGGGCGCGGCCGTGTTCCTCGCCTCTTCGGCGTCGGATTATGTGAACGGGCACGTCCTGGCGGTGGACGGCGGGTGGCTGGGCCGCTGATCGACCGCCGCGCGGCGCTCGCCGGGCTCGCCGCCGCGCCGCTGCTCATGGCGCAATCCGCGCCGTCCGCGGGCGTCCGGACCTTTCTCGGCATCCGCTACGGGCGGGCGGAGCGGTTCCGCGCGCCGCGCCCGGAGCCGGGGATCGCGCCGCTCGGCGCTTACGGCCCTTCGGCGCCGCAGCGCGGGCTGGCGGGCAGCGAGGATTGCCTGTTCCTCAACATCTGGACGCCCGCGTCGGACAGGCGCGCGCGGCCAGTCCTCGTCTATTTCCACGGCGGCGCTTATTCGACCGGCACGCCGAACAGCCCGCTGCTCGACGGGAGCCGGCTGGCGGCGGAGGGCGATGTCGTCGTGGTCACCGTCGCCCACCGGCTCAACGTCTTCGGCTATCTCTATCTCGCCCGGCTCGATCCGCGCCTCCCCGACAGCGGCAATGCCGGCCAGCTCGATCTGATCCTCGCGCTGCAATGGGTGCGCGCCAACATCGCCGCGTTCGGCGGCGATCCCGGCAGGGTCATGGTCTTCGGCCAGTCGGGCGGCGGCGCCAAGATCGCCACCCTGATGGGCACGCCCGCCGCCCGCGGCCTCTTCCACCGCGCCGCGACGATGAGCGGTCAGCAGGTCACCGCGTCGGGCCCGCTCCACGCCACCGAGCGGGCGCGGGCCTATATGGCGGCGGTGGGCGCACGCACGGCCGACGCTCTGCTGGCGATGCCGGCCGAGCGGCTGGTCGAGGGGCTGAATGCGACCGACCCCTATCTCGGCGGCGGCGTCTATATGGGGCCGGTGCTCGACATGAAGTGGCTCATTCGCCACCCCTTCTGGCCCGACGCCAATCCGCAGGGCAATGCGATCCCAATGATGCTCGGCAACACGCGCGATGAGACGCGCGCCTTTTACGGGCCCGATCATCCGAAGATCGCCGGGCTCGATTGGGACAATCTCGCCGAACGGATGGCGGGCGAGCTGCGCATCGACGCCCATCCCGAATGGGTGGTCGCCGAATATCGGCGGCTGTTCCCGGCTTATTCGGCCGAGCAGATATTCTTCGCGGCGACCACGGCGGGGCGGAGCTGGCGCGCGCAAGTGATCGAGGCCGAGGAGCGCGCCCGGGCGGGCGTCCCCGCTCATGTCTACCAGCTCGATTTCCCGGACCCGGCCCCGCACGGCGCCGATATCCCGCTGGTCTTCGGCACCTGGTCCGACCCGGCCTCCATCCCGGTCAGCGCGGCGATGATGACGGCGTTCCTGCGCTTCGCCCGCACCGGCAATCCGGGGTGGGCGCCCTACACGCTGCCGGCGCGGCAGACGATGATCTTCGACCGGACGCCGCATCTGACTAACGACCCGCGCCGCGCCGAGCGCGAGCTCTTCGCCCGCATCCCCTATGTTCAGCCGGGGACCTGAGCAGCTAGTCGGACGGGATGGAGGGCAGCCCAAGGCTTTCGACATAATCGCAGCGATCGCGGTAATCGGCGACCATGGCCTCGACTTCCGGCCGCAGCGCGGCAGCAAGGGTGACCGCACGTTCGAACGCCGAAGGATCGATTGGATCGCTGCGCACGACATTGCCTTCGGCGCTCAGCACGACGAAGCGCGGGTCGGAAGCGTTGGTGAGTAGCGCGCGCAGCGAATCCCAGCCGGTGGAGGTGTAGATCATGCCGTCTCCGGGCCGCGGCCGCATCAAGCCAGTCTGCAGCTGCATCACTTGGGTGTCGTCGCCCGGCCAGAGCCGCAGCTGGATGCGATAGACCTGATCTCTCGCGCCGCCCGTATAATCGATATGCACCGAACTGAACCCGTGAGGGCCTTCAATGCCCCAGACCGCGATTGTCCTGATACCGTCGGGCGCGCGCTGCACCTCCCAACTGAAAACCGGTTGGTCGCGGACGCCGTCGGGAAAAACGAACTCATTGGCCCGGATCGTGCCGATCGGATCGGCACGTTCCACTCCGCAGGAGAAATAAGGCGGCCGAATCGGCTCCGGCGGGGGTGGTGGCTCCGGCAGAACCTGGGCGGCGAGCATGGCAAGAGCGAGCGAAGCAGGCACGGTGATCCACTATCACCTCGCTTGTTGCTTGCAAGTGCGAGCGTTCGTCATCCTGGCCTGGGTGACGGAGATCCCCCAAGTGACAGTTGCGTAACTGTCACCGCGGTCCCGGACTGTATCTCGCCGGCGATGCGGAGCGATCGGCCGAACTCCGCCGCGCCGATCCAGTCGCGCAGGACGAGCGTTCCCCGGGCATCCAGAATTCGCACCTCGAGATCGGTGCCGTCCGCAAGCAGGGCCGTGACCGGCCCCCAGTACGTGCGCAGGCTGACGAAGCCATTGGCGCTGGCCACGTGCAGCTCCGAGCGCAGCACGGGATCGCCGGCCGCCGCGCCGGCCCGCGCGACTTCCACGCGATATTGGGCGGTCGGGCCCGAAGGCCTGTAGCCGATGAAAATGTCGGCGCCCCGCACAGTGTCCCGCATTTCCGCGCGATCGCTCCATATCGCCATGAGCAAGGTGCGGTCGGGCCCGCGCTCGGCGAACCAGCTGGTGCGGGCCGGCTCCGAAACGCCCGCCGTGTTGACATATTGAAGGACGGTGACGTTGCCGAATGGGATCGTGCGGCTGACCTTGCAATAGAAATAAGGCGGGCCTGGCGCCGCGGCTGGAGCTGTGGAAAGCAAGGCGGCGGCGAGCAGGAGCATATTCATCGCGAATTAGATCGCATGCCGATGCGCAGGCAAGCCGGCTGGATTCACCGGTGCCGCGACCCTCCTCAGCGGACGGGGACCACATTGCGCGGGCCCCTGAGGACGCACCGATGGCGGTAGTCGGCGACGATCGTGTCGAATTCGGACTGGACGCCGGCCACCAGATGAGCGACCCGTTCGAGATCCCTCGCCCGGAGCCGGACGCTGTGGATTGCGTGCCCGTCTGCATCCACGGCGGCGATCTCGAGCGCCGCTGCACCGCGCGCCATCGCCAGGAACGGGACCCAGTCGATGCCGGCGCCGGCGATCCGGTCGGGCAGCGGGAACAGGCCGGCGAAGCGCGTGTCCCGTTCACCGCGCGGGCCGATGCGGCGCACCTCGACGCGCGCGGGGGTGGTGAAGAGCAGGACGTGGACCCGCCCCGACGCCATCCTGACCGGCGCCGGTCCCTCCCAATCTGCCCAGACGTTGACGGCTTCATCCCTGATCGCGGGACGCCACAATGTCTGGCGCGGGCCGACGGCGCCCTCGGGCGGGATCGATCGGGTTACGAAGACGGTGCCGGCCGAGTCCCGCCGCTCGACCGTGCAATCGTACCAGCCCGGCCGCTCCAGCGGCGGGGGAATCGCGAGCGCGGCCGAGGCGAGCAGGGCGAAAGCGGGCATCAGCCGGGAACCTGATCGGGGATTTCGACGGGCTCGGGCGCGACGATCGGGCCGCCTTCCGAGAAGGGACAGTGGCGATAGTCGGCGATCTTGGCGTCCATCGCCGGCTGCAGGGGAATGACGGCGGCAAGGACGCGAGCGAAGATCGCCGGATCCACGGCATCGCTGCGCACGATCCTGCCGTCGTCGCGGATGACGAGGATGCGGGGATCGGAGGCGCCGACCAGCATCGCCGTCAGCGCTTCCCACCGTGTGTGGACGGTGACCCTTCCCGCGCCGTCGGCGCGCGCGGGCGGGCTTTCGAGCAGGATCGCGCGTGCGTCGTAAGGCGCGTCCCGCTGGATCTGGATGCGGTAGGACCGGCCAGGATCGAGCCCATCTTGGGAAAGCCAGACGAGGTTGTAGCCGGCCGGACCCGGCGGGTCCCAGCTCGCGTCGATCGCAACGCCATCCGGCACCAGCGATATCGACCAATTGTTCAGGCGGATGTCCGGAACGCCCTCGGGGCTGACGAACTGCGCGACGCCGACCGTGCCGAACGGGCCCTCCTGATAAAGGGAGCATGCGAAATGCGGCGGAAGCTCGGCGACGGGTTCCGGCGGCGCGGGCGGCGTTTCCTGCGCGGCGGCGAGAAGTGAAAAAACCAGGAGCCGGATCATGGATGATACATTATCACCTCATTCGGCCGGGGGACAGTCACTTTCACGCGCCGGCGCCTTCAGGTCGCACGGGACAGCCGAAAGTGACTGTCCCCATTCCGCAGCTAGCGCCGCTCCCGCCGCATTTCGGCGTCGCGCGCGGTGGTCGGCTGCTGGACCGCATCGTCGCGCTGCCCCGGATAGCGGCCGGACCTCGGCTCCATCGTGGCGAGGTCCCACTCCGCCTCGACGAACGGGGCGCGGACCGGCTCCACCTCGGGGTAGCCGCCGACCTGGCGCTCGTCGTCGATGATCTCGCCGCGGCCTTCGACGACGTCGAAGATCACGCGAATGTCGTGCGGGTCGCGGTCCCAGGGGCGGGCGCCGGCATTGCGCAGGACGTGGGTCTCGACCTGGTTCGCCGCCAAAACGTGCAGGCCGGCCGGCCAGATGACGGGGCGCGGGACCTCGATGATCCGGGCCGGGCTGGTCGTGTAGCGGCCGAACATCGGCAGCGGCCGGCCCTGGCGGTCGACGGCGATATTGTCGCGGCCGTGATAGCGAAGGTCGCCGACGCCGCCGATGGTGAGGAAGGCGATGTCGGGCCGGGTCGAGAGGCCGCCGCGCAGCACGTTGCCGACCGCCGAGAGCTCGCCGAGCTGGTGCGAATGATCGCCCCATTCGAGGTCCATGAGATTGTAATGGACCGCCTGGGCGCCGGGATCGAAGATGAGGTTGTTGACCAGCGCCGCGTGGACGCCGCCCTTGAGCAATGGCGAGCGCTCGTAATTGTGGGCGTAGATGTTGCGGTAGATGAGGATCCCGGTTGCATTGTCGTGGATCAGCGAGCCCTTGCTGTGCTCGCCTTTGGGGTGCGAGCCGTGGGCCAGCCCTTCGGCGAGGAGATTGTAGGAGAAGGTGATGTCGTGGCTGGCGCCGCGCCGCCAGTCCGCGACCGTGGCGCCGGCGAAGCGCGGGCCCGAGGCGGAGAGATTCTCGTCGAGCGCCCAGGTCAGCGTGCAATGGTCGACGATGACGTTCCAGGCGCCGACGGTCGAGATGGCGTCGGCCTCCCAGCCGCTGCGCTGGGCCTGGCCGGAGACGCCGGTGCGGACGCGGATGTGGCGGATGACGACGTCGTGGGTGCGGATGTCGAGGCCGCCGCGGATCAGGGTGATGCCGGGTGAAGGCGCGGTCTGGCCGGCGATCGTCAGGAACGGTTCGCTTACATCCAGCGTGGTCAGCCCCATGTCGATCACGCCGGCGATCTCGAACACGACGATTCGCGGGCCGCGCGCCTCGATCGCGGCGCGCAGCGAGCCGGGGCCGGCCGGATTGAGGTTGGTGACCCGGATGATCGCGCCGCCGCGCCCGCCCCCGGTCTGCGCCGCCCAGCCCGACGCGCCCGGAAAAGCCTGGGCGAAAGCCGGCGCGGGAAGCAGCGCGAGGAGCAGAATCCAGAGACGGAACAGGCGCATCGAAAACCTCCCGGCGACCGGTCTTGACAGGAGCCCGCAACCGGATCAAAACCCTTATGACACCGGTTACTTCATCGGGGAACCGGAAAAGGCGACTGCGGCAAACGCGGCGACAGGGAGAGGCGAAAGGGGCGGCCACCAGAGGTCCGTTCACCCCCTCCCATCGACGCACGGCTTTGCGCAGGCTTTTTTTGGCTCGGTTTAGACACCGGTGTCACAAGAGGGGGCGCACGCGCTCCCGGGCGAAAAAAAAGGGGGAGCGCGCCGATGCGCGCTGTGGTTGGAAGGATCGGACATGACTTCGAAGCTCGACATCGCGCCGCGCGCTCGCATCCTGGCCGGCCTGCTCGGCGCCGCCTCTTGGCTGGCCGCCGCGACCGCCGCCAACGCCGCCCAGGCCGAGGCGCAGCCCCAGGCCGTGCCGCCGCCGGACGAGGCCCAGGCCGCCGAGCAGACCGAAGGCGCGGACAATGAGGTGGTCGTCACCGGCTTTCGCGCCTCGCTGACCGCCGCGCTCGGCGCCAAAAGGAGCGACAATGGCATCGTCGATGTGATCGTCGCCGAGGATATCGCCGACTTCCCCGACCAGAACCTCGCCGAATCGCTGCAGCGCATTCCCGGCGTCTCGATCGACCGCGACGCCGGCGAGGGCCGCCAGATCACGGTCCGCGGCCTCGGCCCCGATTTCACCCGAATCCGCCTCAACCAGCTCGAGGCGCTTGCGACGACCGGCGGCACCGACAGCTCGGGCGGCGCCAATCGCGGCCGCGCCTTCGATTTCAACGTCTTCGCCTCGGAGCTGTTCAGCCGGCTGACCGTGCGCAAGAGCTCCTCGGCGGAGGTCGACGAAGGCTCGCTCGGCGCGACCGTCGACCTGCAGACCGGCCGCCCGTTCGATTATAACGGCTTCGTCCTGTCGGCGAGCGGCCAGATGGGCTATAACGACCTTGCCGACAGCTGGGACCCGCGCGGCGCCTTCCTGGTCTCGAACACCTTCATGGACGGGCGGCTCGGCCTCCTCGCCTCGGTCGCCTATTCCAAGCGCAGCCTGCTCGAGGAAGGGTTCAGTTCGGTGCGCTGGGACGGCGGCAACAGCGTCGGCGGCTTTTGCTCGCCGGTCGGGCACGTGCCGCTCAATCCGACGACGGGCGGCGCCAATTGCGGCAATGCACCCAACATTCCCGGCTACACCGCCGGCCCGCGCCTGCCCAACACGCCGGGCAATCAGGCCGAATATGACGAAGCCTCGCTGGCGGGCAATGTCCATCCCCGCCTGCCGCGCTACGGCCGGCTGACCCACGAGCAGGAGCGGCTCGGAGTCACGGTCGCGCTTCAGGCCCGGCCTTGGGAAGGCGCCCTGTTCACCGTCGATTTGCTCCACGCCCGGCTTCAGGCGACCCGGCAGGAGGACTTCCTCGAGGCGATCTCGTTCAGCCGCACCGCCGCCCAGGGCGGCAAGCCGCAGACCAGCGTCGTCCAGGCCGAATATGACGCCAACGGCAACCTCCTCTACGGCGTGTTCAACGGCGTCGACATCCGCTCCGAATCGCGCTTCGACCAGCTCGACACCAAATTCTGGCAATATCAGATCCAGTGGGACCAGCAGGTCACCGACCGGCTTCGCTTCTCCTGGCTCGCCGGCCATTCGACGTCCGAATTCCGCAACCCCTTCCAGACCACGACCACGCTCGATGCGGCAAACGTCAACGGTTACACGATCGACTTCCGCAACAGCCGGGAACAGCCGACCATCACCTATCCGTTCGACGTCACGAGCGCCGGCCCGGGCGGCTGGCAGATCATCGGCACGCCGCCGGGGGTCACGCCGGCGAACATCACGCCGTCCGAGATCCGCATCCGGCCGCAGGGCGCCGACAACAGCTTCACCACCGTCCGCGGCGACATGGCCTGGGACATCATCCCCGACAGGATCGCGCTCAAGGTGGGCGGCTTCTACCGCGACTATGATTTCAGCACGTTCGAATTCCGCCGGGTCAACCAGAGCGACACCATCCTCGCTCTGCCGGTAGGAACTCCGCTCTCCGCGGTCACCACCACGCTCAGCGGCTATAATAGCGGCGGCGGCACCACGAGCTGGCTGATCCCCGATCTGAGGGCGATCGCGGCGCTCTACAACATCTATTGCAACTGCCTTCAGTCCGGCGCCGCCGGAGGGCCCGGCGACTTCACCTTGTCGAGCATCACCAACGGCAACGCTCGCGGCAACAATCGCCAGGTCCGCGAGGAGGATCTGGGCGGCTACCTCCAGCTCGATTTCCGCACCGAGCTGTTCGGCCGGCCGCTGCGCGGCAATGTCGGCCTTCGCTATGTCAAGACCGACCTCAGGGCGGCGGGCTATCAGGCGCTGGGCGGCGGCACCCTGACCGTGGTCGACCGCTCCTATGACGATTGGCTGCCGTCGGTGAACATAGCCCTCGACGTCACCAGCAATTTCGTCATCCGCCTCGCCGCCGCCCGCGTGATGGCGCGGCCTCAGCTTGGCAACCTGTCGCCCGGCGGCTCTATCAACACCACCGGCCAGCTCACCATCACCACCGGCAATCCTTTGCTCAACCCGTTCCGCGCGACCACGGTGGACGCGAGCCTCGAATGGTATTTCGCGCCGGAATCCCTGCTTGCGGTCGGCTTCTTCTACAAGGATATCGGCACCTTCATCCAGAATCTCAGGACCGAGATCCCCTTCAACCAGACCGGCCTACCGCTCAGCCTGCTGCCCGCCAATTTCACCGGCACCGAGCTGTTCCTGGTGACCGCGCCGATCAACACCCAGGGCGGCCCGCTCAAGGGCTTCGAGATCACCTATCAGCAGCCGTTCCGCTTCCTTCCCGGGCCGCTCCGCAATCTCGGCGCGATCCTCAACTTCACCTATGTCGAATCGAAGATCGCCTATGTGACCTCGGCGACCAACCCGGCGCCGGTCCGCGACGACCTCATCAACCTGTCGCCCAAGAGCTGGAACGCGACGCTTTATTACGACGATGGCCGCTTCAGCATCCGCGGCTCGGTCTCCTATCGCGCCGACTATCTCCAGCGCGTTCCGGCGCAGAACGTCGTCAACGACGTCGAGGGCAAGAATTCGACGCTCAACGTCGACGCCTCGGCTTCATTCCAGGTCAACGATTTCCTTACTTTGACCGCCGAAGCCATCAACCTCACCGACCAGTATAACGACCAGTTCGTCGACCGCGACCGCAACAGCCCGTCGGTCGTCCACCATACGGGACGCCAATTCTATCTCGGTGCGCGCGTCCGCTTCTGAGGAAGAGGATCGACAGTGAGGCTTCAAGCCCCTCCCCCTCGAAGGGGAGGGTAGGAGGGGGTGTTCGGTGTCCGGAAAAAAGCCGCTGGCCGCCGTACACCCTCACCCCAACCCTCTCCCTCGAGGGAGAGGGGGTCTGGCAGAGAGTCTTCGCGGACCGTCCTCGCTCTTCTTGCCGCTCGCCCTCGTCCTCGCGAGCCCCGCCGCCGCGCAGAGTCTCGCCTTTCCTGGCGCGGAAGGAGCGGGGCGCTTTTCCGCAGGGGGGCGGGGCGGTGCGGTGCTGCGCGTCACCAATCTCGCCGACAGCGGTCCCGGCTCGCTGCGCGCGGCGGTCGAGGCGCGCGGGCCGCGCACGATCATCTTCGACGTCGCCGGCACGATCCGGCTCGCCTCCGACCTCGTCGTCAGCGAACCGCGCGTGACCATCGCCGGCCAGAGCGCGCCGGGCGGCGGCATCGCGCTTGCCGACCAGGCCCTGGTCGTCCGCGCCGACGACGTCGTCATCCGCCACCTCCGCGCGCGGCGCGGCGACCGGCTGCCCGGCGAGGGCGATTCGATCTGGATCGAGCGCGGCCGGCGGATCATCCTCGACCATGTCTCGGCGAGCTGGTCGATCGACGAGACCTTGTCGGCCTCGGCGCGCTACGGCGACGGCGGCGGCTTTTACGACCTGACCGTCCAATGGTCGATCGTCGCCGAATCGCTTCGGCGCTCGCACCACGAGAAAGGCGATCATGGCTATGGCAGCCTGATCCGCGGCGGCCGCGGCGCCCGGATCAGCTTCCACCACAATTTGTGGGCGCACCATGTCGCGCGCATGCCAAGGCCCGGCAATTACGAGGGGCCGGAGGTGGATCCGGAGGGACCGCTGATGGAGTTCCGCTCCAACCTCTTCTACAATTGGGGACGCGGCTTTGCCGGCTATAATGAGGATGAGGCGACGCTGATCCGCTACAACTTCATCGACAATGCCTATGTCGCCGGCCCCGACAGCGAAGGCGCTTTGGCCTTTCGCGAGCGCAACCGGCTGGCCCGCGCCTGGTTCGCCGGCAACAGTATGAACGGCGCGATCCCCGCCGATCCCTGGTCGCTGGTCACCGGCACTGTCCCGGAGGGCTATCGGCTCCCCGGCCCGATCGAGGTCGCGCCGGTCGCGGCCGATCCCGCCCCATTGGCCATGGTCCATGTGCTGGCCCGCGCCGGCGCCTGGCCGCGCGACGCCGCCGACGCGCGCGTGATCGAGAGCGTCCGGACGCGCTCGGGCCGCCATATCGACAGCCAGGAGGCGGTCGGCGGCTGGCCGGCGCTGGCTCAGGCGACGCCCGAGCCCGACCGCGACGGCGACGGCATGCCCGATGCCTGGGAACGCAGCCACGGCTTCGATTCCGCGCGCGCCGACGGCAATAGCGACCGCGACGGCGATGGCATGACCAACCTCGAAGACTGGCTCGCCGAGCGCGCGGCGTCGGTGTCGCGATGAGGATCGGCCGGCGAGAGCTGTTGCTCGGCACGCTTGCGGCGGGCCTGGCCGGGCGGGCGGGCGCGCAGGCGCCAGTCCCGTCAGCGCCCGATGCCGAAATCGACCTGTGGCCGGCGGGCGCGCCCGGCATGCCCGCGATCCGGCCGCCCGAGGCGGTGCGCGAGCGGAGCACCGATCCCTCGTACAACGACCGCATCCTCACCGACATCGCCCGGCCGCGCCTTGCCGTGTTCCGGCCGGCGCGGCCCAATGGCGCGGCGGTGCTGATCATGCCCGGCGGCGGCTATAGCTGGGTGGTGATCGACAAGGAGGGGCATGAGATGGCCCGGCTGCTGGCGGCGCGCGGCATCACCGCCTTCGTCCTCTTCTACCGGTTGCCGCACCAGGGCTGGGCGGCCGGGCCGGACGTGCCGCTCGCCGATGCCCGGCGGGCGATGGCGCTGGTCCGCGCCGCGCGCGGGGTCGATCCGCGCCGGGTCTGCGCGATTGGCTTTTCGGCCGGCGGCCATGTCTGCGCGAGCCTGCTCGCCCGCTTCGGCGATGCGTCGGCGCGGCCGGACGCTGCCGCTTTGATCTATCCGGTCGTCTCGATGAGCGCGCCCAACGCCCATGCGGGATCGCGGCGCAACCTGATCGGCGAAAACGCCACGCCGGCGCTGGAGCGGGCCTATTCGCCCCATCTCCACGTGCCCGCCGACGCGCCACCATGCTTCCTGCTCCACGCCGAGGACGACGCCTCGGTGCCGGTGGCGAACACTTTGCTGATGCGCGATGCGTTACGCGCGCGCGGCGTCGCGACCGACACCCATCTCTTCCCCGATGGCGGCCACGGCTTCGGGCTTCGGCTGGCGCGCGGCAAATCGGTCGAGCATTGGCCCGATCTCTTCCTCGCCTGGGGCCGCTACCGGAGACTTTGGCCATGATCCTTCGCCTGCTCGCCTTGCTGGCGCTGTTCGCCGCCGCGCCCGCCGCCGCGCAAAGCCGCGCCGAGATCGAGCGGACGATGCGGCGCGCGACCGAATATATGGTCGAGCGGGTCGCAGATCATGGCGGCTATGTCTGGAATTACCTGCCCGATCTCTCGCGCCGCTGGGGTGAGATGGAGGCCGAGCCCGGCATGATCTGGGTGCAGGCGCCGGGCACGGCGACGATGGGGCATGTCTTCCTCGACGCCTATAACGCCACCGGCGATGCCTATTATTACGACGCGGCGGCGCGGGCCGCGGACGCGCTGATCGCCGGCCAGCACAGGAGCGGCGGCTGGAATTATTTCATCCACCAAAGCGGACCGGGGGCGGCGCGGCGCTGGTACGAGACGGTGGGGCGGAACGGCTGGCGGCTCGAGGAATTCCAGCATTACAGCGACAATGCCACGTTCGACGATGCCGGCACCGCCGAGACCATGCAGCTTCTGCTCCGGCTCTACATGGTCCGGCACGAGGCGCGCTTCCGTGCCCCGCTCGACCGCGCGATTCGCTTCGTGCTGGCGAGCCAATATCGGGGCGGCGGCTGGCCGCAGCGTTTCCCGTTCGATCCCCGTTACCCCGCCTATCAGCGCTTCGTCACCTTCAACGACGACGTCGCCAAGGAGAATATCCGCTTCCTGATCATGGCCGGGCGGGCCCTGGACCGGCCGGAGTTGCTCGTCGCGGCGCGGCGCGGGATGGCGGCGTTCCTTGCCACCCAGGGGCCTGCGCCGCAGGCGGGCTGGGGCCTGCAATATGATCTGCGCGGGCGCGTCGCCGGCGCCCGGACCTACGAGCCGCGCGCTCTGGTGACCCACACCAGCGCCACCAATGTCGAGCAATTGATGGAATATTACCGGCTGACCGGCGAGCGGCGCTTCCTGGCGCGGATTCCCGACGCGCTGGACTGGCTCGAATCGGTGCGGCTGCCCGACGGCATCGGCCCGCGCGATCGCCGCTTCCCCACCTTCGTCGAGATCGGCACCAACCGCCCCCTCTACGTCCACCGCCGCGGCTCCAACGTCGTCAACGGCCGCTATTTCATCGACCACGATCCGGCCCGGCCGATCGCCCATTATTCGCAATTCCGCGGCATCGATCTCGCGCGTCTGCGCCGGGACTATGACGCGCTCGCCGCAGTGCCGGCCGACGAGGCGATGCGAGGGTCGCCGCTGCTGGCGCGCCGGCCCTTCCCGCGCTTCTTCATCGTCGGCGGGCTCGCGGCGGGATCGGATTTCAGCAGCGCGGCCCGGCTCGATCCGGCCCGCATCGTCCGCGCGCTGAACGAAGCGGGCTATTGGCCGGCGCCGCTGACCATGACCAGCCATCGCTACGTTGGTCCGGGAAGCCGCCGCGTGACGCCCGGCGATTACGGCATCACCCAGGTCGGCGACGAGACCGACACCTCGCCTTACCCCGATCCCACGCCAGCTACCGGCATCTCGACCGCCGCTTACATTGCCAACATGGCGCGGCTGATCCGCGCGCTTGAGGCTCGCTGACGAAAGCGCTTGCGCCCGCCGCGCATGTGCGACACTTTCGCTGCAGCGCAACAAAGCACGGCGATGGAGATTCGTGATCGCTTCGGAGGACGATTTTGGCGGCAGCGCCGGCACGGGAGGGTCTTTACGACCCCGCGAATGAACGCGACAGCTGCGGCATGGGCTTCGTTGCCCATGTCGGCGGCCGCCGCTCCAATGGGATCGTCGCCCAGGGCCTGCACATCCTCGCCAATCTCGACCATCGCGGCGGCGTCGGCGCCGATCCGTCGCTCGGCGACGGCGCCGGCTGCCTCATCCAGATCCCCGACCCCCTGTTCCGCGCCTGGGCGGATGGGGAGCGGCTGAGCTTGCCTGAGGCGGGCGACTATGCGGTCGCCATGTGCTTCCTGCCCCGCGACCAGGCGAGCCGGGAGGCGGCGGTCGAGCGGTTCGAGCGCTTCGTCCGCATCGAGGGGCAATTGCTGGTCGGCTGGCGCCAGGTGCCGGTCGAGACGGCGGGGCTCGCTTCCGCCTTGCTCGCGACGATGCCGGCGATCCGCCAGGCGGTGATTGCGCGCGGGCCCAATGTGAAGGACCAGGATGCGTTCGAGCGCAAGTTGCTGGCGATCCGCAAGCAGACGCTGAACCCGCTGGCGCGCGAGGCGCTGGAGCGGGAGCTGCCGGGCCTCGCGGATTTCTACATCGCCTCGCTGTCGAGCCGGACCCTGGTCTACAAGGGCATGCTGCTCGCCCACCAGCTCGGGAGCTTCTACCGCGACCTTGGCGATCCACTGACGCAAAGCGCGCTGGCGATGGTCCATCAGCGCTTCTCGACCAACACTTTCCCGAGCTGGCGGCTCGCGCATCCCTATCGCTTCATCGCCCATAATGGCGAGATCAACACGCTTCGCGGCAACGTGAACTGGATGACCGCGCGGCGGCGGACGCTGGAATCGCCCTTGCTCGGCGCCGATCTCGACAAGATGTGGCCGATCATCCCGCACGGCCAGTCGGACACCGCCTGCCTCGACAATGCCCTGGAGCTGCTCCTGGCCGGCGGCTATTCGCTGCCGCACGCGATGATGCTGCTGATCCCCGAGGCCTGGGCCGGCAATAGCGGCATGGAGGCCGGGCGCCGCGCCTTCTACGAATATCATGCAGCCTTGATGGAGCCTTGGGACGGGCCGGCCGCGATCGCCTTCACCGACGGCCGCCAGATCGGCGCCACTTTGGACCGCAACGGGCTCAGACCGGCACGCTTCGTCGTCACCGACGACGATCTGGTGGTGATGGCGTCGGAAGCCGGCGTGCTGCCCATCCCCGACGCGAAGATCGTCCGCAAATGGCGGCTGCAGCCGGGCCGGATGCTGCTCATCGACCTGGAGCAGGGCCGGATCATCGAGGATGAGGAGGTCAAGGCGACCTTGGCCGGGGCCGAGCCTTATGGCGACTGGCTGCGTGAAACCCAATACAATCTCAAGGACTTGCCATCGCCGTCGGCCGGACCGCGCGATGTCGATCCGCGGCACCTTCGCCAACATCAGCAGGCCTTCGGCTATACCGAGGAGGACCTCAAATTCTTCCTCGTGCCAATGGCGGCTTCGGGCGAGGATCCGGTCGGCTCGATGGGCACCGATACGCCGCTCGCCATCCTCTCGGACCGGCCGCGTTTGCTCTACGATTATTTCAAGCAGAATTTCGCCCAGGTCACCAACCCGCCGATCGACCCGATCCGCGAGGCGCTGGTGATGTCGCTGGTCTCGATGATCGGGCCCAGGCCGAACCTGCTCGGCCGGCAGGCGGGCACGCACAAGCGCCTGGAGGTCTCGCAGCCGATCCTGACCAACGAGGATCTCGAGAAGATCCGCTCGATCCACGAGACGCTCGACGGCGCGTTCCGCACGATCACCCTCGACGCGACCTGGGAGGAAGGGGAAGGCGCGCTGGAAGCGGCGCTCGACCGTCTCTGCATGGAGGCGACCTATGCGGTCCTCAAGGACATCAACCTGCTGGTCATCTCCGACCGCAACGTCTCGAGGGAGCGGCTGCCGATCCCGGCTGCGTTGGCCACGGGCGCGATCCACCATCATCTGGTCGAGCACGGCCTCAGGATGCAGACGGGCCTGGTCGTCGAAACCGGCGAGGCGCGCGAGGTCCACCATTTCTGCGTGCTCGCCGGCTATGGCGCCGAGGCGGTCAATCCCTGGCTCGCCTTCGACACGATCGCGGGCCTCACCGACGCCGCGGACGCGCAGGCCAATTACATCAAGGCGGTCGGCAAGGGCATCCTCAAGGTGATGTCCAAGATGGGCATCTCCACCTACCAGAGCTATTGCGGCGCCCAGATCTTCGACGCGATCGGCCTGAGCCAGGCCTTGGTCGACGATTATTTCACCGGCACCGCGACCGTCATCGAGGGCATTGGCCTCGCCGAGCTTGGCGAGGAGACGGCGCGGCGGCATCGCCTCGCTTACGGCAAAAGCGACGCGCTCGACATTGGCGGCCTCTACGCCCAGCGGATCGGCGGCGAGGCGCATGCCTGGACCTATGACAGCATCGCCAACCTCCAGCATGCGGTGCGCGGGCCTTTGCCGGAGAAGTACCGGGCTTTCGCCGACGAGCTGAACGGCCGGGCGGGCCTGCGTCGGCTGATGACGTTCAAGCCCGCGGGTCCGGCCGTCCCGCTCCACGAGGTCGAGCCGGCGGCGCAGATCGTCAGGCGCTTCTCGACCGGAGCGATGAGCTTCGGCTCGATCAGCCGCGAGGCGCATGCGACTTTGGCGGTGGCGATGAACCGGATCGGCGGCAAATCCAATACCGGCGAGGGCGGCGAGCAAAGCGACCGCTTCGCCACCAACGAGCGCTCGGCGATCAAGCAGGTTGCGTCCGGCCGGTTTGGCGTCACGGCGGAATATCTGGTCAACGCCGACGAATTGCAGATCAAGATCGCCCAGGGCGCCAAGCCGGGCGAGGGCGGCCAGCTCCCCGGCCATAAGGTCGATGCCCAGATCGCCGCCGTGCGCCATTCGACGCCGGGCGTCGGCCTGATCTCGCCGCCGCCGCACCACGACATCTATTCGATCGAGGATCTGGCTCAGCTGATCCACGATCTGCGCTGCGTGAATCCGGAGGCGCGGGTTTCGGTGAAATTGGTCTCCGAGGTCGGCGTCGGCACGGTGGCTGCCGGGGTGGCGAAGTGCCTCGCCGATCATGTCACCATTGCCGGCTATGAAGGCGGCACCGGGGCCGCGGCGCTGACCTCATTGACCCATGCCGGCCTGCCCTGGGAGATCGGGCTGGCCGAGACGCAGCAGACGCTGGTGCTGAACGGCCTGCGCGGCCGGGTCTGCGTCCAGGCCGACGGCGGCCTCAGGACCGGCCGCGACGTCGCGATCGCCGCCTTGCTTGGCGCCGACGAATATGGCTTCGCGACCGCGCCTCTGGTCGCGGCGGGCTGCGTCATGATGAGGAAGTGCCACCTCAACACCTGCCCGGTCGGCATCGCGACCCAGGATCCGGTGCTGCGCGCCCGTTTCACCGGCACGGCCGAGCACGTGATCAACTATTTCTTCTACGTCGCCGAGGAATTGCGCGCGATCATGGCCGCGCTCGGCCTGCGCTCGCTCGACGAGATGATCGGCCGCACCGATTTGATCGAAGCGGCGCCCGCAGCGGCGGAATGGAAGGCGCGGGGCGTCGATTTGGGGCGGCTGCTCCACCAGCCGGTGGGCGATTCGCGGCGGGGCGACGCGCCGATCTGCCGCGTGCCGGCGGCGCGGATCGACCGGGCGCTGATCGCTGCGCTCGACGGTGCGCTGCCGGCGCGGGTCGGGATGGAGGTGACAAATGTCGACCGCTCCGTCGGGGCGATGGTGTCGGGAGAGGTGGCGCGGCGCTATGGGCATGAAGGGATGGCGGACGGGAGCCTGAGCGCGTTGCTGACCGGCTCGGCGGGGCAGAGCTTCGGCGCCTTCCTCGCCGCCGGCGTCACCCTCGAGCTGGTCGGCGACGCCAACGATTATGCCGGCAAGGGCCTTTCGGGCGGCCGGCTGATCGTGCGCCAGCCGGACGGCGCGCCGCGCGAGGCGGCGGCGAACATCGTCGTCGGCAATACCTGCCTCTACGGCGCCACCGGCGGCGAGGCCTTTTTCGCCGGCGTCGCCGGCGAGCGCTTCGCGGTGCGCAATTCCGGCGCGGTCGCGGTGGTCGAGGGGACGGGCGACCATGGCTGCGAATATATGACGGGCGGCCGGGTGGTCGTGCTCGGCGCCATCGGGCGCAACTTCGCGGCCGGCATGTCCGGCGGGGTCGCCTATGTCCTCGGCCTCGCGGAGTCGCAGTGCAACCTGGCCGGCTTGGCGCTGGAGCCGGTGGACGATCCGGAGGCGCTCAAGGCCCTGATCAAACGTCACTATGACCTGACGGCAAGCAGGCGCGCGGCCGAGATCCTCGCCGACTGGCCGGTCGCGCTCGGCCGCTTCGTGATGGTGATGCCGCTCGAATATCGCCGCGCACTGGCGGCCCTGGAGGCGGCGGCATGACCAATCCGGCGGGCTTCCTCGAGATCGAGCGCCGCGACCGGCCCTACCGGCCGGTATCCGAGCGGGTGAAGGACTGGATCGAGCTCGCTCTGCCGCTCGCTCCGCAAGAGGTCGCGCGCCAGGCGGAGCGCTGCATGGATTGCGGCGTGCCCTTCTGCCACACCGGCTGCCCGGTCGACAATCTGATCCCCGACTGGAACGATCTGGTCTCGCGCGATCAGTGGCGCGCGGCGCTGGAGCGGCTGCACGCGACCAACAATTTCCCCGAATTCACCGGGCGGGTCTGCCCGGCGCCCTGCGAGGCGGCCTGCACGCTCGCGCTCGACGATGCGCCCGTCACGATCAAGACCATCGAATGCGAGATCGTCGACCGCGGCTGGCGCGAAGGCTGGATCGTGCCGCACATGGCGCCGCGCGGCACCGGCAAGCGCATCGCCATCGTCGGCTCGGGCCCGGCCGGGCTCGCCTGCGCGCAGCAGCTCGCCCGCATGGGCCACGCGCCGACCGTGTTCGAGAAGGCCGACCGAATCGGCGGGCTGCTGCGCTACGGAATCCCGGATTTCAAAATGGACCGGATGCTGATCGACCGGCGGATCCACCAGATGGAGCGCGAAGGCGTCATCTTCCGCACCGAGATGGAGATCGGCGTCAACGTCACGGTCGAGCGGCTGATGGACGATTATCACGTCCTCGTGCTCGCGGCCGGTGCCGAACAGTCGCGCGACCTTGACGTGCCCGGGCGCGAGTTCGGCGGCATCCACTTCGCGATGGACTATCTGACGCAGGCCAACCGGCGGGTGGCGGGGCTGGCCGGGCAAGGCGAGCCGATCCTCGCAACCGGCAAGCGCGTGGTGGTGATCGGCGGCGGCGACACCGGCTCCGACTGCGTCGGCACCGCCCACCGCCAGGGCGCAACCGCGGTCGCCCAGCTCGAAATCATGCCCGAGCCGCCTTTGCGCGAGAATAAGGGCCTCAGTTGGCCGCGCTGGCCGATGAAGCTGCGTACCTCCTCTTCGCAGGAGGAGGGAGCGGAGCGCGCCTTTTCGATCGTCACCTCGCATTTCGAGGGCGCGGACGGGCAGGTGACTCGGCTGGTCGGACGGCAGGAGGACGGGCCGTTCGCGCTCGACGCCGATCTGGTGCTGCTCGCCATGGGCTTCACCGGCTCGCCGCCCGGCGGCATCCTCGCCCATGCCGGGGTCGAGACCGCGCCGCGCGGCTACGAGACCTCGCGGCCCGGCATCTTCGCCTGCGGCGACATGCGCCGCGGCCAGTCGCTGGTCGTCTGGGCGATCCGCGAGGGGCGGGAATGCGCGGCGGCGGTGGACGAATGGCTGGCGGTGACTTCGTAGGGTTTCCGCGAAAGGTCCCAATGTTTCCACTGGCCATGGAGCGTTGCGAGACTGGCGACATCGTCAGGGTCGAAGGGCGCCGCCCGCCGGGCCGGCAAATCCGCTGAAGATTGAAACGTTTCAAGGAGCCGACGCCCGGGCCACAAAGCCCGAGTCGGGCAAGCCTCACAGATCAAATCCTACATGTATCCAACAATCCGCAGGGTCAGCTTTCGACCCATTGCGGACATTCGCACAACGGCCGCTAAGCGCCAATTTCGGCCATTCAGCGAGCTTCCGCCGAATCCCGAAAGCGGCCGTGAGTTCATGTGAACGACTCTTCCATAGCGGCCTCGATGGTTTATGAAGTTCATCCCGAACCTGACCTTGTTCTCAAAGTCGACCATCTCCACGTCGACGATCGTAAGGTTTGCCGTCGCCGGCACCTACTTGAGGAGTCCAAATGCGAGGACCTACGCAATGTCCGAAGTGCCAGGGCTCTATGAGCGAGGGCGTCATCGCCGAAAAAGGGGATGGGCAGTGGGTGATCGCTTCATTCCTTCCCGGCGCGCCCAAGGTGTCGCGCTGGTTCGGGCTCAAGGT
>DASYKV010000045.1:0-39259 GCA_035994965.1 Allosphingosinicella sp.
ATGTCGCCGAGCGAGTCGCGGCACGGTTGCGCGCGGCCGGTTTTTCGCCCAATCTCGCCCATCGCGACCTCGCCGCGCCGCCTCGTGACGGTCGAGAGCGATCCGCAGGGGCAATGGCAGACGGCTTGCAGGGTGAATAGATGATCGGTCTGGTATTGGTGACCCATGGGCGGCTCGCGAGGGAGTTCATCGTCGCCATGGAGCATGTGGTCGGGCCGCAGGAGCGAATCGCCGGCATCTGCATCGGTCCCGAAGACGACATGGACCAGCGCCGCAAGGACATCTCCGAGGCGATCGCCGCGGTCGACGACGGCAGCGGCGTCATCATCCTCACCGATCTGTTCGGCGGAACCCCCTCCAACCTCGCCATCAGCCTGATGAAATCGGACAAGATCGAGGTCATCGCCGGGGTCAACCTGCCGATGCTGATCCGGCTCGAAGGCGCGCGCAAGACGATGGACGTCCGCGCCGCCGTCGCCGCCGCCCGCGAGGCGGGGCGCAAATATATCTCCGTCGCTTCGGAAATCCTGGGCGAGGCGGCGGCCTGACGATGCCGAGCCGAACCGTGGAGGTCCGGAACAAGCGCGGCCTCCACGCCCGCGCCAGCGCCAAGTTCGTCACTATGGCCGCGCAGATCGACGCCGCGATCGAGGTCGAGAAAGACGGCAACAAGGTCTGCGGCACCTCGATCATGGGCCTGATGATGCTTGGCGCGGCGATGGGCGACACGATCACGATCAGCGCCACCGGCCTCGGCGCCGAGCTTGCGGTCGAGCAGCTCACGGCCCTGGTCGAGGCGCGCTTCCACGAGGACGTGTGAGGCCGTGGCGCTTCCGTTCCCCGGCGAAGGCCGGCTGATGCCGCGGCAGGTCACGGCCTTCTCCAATCCCCTGGTCAAGCAGGCGCGCGCGCTTCGCGACAAGAAGAACCGGCGCGCCGAGGGGCTGTTCCTGGCCGAGGGGCTGAGGATCCTCACCGAGGCGCGCGAGAGCGGCCGGCTGCCCGAGCGGCTGTTCTTCAGCGACGGCGCGCATCCCCTGCTCCAGGCGCTGATCGCGGCGACCGAGGCGGCGGGCGGCGAGGCGATCGAGACCAGCCAGGACATAATCCACAAGATCAGCGGCAAGGACAATCCGCAGGCGGTGATCGGCGTCTACCGGGCGTTCGACACGAGCCTGGCCGCGATTGATCGGGACGCCGCGCCGCTCTGGATCGTCGCGCAGGCGCTGCGCGATCCGGGCAATCTCGGCACGATCCTGCGCACCGGCGACGCGGCCGGCGCGGGAGGGCTGATCCTGATCGACGATTGCGCCGATCCCTTCTCGGTCGAGGCGGTGCGGGCCTCGATGGGCGCCCTGTTCACGCAAAAGATCGCGGCGGCGCGCTGGGAGGAGTTCCTCCCCTGGCTGCGCGGCGGGCCGGGGCAGCTCGTCGGCACCAGCCTCAACGCCGCCGCCGACTATCGGCAGGCCCGCTATGAAAGCCCCTGCTTCCTCCTCGTCGGCAACGAATCACAGGGGCTGCCGGCGGCGTATGAGGCACAATGCGACCTGCTCGTGAAAATCCCTATGATGGGGCGGGCGGACAGCCTCAACGCGGCTGTCGCGGCGGCGGTGATGGCCTATGAGGTGCTGAACCAGCGCCGCAGCATAAAAGGGGACAGTTACTAGTAACTGTCCCCATTCAGTGGGGAATAGATGCCGAGCGATATCGAAATCTCGCGCGCCGCCAGGATGCTGCCGATCGGCGAGATCGCGGCAAGGCTCGGCATTCCCGAGCAGGCGCTCGAGCCTTATGGCCGCTTCAAGGCCAAGATCGCGCTCGACTGGCTGGGCAAGCGCCGCGACGGCCCGCGCGGCAAGCTGATCCTGGTCACCGCGATCAATCCGACGCCGGCGGGCGAGGGCAAGACCACCACCTCGGTCGGGCTCGCCGATGCCCTGGGCCGCCTCGGCCGCAAGGCGATCGTCGCCCTGCGCGAGCCCTCGCTCGGCCCCTGCTTCGGGATGAAGGGCGGCGCGGCGGGCGGCGGCTATGCCCAGGTCGTGCCGATGGAGGAGATCAACCTCCATTTCACCGGCGATTTCCACGCCATCACCAGCGCCCACAACCTCCTCGCCGCCTTGATCGACAACCACATCCACTGGGGCAACGCCCTCGAGATCGACGTGCGCCGGATCGTCTGGAAGCGGGTGATCGACATGAACGACCGCGCGCTTCGCCGCATCGTCCAGTCGCTGGGCGGCGTCGGCAACGGCTTCCCGCGCGAATCGGGCTTCGACATCACCGTCGCCTCGGAGATCATGGCGATCCTTTGCCTCGCCGAGGATTTCGAGGATCTGCGCGAGCGGCTCGCCCGAATCATCGTCGGCTACCGCGGCGACAAGACTGCGGTGACCGCCCGCGACCTCAAGGCGGACGGCGCGATGACCGTCTTGCTGGCGCAGGCGATCCAGCCCAATCTGGTCCAGACGATCGAGAACAACCCGGCCTTCATCCATGGCGGCCCGTTCGGCAACATCGCCCATGGCTGCAATTCGGTGATCGCGACCAAGGCGGCCTTGAGCCTCGCCGATTACGTCGTCACCGAGGCGGGCTTCGGCGCCGATCTCGGCGCGGAGAAGTTCTTCGACATCAAATGCCGCCAGGCCGGCCTCCATCCCGACGCGGCGGTGATCGTCGCCACTGTGCGCGCGCTCAAATATAATGGCGGCGTCGCGCGTGCCGACCTCGACAAAGAGGATGTCGGCGCGGTGCGGGCGGGAGGGGTCAATCTCGTCCGCCACATCGAGAATGTCCGCCAGTTCGGAGTTCCCGCCTTGGTCGCGATCAACCATTTCAGCTCGGACAGCGACGCCGAGATCGAGGCGGTCAAGGAGATCGCGGCGGCGCACGGCGTCGAGGCCGTGCTCTGCACCCACTGGGCCGATGGCGGCGCCGGCGCGGAGGCGCTCGCCGAGAAGGCGGCGGCGCTCGCCGACAGCGGCGGCGCCCAGTTCGCGCCGCTCTACGATGCGGACCTCAAATTGTTCGACAAGATCAACACGATCGCGACCCGAATCTACCGCGCCGACGAGGCGATCGCCGATTCGGCAATCCGCAAGCAACTCCATATCTGGGAGAAGGATGGCTACGGCCATTTGCCGGTCTGCATGGCCAAGACCCAGTACAGCTTCTCGACCGACCCGGCCCTGCTCGGCGCGCCGAGCCATCATGTCGTGCCGGTGCGCGAGGTCCGGCTCTGCGCCGGCGCCGGCTTCGTGGTCGCGGTCTGCGGCGACCTGATGACCATGCCGGGCCTGCCGCGGACGCCGTCGGCGGAAGCCATGCATGTCGGCGCGGACGGGCTGATCGAGGGCCTGTCTTAACCCGGGCTGCCAGGTTCACGAAAAACGCGGAATCGCCGAAATTTCACGACCCTTGCGGAAGAGCGCCGCACAGCGACATTGTTGATTCAGAGGAAGTTACGCAAGGTTCTTCACGCCGAGACCCTGTTTGAACGGGTTCACGAAGTTCACGGTTTGCCGGACCCGTTCACCTCCGCTTCAAATCTTCAATGGTTGCTGCCGCCAACCTGAGAAAGGGCCGAACCGCGATGAGCATGACATGTGGATTCCTACAAGGAAACGGGACGCTCCTGAGCGTCCTGCTGCTCGCCGGCTGCGCGACGACGACAGCGGCGCCCGCGCCCGCGCAACCCTATCGCGCCCATGGCACCGAGCCCTTCTGGGGCGTGACGATCGGCGGCGGGCGAATCGTCTATTCGTCGCCCGACCAGCCGGGCGTGGACGTGGCGGCGCCGCGCCCGCGCCGGATCGCCAACGGCTATCGCTACGTCACCGCCGCCATTCGCATCGAAATCACCCATGTCCGCTGCAACGACGGCATGGGCGACCGCTATTATGCCGACACCTTCCAGGTCTATTTCCCGGGCGGCGACCGGCCGCTCGAAGGCTGCGGGGGCGCGACCCTGCCGCCCGACAGCCTCAACGATACCGGCTGGGGGATAGCCGCGATCGACGGCGAGGCGATCGGCCCGGCCGAGGATTACGGCCTGCAATTCTACGACGGGCGGCTGAGCGGCCAAGCGGGCTGCAACCGCTTCTCCGGCACTTATGCGGAAGCGGGCGGTACGCTGACGCCCGGCCCGATCATGTCCACCCGCATGGCCTGCCCGGAGCCGCGCATGACGCACGAGCGCAAGATGCTGCGCCTGCTTGGCGGTCGCGTCGATTTCTCCTATCCGGACGGCGACACCATGCTGCTGGCCGGGAGCGGAGTCACCGCCCGGCTTCGGCGCCACTGAGGCGGAGGACGACATGGCCCCGATCCTGCTCGCGCTGACGGCCACCCTTGCCCAGCCTGGCGCCTATACTGCCGGCGGCAGCGAGCCTTTCTGGGGGCTGGAGATCGCGGGCGGACAGATGACCTACGAGCCCGGCGACGACCGCCGGCTGATCGCCGCGACGCCGCGCCGCCGGCCGATCCGCAACGGCTATCGTTACGTGACCCGGATCTTCACCGTCGAAATCAGGCATGTCAGGTGCGAGGACGAGGGCGAGCGCGTGCATTCGGACACGGTGCGGGTGACCGCGAACGGCACGACCGTCTGGGGCTGCGGCGGCACGCTGCTGCCGCCGGCGACCCTGGCCGATACCGACTGGCGGATCGTCGCGATCGGCGGCGAGGCGGTGAACGGCGACAATTATGCGATGCAGTTCACCGGCGCCGGGCGGCTCAACGGCCAGGCCGGCTGCAACCGCTTTTCCGGTCGCTATGCGCAGCGGCGTATCCGGCTGACGGCGGGTCCGATCGCGGCGACGCGCATGGCCTGCCCCGGCGCCCGCATGGCGCATGAGCGCGCCGTCCTGCATATCCTGGGCGGTCAGGTGACGATTGGCTTCCCCGACGGCGAAACGATGATGTTGACCGCCGGCGGCGGCTCGATCAGGCTGCGGCGGGTCTTGTGAAAATGCCCGTCGCTTCGTGTATTCGGCCGAACAGAGTGAATAAAAGGCCCGATATAGCCAATCGCCCGGCGAGCGATTAGCCTTCTCCATTGCTCCGAGTCGTTCGATCGATTTGGGGCGTCATCCGGGGGGAAGAACCATGCGCGTTTCGATCGCCATTTGCCTGGCCGCCGCGGCCATCGCTTCATGCTCGAAACCGGCGGGCAACAATGTTGCCGATGCCAATGCGGCGTCCAGCACTGCCGCCGCGCCCGCTCCGGCGGCCAACGCCGCCGCGGGCAACAATGCGGTCTCCGTTGCGCCCGCTGGCGCCGCCGCGCCCTACACCGCGAGCGGATCCGAGCCAGGCTGGTCGCTGAGCATCGCCGGCGGCCAGATGGTCTATCAGTCGCAGAACGGCCCGAACCTCACGGTGCCGGCGCCGGTGCCGACGACCCAGCCCAACGGCGACATTACCTACATCACGCCGCAACTGACCGTCACCATCACCCACGCACCGTGCCAGGGCGCGAACGAGCACAATTATGCCGACACGGTGCTGGTAAATGTCGCCGGGCAATCGCTGAACGGCTGCGGCGAGTAAAAGCCCCACAGCCGCGCCCGAGGCTCAATTGGGCGTGCCGCCCTCGGTCGGAAACAGCTTGGTAAGCGGCCGCGGCGCGCCTTCGACCACCGGCAGCGCCTCGATCTCCTTGGTGCCGCTCGACACCTCCAGGGTCTCGAAGCGCCGCGCCTGGGTCATCACCTGGGTCTCCAGGCTACCGACGAAGGCATTATAGGCGCCCATGGCGAGCTCGAGATTGCGGCCCATGCGCGCGACATGGCCGCCCATCGTGGCGAGCCGGCTGTGCAGCTCCTTGCCGAGCCGGGCGATCTCGGCGGCCTCCTCGGCGATCTTCTCCTGCCGCCAGACGCTGGAGACGGTGCGCGCGATGGCGACGAGGTTGGTCGGCGTCGCCAGCAGCACGCGGCGCTCGAACGCCCATTCCCAAAGCCCGTCGTCCTGCTCGAGCGCGGCGGTCAGGAAATGCTCGCCGGGAATGTACATGACGACATAATCTGCGGCGTCGCCGAACTGGTCCCAGTAATTCTTCGAGCCGAGCTTCTGGGCGTGGACGCGGATCGAGGCGGCGTGCGCCTTGAGATGCTCGGTCCGGAGGGCGTCGTCGACCTGCTCGTTGGCGTCGAGATAGGCGTTCAGGGAGCATTTGGCGTCGATGATCAGCTTGCGCCCGCCGGGCAGGCGAACGATCACGTCGGGGCGCAGGCGGCCGTCCTCGGTCTCGACCGAAACCTCCGACTGATAATCGGCGTAAGGCGAGAGGCCGGCCTGCTCGAGCACGTTCTTCAGGCTCTGCTCGCCCCAGCGGCCGCGCGCCTTGGGGCTGGAGCGCAGAGCGTTGACGAGATTGCGGGTCTCGTCGCGGACCTGGCTGTGGCCGGCATGGAGCAGGGTCACCGCCTCGCGCAGCGCCTCGTAGCTCCCCACCCTCTCCTTCTCGACCTTGCTCAGCCCTTCCTCATAGCGCTTCAGCGTCGCCTCGACGGGCTGGAGCAGGGCCTTCAATTGGGCGTCGCTCTTCTCGCTGGCCTGGTTGAAGCGGGCGTCCGCGCGTTCGAGGAACTGCTTTTGCGCCTCGCTCAGCAATTTGGCGCCGACCTCGTGAAACTGGGCGGTGAGCTCCTGCTTGGCTGCCATCAGCTCCTTCATCCGCGCCTCGAAATTGCGGGCGTCGGCCTGGAGCGCGGCGAGATCGCGCATCGCGGCGTCGCGCTCCCCCGTCACGCCTTCGAGCGTGGTGCGCAGTTGGTCCGCCGCCTTGGCCCTCTCCTCCAGCGCGCCGGCCCGCCCGCGCGCGGCGAACCAGCCCAGAGCGACGGCCGCGGCAAGCAAGGCGGCGGCGAGGAGGAGGGTCAGGGGGTCCATGCGCTCTTTGGTCCTGCGGAACGAAGAGCGAACCTAGAGCAGAGACCGCTCAGGCTCAACCCTTCCCGTTCGGACAGAGTCATCCCGGCCTTCGCCGGGATGACTCCCGCTGGCTCAAGCCGCCGCCTTGCGCAGCTTGGCGATCTTGCGGAGGATCATCTCGCGCTTGAGGCGGGAAAGGTGGTCGATGAAGAGCACGCCCTGGAGATGGTCCATCTCGTGCTGGAGGACGACGGCGAGCACGCCTTCGATATCCTCTTCGTGCGCGATGCCACGCTCGTCGAGCCAGCGGGCGCGGATGCGGTCGGGGCGGTCGACCTCGGCGAACTGCTCGGGGACCGAAAGGCAGCCTTCGGTATAGGGCACCTCCTGGTCCGAATGGGTCAGGATTTCGGGGTTGATGAAGATTCGCGGATCGCGGACCGGATCGCCGCCTTCGACCTCCGGCTCCTGCAGGTCGATGACGAGCAGCCGCTTGGGCACGCCGACCTGGACCGCGGCGAGGCCGATGCCCGGCGCCGCGTACATCGTCTCGAACATGTCGGCGATGAGGGCGCGGGTCTCGTCGGTGACCGCCTCGACGGGGGTCGAGATCTGGCGCAGGCGCGGATCGGGGACTTCGAGGATGGGTAAAATGGCCATGGCTGGAAAATAAGGCGAAAGCGCCGATTCTTCAAGCATTCGAGGACAGGCTCCGTGGCTCACACCCCGCTCCGTTCGTCCTGAGCCTGTGGAAGGACTGTCCTTCCTTTTCGGGAGCCGGAAAGAAAGGAGGGCTTCGACAGGCTCAGCCCGAACGGGATAGGGCTTGAGCCTAGGACACCGGCCGACGCGCCCTGAGCGCCTGGGCCAATGTCCCTTCGTCGAGATAGTCGAGCTCCCCGCCGACGGGCAGGCCGTGGGCGAGCTGGGTGATTCGGACCGGGAAGCGTTCGAGCCGCTCGGCGAGATAATGGGCGGTGGTCTGGCCCTCGAGGGTCGCGTTCATCGCCAGCACGATCTCGTCGATGCCGCCGGCGGCGACTCGGGAGACGAGGCGGTCGATGCCGAGATCCTCGGGGCGGATGCCTTCGAGCGCCGAGAGCCGGCCGCCGAGCACGTGGAAGCGGCCTGGGAAGAGGCGCGACCGATCGAGCGCCCACAGGTCCGACACCTCCTCGACCACGCAGAGCAGGCGCGCGTCGCGGCGCTGGTCGGCGCAGATCGCGCAGGGATCGACGGTGTCGACATTGCCGCAGACCGCGCAGACCGAGAGCTTCTCGTTGACTTGGGCGAGCGCGCGCAGCAGCGGCGCCATCGCGGTCTCGCGGCGCTTCATCAGATGCAGCACCGCGCGCCTGGCCGAGCGCGGGCCGAGCCCGGGCAGCCGCGCCAGCGCCTGGGTGAGCGCTTCGATTTCGGTGGAGGCCATGACGCGAGGGATATGGGGAAGAGCGGCCGCTTGCCAAGCCGAATGTAGGGGATAGGGATAGCGCATGCGCATCGCCTTCATGGGAACGCCGGATTTCGCCGTGCCGACATTGGACGCCCTGATCGGGGCCGGCCACGACGTCGCCGCCGTCTATTGCCAGCCGCCCAGGCCGGCGGGGCGGGGCAAGGGCCTTGCTCCTTCCCCGGTGCAGAAACGCGCCGAGGAGGCGGGGATCGAGGTGCGGATGCCGGCCTCGCTCAAGGGCGCGGACGAGCAGGCGGCGTTCGCGGCTCTGGGCCTCGAGGCCGCGGTGGTGGCGGCTTATGGGCTGATCCTGCCGGAGCCGGTCCTGGCCGCCCCGAAGCTCGGCTGCTTCAACGTCCACGCCTCTTTGCTCCCGCGATGGCGCGGCGCCGCGCCGATCCAGCGCGCCATCCTGGCCGGCGAGTCGCGGACCGGAGTCACCATCATGCGGATGGAGCGCGGGCTCGACACCGGGCCTATGCTTGGCGCGATGCCGGCGCAGATCGACCGCAAGACGGCGGGCGAGCTGAGCGCCGAGCTGGCGGAGACCGGCGCGAACCTGATGGTCCGAATCCTCGAGCTGATCCCTTGGGATGTCGGCTACATTCCCCAGCGCGAGGACCGCGCCAGCTATGCCCCAAAGATCGACAAGGCCGAGGCCAGGCTCGATTTCACCCAGCCCGCCGCGCAGGTCGAGCGCCAGGTCCGCGCCTTCAACCCGGCGCCGGGTGCCTGGTTCGACTATGAAGGCGAGCGAATCAAGGTGCTTGTGGCGGAAGTCTCAGAGCTGAGCGGAGAGCCTGGCACGGTGCTCGACCATGGCCTGGCCATCGCCTGCGGCGAAGGATCGATCGTGCCGAGCCTGGTCCAGCGGGCGGGGCGCGGGCCGATGATGCCGGCGGACTTGCTGCGCGGCTTCGCGATCCCCGCGGGTGCGGCGCTGAGGTGACCCGGTTCCGGCTGACCATCGAATATGACGGCCGCCCATTCATGGGCTGGCAGCGCCAGGCGCACGGCCCCTCGGTCCAGCAGGCGATCGAGGAGGCGATCGGCGCGATTGTTCAGGAGGAGGTCACGCTCCACGCGGCGGGGCGGACCGATGCCGGCGTCCACGCTCTGGCGATGACCGCCCATGTCGACATCGCCAAGGCGATCGGGGCGCAGCGGCTGGCCGACGGCGTCAACGCCAAGCTGCGGCCGCTGCCGGTCGCGATCCTGGGCGCCGAGGCCGTGGATGGCGACTTCCACGCCCGCTTCTCCTGCATCGGCCGGCGCTACGTCTATCGGATCGCCAACCGGCGGGCGCCGCTCGCGCTCGAGGCGGGACGGGCGTGGCGGGTGCCGGTCGTGCTTTATGCGGACGAGATGAACAAGGCCGCGCAAGTGCTTGTCGGTCCTCACGATTTCACGACCTTCCGCTCGGCCCATTGCCAGTCGGAAAGTCCGGTCAAGACGCTCGACCGGCTGACCGTAAGGCGGCTCGGCGAGACGATCGAGATCGAGGCGGCGGCCCGAAGCTTCCTACACCACCAGGTGCGCTCGATGGTCGGCTGCCTCGAACTGGTCGGGCGCGGCAAATGGACGAAGGCGGATTTGAAGGCGGCGCTGGACGCGAAGGACCGCGCCGCTCTGGGCTTCAACGCGCCGCCCGACGGGCTTTACTTTGCCGAGGCTCAGTATCCCGGGGAGCGCTGACCGTCCCCAGCCCGAAGACCTTTTGCAGCGACTTTTCCAGCATCAACAATTGCCAGAGCAGCCGGCCATGGTCCGAGCGGCCGCTCTGATGCGCCTCGGCGAGGCGGCGGATGGCCGCGGCGTCGAACCAGCCGGTCTCGGCCAGCGCCGAGCCCTGCGAGATGGCGAGCGCCTCCTTGGCCAGCGGCCCGCGGAACCAGGCCGAGACCGGAGTGACGAAGCCCATCTTGCGGCGATTGAGGATCTCATCGGGAAGCCGCGAGCCGAGCGCGCGCTTCATCAGCCATTTGCCGCTGCCGCCCCTGAGCCGAAGCTTGGCCGGCAGCCGGGCGGCGAACTCGACCAGGCGGTGGTCGAGCAAGGGCTCGCGCGCCTCCAGGCTCACCGCCATCGAGGTGCGGTCGACCTTGGTCAGGATGTCGCCCGGCAGCCAGATCTTGAGATCGGCATATTGGGCGCGCGAGAGCGGATCACTCGCCGGCGCGCCGTCGAAGGCGCGGATGTAGCGCTCCTCGGCGACATGGCCGTGCAAGGGCGCGGTCATCACCTCGCGGCGGAGCGGCGCGGGCGTGACGCCGACGGCGTTGGCATAAGCGGCGCCGCTCCCCTGCCCCAGCGCCTGCAGCGTCGTCTTGGCGCGGAACATCTGCGGCGCCCAGTCGAGCTTGGGATAATGATCGCCGAGCATGCCGGCGGCGCGCGCGAACGGGGCCGGCAGCAGGCGGCGCACCCGCTCCTCGGCCGAGAACAGCCGGTAGCGGCGATAGCCCGCCATCGCCTCGTCGGCGCCGTCGCCCGACAGCGCCACCTTGACCTTCTCGCGCGCCAGCTCGGAGACCCGGTAGGTGCCAAGCGCCGAGGCGTCGGCGAAGGGCTCGTCGAAGGCATGGGCCAGGATATCGATCAGGCCGAAATCCTCGGAGGCGACGATCCGGGTGCGGTGGTTGGTGGCGAAGAGCTCTGCGACCAAAGCCGCGTAGCGGGTTTCGTCATGGTCGGCGGAGTCGAAGCCGATCGAGCAGGTCTCGACCGCGCCGCGGCTCGCTTCGGCCATGAAGGCGACCACCGCCGAGCTGTCGATGCCGCCGGAGAGGAAGGCGCCCAAGGGCACGTCTGCGACCATGCGCGAGACGACGCCCTCGCGCAGCCGCTCGACCATCTCCTCCTCGAGCGACTTGATCGAGCTGCGGACGGGATTGGAGAAATCGACGTCCCACCACTTCACCGGCGCCGGCACCGGCCGGCCGCGGCGCAGGTGGAGATAATGGCCGGCGGGAAGCTTGCCGACGCCTTCGACGATCGAGGCGTCGTCGGGGACGTAGCCGAAGGCGAGATAATCGTCGATCGCCTGCGCGCTCGGGCTTCGGCGCAGCAAGGGATGGGCGAGCAGGCCCTTCAGCTCGGAGGCGAAGACGAAGGCGCCGTCGGAGAGGATGGCGTGGAAGAGCGGCTTCACCCCGAGCCGGTCGCGGGCGAGGAACAGCGAATCGTCCCTGGCGTCGTAGAGCGCGAAGGCGAACATGCCGTTGAATTTGCCGAGGCAATCCGGCCCCCATTGCCGCCAGGCGGCGAGGATCACCTCGGTGTCGCTCTCGGTGCGGAAGGCGAAGCTCTTGCCCTCCAGCTCCTTGCGGACCTCGCGGAAATTGTAGATCTCCCCATTGTAGCTCAGCGCCTCGCGGCGGTCGGGCGAGAGCATCGGCTGGGCGGCGGCATCGGAGAGGTCGATGATCGAGAGGCGGCGGTGGCCGAGACCGACGCCCGGCGCGGTCCAGACGCCGCTGCCGTCCGGCCCGCGATGGGCGAGCACGTCCGCCATCGCCTCGACCCGCGCCGGATCGACCGGCTTGGGGACGTCGGGATGGTAGATGCCGGCGATCCCGCACATGGGCCTAGTCCAGCCCGGCGACGCGGTCGGCGAGCCGGTCGATCGGGCCGAGCCGCGCGACGAAATCGTCGATCGCCGGCCGCGAGCTGCTCGACACGAGGATGGCGACGGCGCGTTGGGGGCCGCCGAACAGCCGCACCTTCAACGTCTCCAGCTTCACCTTGATGCCGCTCCCCGTCACGATGTCGCCGACGCGATAGAAGCTGACGACCTCGCGTTCCACCCCGTAGGAGGCGATCCGTTCCGCGCGTCCGTCCGGCGGCGCGGCCGTGTTCGCCGTCCACGCCCAATCGCCTTCCGGCGCCACCGCGCCCTGGCCGTAGCCGACCAGCTCGCGGCCCTCGCTCTGGCTGGCGAAGACAATGATGGCGAGGTCGACGACCCTGCCCTGCCCATCGCGATAATAAGCGAGGCGGACGCGATCGGCGCCGGCGAAATGCGGCTGCCACGCGCGGCCCGTGCCTTGCGGCACGCGCTGCCAGCCGGGCAATTCAGGCATTGCGATCTCGGCCGGAACCGCGCGGGCGCCGGCCGCCGTCACCAGGGCCGACCAGGCGACCGGCAGCGCCGCGACGAGGAGGAGGATGGCGGCGACATGGCTGAGGCGCGCGCCGCGCGGGACCTCGGGCTGGAGCTTTCCGGCGTCGAACCAGGGATCGTTGACGCCGCGGTCGAAGAAGCGCCAGCCGATCCCGAGGATCAAGGCGATGACGATGGCGAAGAAGATGCCGCCATAGATTACATGGTCGAAGCTCGCCGCGAAGTCGTTGCTGCCGCTCTGGTGCGCGACGTAGATCGTCCCCCAGGCGCGGATGCCGTTGGCGACGATCGGGACGACGACCGAGACGGCCATGAAGGCGATCCGCCGCGGCCAGGAGCGGAAGCAGACGTTGGCGACCAAAGCGCCGAACGCGACCATGGCGATCAGGAACTTGACCCCGGCGCAGGCCTCGGCGACCTCGAAATAGCCGGTCGGCGTGGTGATGAAGACGCCCTCCAGATGGGCGGGCACGCCGGTGATGGCGAGCAGGCCCGAGGTCATCTGCGCGGTCAGCGTCTGCATGGCCGGCACCAGCTCCTCGCCGACCGGAACCAGAAAGAGCGCGTAGAAGAGCGGGAAAGCGAGGCCGCGCGCCACGGCCTTGCCGAGGCACGCGACGACCGCGCCCTGCAGCATGAAGAGGAGGCCGAGATGGCGGGCGAAGGCGATGCCGCCCGCCTCGCCGAGCAGCCAGCCGAGCGCGCCGGCGCCGGCGAGCAGCAGCCCCGGCCACCAGGCGGCGGGCGTCAGCCGGGCGAGCTCGGCCCGGCGCTGGGCGACCAGCCAGGCGATGATCGGCACGATCAGCAGGCAATGGTTGAAGGTCGAGCTGTCCCACCAGATCGCGGCCATGGCGGCCGCGTCGCGCGCGAACAGAGCGAGGATGAAGAGGGCGGCGAGGCCCAGAGCCGCCAGATGGACGCGCCAGGGCGACCGTGCGGTCGCTCCGCTGGAAAGGGCGAGCGCGGTCATGCCGCCTGCTTCCGCACGTCGAGGCCGAGCATGGCGGCGAGCGGCGCGAGCTGCGCGTCCCAGCCATAATGCGACACCATTCGCGCCCGCGCGGACTTGGCCATGAGGGCGGCGCGCTCGGGCTCCTCGAACAGGGTCAGCACGGCATCGGCCTGGTCGGCGGCGCCGTCGGCAACGATCAGATCGGTGCCGGACCGCGCGTCGATGCCCTCGAAGGCGCCGGTCGAGGCGACGACCGGGCGGGCCATCGCCATCGCCTCCAGCACCTTGTTCTGAACGCCGCGCGCGATCTGGAGCGGCGCGACGACGACTGAGGCGGCGGCGAGCCAGGGGCGGACGTCCGGCACCTCGCCGGTCACGATCACGCCATCCTGTCCGTCCAGCTCACGCACCGCGGCGACCGGCCGCCGGCCGACGATGGCGAAACGCGCGGGCGGACAGCGAGCCCGGATGGCGGGCATCACCTCGCAGGCGAAGGCGCGCACGCCCTCGACATTGGGCTGATAGTCCATCTGGCCAGTGAAGACGATCAGCGGCGCCGGCGGATCGGCGAGCGGCGCGAAATCGCCTTTCGGATCGTAGAAGGCGAAATCGATGCCGTTGGAGAGCGCCCGGATATCGGCGCCTTTGGGTTTCACCGCCTCGCGGAACAAAGCTGCCTCGGCGCCGCTGACGAAGAGGCCGATATCGGCGCGCTCGGCGACCGCCTTCTCATAGGCCTGGAGCCGCCGGGCCTCGCGGATCAGCGCCAGCTTGCGCAGGCCACGGCCACCCGCGGCGTAGCCCGCATATTTGGCCGAGTCGAAATCGACGAAGTCCATGACGAAGCGCTGCCTGGCATCGGCGGGCACGAACTGGGCCATCTGGATCGAGAAGGCGAAGACCGCGCCGACCTGCGGGCGGGCGAGCATGGCCTTCGCGAAATCCTCCATGCCGCTGCCGTGGAAGGCGGCGACCGTGGCGGGCTGGTTGCGCAGCAGCGCGCGCAGCGGCCAGCTGCGCTTGCGGTGGCGCGGCTCGATATAGGCCTCGCCCAATGACCCGCCCATCGCCTCCCTGAGCGCGCCGAGATGGGCGGCGTCGGCTGCGTCGTCGGCGAAGGCGGCGAGATGCACGGTGGCATAGCGGCCGAGATGGCGCAGCACGTGCCACGAGCGCATCTTGTCCCCCCGGTTCGGCGGATAAGGGATGCGGTGGGCGAGGAAGAGAATCTCCGGCTTCATCCCAGCCCCCGGGCGATGAGCGGGCCGGCGCGGTTGGCGAGCCACAAAGGCAGGCGCTGCCAGGCGGCGATCTTGAGGCGATATTTGGGATCGAGCGGATTGACCTGGCGCGGCGCCGCGCCGTCCGCCGTTCGGACCGCGTAGGTGAGCGGGCGTTCTTCGAAGGCCCAGATGCGCTTGCGCGCCCAGGGGCCGGTGCCGATCTTGGAGCGGCCGAAATCGGCGCGCGTGCAGCCGCGCGCGATGGCGTGGCGCATCAGCTCGTAATAGATGAGGTCGTTGGCGCGGCATTTGCGCGCCGCCCAGGTGCCGCCGCCCCAGAAAGGCTGGCAGGTCCCGTTCAGGTAGAAATTGAGCAGGCAGGCGAGCGGCCGCCCTTCCCGCCATACGACGACGATGTCGGCCTCCTCGCCGAGCTGGTCGAGCGCCGCCTCGAACAAGGCGCGTGGGAAGACCGGCGTGCCGAGGTTGCGCACGCTTTCGGCATAGACGCGATAATGGGCGTCGCGGTGGCGGCGGTCGCGGCCGACGCTGGTTTCGAGGTTGGAGGCGAGCGCCCGGCGGACCTCGGCGCGCTGGCGGCGCGGGATGAGGCCGAGCACATCGCCCTCGTCGGCCGGCAGCGTGCGACTGAAATTGGCATAGATGCCGGCGCTCGCCTGCCAGCCTTCGGGAACGGCGCCGCCGCGCAGCTCGATCGTGGGGCAACCCAGGCTCTGCGCCAGCGCCCAGGCGGCCTCGGCGAGGGCGGCGGCGCTGCCTTCATCCTCGGCCAGCGCCCCGCCGCCGGTGGCGAAGCCGGCCGAGACCAGGGCGCTGCCGAACAGGCGCGAGCGGATCTCGGTGAGCGGCAGCACGCCGCGCACGGCGCCGCCCTGCTCGGCGACCAGATAATGGGCGCGCTGCCCGGTGCCGATCTCGACGGCCTGGCTCCATCGGGGGAGGTGGAAGATCGTGGCGTCCGAATGATTGCGGACGAAGGGCTCCAGCCGCGCGTCGTCGAGCGACGCGGCGCGGACCTCGAGCGCGGGAATCGGGCTGAGCGCGTTCATCCCAGCCGCGCCTGCTCGGCGGCGGCGACCTCGTCGGTCCGGCCCCATTTGTGGTCGCGCAGCAATTTCAGGAGCTTGGGCTCCATAACGTCGAGATTGGTGTAATGGCGGATCTTGGAACGGACGGGCGCATCCTGGACCCGCGGCTGGTCCGGATCGACCTCCCACGGGTGGAAATAGAAGATGGCCGGGCGCTCCTCGCCGTCATTGACGCGGCTGATCGCCCAGCTCGAGAAGCGGTAGGGCAGCAGCCGGAAGAAGCCCCCGCCCCCGGCGGCGAAGCGGCGGCCGGCGAGGCTGACCGTGGTCACCGGCAGCTCGATCAGGTCGGCGCCCGCGACCGGGCGCCAGGCGAAGCGCGGCGAGTCGCGCCAGCCATAATGGTCGTGGCGGATCGGCGCGACGCTCGACGAATAGGCATAGCCGCGCTCGGCCAGCACCGGGTGCGCCCAGGGCGTGCGGGCGTCGATCGAGAAGCTCGGCGCGCGATAGCCGGCTGGCGACAGTCCGGCGGCATCCTCGATCGCCTTGTGGGCGCGGTCGAGATCGGCGCGGAACGCGGCCTCGTCCATATTGAAGACGCGCTGATGGTCCCAGCCATGGCTTGCGATTTCGTGGCCGGCCTCGGCGATCCGGCGGATCAAGGCGGGGTGGCGCGCGGCGACCCAGCCCAAGGTGAAGAAGGTCGCCTTGACGCCGGCGCCGTCGAACAGCGCTAGGACATGATCGGTATTGCGCTCGACCCGGCCCGGGATCGTCTCCCAGGCCGAGCGCGCGATCACCTTTTCGAAGGCGCCGACCTGGAACCAGTCCTCGACATCGACCGACAGCGCGTTCTTCATCCGTCCCCCGATCAGGCAGCGTGGGTACGGTAGGCCGGTTCCTGGCTGTTTTCGACCCAGTCGACGAGCAGGATCAGGACCCGGCGCAGCATCGCCTCCTGCTCCTCGCTTCGCGCCTCCAGCGCGGCGAGGCGGCGCTCGAGCGCGGGATCGGGAACATGGACGATTCGCGGCGCCGGCTCCTCGGCCGGAGCCGGGACGGCGCGGACCGAGCGGAGCGGCAGCACCTTCTCCTCGCGCACCGGCTCGGGCGCCGCGGCGTCGATGCCCAGTTCGGCGGCGACCGCTTCGACTCCGGCCGCGCCGATCGTCTCCGCGCCCTCCATGGCGGCGGCGAGCAGGACTCGCTGCATGAGCTGGTTGACCCGGCGCGGGATGCCGCCGCTGTGGCGGTGGACCGCCTCGAAGGCGCCGGGCTCGAATTCGGGATTGCCCTGCCAGTCGACCCGGGTCAGGCGGTGGCGGACATAGGCGCTGACCTCGTCCTCGCCCATCGCGTCGAGATGGTGGGTGGCGATGACCCGCTGGCGCAATTGCTCGAGGCCCGGGCCGGCGAGCTTGTCGCGGAATTCGGGCTGGCCGAGCAGCAGGGTCTGCAGCAAGGCGCGGCCGCCGACCTGGAAGTTGGAGAGCATGCGCAGCTCTTCGAGCGCCGAGACCGGCAGGTTCTGCGCCTCGTCGACGATCAGCAGGGTGCGCTTGCCGGCGCGGGATTCCTCCTCGAGCCGCTGCTCGACCGCGTCCAGCAGGCGCGCTTTCTCGACCCGGGCGGTGTCGAGGCCGAGCCCCTGCGCGACCAGGCGCAGCATGTCGTCGCCCTCGACCTGGGTCGAGACCAGGCTGACCGCGTTCAGGCGGGCGCGGTCGATATTGGCCAGGACATGGGCGACCAAAGTCGACTTGCCCGCCCCGATCTCGCCGGTCACCACGATGAAGCCTTCGCCCTGGGCAAGGCCGTAGCCCAAATAGGCCATCGCCTTCCTGTGGGTCCGGCTGTCAAACCAGAAACGCGCGTCGGGCGTCAGCTGGAAAGGCTGTCCGGTCAGGCCATAATGCTCGCTATACATAAGCAATATCTCCGCGGGCCGGGCCCTTAGAAGGTGTACCTGAGGCCGCCCAAGGCCGAGGCGTTGGTGGCGGAATCGGTGCCGTCGTCGCTGTTGTAGAGGCCCAGCGCCGCCATGAGCTGCAGATGCTCGGTGAAGAAGGTGCGGTTGTAGCTCATCGTCGCGCCGACCGTGGTCACCGGGTCGGCCGTAACGTCGCTGTCATACCAGCTGCCGAAGGCGTTGAAATCCAGCGACGAAGTGCGGCTCAGCTGGCGGCTGAGCGACCCGTAGACGCTGTAGACCTCGTCCGAGCTTGCGAAGGCGGCGACGCCGGCGATTGCGGGCCGGTTGTAGCGGCGATGGGCATAGCCAGCGCCGAGGCCGTAGCTCCAGCGGCCGCGCTCGCCCGAGAAGAGCAGGCTGCCGCCCCGCATGCGGAAGCTGTTGCCGCTGATCGAGGCGAGCGTGCGGTCGAAGCAGGCGCCGCGGCCCTGGCTGCCGCCTTGGCCGCCGAACGCGCAGCCGCCGAGGCCGCCGGTCAGCGGGTCGCGATTGACGTCAAAGCCGTTCGACAAGCCACTGTAATCGTTGGCCAGCTGATTACCAAACGTCTGCACCGAATCGAATATGTCGATATGGACGCCCTGGTGCGAATTGAACCGGTGGTCGAGCGAGCCCGTAACCGTGGTGCCGCCATAGCGGCGCCCGGCGCGGGCCTGGAGCTCGGTGCGCGGCGAGGGCCGCCAGATCACGCCAGCATCGTACATCACGCCGTCGAGATCGTAGGTGAGCAGCCGCGGCGCGGCCGGATTCGGGGTCGGGCCGTTGGGGCCGATCACCGGCGCGCCGCCGGCGTCGCGGACGAAGTCGCGCTGGTCGGCGCGCATGTTCTCATAGCCGACGCCCGCGGTCAGAGCGAGGGTCGCGCCGACCGGAAGGACGACGTCGCCGCGGACATAATAGCCCTCGAAATGCTGGTCGAAGCGGCCGCCATTATCCTCTCGGGCATAGCCGCCGCCGACGGTCCAGCCGAAGGGCAGCCCCGACCCGCCCGGCGCCATGCCGACGCTGGCGGTGGCGCTGTGGGCGACGCTGCTGTCGAAATCGTCGTTGAGCGTGCCGGCGGCGCGATGATCGTCGACCCAGACGGCGCCGAGCCGATAGGCGGCGTTGATCGCAAGCGGGCCGGCATTGGTCGACAGGGTCGGGCCGACATAAGCGGAATAGACGTCGACGGTCTCGTCGCGGTTGGTGACGCCGAGCACTCGCCCGTTCCCGCCGGTGCGGGTGGCAAGCGCGCCGGCATCGAACGAGAGCGCTCCGGGCACGATCTCGAGATTGACCGCGGCGAGGCCCGAATGGGAATCGCGGTCGATGCTGGCGCCATTGTTCCAGTCGACGTCGCGCTCGTAGCGGTAGCTGATCTGCGCGGTGACCCGGCGGGTCTGCATCTGGCCGTCCACGCCGGCGGCGAGGCTGGTATAAGTGAGCGTCTCGCCGCCGCTGCCGAGATCGGCGCTGAGCACCTGGGCGACCTCGAGATAGGCGCTGACGTCCGTGCGGGTGCGGGCGGGCCGCCGGCTGCGGCGGCTCTGCTCCGGCGCGGGCTCGGCCTCCTGGGCCTCCTGCGCGTCGGAATCCCCGTCGGCTGACGGGGATTGCGCACCGTAATCGGCGCCCGGCGGCGGCCGGTCCTGGGCATGCGCGGCGGTGGCCGCGGCGAGGGAAAGCCCCAGCGCCAAAGCCAGCCGGCGAAGGGCGCGCGTGCGTGCAAGCTCAGTCTTCATGGCCATATCCATCATAAGCGCCGAACTTGCGGCCGGTGAGGCCCGCTCCGTTGAGGATCAGGCTGATCTCGCAGCCCTGGAGCAGGCCGATCGCCTCGCGCAGGTCGGCTTCGGTTGTCTGGTCGGCGCGCACGACGACCAAGGCGCGGCCGACAAGGCCGGCAAGCACGGTCGCGTGGGACGCCATCAATACCGGGGGCGAATCGAACAGGACGATTCGCTGCCGGTCGCCGGCGACGAGCTTCGCCAGTACCTCCCTGCTTCTGTCCGAAGCGAGCAGCTCCGGAACGTTATTGGTCCTGGCGCCGGCGGGCAGGACGTTGAGGCCCGGCACGTCGGTGCGGATGACGAAGGATTCGGGGTCGGCCTTGGGGTCGAGGAGCGCGTCGACAAAGCCCGGCGCGCCGCCGGCGATGCCGAGCAGGGCCAAGGCGTCGGGCTTCAGGAAATCGCCCTCGACGAGGAGGACCTCGCCCTCCTTCTCGCCGGCCAGGCTCAAGGCGAGATTGACCGCGCAGAAGGTCTTGCCCGCTTTCGGCCTGGCCGAGCAGAGCAGCACCAGCCGGCGGCGCTCCTCGGGCTTCTTCGAGCGCTCGATGTCGGCGAGCAATTGGTGCTTGATCAGCCGGAACTCCTCGGCGAGCCCGGTCACCTGCGCCTCGGGCACGATCAGGCCGTTGGCGGCGAGCACGTCGCGGTTGATCTCGGTCACGCCCGGTGCGCCACGCGCGCGCACGACCGGCGTGTCGACGGAGCGCAGCAGGCGCGGCGGCGCGGCCGGAGCGGGTTCCGGCTCAGGCGCCTGCGCAGGCGCGGCCACGGGCGGCGGTGCCGGCGCGGGCGACCGAAGCGCCGCTCCGAAATCGTAGAGCTCGGCGGCGCGCTCGAGCAGCGACCGGGGAGTGTGTTTGGACATGTCGCTCATGCTCCCGAGCCGCGCTGCCAGAATTCGACCAGCATCAGCGCGCAATAGGCCGCGCCGAGCCCGCCCGCGGTGCCGGCAAGCAGCACCAGCTTCTTGCGGCGGCGGAAGCGTTCGGCGGCATTGACCACCTCGCTGACCGTGCCGAGCACCTTGAGGCCGGTGACCTGGGCGAGGCGCAGCGGCGTCGGGAAGGTGGTCTGGATCTGGCCGGCGACGAAGGCCGCGGCGATGCCGGCGCCGATCGCGAACATCAGCACCAAAGTGAGGAAGATCGGCCGGTTCGGCGCGGCGGGGGCGCTGGGCACGCTCGGCGCTTCGACGACGTTGATGGTGAGCGGGCTCGACCGGCTCTGCAGATCGCGGCGCAGCCGGACCTGCTCGCGATTGGCGAGGATCTGGTCATATTGCAGCTTCAGCGCATTATAATCGCTGTTGACCCGGCCCTGCTCGGCGGCGATCCCCGGCTCGGAGGACTGGCGCGTGGTCAACGAATCGAGATCGGCCTGGAGCTGGTTGCGCCGCGCGGTGGCGGCGCCGACGGCGGCCTCGCGCTCCGCCATCATCGCGCGCAACGAGGAGTAGGAGGGGTTGGACATGCCGCCCGTATTGCCCGAACCGCGCTCGCTGGCGGCATAAGGGCGCAGCCGCGCGATCTGCTGGCGGGCATAGACGATGTCGGGATGCGATTCGGTCCAGCCGCGCGAGAGGTTCTGGTTGATCTGCCCCTGGAGCTGGGCGATCTGGCCGGTCGCGGTGCCGTTATTGTCGCCGCCCACGCCCGGAATGGTCTGCGGCGTGGCCGCCAGCTGCCCGCGCATCGCGTTCAGCGACGCCTGGCCGGCGGCGATCTGCTGGTCGAGATTGGCGAGCTCGGTGCGCGCCGCGCCCATCCGGTCCTGAATCGAGCCAGTGCCGGGCAGCACGCCAAGATAGCGCTGCTCGAATTCGACCCGGCGCTGCTCGGCCTCGCGCAATGGCCCTTCGCGGCGGCGCAACTCCTCGTCGAGCACCTGCAGCGACTGGCCGGTCTCGCGGCCGTCGCCGGCGAGGTTGTTCTCGGTGAACAGGTCGACCAGGCCCTGGACGGTGCCGGCGGCGGTGCGCGCATTCTGGCCGTTGGAGAAGCCGGGGATGTTGGAGGTAGCCTTGATCTCCAGCGCCCCGTCGGGCTGTGAGGTGATGGTGATGCGCGTGCGCAGGGCCGCGATCACGGAGGCGAGGTCGCGGTCGTTGCCGACGAGGCTGTTGAGATCGGTGCGGCGGACGACGCGGACCAAATTCTCGTTCGAGGTGATGGTCTGCTTGAGGCGCAGCAACTGGTTGTTGCGGTCCTCGATCGGCGTGCCGGCCACGGTCGGCAGGATCGACTGGGTCTGGACGAACAGCCGCGCCTTGGCCTCGTAGCTGTTCGGGATCAAAGCGATGACGAGCCAGCCCAGGATGGCGACGCCCCAGGCGACGCCGGCGGCGAGCCAGCGGCGGCGCCAGACCTGGTGAAGCGCGATCTTGAGCTGAGAGTAGAGTCCGTCCATCGGCTTTCATCGTTCCTGGATTGCTGGGGCCGGCGGCGGCGTCAGAACATGCTTTCGGGGATGATGATGACGTCGCCCGGCTCGAGCCGGACGTTGGCGCGGACGTCGCCGCGGCGCAGCAGGCTGGCGATGCGCAGATCATATTCGCGCTGCCGGCCGCTCTCGCGGTCGACCCGGACCAGCCGGGCGCGGTCGCCGGCGGCGAATTCGGAAAGGCCGCCGACCGCGATCATCGCGTCGAGCAGCGTCATGTTGGCCCGATAGGGGATCGCCGCCGGCCGCGCGGTGGCGCCGACGATCCGGACCTGCTGCGCGAACGTGCCCTGCGGCCGGTCGACCATGACCGAGACGAGCGGGTCGGTGATATAGGGGACGAGCGCCTGGCGGATGTCGTCGGCGAGCTGGGCCGGGGTCTTGCCGGCGGCGACCATCTCGCTGATCAGAGGCGTGGTGATGCGGCCGTCCGGGCGGACCTGGACCCGGGCGCCCAGCTCGGCGTTGCGCCACACGAAGATGGTGAGCTCGTCGAGCGGGCCGATGATATAGGCTTCGGCTTCCTGCTCGTCGCTGCCATTGGCGACGAAGCTGGCCGCGGGCAGCGTGTTGCCGCTGCGGCTGCCGCCGGTGGCGCAGCCGGCAAGCGCGAGCAGGCTGACGCCGGCGGCAAGGCTGGCAAAGGATTTGGCGGATACGCGCATATCGATCCCTCTTCACTCGCTCCCGATCCTGTGCCGCCCGTCCCTGAGCGGGATGGAGGCGCGGGATTTGGGTCTGCTATGCGGGCAAGAGGTAAAATTAATGTTAGGAACAAGGCAGGCCCAGAGGGCGTCCCGATCTGGGACCGTGCGCTTTCAAGGGGTTAAGACCCGCCCCCGACGATCATTTCGCGCGCGCTCTGCTGGGCAAGGAAGGCCTGCGGGCTTGCCGAGAGGCCGTAGGCGCCCGCCAGGAATACTGCGACCAGATCGCCAACCTCGGCGCGGGGCATCATGACGTCATCGGCGAGGCGGTCGAGCGGCGTGCACAGGCAGCCGACGATGCTGACCTCCTCCTGCGGCTCGGCGCCGAAGCGCGATGCGATGGCGGCGGGATAGTTGCGGCGCACCACCTGGCCGAAATTGCCCGAGGCGGCGAGCTGGTGCTGCATGCCGCCGTCGGCGATCAGGAAGGTCTTGCCGTGGCTGAGCTTGCGGTCGACGATCCGGGTCAGATAGACGCCCGCCTCGCCGACGATCCAGCGGCCGAGCTCGATCGCGAAATGGCTGTCGCGCAGGATGTCGGCTCGCCCCGCCAGACCTTCGCCGAGCGCCACGCCGACCTTCTCGACGTCGAGCGCCTGCTCGCCATGGAAATGGGGGATGCCGAAGCCGCCGCCGAGATTGACCAGCGGCGGCGCGGCGCCGGCGTCTTTCGAGAGCTGGGCGGCCAGAGCGAGCGTCGCCGCCTGGGCCTCGATCAAGGCGTCGGCGTCGAGCGCCTGCGAGCCGGCGAAGATGTGGAAGCCGCGAAAGGCGGCCCCCGCGGCGAGGATGCGTTTCACCAGGGCGGGAACGCGGGCGGCGTCGACGCCGAACGGCTTGGCGCCGCCGCCCATGCGCATGCCCGAACCCTTGATCTCGAAATCGGGGTTGACGCGGACCGCAAGCAGCGGGGTCCGGCCGATTTTGCCGGCGATGATCAATGCGCGCTCGACCTCGCCCTCGGATTCGCAATTGAGCGTGACGCCCGCGGCGATCGCCTCGCCGAGATCGGCGTCGCGCTTGCCGGGGCCGGCGAAGCTGATGCCGGCGCCGTCGGCGCCGGCCGCCAGCGCATAGTCCAATTCGCCCGCCGAGGCGATGTCGAGGCCGTCGACACCCTTGGCGACGTGGCTGAGCAGCGGGATATAGGAGTTTGCTTTTATTGCATAATGAAGCTCGATCCCCTGGAAGGCCGAGCGGAAGCGGGCGATCCTGGCATCGATCAAAGCCAGATCGTAGACGAAGAGCGGCGTGTCGCCGGCCTCCTCGACCAAAGCATCGGCGCGGCGGCCGCCGATCAGCAGCATCCCGTCCGCATCGGCCGCGAAACCGGCGGGTATAGGGCCCATCAATTTGCTCATGCCGTCAGCTCCGCCTTCAGCGCGACGCGGTCAAGCTTGCCGTTGGGGCTGCGCGGCAATTCCTCGCGCCACACTATCGGTCCGGGCTGCATGAAATTGGGGAGCTGGCGCTTGAGGAAGGCGCGCAAGGCCTCCTCCTCGCCGCGCCGGTCGGGGCGGACGACGAGCGCGATCCCCTCCCCCAGCCGAGCGTCGGGATAGCCCAGCGCCACCGCCTCGGCGACCAGGCCCGAGGCGAGCGCCGCCTCCTCCACCTCGGTCGGGCTGACCCTATTGCCCGAGGTCTTGATCATCCCGTCCTCCCGCCCGACGAAATAGAGCAGCCCCGCATCGTCGCGGCGGACGCGGTCGCCCGACCAGACGGCCATGCCGCCGTAAGCGGAGGAAGCGGGCGCGGGCTTGAACCGCTCGGCGGTGCGCGCGGGATCCTGCCAATAGCCCTTGGCGACCAGAGGCCCGGCATGGACGAGCTCGCCCTCCGCCGCCTCCCGGCCGTCGGCATCGACGACCATGATCTCGGCGAAGGGAATGGCGCTCCCCATCGAATCGGGATGATCGTCGAGCAGAGCCGGCTCGAGATAGGTCGAGCGGAACGCCTCGGTGAGCCCGTACATCGAATAGATGTCGGCGGCCGGGAAGAGCTCGCGCATCCGGCGGATCACGGAGGGCGGCAGCTTGCCCCCGCTATTGGTGAGCCGGCGCAGCGACAAGGCGGCCCCGGCCGGCCAGGGCGCCTCGATCAGCTGAACCCAGAGCGGAGGAACGCCGGCCAAGGTGCTGATTTGATGACGCTCGACGGCGCGAATCACGTCGCGCGCGGCGAGATAGTCGAGCGGCACCACCGACGCGCCCGCGGCCCAGGCCGAGAGCAGCTGGTTCTGGCCATAATCGAAGCTCAGCGGCAGCACGGCGAGGACGCGATCGTCCGGCGTCATCCGCAGATACTCCGCCACCGCGACCGCGCCGAGCCACATATTGGCGTGGCTCAGCATCACCCCCTTGGGCCGCCCGGTCGAGCCGGACGTGTAGAGCAAGGCGGCGAGATCCTCGGGAGCGTGGTCCGATGGCCCGAGCGCGTCTTCATGGTCGAAGAGCGCAGCGCTTTCCTCCTCGCCGATCGCCGGGCAATCCGCATCGCCGGGCTCCAGCGTCGCCAGGCGCGCGGCGCCGCTGATCAGCAGGCCCGCGCCGCTGTCGCCGAGGATATGGCCGACCTGCATCCGCTTCAGCAGCGGATTGACCGGCACGTGGATCAGGCCGGCGCGCGCGCAGGCGAGTGGGAGCAGGCTGGTGAGCTTGTTCTTGGGCAGCCAGGAGGCGACCCGGTCGCCCTTGGCGAGCCCCCTCGCCCGCAGGGCCGCCGCGAGCCTGCCCACCGCCGTCTCCAGCCCGCCATAGTCCAGCGCGCCCTCGCGCGTCGTCAGCGCCGGCGCGGCGGGATCGCCGAGCAGGGTCAGGTGGTCGAGCGGACGCGGGACTGGATCGGGCTTTTGCAACTTCATTCCTGCTTAAAGGCGGTCATGATAGGGCGAGCGCGGAGGGGCATAAAGCGTGACGGTTAACATCGCTTTGTACGACGATCTCGATGCCGTCGCGGCCGACGCCGCCGGCGCGCTCGACCGCGCCGCGCGGCCGAGCCTGTTCGCGCGTCTCGCCTGGTTCCGGCTGCTCGCCGAGCATTGCCCGCCCGAAGGCCGGCTCGCCGTGCTGCGCGGGCGCGACGGGGCGAAGCAGGCCTGGCTGTTCCTCGCCATTTCGGGAGCCAGGGCCTCGGCTTATGCGGCCTGGTATTCGCTGCGCTTCGACGCGATCGGCGACAGTGACGTCATGACGTCGCTCGCCGCCGACTTGCGCCGGCGCCGCATCGCCGAGGTCAAGCTGGCCCCGATCGAGGACCCCGCCCCCCTGCGCGCCGCCTTCGCCAAGGCCGGCTGGCGCGTCGCCGTGACCGAGAAGACCGGCAATTGGCGGATCGCCACCGAGGGGACGGACTTCGAGACCTATTGGGCCGGGCGGCCGGCGCAGCTGCGCAACACCGCCAAGCGCAAGGCCAAGGCCGCGGGGCTCGACATCGAGATCTACGAGCGCTTCGACGAGGCCGCCTGGGCCAATTACGAAGCCGTCTACCGGGCGAGCTGGAAGCCCGAGGAAGGCTCCTTCCCCTTCCTGCGCGCGCTCGCCGAGCAGGAGGGCGAAGCGGGCACGCTGAGGCTCGGAATCGCCCGCAAGGACGGCCGCCCGGTCGCGGTCCAGCTCTGGCTGGTCGAGAATGGCGAGGCGACCATCCACAAGCTCGCTTATGCCGAGGACGCCAAATCGCTGTCGCCAGGCACCCTGCTCGGCATGGCGATGTTCCGCCACGTCCTCGACCATGACCATGTCCGCGCCATCGACTACGGCACCGGCGACGACGGCTACAAGAAGGACTGGATGGCGGAGCGGCGGCCCTTGTGGCGGGTCCAGGCCTGGAACCCGCGCACCTTGCGCGGGCTGCTCGGCGCGGCGCGAGCGCTTGTCGCCCGCCTCGGGAGCCGTTAGGCCGCGACCAAGGTAGCGAGACAGGGGATTTATGGCGACCGCGCCCGACGACGCCCATGAAGTCGACAAGACTCTCCGAGCGGTGCTCGCCGACGTGCTCGGCCTCGACCGCGCCAGGGTCGCGGCGTTCGGCGAGGCGACGCCACTCTTCGGCGCCCTGCCCGAATTCGATTCGATGGCGGTGGCGGGGCTTCTCACCGAGCTCGAGGAACGGCTCGGCATCCTGATCGAGGATCATGAGGTCGACGCCGACATGATGGAGACGTTCGGCGCGCTGCTGAATTTCGCCCGGACCAAGGCGCTGAGGTGAGCGCCCTCGCCTTCGCGGCCTTTGCCGGCGCGGATCGCGACGAATGGCTGATGCGCATCGGCGACGAGGCGGCACCGGCGATCCTCATCGTGCCGCCCTTGTTCGAGGAGATGAACCGGACCCGGGCGCTGATCGCGGCGGTGATGCGGCGGCTGGCGAGCCAGGGCTTCGGCTGCTGGCTGCCCGATCTTGGCGGCACCGGCGAGAGCTCGCGGGACCTGGTCGATGCCAGCTGGGAGGATTGGCGTCATGACGTCAGGTCCGCCTGCGCCTATGTGACTGAAAAGGCCGGCAAGCCTTTGGTCGCCAGCCTGCGCGGCGGCGCCCTGCTCGACGATGCGGCGGCGGCGCGGGGCTGGTGGCGGTTCGCCCCTGCCGAAGGGCTGGCGCTGTCGCGCGATATGGTCCGCGCAGGGCTCGCCGGCGTCGAATGGGCGGGCTACGCGCCGTCGGACGCGCTCAAGGCCGCTTTGTCCGGGGCGACGCCGGCCGAGGTGAAGCCGCTGCGCCTCGTCCGGCTCGAGACCGACGCGCTCGCCGCCGATCACAAGATCGATGGCCCGGCCTTGTGGCGGCGGTCCGAGCCCGGCACGTCCGATGGGTTGGCGCAGGCGCTGGCCGCGGATATCGCCACCTGGAGCGCGTCATGCGCCGGCTGATCGCGTTCCGCTGCGGCGACGAGACCCTGGCCGGAAGCCTGGATCTATACGAAGGAAGCACGACGGGCCTGCTTTTGGTGATCGGCGGCAGCCAGACCCGGATCGGCTCGCACCGCATGTACGAAAGACTCTCCAAGGCATTGGTAGAAAAGGGTTGCTCCTGCTTCCGTTACGACCGGCGCGGAGTTGGCGACAGCAGCGGCGAGGATCCGGGCTTCAAGGGCAGCGGACCGGATCTCAAGGCGGCGGCGGACGCGTTCCGCGGCGAGGTCCCTGCCCTGACCCGCCTGATCGGCTTCGGCCTCTGCGACGGCGCCAGCGCGATCGCGCTTTACGGCGACGCCGCCGGGCTCGACGGCCTGATCCTCGCCAATCCCTGGCTGGTCGAGACCGAATCGGGCGAGCAGCCGCCGGCCGCCGTCCGCGCGCATTATCGCAAGCGCCTGCTCAGCCTCGCCGGCTGGAAGAAGCTTCTAACGGGCGCAGTGAATTACAGGAAATTGTGGAGGGGAATTCGCAGCATTTTCTCGCGCCAGAAGGACGAATCGCTCGCCCAGGACGTGCTCGGGGCCCTGCTCCGGCACCGCCTGCCCGCCGAGGCGATATTGTGCGTCGGCGACGCCACCGCCATCGCCGCCGACGCCGAGATCAGGCGCTGGCCCTATGAAGGCCTGATCCGCGCCACCCAGACCATCGACACCGATTCGCACACCTTCGCGCGCCCCGGCGACGAGGCTATGCTGCTGACCGCCGTGCTGTCGGCGCTGGCCGAGCTGTCGGACGCACAGAGCTAATGACGGGACTGGGTCAGGCGTCCTGAAGCGCCGGCGCGGCGGCGCCTTCGAAATCGGCCTCCGCCAGGAACTTCTCGGCGTCCAGCGCGGCCATGCATCCCGTCCCCGCCGCCGTCACGGCCTGGCGGTAGATCTTGTCCATGACGTCGCCCGAGGCGAAGACGCCGGGCACCGAGGTTTTGGTCGTGCCGGTCCGGACCCGGATATAGCCGTCCTCGTCGAGGTCGAGATGGCCGCGGAACAGCTCGGTCGCCGGCGAATGGCCGATGGCGACGAACGCGCCCTCCGTGTCGAGCCGCTCGACCGCGCCGGTCTGCGTATCGCGAAGATCGACCGCGACCAGCCCCTCGGGCGTGCCGCCGGCGACGAACTGGGCGACCTCGCGGTTCCAGATCACCTTGATGTTGGGGTGGGCGAACAGCCGGTCCTGCAGGATCTTCTCGGCCCTGAGCGAATCGCGGCGGTGGATCAGGGTGACGTCGTGGCTGTGATTGGTCATGTAGAGCGCTTCCTCGACCGCGGTGTTGCCGCCGCCGATCACCACCACCTTCTTGCCGCGGTAGAAGAAGCCGTCGCAGGTCGCGCAGGCCGAAACCCCCTTGCCCTTCATATGCTCCTCGCTCGGCAGGTTCAGCCAGCGCGCCTGGGCGCCGGTGGCGACCACCAATGTGTCGCCGACATAGACTGTGCCGCCGTCGCCGTAGAGCCGGAACGGGCGCTCGGTCAGGTCGACGCGGACGATATGGTCCCATTCCATCCGCGTGCCGACATGCTCGGCCTGCTTCTGCATCTGCTCCATCAGCCACGGGCCCTGGATGACCTCGGCGAAGCCGGGATAATTCTCGACGTCGGTGGTGATGGTGAGCTGGCCGCCGGGCTGGATGCCCTGGACGACGATCGGCGCCAATCCAGCGCGGGCGGCGTAGATGGCGGCGGAAAGGCCGGCCGGGCCGGAGCCGAGGATGATCATTCGGGCTGAGTGTGTCGCGGTCATGATCGCGACGTAAGAGGCCGTTTCCCCGCGCGCAATGCCGGTTTTGCTTCTATCCACAGCCGCTGATAGAAGCCGCGCCGATTCCGCCCCTTCCACGAGAGAGACTCGCCATGTCCAAGCGCGAAAATCCGATCGGCCTCGACGGCTTCGAGTTCGTCGAGTTCACCAGCCCCGATCCCGAGGCGCTCGCGGACCTCTTCGTCAAGCTGGGCTTCACCCATGTCGGCAACCACCGCTCCAAGAACGTCCGCCATTATGCCCAGGGCGACATCAACTTCATCCTCAACATGGAGGGCGCCGGCCAGCCCGCCGCCTTCCGCGAGGCGCACGGCCCTTCGGCGAACGGCATGGCGTTCCGGGTCGGGAATGCGCCCGACGCGCTCGCTCTGGCGCTCGAGCGCGGCGCCGAGCAGGTCGAGACGGTGCGCGGCCCCGGCGAGCTCGACATTCCGGCGATCGCCGGGATTGGCGGCTCCTATCTCTATCTGGTCGACCGCTACGGCGCCGAGAAGATCTACGACACGGATTTCGAGCCGGTGCCGGGCGCCGGGCGCGACGACAATGCAGTCGGCCTGCACACGCTCGACCATCTCACCCACAATGTGAATCGCGGGCGGATGGATCATTGGGCGCAATTCTACGAGAAGATCTTCAACTTCCGCCAGATCCGCTATTTCGACATCGAGGGGAAGCAGACCGCCCTGCTGTCGCGGGCGATGACCGCGCCCGACGACAAGATCCGGATCCCGCTGAACGAGAGCCAGGACGATTACAGCCAGATTGCCGAATATCTGAAGGAATATGGCGGCGAAGGCATCCAGCACCTCGCCTTCGCCACCGACGACATCTTCGCCACCGTCGACAAATTGCGCGCCAACGGCGTCCGCTTCCAGGACAGCCCCGAAACCTATTACGACATGATCGACACCCGCATCCCGGGCCACGCCCACGACGTCGCCGAGATGCGCGAGCGCAGAATTCTGATCGACGGCTCGCCCGAGACCGGCGAGGGGCTGCTGCTGCAGATCTTCACCGAGAACATGGTCGGCCCGATCTTCTTCGAGATCATCCAGCGCAAGGGAAATGAGGGCTTCGGCGAGGGCAATTTCAAGGCGCTGTTCGAATCGATCGAGCTCGACCAGATCAAGCGCGGGGTGATTCCCGCGAGCAGCGAGGCGTAATCCTCCCCGTCCCGGGGAGGATCTGCCTCAGCCTTTCTCGTCGCCGGCCTTATACTCGGTCTTGCGCGCATGGACAGTGGCGCCGCCGTGGGGGCGGGCGAACTGGTCGCGGAGCGAGCGGGCGAGGCCCTCGAGCGCCTCCTGCATCTCGGCCGGCAGCGAAAGATAGGCCGAAAGCAATTCGCTCGGTCCCTCCTTAAGCCACTCGCCGTCGCTGCGCCGGCCGGTCAGCACGTAGACGATATCGACCTCGGCCTCGGCGAGTCGGGCAAGATAATCGGCGCGCAGCTCGCGCCGGTCATTCTCATAGAGGCTCTGCTTGGGGACGTCGGTCCCCACCAGATCGGCGAACTCGGCCTGCTTGAGGCCGAGTCTCTTGCGCTCTTCTGCGAGACGGGTGCCAAAACTCATCTGTTTTGAAAAGTCCTGCTTGACTGTTGCGCGAAAAGCGGTGAATTATGCCCCGGATTCGCCCCTGTAGATAGGTCCATATGCCGACCCTTTTCATTCTGTTCAATTCCGGCGCATCAGCCTCCGTGTTGGCCCACGGATGTTGAGACCGCCGCACCGGCAGCCGACCGGGCCGGAAGAAGCCGGGCGGTGATGCCGGAGGGGCCAGACATTACCAGCTTCGTGGCGCGCGAGATCCTGCTGGCGACGGCCGCGCGCGCGGTTCTCGCCGCCTTCCGCGAGCCGCTCGAGCGGCGGCTGCTGGCAGCGCCGGCCACCGCGACCTTGCGGCTGCTCGAGACCGCGCTCGAGCCCTATCGCCTCGATCCGCCCGCCCCTTTGCCCCCATTCTTCAAATGAGCGCCCGCCAAATAAGCGCTTCCTGAGCCCGCGCCCGCCCGATAGAGTCGCCGCTCCTTGGGGAGGCAGTTTATGACGGAAGCGGCGTTGCGCGCGAAGGAGCTTGGAGCGGTCGAGGGAAATGCGCCTTCGCCGCGCTGGGAGGAGGACGCGCTCGGCTTCCTGATCGCCCCGATCGGCAGGCAGGAATTCCTGGAAAATTATTATGAGCGCAAGCCGCTGGTCAACATCCGCAATGCGCCCGAGCGCTATGCCGATCTGCTGACGCTCGACATGCTCGACCATTTCATCAACAGCGCCGACCTGCGCGAGGGGATGATCGATCTCACCAACCACAAGGACCGGATCGAGCGCGACGATTATATCGGCGAGGACGGCCGAATCAGCCGGGCTACCGTCGCCGAGGAATATCTGCGCGGATCGACGATCATCCTGCCGCAATTCCACGATTCGATGTTCAACCTGGGCGAATTCTGCCGGGCACTGGAGGAAGTCCTCACCTGCCACATGCAGACCAATATCTACCTGACGCCGCAGCCGGAAGCGGAGGCCACCGGCAATCAGGGCTTCCCCCCGCATTACGACAATCACGACGTGTTCGTGATGCAGATTTCCGGCTCCAAGGCCTGGCGCGTCTACGGCACGGCGGTCGAGACGCCATTCCGCGGCGAGCAGTTCGAGCTCGGCCGGCACGAGGCGGGCGAGGTCACCCAGTCCTTCACCCTCAACGCCGGCGACTGCCTCTATCTGCCGCGCGGCATCATGCACGACGCCGAGAATGTCGGCGCCGAGCCGTCGCTGCACATCACCGTCGGGCTGATCACCAAGACCTGGGCCGACCTGCTGCTCGAATCGATCTCGGAGCTCGCTCTGACCTCGCCCGATTTCCGCCGGTCGCTGCCGGCGGGCTTCGCCAATCGCGACTTCGACCGCGAGAAAGCGCGCGGCCATTTCGCCAAGCTGATCAGGCAGATCGCCGACGGCGCCGGGATGGACAGCGCCTTCGATCTGCTCGCCGACAATTTCATCCGGGGCCGGCGGCCGAACGTGTCGGGCGTGATCTCGGCCTCGGCGGTGACTCGCGCGGAGGACCGCTACCGGCGGCGGCGCTTCGTGCCGTGGAACGTCGCCGACGACGAGGGCAAATTGATCCTGATCGGGCCGGGCGGCGACCTCGAGTTCGACGATGAGGCCGGCGACGCGCTCGACGTCGCTTTGTCGGGCGCGCCCTTCACCGCCGCCGATCTGCCCAACAAGGATCCCGCCGAGTTGATCCGGATACTGTGGGCGGCCGGCTATCTGGAGCGGCTCGACTCTTAGGGTCCGGACTCAATTGGAATTGAGGCCGCGCAGGGGAAAAAGGGAGTCATCCTGGGCGAAGGCCGGGACCCATGAACTCTGCGTAGCCGGAACAAGCGCCGACCAGGGCCGCCTTTTTCTCACAGTCCGTGCGCATTGGTCCCGGCCTTCGCCGGGATGACTCTGAAAATAAACGAAAACCGTCCCGAGCTAAATGACTACCCTAGTTCCGGCGCGGGCCGCGGCCGCAGCTCGCCGCGTCGGCATTGGGGCCGCTGTCGTGATCGGCGGCGCGGCGCTGGTTGGCCGCGCAGCTGGTGCGGCGCGGACCCCGGCCCTTTCCCGGCCGGTCGGCGTTGGGGCCGCTGTCGCTGTCGGTCAGGGCGCCGCGGCCGCGGCCGCGCGGGTCGGCGCCGGGCCCCGAATCGCTGTCGGTGACTCCCTGGACCGCGCCGGCCTCGCCGCCGAGCACGGTCAGCGCGGCGCCGCCGATCAGGGCGCCGCCGGCGACGCGCACGAGGAACGAGCGGCGGCTGACACGGCGCGTGGGCTTCATGCTGACCTCCTCCCAAAGGCCCGGAAGGAATAGCAGAGCGCGCGCGTGGGTGCTAGCGGCCCGTGGCGCGGCGCTCGCAATAATCGCGCACCGCCTGGACGAGCGCGAAATCGCCGGCGGCGCGGGCGACTCGCTCGCCCTCCGCGCAATCGCCGCCGCGGACGATCTCGCCGACCCGGGCGCCGAGCGCCGCGGCCTGCTCGCGACTTCGCGAGAGCAAAGGCGAGCCCGCCGGGATCGAGGTCGCTTCGGGCGGCGCGGGGTCCAGCTGGTCCTGCGTCCGGGTCTCGGCCTCGAGCGAATCGCGATTGGCGCCGCCCCAGCCGGTCCACAGGCCCTGGAAGGGGTTGGACGGCGGCGACGCCGTGGCCTGGCCGGCCGCTGGCATGGAGGCCAGCGGCGTCAGCGCCGCGCAAAGGGCAAGAAGGGCGGGCCTCAGCATCATCGCAGCAGAGATAGGCGCGCCGGCGCGGATTTGAAGGGCGGGCCTTTCCCGCGCGGCGCGCGGCGCCTAGAACAGGATCGCGGGCCGCGAACCCGAGTCCGTTAGTCTGGAGAGCCGATGAAGGCCGCCACGATCGCGCGTTACGGGTCGCCTGGCGTGATCGCGCTCAGCGACGTCCCGGCGCCGGTGCCCGGGCCGGACGAGGTGCTGGTCCGGGTCCATGCCGCGAGCGTCAACCGGAGCGATTGCGGCGAGCTCCGTTTCCCGAGGCTGATCCGGCTGATGAGCGGCTCCGGGCGCTCGCGGCGAACCATCCTCGGCATGGATTTCGCCGGAACGGTCGAATCAGTCGGCGCCGCGGCCAGCCTGTTCCTGCCCGGAGACCGCGTTTTCGGGATGTGCCCGGTCAGGAATGACGGCGCCCAGGCGGAATATTTCCGAATGCCCGAAACCGGGCCGATCGCCCTCATGCCCTCCAATCTGCGCTTCGATCAGGCGGTCCTCTGCGAAGGCGCCTATTACGCCAATGCGGCCGTCGAGCAGCTCGGTTTCGGACCCGGCCACAGGATTCTCGTCTACGGTGCATCCGGCGCGATCGGGTCGGCGGCAGTCCAGCTTGCCAAGAGACGCGGCGCCGAGGTCACCGCCGTCGTCGCCGGCCGTCACCTTGATATGGCCCGATCGCTCGGCGCCGATCTGGTGGTCGATTATGCCGCGGACGAATTCGATCGGCTTGGCCGCGACTATGACTTCGTATGGGACGCGGTTGGAAAGCTGGGCTTCCGCCGATGGCGGCGACTGCTCAAGCCCGGGGGTGTCTTCGCGACAACGGATCTCGGCCCGTGGGCGCAGCATTCGTGGTTCCTGCTTTGGTCGTGGCTCACGCGAAGCGGACGCGCCGTTGTTCCCCTGGCGAAGCGGGGCAGCGGACAGGCCTTCGTGACCGGCCTGAAAGACATGATCGAAGCGGGGCAATATGTTCCGGTTATCGACCGGCGCTATCCCCTGGCCGAGATCGCCGACGCCTATCGCTACGTCCAGACCGGCGAGAAGGCCGGCGTGGTCGTCATCGACATCGTCACGGAAGGCCAGCCGCCCCCTCCTGAGGAGAGGGTTGGAAATGGTAGCGGAGGAGGGACTTGAACCCCCGACACGCGGATTATGATTCCGCTGCTCTAACCAGCTGAGCTACTCCGCCCCAAGGGACGCGGCGCTATAGGAAGGGGCGCGCGAGCGGTCAACTGGAGCGGGCGGCCGCTGGTTTCAAGGCCGGAACCGCCGGCCCCTCCTGTCGTTTGCAAAGCCACGGCACGGAGAAACATCATGGACCTGCTGACGCCGCTCGAAACCATCTGCCGCCTGATCCTTCGCGCCAAGGAGATGGAGGCGCAGGTCCCGGCCCAGGATCCGGACGAGGATCCCGACAATGTCGACGATTATGACGATGGCGGCGGCGAGGCGCTGTCGGTGCTCGAGGACGAATTGAACGACGGCGTCGAGGAGGAGGTCCGCTCGGTGCTCGACGATCTCGCCGAGGACCAGCTCGCCGAGATCGTCGCTCTGGCCTGGGTCGGCCGCGGCACCTACGATATGAGCGAATGGGACGAGGCCTTCGCCGAAGCGAACGACCTCAGCGGCGACGAACGGGTCGAGGAGCTGCTCGACATGCCACTGCTCGGCGGCCATCTCGAGGCCGGGCTGGCGGCGTTCGACTATAGCTGCGACGGCGTCGGCCAGGTCGACTGACGGCTCTTCGCTAGCGCCGGAAGGCGTGGACCTTGAGCGGCTCCCAGGCGCCGTCCCGATAGCGCCATGACGCCAAAGCGCGGATCGCCAGCGGGCGCGGCGCGAAGGTGGCGCGGAGCTGGCGCTGGAGGTTTTTCGCGTCGCGCGTGTCGACCTTGTTCTGGATGGTGACGTGCGGGCGGAAGGGAGTCAGGTCCTGTGGCGTCAGCAGGCCCTGAAAGGCGTCCGCCAGCTCGGCCCGGATCGCCGCCAATTCGTCGCTCTCGACGCGCAGCGCCGTTCCCTCGCCGAGGTCGATGATGCCGGCGATCGCCGCGCCCGGCGGCGCCGCCGCGGTGGCGGCGGCGAGCCGGTGCGCGAGCTCGGCCTCCAGGCTCGGCGGCAGCTGGCGGAACAAGGTGAGATGGGCCGGGACCCGATTGCGCTCGGGCGGATAATGCGTGCGCCTGAGCTGCTGGAGCCAGCCATTGTCGCCGTCGCCGAACAACGCGGTGACGATGATCGGGCCGGCCAGGATCAGATTTCGACCTGGCTGCCGAGCTCGACGACGCGGTTCGGCGGCAGGCTGAAGAATTCCATCGCACTTTCGGCGTTCCTGAGCATCCAGGCGAACAATTTCTCGCGCCACAGCGCCATTCCGGGCTTGGGCGAGACGATCAAGGTCTGGCGGGCGAGGAAGAAGCTGGTGTCCATCATCTTGAACTGCGGCCCGCAGCTGTCGACGCGCGCCAGCGCGCTCGGCACATTGGTCTCCTGCATGAAGCCGTAGCGGACGATCAGGCGGTAGAAGCCCGAGCCAAGCTCGTCGAGGTGGAAGGTCTTCTCCTCCTCGACATAGGGCACGTCCTCGATCCGCACGGTGAGCAGCAGCACGCGTTCGTGCAGGACCTTGTTGTGCTTGAGATTGTGCAGCAGCGCGTGCGGAATGCCGTCGGACGCGGTGGTCATGAAGACGGCGGTGCCGGGCACCCTCGTGGCGCTCGACGCGGCCGACTTGATGAAGATCGCGGCGGGCATCGCCGCCTCGTTCATCCGCTTGATCATCAGCTGGCGGCCCTTGGCCCAGGTGGTGAGCAGGGTGAAGGCGAAGAAGCCGACCAGGAGCGGGAACCAGCCGCCGTCGGGCACCTTGGTAAGGTTGGCGGCGAAATAGGCGATGTCGACCAGGAAGAAGACCGCGAGGATTGGGATGGCGAGCCAGGGCTTCCACTTCCACAACACGAACAGCACGACGGTCAGCAGGCAGGTGTCGATGAACATCGCCCCGGTCACCGCGATGCCGTAGGCGGCGGCGAGGTTCGACGAATTCTGGAAGAAGAGGACGAGCAGGATCACCATCACCATCAGCGCCCAGTTGATCACCGGGATATAGATCTGGCCCATCGTCGCTTCGCTGGTGTGCTGGATCCTGAGGCGCGGGATGAAGCCCAGGTGCATCGCCTGCTGGGTCACCGAGAAGGCGCCGGAGATCACCGCCTGGCTGGCGATGATGGTGGCGAAGGTGGCAAGGATGACGAGCGGCAGCCGCATCCCCTCTGGCGCCAGGAAGAAGAAGGGATTGGCGAGCGCGGCGTCGGCGCCCGCCGGATCGAGCGAGAGCACCATCGCCCCCTGCCCCATATAGTTGAGCATCAGGGCCGGCATGACGAAGAACAGCCAGGAGATGCCGATCGGCTTGCGGCCGAAATGGCCCATGTCGGCGTAGAGCGCCTCGGCGCCGGTCACGGCGAGCACGACCGAGCCAAGGGCGAGGAAGGCGCTCCAGCCGTCGCTCAGGAAGAAATGCACCGCGTTCAACGGGTTGATCGTCTCGAGGATGATCGAGGGCGAGCCGGCGATGTGGATCAGGCCGAGCACCGAGATGGTGATGAAATAGAAGATCATGATCGGGCCGAACAGGGCGCCGACCCGCGCCGTGCCGGTCGACTGGATCGCGAACAGGAAGACCAGGATGGCGATTGCGATCGGCACGATATAGGGGCCGAAGCCCGACTGGACCGTGTTCAGCCCCTCGACCGCCGACAGGACCGAGATGGCAGGGGTGATCATCGAATCGCCGTAGAAGAGCGCGCAGGCGAACACTCCGAGCAGGACGATGCCGGCGGTCCACCGGCGCTTGCCGCTGTCGGATTTGCGGTTGATCAAAGCGAGCAGAGCAAGGCTGCCGCCCTCGCCCTTATTGTCGGCGCGCATGATGACGGTGACGTATTTGATCGCCACCACGATCATCATCGACCAGAAGATCAGGCTGAGCACGCCCAATATTTCGGGGTCGCCGCTGGTCAGCCTGTGGTGGCCGTGAAACGTCTCGCGGAAGGCGTAGATCGGGCTGGTGCCGATATCGCCGAAGACGATTCCGATCGCGCCGACGGCAAGCCTGATGATCCCGGACTGGGAATGGTGCCCGGCCGGTCGGTCGGCGGGCTGCTCGGGGGCAATGCTGTCGCTCATCGGTCAGGAACGAACGTCCGACTTCCTCTGTTGGACCCGGGCGCTGCCGGGGCGGCGGCGGCTTAGCACCGGCCCGTGGGGCGCGCAACGGCGACAAAGGCTTCGCGTCCCGCTATAGACCCGCCCGTTCTTGGTTGAGAGGAGCCTGAAAGATGCGCGTCGGCGTGCCAAAGGAGATCAAGGTTCACGAATATCGGGTCGGCCTGACCCCGGCCTCGGTGGCCGAGCTGATCGCCGCCGGCCATGAGGTGGTCGTCGAGACCAAGGCCGGGCTCGGCATCGATTTTTCCGACCAGGATTATCTCGATGTCGGCGCGACCATCGGCGCCAATGCCGCCGACGTCTTCGCCGGGTCCGACATGATCGTGAAGGTGAAGGAGCCGCAAGCCTCCGAGATCGCCCTGCTGGAGCCGCGCCACCTGCTCTTCACCTATCTCCATCTGGCCCCCGATCCCGAGCAGACCCAGGGCCTGATGGCCTCGGGCGCGACCTGCATCGCTTATGAGACGGTGACCGCCAATGACGGCTCGCTGCCCTTGCTGAAGCCGATGTCGGAGGTTGCGGGCCGGATGTCGATCCAGGTCGGCGCCCATTATCTGGAGAAGGAGCAGGGCGGCCGCGGCGTGTTGCTCGGCGGCGTTCCCGGGGTCGCGCCGGCCAAGGTGATGATCCTCGGCGGCGGCATTGCCGGCGTCAACGCGGCCCAGATGGCGGTCGGCATGCGCGCCGACGTCACCATCTACGACATCTCCAACGCCCGCCTCGCCGAGCTGGACATGTTCTTCGGCAGCCAGATCAAGACCGCCTACGCCTCGCGGGCGACGATCGCCCATGCCGTCAGGAAGGCCGAGGTGGTGATCGGCGCGGTACTGATCCCCGGCGCGGCGGCGCCCAAGCTGATCACCCGCGAGATGCTCAAGACGATGAAGCGCGGCTCGGTCCTGGTCGACATCTCGATCGACCAGGGCGGCTGCTTCGAGACCAGCCACGCCACCACCCATTCGGACCCGGTCTACGAGATCGACGGCGTGATCCATTATTGCGTCGCCAACATGCCGGGCGCGGTGGCGCGCACCTCGGCCTTCGCGCTCAACAATGCGACCCTGCCATTCGTTCTGAAGCTTGCCAACCAAGGCACTGAAGCAGCGATGAAAGCCGATCCACACCTCGCAAACGGTCTCAACGTCTCGAACGGCAAGATCCGCCACCCGGCCGTCGCCGAGGCGCTCGGCCTGCCGTTCGAGCCGGCGGAGTAAGGCGGCCGCTCATCCCGTGCGGAGGGCTTTTCCCCTCTCCCGTCACCCCCGCGAAAGCAGGGGTCGAGCTTTCCTTACTTAGCTGTTTAAGAAGCTGGATTCCCGCTTTCGCGGGAACGTGAAACTGAATGTCGATGCGCGCTAGGGTCCGTACTCAATAAGGTTGCGCTGAGGGATTGCTGCTGATTCAACGTTTCTGCTTTGGTGGAGGCGATGATGGGCAGGCAGTTGACGTGGTTGAGTGACGCGGAGTGGTCTCGGATCGAGCCTTTGTTGCCGCG
>DASYKV010000046.1:0-104952 GCA_035994965.1 Allosphingosinicella sp.
CTGCTGCTGCAGACGACCAAGGCCCAGTTCGACGCCAGCGTTGCGAGCGCTAACGCCACGCCCAGCTAGTCCGGCCTTGCGCCGCAATTGCCGCGAATAAACTCGCTAAATCAGCCCCAACTGCTAAGTGCGGCCCATCACCTGCTTCTTTTACGCAAGCTCCCCGTGACTGAGAGACACGTTCGTGCTCCCGCTTGCAGGCCAGGATGATCCCGATGGGCGAATATGTTTGGATCGGCTGCCAGCGCGCGGCGATCGGCAGCAGCTTGTGAGCCTGCACGACTGGCTCGGCACGCATGTCGCGGACACGAAGGTGAGCCATTGGGAGGGCGGCCATTTCGTGACGGTCTGCAGGGTATGCGGCAAGGCGATGGAGAAATTGCCGGGGCTGACCTGGAAGCTGCGTAAGCGCGGTTCGGCCTGAGCATCGCGGTGGGCGGTCAGGCAGTCGGCGTTCACTGCTTCAACTGCCCTCGAACCGCTCGATCAGGCCGGTGCGCTCGGCCCGCACCGCAGCGCTACGCTCCAGCCACCCGCATATAGTGCCGCGTGCCGCTGCCGCTCCCACTGGCGCAAATCCGCCATTTCTGGCAGCGGGGAAGGCGCAAAAACGAGAGGATTCCGCGGGCATGGATTTTGACCTTACGGAACGGCAGGCTTTTTACCGGGATCGGGTGAAGGACTTCATCGAGACTCGGATTCGGCCGCGGGTCGGCGACTATAAGTCGCAGCTCAACGAGGGCGACCGCTGGCAGCCTTTGCCCGTCATCGAGGAATTGAAGCCAGAGGCGAAGGCGGCCGGCCTGTGGAATTTGTTCATGCCGCCGGGCCACGCGCTCCGCCACGTCGACGAGAGCTTCGAATTCGAAGGCACCCAGCTCACCAACCTCGAATATGCGCTCTGCGCCGAGGAAATGGGGCGGATCATGTGGTCGAGCGAGGTGTTCAACTGCTCCGCGCCCGACACCGGCAATATGGAGGTGTTTCACCGCTACGGCACGCGCGAGCAGAAGGAACAATGGCTGAAGCCGCTGATGAACGGCGAGATCCGCTCCGCCTTCCTGATGACCGAGCCGGCGGTGGCCTCGTCCGATGCGACCAACATCGAATGCGACATCGCCCGTGACGGCGACGATTATGTGATCAACGGCCGCAAATGGTGGTCGAGCGGCGCCGGCGACCCGCGTTGCAAGGTCGCGATCCTGATGGGCAAGACCGACCCCGAGGCCGAACTCCACCAGCAGCAATCGATGATCCTGGTCCCCCTCGACGCGCCCGGCCTCCATGTCGAGCGCGCGCTCACCGTCTACGGCTATGACGATGCGCCGCACGGCCATATGGAGATCGCTCTGAAGGACGTGCGCGTTCCCGCGACCAACCTCCTGCTCGGCGAAGGGCGCGGCTTCGAGATCGCGCAGGGGCGGCTCGGGCCCGGGCGGATCCACCATTGCATGCGCACCATCGGCGCGGCCGAGGAGGCGCTGAAGGCGATGGTCAAGCGGCTGCAGAGCCGGGTCGCTTTCGGCAAGAGGCTGATGGAGCATTCGATCTGGGAGCAGCGCGTCGCCGCGGCGCGGATCGACATCGACATGGCGCGCCTCTTATGCCTGAAGGCCGCCGACATCATGGACAAGGCCGGCAACAAGGCGGCCCAGGCCGAGATCGCGATGATCAAGGTGTTCGCGCCGCAAATGGCGCTGAGGATCATCGACGACGCGGTCCAGGCCCATGGCGGCGCCGGCGTCTCGCAGGATTTCGGGCTGGCCGCGAGCTGGGCGGGGATCCGGACGCTGCGGCTGGCCGACGGGCCGGACGAAGTGCACAATCGCGCGATCGCGCGGCTGGAGTTCGCAAAGCATTCCACCTGATCGTCATCCCCGCGAAAGCGGGGATCCAGACGGCGGTGGGGTCACGAATGCAGGATGGATTCCCGCTTTCGCGGGAATGACGAGAGGGGTTGGAATGGGTCTCTTCGATTTGACCGGTAAAGTCGCGATCGTCACCGGCTCCTCGCGCGGGATCGGGCGGGCGATTGCCGAGGCGCTCGCGGATCAGGGCGCCAAAGTGGTGATTTCGAGCCGAACCGCTTTGGCCTGCCAGGAGGTGGCGGACGGGATCAACGCCGCGCATGGCGAGGGGCGCGCGATCGTGGTGCCGGCGAGCATCTCCTCCAAGGACGCGCTGCAGGAATTGGTCGACGAGACGCGGCGGCAGTTCGGGCGGATCGACGTCCTCGTCTGCAACGCCGCCTCCAACCCTTATTACGGGCCGATGAGCGGGATATCGGACGAGCAGTTCCGCAAGATCCTCGACAACAATGTCGTCGCCAATCACTGGCTGATCCAGATGGTGGCGCCCGAAATGCTCGAGCGCGGCGAGGGCTCGATCATCATCGTCAGCTCGATCGGCGGCCTGAAGGGCTCGGGCGTGCTCGGCGCCTACAACATCTCCAAGGCGGCGGATTTCCAGCTCGCGCGCAACCTCGCCGCCGAGTTCGGGCCGCGCCAGGTCCGCGTCAATTGCATCGCGCCGGGGCTGATCAAGACCGATTTCGCCAAGGCCTTGTGGGAAAATCCGCAGACGCTGGCGGCGGTGACCATGCACACGCCGATGCAGCGGATCGGCGAGCCCCACGAAATCGCCGGCGCCGCCGTGTTCCTCGCCTCGCCGGCCTCGACCTTCATGACCGGCCAGGCGATCGTGGTGGACGGCGGCTCGACGACGGGGGTGGGATTATGAGCGGAAGACTGGAAGGCAAGGTCGCGATCGTCACCGGGGCGGCGTCGGGGATCGGCAAGGCGACCGCGGCCCTGTTCGCGCGGGAAGGGGCGATCGTGATCGCGGCCGACGTCAACAGCTCCGAGGGCGTGATCGGCGCCGATGCCGGGCGCGAGGAGGATGTGGTCGGGCTGATCGAGGCGGCGGCGAGCGAGCATGGGGGCCTCGACATCTTTTTCGCCAATGCCGGGATTTCGGGCGGGCTCGCCTCGATCTTCGAGCAATCGCCGGCGGACTGGCAGGAGATCTTGCGGGTCAATCTGATCGGCCCGTTCCTCGCCATCAAGCATGCGGCGCCGGCGATGAAGGCGCGCGGCGGCGGCTCGATCATCTGCACGGCGAGCGTCGCGGGCCTGCGCGCGGGCGCCGGCGGGCCGGCTTATTCGGCGTCGAAATCGGGCGTGATCAGCCTGGTCGAGGTCGCCGCGACCCAATTGTGCGGCGCCAATATCCGGGTCAACGCCATCTGCCCCGGGCTGATCGAGACCGGCATGACCCAGCCCCTCTTCGACAATGCCCGCGCCGCCGGCAAGGAGGAATTGATCGGCCATTTGAACCCGATGAAGCGCGGCGGCGAGCCGATCGAGATCGCCCAGGCCGCGCTCTTCCTTGCGTCGGACGATTCCTCCTACGTCAACGGCCACGCGCTGGTCGTCGACGGCGGCCTTTCCTGCTCGCACCCCCATTACCGCCAGGAATATGGCCGGACATCGTTTTGAGTTTGAACCATGAAACCGATCGTCATTGCGAGGAGCGAAGCGACGCGGCAATCCACCGCGCGGCTGGATTGCTTCGCTACGCTCGCAATGACGGTGTAAAGACCAGGAGAATCCGATGAGTAGCCCCATCACCACCCGCAGGCACGGCGACGTGCTGATCGTCACCTCCAACAACCCGCCGGTCAACGCGCTCGGCCATGCGGTGCGGGTCGGGCTGGTCGCGGCGATCGAAGAGGCGGACACGGACGATGCGGTCAAGGCCGTGGTCATCATCTGCGAGGGCCAGACCTTCTTCGCCGGCGCCGACATCACCGAATTCGGCAAACCGATGCAGCTGCCGATGCTTCCGACGGTGGTCGACATCATCGAGAATTGCACCAAGCCGGTGGTCGCCGCGATCCACGGCACCGCCTTCGGCGGCGGCCTCGAGGTCGCGCTGGCGAGCCATTACCGGGTGGCATTACCCTCGGCGAAACTGGGCGTGCCCGAGGTGAAGCTCGGCCTCCTTCCCGGCGCGGGCGGAACGCAGAGGCTGCCGCGCGTCGCCGGCGTCGGGAAGGCGCTGCAGATGGCGGCCACCGGCAATCCGATCGGCGCCAAGGAGGCCTATGAAGTCGGCCTCGTCGACCGGCTGGTGAATGGCGAGCTCGAAAAGCATGCGGTCGCCTTCGCCGAGGAGGTCCGCGACGTCCGCCCCATACCCAAGGCCAGCGAGAAGGACGACAAGCTCGCCGAAGCGCGCGCCAATCCCGAAATCTTCAAGGAATTCCGCAAGGCCAATGACCGCAGGTTCCGCGGCTACGACGCGCCCGAATCCAACATCAAGGCGATCGAGGCGGCGGTCGCCAAGCCCTATGCCGAAGGCGTGCTCGACGAGCGCCGCCTGTTCGTCGAATTGATGATGGGCGATCAGGCGCGCGCCCAGCAATATTTCTTCTTCGCCGAGCGCAAGGCCGCCAAGATCGAAGGCGTCCCGGAGGGCACCAGGCCGCGCGAAATCTACAAGGTCGGCGTGATCGGCGCCGGCACGATGGGCGGCGGCATTTCGATGAACTTCCTCAGCGCGGGCCTGCACGTCACCATCGTCGAGATGGAGCAGGAAGCGCTCGACCGCGGCACCGGCGTGATGCGCAGGAATTACGAAGCGACCGCGGCCAAGGGCCGGATCACCGCCGAGCAGGTCGAGCAGGCGATGGGGCAGCTGACGCCCTCGCTCAGCCTCGAGGACCTCGCCGATTGCGACCTGATCATCGAGGCGGTGTTCGAGAACATGGACGTCAAGAAGGAGATTTTCGGCAAGCTCGACAAGATCGCCAAGCCGGGCGCGATCCTCGCCTCCAACACCTCCTATCTCGATATCGATGAGATCGCGGCCTCGACCGCGCGGCCGCAGGACGTCGTCGGCCTGCACTTCTTCTCGCCCGCCAATGTGATGCGGCTGCTGGAGATCGTGCGCGGCGCCAAGACCGCGCCCGACGTGCTGGTCACCGCCATGGGCCTCGCAAAGCGGATCAAGAAGGTCGCGGTGGTCGCGGGCGTCTGCCACGGCTTCATCGGCAATCGCATGCTGATGCCGCGCCAGATCGAGGCGATGAAGATGCTGCTCGAAGGCGCGACGCCCGACCAGATCGATCTCGTCCACAAGAGGTTCGGAATGCCGATGGGGCCGTTCGAGATGTCCGACCTCGCCGGCGTCGACATCGGCTGGCACCGCGACCCCGAGCGGATCGAGAATATCCGCGACGCGCTCTGCGCCGCCGGCCGCTGGGGCCAGAAGAAGGGCGCCGGCTTCTACGATTATGACGACAAGCGCCAGAAGCACGTCTCGCCCGTCGTCGCCGGGATCATCGAGGAGTTCCGCAAGAAGGAAGGCATCGCGCCGCGCGAGATTTCGACCGACGAGATCGTCGAGCGAACGCTCTACACCATGGTCAACGAGGGCGCCCGGATCCTCGAGGAAGGCATGGCCCAGCGCGCGTCCGATATCGATGTCGTCTGGGTCTACGGCTATGGCTGGCCGGTCTATCGCGGCGGCCCGATGTTCTGGGCGGACACCGAAGGGCTGAAGAAGATCGTCGAGGGGCTGGAACGGCGCGGCTTCGAGGTGGCGGCGTTGCTGCGCCAGAAGGCCGAGGCCGGGGAGAAGTTCGCGCGTTAGCGCGGCCTCATCACCGGAACCACCGTTCGCCCTGAGCCTGTCGAAGGGCTTTCCTTCCCTTCGGAGTCGGGAAGAAGGAAAGGGCTTCGACAGGCTCAGCCCGAACGGAAGGGGGAGCGATGACCACAATCAGCTACGAACCGCAGCGCGGCGCGATCGGGACCGCCGCCGCCATCGCCAGCGGCGAGACCAGCGCCCGCGCCGAGACAGAGGCCGCGATCGCCCGGATCGAGGCGCTGGACGGGGCGATCAACGCGGTCGTCGTGCGCGATTTCGAGCGCGCCCGCGTCGCCGCCGATCGGGCCGACGGTGCGGTGAAGCGGGGCGAAAGCGGGCCGTTGCTCGGCGTGCCGATGACGGTCAAGGAAGCGTTCGACGTCGCCGGCCTGCCGACCAGCTGGGGCTTCGAGCAGCACCGCGATTTCGTCGCGAAGGAGGACGCCGTCGCCGTCCGCCGCCTGAAGCAAGCGGGCGCGATCATCCTCGGCAAGACCAACGTGCCGGTCGGCCTGGCCGACCATCAGTCGGTCAATCCGATCTACGGCCGCACCAGCAACCCGTTCGACCCCTCGCGCTCGCCGGGCGGCTCCTCGGGCGGATCGGCGGCGGCGCTGGCGAGCGGAATGGTGCCGCTCGAACTGGGCTCGGACATTGGCGGCTCGATCCGCGTGCCGGCGGCGTTCAACGGAATCTGGGGGCACAAGCCGACCTATGGCGCGCTCAGCACCGACGGTCATTATCCGCCGGGCACGGACGGCCACGCCCCGCCCTTCGCCGTGATCGGCCCGCTGGCGCGCGACGCCGACGATCTGGCGCTGGCGCTCGACCTGCTCGCCGACCGGCCGCTGCCGAAGGCGGAGGCGCGGGCGCCGGGAGACTGGCGCATCCTGGTCATGGCCGCCCACCCCTTCGCCGCGATCGCCCGCCCTATCGCCGACGCCATCGAGGGGATCGGCGCGGCGTTCGAGGCCGAGGGCGCCAGGGTCGACCGGGAGACCGCTCTCCTCCCCGATCTGTCGGCGCAATTCGGCCATTACATGCAGCTGCTGATGACCGCGCTCACCCGCGGCGCGCCGCTCGACGGCACCGAGCCGCCTTCGCTCGGCGCCTGGTTCGACCTGCTCGACCATCAGGCGCACGCGGTCCGCGCCTGGCAGGCCCTGTTCGCCGATTATGACGCGGTGATCGCGCCGGCCTTCGGAGTCACCGCTTATCCCCACGACGACACGCCCGTCACCGAGCGCATGCTCATGGTCGACGGCGCGGAGACCCGCTACGGGCTCCAGCTCGCCTTTCCCGCTCTGGCCAGCTTCCCGATGCTGCCGGCCACCGCGGTGCCGGTCGGCGCGGATCCGGGCGGGCTGCCGATCGGCGTCCAGGTGATCGCCGATCTGTGGCAGGACCATAAGGCCATCGCGATCGCCCGCGCGGTGCACCGGCTGGCCGGAGCGTGAGGCCGGCCGCCGCCGCGTTCCTCCTCCTGCTCGCCGCCTGCGCCCCCGCGCCGGCCGTGGACGACGCCGCCGAGGAGCGCGCGATACGGCAGGTGATCGCGGAGATGGAGACAGCGTGGAACCGCGGCGACTTTCCGGCCTACATGCGCGGCTTCGAGAACCCGGACGTGGTGTTCGTCTCGCGCGGCCAGTTCCAGCGCGACTGGCAGGGCACGCTCGATCATTATGTCCGCGATTATGGCGGCGACCCCGCGCGGCGCGGCCGCCTCCATTTCTTCGACATCCGCGTCGAGATGCTCGCGCCCGATGCCGCGCAATTGATCAGCCGCTACCGGCTCGAAGGCGGCGGCAGCCCCCAGGACGGGATCAACACGCGATTGATGCGCAAGATCGACGGCCGCTGGGTGATCGCGCTCAACCATGTGAGCTCGCGGGAGCCGACCCCGCGCTAACGAAAATGGGGACACACACCTTGGTGTCCCCACCTAATTAGTCCTCGCCGCATCCCATGATCAGGCTGGCGACGCGGCCCAGCCGTCCGCGCAGCCGGCCGGTCCAGCGCATGACGACATGGCCCTGGGGAGTCACGATCTCGATCACGTGAAAATAGGCGCCGATCGCGGCTTGCCGCTCCCGTGGCGGGCGCTGACCGTAGAGAGCACGCATGCGGAGCAGCCGATCCAGCGCGGCTGAATCGGCCGGGCCGAGCAGGTTCGTCTCCCGCGGCAACGGCTGCGGCTCGATCTGGAGAATCCCCGACCTTTCCTCGCCGATCGAGACGATCGTCCACCGCCCGTCCGCGCCGCGAGTCGCAACCCGCACATATTCATCGGTAAGATGATGCGCGGCTTCGCTGCGAACATAGATGATCGAACGGCTTTGCGGGTCCTCGACGCCGAGGCGCCGGCGCAGCTGGATGGCCTGGATCGTTTCCGGAGCCAGGCGGGGCGCGGCGGCCGGCTGCGACTGGGCCGCCGCGATCGACGCCGCAAGCAATGCCGCGCCGATCACAAGCCTATTCCGTCCGTCGAAGCAGATCGACCAGCGCATCCTTCCAGAAGCGCGCCCAGGTGTGCGTGCCGTGGCCGCGCGTTTCCGCGCTGGCGGGGATCAGCACGTAGCGCGCGCTCGGCATCCTGCGCGCCGCCGCTTCGGCGATGCCGTAATCGGGCGGGTTGATGAAGTCGTCGCCGCTGTTCACCCAGGTCATCGGCACGCCGATCCGTTCGAGATTGGGGAGCGGGTTGTAGGTCCGGCTGGCTTCGAGCTGGTAGATCAGGTCGTTGGCGTCGCGGGTGGCGATGTCGCGGTCGATGCGCTCGACGATATAGGCCTCGGCGGTTTCGCGCGTTGGAAAGGCCTGCTGCAAATAAAGCGGCGCCATCCCCGCGATCTGCAGGATCGAGACGGCGGTGCGCAGCCCCTGGAGCGGCTGGGCCGCATAGCTTCCGCCAGCCCAGGCGGGGTCGCGGCGGATGCCCTCGACAGCGGCGCGGCGCCACATCCTGTTGTGGCCGGCGATCTCGACCGGCAGGCAGGCCATCGGCATCGCCGCGCGGGCGAAATCGGGATGGGCCTCGGCCCAGACGAAGATGTGCATGCAGCCCATCGACGTGCCCATGACGAGGCGCAGCCGGCCGACGCCGAGCCGCTCCAGCATAAGCCGCTGCGCCTCGACCATGTCGTCATAATCGTAAGCGGGGAAGCGCATCCTGAGCCCGTCGCTCGGCTTGGACGAGCGGCCATGACCGATCGAATCGGGCAGGATGACATAGGTGCGCGCGAGGTCGAGCGGCTGGCCGGGGCCGTAGAGCGCGTCGGCGAATTGCGGCGCGAGGAATTGCCGGCCCGAGCCACCGGTCCCGTGGAGGACCATCACCGCATTGTCGATCCGCCCCCGCGCGTCGCGGTGCGGCGTGCCGAGCGTGGCATAATGGATGCGCAATTCGGGCAGGGTCTCGCCCGAGCGGAAGCGGAAATCGGCAAAGGCGACGTCACCTTCGGTGAGGCGCGCGGCCCAATCGGTCGGCTGCGCCGCGGCCGGCGCGGCGAAGAGGAGCAGCGCCAGCGCGGCGAGCAGCCGCTTCACGGAATCGCGCGCTCGAAGCGGAGCTGGGCGGCGCGGCGCTGGCCGGGGGTGAGCCGCCGCCGCCAGGCTTGGGCGGTGACGGCGCCGTTGCGCGCCCCGGTCACGCGCCGGATCGTGGTCGGGCCCGCTTCGGGAAGCGTCGTGCGCACGGTCGCGATCGTGACCGTGACCGGGCGTCCGCGATTGGCTTCGAGGAACGGCCCGATCGGGTCCTCCCCGACCATCGCCGAGATCCGCCCGCCGCCGCGGTTCAGGAAGTGCGCCCACAGATAATCGCCGCGCTCCCAGCCGGCGAAAGCGGCGGTCACCCGCTCGGTCCTCAGCACTCGCTCGCCGCCGCGTTGGGCCGTGGCGGGCGCGGCAAGAATGAACAGCAGCAGCAAGGCAAGAACGCGCATCGGAACCTCCCCTTCTTTCGATTGCGGTCGCGCTCCTTCTTAACGGGGGCGGCGGGATCGGCATAGACGAAAGCTCGGCATTCAGCGGTCCAGCGCCGCCGCCCAGGCCGCTTCGTCGAAGCCCAGCAGCCGGCGGTCGCCCAGATCGAGCAACGGCCGCTTTATCATCGACGGCTGCGCCTGCATCAGCGCGATCGCCTTGTCCTCGTCGAGGCCCGTTTTGTCGGCCTCGGGCAGCTTGCGGAAGGTGGTGCCGGCGCGGTTGAGCAATTTCTCCAAGCCGAGCTCGACCGCCCAGGCGCGCAGCCGGCCAGAGTCGATCCCCGCCGTCTTGTAGTCGTGAAACGCATAGGCGGCGCCGTGCGCGTCGAGCCAGGCCCGCGCCTTCTTGACCGTGTCGCAATTGCGGATGCCGTAGAGAATCATCGCGCCGTCTGAACGCGCGGCGCGCCGATCGTCAACTGGGGCGACGGCTCACGTCACGGCGTTATCGAGATTGCGGGCGCCGTCGACGACTGCTGGACCCGAAAGGTCGCGCCGCTCGAACCGCGGCAAACGAGCCCTCCCCCGGAGACTCCCGCAGTGATCGCGACCGGCGTGGTCGGGCCGTTCCCGCTGACGTTGAGATCAACGAAGGAGCCGCTGCGGAAGCGGCATGTCATGGTGCCGGTGACGTAATCCGCCACGTTGACGCTCATGTAGCGAACGTCGGAGGCGGGCCAGGCGGCCAGGAGATCCGAATTCACGGTTCCGGCAGTGCCATAAGTGGCAATAGCGCTTGCATTGTCCCAGACGATCGCCGGCAAGGAGTGCCTCGCGGTGGGATAGCCGCTGAACGTCATGTCGGCCGGTTCATGGAGGTTCGGATCGGGAAACTGGTTCTGCGCCATTGCCGGCGTGGCGACCAATACGAAAGCGACCAAAGCGAAGCGACGAACCATGATCATCTTCCTTTCATAAGGGCTTTAGGGCGGACGCGACGGTCGTTGCTGCAGATATTGCATGACGGATCACGAAAAACCAGTCGACGGCAAGTATCGGATTCAACGAATTATTTTTCCGTCCTCCCCCGGTCACGGCGCCGCACGGCGGCCGGCCGATGTTAGATATTCTTGACACGATGTTCTGCATGCCATACATCGCGTCACGAATCATCAACATCGAGAGGGTGCCCGTGGCATTCAGAGAGAAGATTGCGTGGCTCACATTGGTGACGATGGCGGTCGCCTACGGCGTCTATTTCGGCATCGTCGGGCCGGCCGCCGGGTTTGGCGAGCGGCGCATGCTGGACATCATCTGGTCGTTCGGCCTGATCGCCACCGGGCACGCCGTCGCCATGGTCGTCGGCGCCATCATTATCGCGGTGACGGCGACGAAGGAGGCGCAGGCGCGGGCCGACGAGCTCAGCTACCGCCGTGGCTGGCATGGCTGAGCGGCGGCTCACCAACATGATCCGCACCCTGCGCTTCCACGCCGGCGAGATGACCCAGGCCGAATTGGGCGAGCGGATCGGAGTCACCCGCCAGACCGTCGCCGCGATCGAGCAGGGCAAATATTCGCCGACGCTGGAGACTGCATTCCGGATCGCCGACGTCTTCGCGGTGGCGCTCGACGAGGTGTTCCGCTGGTCGGAGGGCTAATCGGTCCAAAGCCGGCGTCAAAGCGACCTAGAGAAAGCGGCCCAGCGTGATCACCTTCTGCCGCTCGAGGCCGAGCGCCTCGTAGAAAGCCAGGGCCGCTTCATTGTCCTCGCGGACCATGAGCTGGATCTTGGGGACATTGCGCGCGCGCAGCCAGGCTTCGGCGGCGGCCATCATCCTGGCGCCAAGCCGCTCGCGCCGCCGCGCCGGCGCGACCGCCAGATAATAGACCCAGCCGCGATGGCCGTCGAAGCCGACCATGGCGCTTGCGGCAAGCCCGGCCTCGCCGCGCAGCATGAGGATGGCCGAGGTGGCGCCCTCGACCGCGAGGCGGAAATCGCGGGCGGGATCGTTCCACGGGCGAAGCAGGCCGCACGCCTCCCACAGGCCGGTCACCGCCGCCTGGTCGGCCGCTTGCGCTTCGGCGATCATCGGCAGGCGCTCCGGCCGGCGGTGAAATCCTGGACCTTGCCGCCGAGCAGCACGCCGCTGACGCCGCCGGCGGCGAATTCCTCCAGCGGGACGTCGGTGACGTTGACCCGGCGCAACGTCACCGGGCCGAGCGCGCCGAGCGCCGCGCGTGGCGATTCGATCGCGATCCCGCCCCGCATCCTGTAGCCCGCGCCGGCGCCCTGCTCCCAGGCCGCGAACCGGCCCGCCTCGAAGGTGAGCGCGAGGCCGCCGCGATAATCGAGCCTTGTCCTGGGCTGGATGCTGCAGTGGGGATCGTCGGTGCGCGCCACCGGGGCGTCGGTGACGGGCTCGATCCGGCGCCTCGTTTCCGCCTCCGATGTGCCGAACGCCACCAGGCGGGCGGCTCCGCCGCCGTCGACCAGCTCCAGGCCGTCGCGGGCGAGATAGACCCGCAAATTGCGGGGGACCGCCGGCGTCGCATTGGCCGCGGCCGGCGCCTTGTCCGCCGCGGCCTGCTGCTGGCCGCAGCCCGCGCAGAGCAGAGCCAGCGCCGCGATTGCCGGTCGCGCCTTGTGGCTCAACGCGCCGGGGCCGCCGCGTTCGACGGCGGCGCGGGCGTGGGCTGGACCTGCCGCGCGGCCGGCACCGGCAGGGCCTCGGGCGCCGGCGCTTTGACGAGATCCTGGCCGCGCTGCAGGACCCGGTAGCAGCGGCCGCCTTCGCAGGCGATCACGCTGCCGCTCCTGGTGTCGATGCGCACGACCCGCCCGTCTCCGACCGCCGCCTGGTAGCGCGGCGGCGACGGGCGGAAATAGATGGCGAGCGCGATCAGCCCGCCGGCGATGACGATTGCGGTGACGAGCTTGCGCGCGGCGATCTCGACGATGTCGGCGAACGAGAGCTCCTCGGGCGGACTCTCGTCCTCGGCCTCGAGATCGTCCAACCGGTTCCGCCTCATCGCTCGCTCCCAGAGAGTCGGGTCACGCGCCCGCGCCAGCTTCTTCGTCCTTGCGCTGCCTCGGCGCAAGAGGCGGAAAACGCCGGAACGCCTTCGAGAAGCGGACGCGCAGCAGCCAGAAGACCATCGCCGCGAACGCCGCGAGCGGCGGCAGGAACCAGATCGGCGATCCCCGAAGGGCCCGCGGGAACACATCCTGCTGCCCCAGGAAGAAGGAGAAGGCGGCGATGAGCAAAGCGACGCACATCCGCCACAGATGACGCGCGACCCGCTGCGTCCCGGAAATGTCGCGGCGCAGGATGAAGTTGAGATCGAGCGCGGCGGCGAGCGCCGCCACCGCCGCGAACGGAAAATGGATCGCCGCCGGCAGCGAATCGAACCGCCCGTTCGGGCTGGCCGCGCCGATCAGGCCGAAGGCGAGGAACGCGATCGCGCAGGCCGCCGCGAACAGGAAGGCGAAAACCTCGAACCGGCCCGCCTTGCCGTCCCGGCGCCGCGCCGTCATCCAGGAGGTGATCACCAGATAGGCCGTGAACAGCCCGACCACCATTGTCCCCCGCTCGGGCCGAAGCGCGGCGATCCAGGCGCCGGTCCCCGCCAGCACCAGCATCGAGGCGAAGAAGATCGTGCCGGCCCTGGCGTGGAGCGGGCCGCCCTTGCGGAAAGAGAGCGCCGCCGCGCCGGACAGCAAGGCGGCGCTGCCGCCCGCGACATGGACCAGGATCATCGGGTTCATCGTGCCTCCTTGCGCGAATGGGCGCCGAGGCGTATTACTTCACTATACCACCAAGGCACATGATCGGGGGCACCAAAAGCATGATCGCAGGTTGCATCGATCGAATGAGACGGGACTCCTGCGGCGGCTGCGAGCGGCGCGACGCCTGCGCGCCCTTGTGGAAGATGCTGAGAGTCGACCGGGTGCCGCGGCCGGCCAACCCCTTCCTGGCCCTGCTGGGCGAGGTCGCCAGGGCGATCGAAGGCAAGATCGCCGCGCCGAGGAAGAGCGAGTTCCGAAGCGAGGTCGAGCGGCGGATCGAGCCGATGCTCGCGTCTGGCCCGGTGCGGATCGATGCGGTCGCCCGCTCGCTCGGCTGCAGCCGGCAGACCCTGTACCGGCGGCTCAAGGCCGAAGGCGTCACCTTCGCCGCGCTTCTCAACGGCCTTCGCCGCCGCCTCGCCTTGCGCTTCGTGCGCGAGCAGGGCCTGCCGGTGAAGGAAGCGGCCTGGCGCCTCGGCTTCTCCGACCCCGCCGCCTTCTCCCGCGCCTTCAAGCGCTGGACGGGGACGAGCCCGAGCGAGGCGCGGGGAAAGGATCGGAACTGAGCCAAAGGCGCCGGAAGCAGCCAACCTGGTGATCGTCGACGATGCCGACCGCCTGCATCCAGGCATAGACGATGGTCGGCCCGACGAACTTGAAGCCACGGCCTTTCATGTCCTTCGAGATCGCCTCGGAGAGATCGGTCTTCGCGGGCAGGGTCTTGCCATCGCCCTTCACCACCTTGCCGCCGGTGAACGACCAGCAATGTTCGGCGAAATCCTCGCCGCGCGCAGCCATCTCGCAATAGATTTGCGCGCCCTTTATCGTCGCCTCGATCTTGGCCCGGGCGCGGACGATGCCGGGATCCGCCATCAGCCGCGCGACATCGTCCTCCCCGAACCGCGCGACGCGCTCGGGATCGAAGCCGGCAAAGGCGGCGCGAAAAGTCTCGCGCTTCCTCAGGATGACAATCCAGGCGAGCCCGGCCTGGAAGCCCTCCAACATCAGCGTTTCCCAGAGCATCCGTGAGTCGCGGACGGGCACGCCCCACTCGGTGTCGTGATAAGCGCGGTAGAGCGGGTTAGCGCCCACCCAGGTGCAGCGTCGCGGTTCGGTCATGCCGGATCGTAACGCGCGAGCGGGAGCACCGCCAGAGAGGCCGCGGCGGCGGCGTTTCCTAGCCCAGATTGTTCATTGCTTCCGAGACGCGTCCAGGATTGACGTTGAACCGTTGTGCAATGTCCCGCTGATGAAGCTTAGGATTCTTCGCAGCGTACTTCCGGATTTCTTCGGCCAGCTTAGCCGTAAGCGGTCTGCTCCGAGTCTTTGCCCGCCTGACAGGCGAGTTACGAAACATCTCGTCGGCTAAATCATGAAGCTCATCGATACCATTCGCGTCGGCGATCTCACGTATTCGGCTTCTAATTTGAGGAATCGAACGCTTGTTTCTCGCCATGATCGGTACCTCCAACTGAATTCGACTCGTGAGAGGTCGCCAGTTCGGATCCAAAATATTGATCAGTCATGTCCAATTGTTTTCGTCACTCCCATTCGATCGTCCCGGGCGGCTTCGACGTGTAATCGTAGACCACGCGGTTGATCCCCCTGACCTCGTTGACGATCCGCGTCGCGACCCGGCTCAAAAACGCAGCGTCGAAGGGGTAGATGTCGGCGGTCATGCCGTCGGTGCTGGTCACCGCCCGCAGCGCGCAGACATGGTCGTAGGTGCGGTGATCGCCCATTACGCCGACGGTCTTGACCGGCAACAGCACCGCGAAGGCCTGCCAGATCGCGTCGTAGAGGCCGGCATTGCGGATCTCCTCGAGATAGACCGCGTCGGCCCTGCGCAATATGTCGCAGCGCTCCTTGGTTACCTCGCCCGGGATGCGGATGGCGAGGCCGGGGCCGGGGAAGGGATGGCGGCCGACGAACGCCTCGGGCAGGCCGAGCTCGCGGCCGAGCACGCGGACCTCGTCCTTGAACAGTTCGCGCAAGGGCTCGACCAGCTGCATGTTCATCCGCTCAGGGAGGCCGCCGACATTGTGGTGGCTCTTGATCGTCACCGACGGGCCGCCGGTGAAGCTGACGCTTTCGATCACGTCGGGATAGAGCGTTCCCTGGGCGAGGAAATCGGCGCCGCCGATCTTCTGCGCCTCGGCCTCGAAGATATGGATGAAGGTCTTGCCGATCAGCTTGCGCTTGGCCTCGGGCTCGTCGAGGCCGGCGAGGCCGGTGAGGAATTCGCGTTCAGCATCAACATGAATCAGCGGGATATTGTAATGGTTGCGGAAGAGCGAGACGACCTGCTCGGCCTCGTTGGCGCGCATCAGCCCGTGGTCGACGAAGACGCAGGTGAGCTGGTGGCCGATCGCCTCGTGGATCAGGACCGCCGCGACCGCGCTGTCGACGCCGCCGGAGAGGCCGCAAATCACCCTGCCCTGCCCGACCTGGGCGCGGATGTCGGCGATCTTGGTCGCGCGATATTCGGCCATCGTCCAATCGCCCGCCAGGCCGCAGACGTGGCGGACGAAATTGGCGAGCAATTTGCCGCCGTCGGGGGTGTGGACGACCTCGGGGTGGAACATCAGGCTGAAGAAGCGGCGCTTCTCGTCGGTGGCGACCGCATAAGGCGCGCCCTCGGACCGCGCGACGACGCTGAAGCCCTCCGGCAGCGCCTCGACGCGGTCGCCATGGCTCATCCAGACCTGGTGGCTCTCGCCGGGCTTCCACAGGCCGTCGAACAGCATGGAATCGCCGACGATCTCGATGAAGGCGCGGCCGAATTCCTGGTCGTCCGACGGCGCGACGCGGCCGCCCAATTGGTGGGCCATGGTCTGCTGGCCGTAACAGATGGCGAGGATGGGAATGCCGGCGTCGAAGAAATGCTGGGGCGCGCGCGGGCTGTCGTCCCACATCACCGAGGCGGGGCCGCCGGAGAGGATGATGCCCTTGGGCTTGAGCCGCGCATAGGCCTCGTCGGCGCGGTTGAACGGCGCGATCTCGCTATAGACGCCGGCCTCGCGGACGCGCCGGGCGATGAGCTGGGTCACCTGGCTGCCGAAATCGACGATGAGGATGGAATCGCTGGGCTGCGTCATGGCGGCGCGATAGCAGAAGATCGCGGCGGGGAAAGGCCGGAAGGCGGCCATCGGAATGGCGGTCAATCAAGCGCGCCGGGCGGCTCCAGCTCCTCGAAATCGACATCGACGCTCAATACCCTGCCGGCGGCGCGTGCATTGAGCATCCGCATCGCGGTGTTGTCCCCATAGCCTCCGCCGTCCTGCGCCACCACGATCCGGATATGGATCCAGCCGCCCATCTCGGCGACGAAACAGGCGGTGTTCGGCCGCGCGTCGCAGCGCTTGATCGACTGGAGGACCGGTGGCGCGGTATCGGCGAAAATGTCCCTGCAGAACCGCTCACGGTCCCTCGGCGGCCGGCACCGGCCGAGCCGGACTCGCCGCGACGTCACCGCCGGGCGCGCCGCCAGCACCGCGCGATAGCCTTCGAACGCGGTCTCCTCGTCGGGCGCCTTGAAGAATTCGCGGTCCGAGTCGAGGTGCGAACAGGGGCCGTCCCACACCCCGCCAGGCCAGGGATCGTCGAAGTTAGGCACGCCCGATCCCGGCGCACGGTAGAAGCGGTAGTAGGGCGTATTGTCGACGCCATAGGCGCGCATCGGCGTCGCGTTGCCGGGATCGCGCACGCCATCCTGCGCGGGAGCGAACAGCAGGGTTGTGTAATCCTGACGGCACATGCCGGGATATTCGGTGGGATAGACGCGGCTCGACAGTATCACGCTGTCCCCCGGTGAGCGGGTCCGCGCCCGCCCGCGATCGGCCTCGGGCTCGAAGATTCCCCAGAACTGATCGCGCAGCGCCGTGTTGTCCCTGCTGGCCTGATCCATCGTGACCGTCTCCTGCGCCCGCGCGGGTCCGGCCAGGAAGGCCGCGAGGATTGCGATTCCGATCAAAGGCGGAAATTTCGGCATGACGCCTCCACGCTGATGGTGCGCGCCACCGTTACACGGGCAATGGGAAGAGCAGGAAGTAGCCATTGACCGTCAGCAGCGTGCCGAGCAGCCCGAGCAGCCCTGAGAGGATAAGGATTGGACGGTTGATCGCCAGGATTGCGACCGACCCGAGCACGAGGGCGATCTGGAGCAAGACCTCCGCAAGATCGAAGCTGTTGTCCTGTTCCGACGCGACCCCCCGCGCCGCCTCATAGGCCTGCGCCTGGGCGCGCAGCTGACGCTTGCCTTCGCCGCGCAGCGGATCGTTCGGCGCGGCCGGGTCCGGCTCGGAATCGTAGCGGGCGATGGTCGCGCGATGCTCGGCCAATTGCCGTTCCATGGCCGTCCGGCGCTCGGGCGTGAGGCCCGGCTCGGCCAGGTCGCCCTCGATCTCGACGATGGCGATCTCATAGGCGGTCTGCCGCATGTTCTTGGCCTGGAAGAAGGCCCAGGTGTCGCTGGCCTTGATGTTGTTGTGGATCATGTCGTCGGTGGCGTTGCCGCCGCCGAGCCCGGACAGCGCCAGCACCGCCGCGATCACCGCGATCATCAGGGCGGCGCGGTTGCGGAAGCGGGTGCGCCCTGCTTCGCCGCCCTCCTCCTCGGTCTCGTGGACCTCCGCCACCAGCTCCGCCGCGTCCGCGCTGTCCATTCGCCGCTCCATGGTTGAAAGGCCGCCAATTAGCGTGGGCTTCACGACGATGATAGTTAAGCACTGACTGAACTTTTGCTTGCCCGCCGCGACCCGCCGCGTTAGTTAAGCCCATGCTTAACGAATCGGCCCGGCTCGATCTTGCCTTCCAGGCGCTCGCGGATCCGACGCGCCGCGGCATGCTGGCGCGGCTGAGCCGGGCGCCCGCCTCGGTCAGCGAGCTTGCCGCGCCCTATCGGATGTCGCTGCCGGCGGTGATGCAGCATCTGCAGATGCTCGAGGCGAGCGGGCTGGTCCGTTCGGAGAAGAAAGGCCGGGTGCGGACCTGCCGGCTGGAACCCAAGGCGCTGGCGACCGCTGAAACCTGGATCGCCGAGCAGCGCGCGCTCTGGGAAGGCCGGCTCGACCGGCTCGAAGATTATCTCGAAACGCTCAAAGCCAAGGAGAGTGACAGTGAGCGATCATGACCTCGTACTGGAGCGCGTGCTCGATGCGCCGCGCGACCTCGTCTGGGAGGCGTGGACGACGCCCGAGCATATCCGAAGATGGTGGGCGCCCAGGCCCTATGAGACGCCCGAGGTCGAGATCGACCTCAAGCCCGGCGGGATATTCCGAATGCGCATGACGGGGCCCGACGGCTTCGACACCGGCACCGGCGGCGCGGGCTGCGTCCTCGACGTGGTGGAGCGCGAGCGCGTGGTCTGGACGTCCGCGCTCGGGCCGGGCTGGCGCCCGAACGCGCCGGGGCCGGCCGATTGCGGCGGCTTCCTGTTCACCGCGATCATGACCTTCGAGGACGCGCCCGGCGGCAAGACGCTGTACCGCGCCATCGCCAAGCACAAGGACGGCCAGGATGCCGAGACCCACGCCAAGATGGGCTTCCACGAAGGCTGGGGCACCTGCGCGGACCAGCTCGGCGAGGTGGCGGCGGGCCTTGCCGCCGACGCCTGAGGAGGCAGGATGAAGCACTGCATCACGCTGATCACGCTCGGCGTCGACGATCTCGAGCGGGCCGTCGCTTTCTACCGCGACGGCCTCGGGCTTCAGACCGAGGGCATCATCGGCACCGAGTTCGAGCATGGCGCGGTCGCCTTCTTCACGCTCGATACCGGCCTGAAGCTCGCGCTCTGGCCGCGCGCGAGCCTCGCCCACGACATCGGCCGCCCGGCCGGCCCGGCCAGCGCGACGGAATTCGCGATCGCCCATAATGTCGGGTCGCGCGAGGAGGTGGACGCCGTGCTGGGCGAAGCGGAGGCGGCCGGCGCCGCCATCGTCAAGCCCGCCGCCGAGACCTTCTACGGCGGCTATGCGGGCTATTTCGCGGATCCGGACGGCCACCTGTGGGAGATTGCGTGGAACCCGGCCTGGCAAGGAGAGAATTGATGCGCAGAGTTATCGTCGGCGCGTTCGTGAGCTTGGACGGCGTCATGCAGGCGCCGGGCGGGCCGGAGGAAGATCCGACCGGAGGCTTCGAATTTGGCGGCTGGACCTTTCCCTACTGGGACGAAGTCATGGGCGAGGCGATGGGCGAGAGCTTCTCGAAGCCCTTCGACCTGCTGCTGGGGCGCAAGACCTATGAGATCTTCGCCGCGCACTGGCCCTATACCGACGAGGAGCCGGCGGCCCAGTTCAACGGCGTCACCAAATATGTCGCCACCTCCTCGGCCGCGCCGCTCGCCTGGCAGAACAGCGTCCGGCTGGAGGGCGACGTGCCCGACGCCGTCGCCCGGCTCAAGGCGGGAGACGGGCCGGATCTGCTGACCCAGGGCAGCTCGGTGCTGGTCCGGTCATTGCTCGCCAAAGGCCTGGTCGACGAGCTCAACCTGCTCGTCTTCCCGGTCCTGCTCGGCAAGGGCAAGAGGCTGTTCGGCGAGGAGACGATGCCGGGCGAGCTGGCGCTGGTGAGCAGCAAGACCGCGACGACCGGCGTGATCGTCAGCAAGTACCGGCCGGCGGGCCCGGTGCGCACCGGCTCCTTCGCGCTAACGGAGCCGACCGAGGCGGAGCTGGCGCGGCGCGAGCGGATGACAGCGGAGGATTGAATGACCGAGACGGTGACATTGACCCTGGAGCGGCGCATCGCGGCGCCGCCCGAAACCCTGTTCGACGCCTGGCTCGATCCGAACGGCGTCGGCCAATGGCTGTTCGCGACGCCGGGCGGCGTCATGGAGAGGATCGAGATCGATCCGCGCGTCGGCGGCCGCTTCGCGATTCTCGAGCGGCGCGGCGCGGACCTGGCGGAGCATTTCGGCGAATATGTCGAGATCGACCGGCCGCGCCGGCTCGCCTTCGATTTCTGGACCAGCTTCAGCGACGAGCGCACGCGGATCACTATCGAGATCGCGCCGGACGGCGGCGGATCGCTGCTGACGCTGACGCACGAGGGCGTGTGGAAGGATTATGAGAGCCAGACCCACCAGGGCTGGACGATGATCCTGGAGAGCCTGGAGCGGATGATCGCCCGGTCCCACGGCTAAGGGGAGCCGAATGGGGACACGTACTCTTTCGCGAAAAAGTACGTGTCCCCTTTTCTGCGCTAGCAGCGAGTCGCCTCGCGGCCGATCAGCGCGCCGAGGGCGCCGCCGATGATCGCGCCGGTGGTGCCGTTGCCGCGGCCCCGATAGCGGCTGCGATAGCCGCGGCCGTCGCGGCCGATCTCGCGCCCGATCAGGGCGCCGGTCGCGCCGCCGACGATCGCGCCGCTGGTGCCGTTGCCGCAGCGATAGCGGCTGCGGCCATAATAGCCGCGCCCGCGATAGCCGCTGTCATAATAGCCATAGCCGCCACCGTAGCCGCCATAATAGCTCGGATAACCGTAGCCGTAGCCATAGCTCGGCCCGACATAGACGTTCACCCGGCTCCGGGGCCGGTAATAGCGGCGGTTGTAGCGATAGCGGTCGCGGCGGTAGCCACGATATCCGTCATAGCGGCGACCGTCGCGATAGCCGTCATAAGAACGGCCCTGGTAGCCGTCCCGATAATAACCCTGGGCGCTGGCAGTCGCCGGCAGCACGACCATCGCGCTGGCCGACACCATTGCGCCGATGATGAGTTTCCTGAGCATGTCACGCTCTCCCACATGATTGAGGCATTCGGGCAAAAAACGCGGCCCGGAAGCATATTGTTTCGTCCAAAGCGCCTGAGCGAGCGATGAACGGGATGGTTAAGGAGCGTTCACATGCTTGCCGGGCCGGGGTTTTCGCCTCACAGTCGCGGCCATGAGCCAAGCCGATTTCCCCCAACCCGCCTTCATGGACGATGAGGAAATCCGCATGTTCGCGGACTCGGTGGGCAAGTTCCTGGACCGGAACGCGCCGCCGGAGCGAGTCGCCGGCTGGCGCGAGGTGGGGATGGTCGAGCGCGAGTTCTGGCGCGAGGCGGGCGAGGCCGGGCTGCTCGGGGTCAGCATTCCGCAAGCCTATGGCGGCCCGGGCGGCGACTTCCGCCACGACGTCGTGGTCGCCGAGACGATCATCCGCAAGGGCGTCGAGGGCTTCGCCGCCGGCCTGCACAACGTCATCATCACGCCCTATATCCAGGCCCACGGCACCGAAGGGCAGAAACAGCGCTGGCTGCCCAAATTGGCCAGCGGCGAGCGGGTCGCGGCGATCGCGATGAGCGAGCCCGGCGCGGGCTCGGACCTGCAATCGGTCCGCACCACGGCGCTTCGCGACGGCAACGGCTACCGGATCAACGGCGCCAAGACCTTCATCTCCAACGGCCAGATCGCCGATCTGATCGTCGTCGTCGCCAAGACCGACCCGAGCGAAGGCGCCAAGGGCGTCTCTCTGCTCGTCGTCGAGCCCAATGAGGTCGAAGGCTTCCGGCGCGGGCGCAAGCTCGACAAAGTCGGACTCGATGCCCAGGACACATCCGAGCTCTTCTTCGACGACGTCTGGGTGCCGGCCGACAATCTGCTCGGACTCGAGGAGGGCAAGGGCTTCTACCAGCTGATGGCCGAATTGCCGCGCGAGCGGCTCTTGATCGCGATCGGCAGCGCGGTGGCCATGGAGCGGGCGATCGAGGAGACGATCGCCTATGTGAAGGAGCGCAAGGCGTTCGGCAGGCCGATCATCGATTTCCAGAACAGCCAGTTCGTGCTCGCCGACTGCAAGGCCAAGGCGGTGGTCGCCCGGGTGATGGTCAACGACTGCATCGCCCGGGTCCTCGCCGGCACGCTCGACGCCACCACCGCCGCCATCGCCAAGCTTTGGGTCACCGAAGCGCATGGCGAAGTGGTCGACGCCTGCCTGCAACTCCACGGCGGCTACGGCTATATCAACGATTACCCCATCGCCCGCATGTGGCGCGACGCCCGAGTCCAGCGCATCTACGGCGGCTCCAGCGAGATCATGAAGCTGCTGATCGCCCGCTCGCTTTAGTCTGCTTCCGTGGAGCAACGTCATTCCAGCGAAAGCTGGAATCTCTTTTCCTTCCAGCGTTTTAAGAAGTGGGATTCCAGCTTTCGCTGGAATGACGGATGGCTGGTGGATAACGCAATTCGATATGGCGCTTGACGATCTTCGATAAGCATCTTATCGTTTATCGATATATAAAGTCGTTGGAGCGCCACCCTCATGACCACCCGCCATTATTCCGCCGCGCTGCCGTTCGCCTACGTCCTGCTGCGAATCCTCGTCATCCTGAACTGGCTGCTCGGCGCCGCGATCGTCGCCTTGCTGATCGCCATGCCGCACGAACAGTGGATCATGAGCGCGTTCAAGCTGACGCCATCGCCGGACACGGAGCGGCTGATCTGGGGCCTGCGCGGGATCGCGACGCTCGGCCTGGTCACGATCCCGATCAACTATCTGATCCTGAAGCGGCTGCTCGCGATGGTGGACACGGTGCGCGCGGGCGACCCGTTCGTCGCCGCCAACGCCCACCGCCTGCAATGGATCGCCTGGGCGCTGCTCACGCTGCAACTCATCGGCCTCGCAATCGCCATTATCGCCGAGCTCGTTTCGACGCCGGCGCACCCCGTCGACCTCGATGCCGGCTTCTCCTTCAACGGCTGGCTCGCCGTCCTCCTCACCTTCGTGCTCGCCCGGGTGTTCGCCGAAGGCGCGGGCATGCGCGACGACCTCGAAGGGACGGTGTGATATGGCGATCGCCGTCAAGCTCGACGACGTCCTCTACGCGCGTCGAATGACCCTGACCGAGCTCGCGGAGCGCGTCGGCATCACGATCGTCAACCTCTCGATCCTGAAGACAGGCAAGGCGCGCGCGATCCGCTTCTCGACGCTCGAGGCGCTCTGCGCCGCTTTGTCCTGCCAGCCCGGCGACATCCTCGAATTCCTGCCGGACACGGCCGGGGGCGAGCAACCCGCGACGCGCGGACCGGAAAGGGAAGCGGCATGAACATCGTCATGGGGGTCCATATTGCGGGCGGATGCCTCGCCATCCTCTCGGGCACGATCGCGGTCGCCGCCCGCAAGGGGGGCCCGCTGCACGGCCGCGCCGGAACCTGGTTCTTCGCATCGATGCTCGTTCTCGGGATCACCGCCGCGATCCTGGAGCCGTTCAGGACGCCGCCGGGCTCCCCGATCGGCGGCATTCTGGTCTGCTATTTCGTCGCGACCTCCTGGGTCACGGCGCGCCGACGAGACGGGGCGACCGGCAGGTTCGAGATCATTGCCTGCGCGGGCGTGCTCATCGCGGCCGCACTCATGGTCTGGTCCGGTGTCACCGGTGCCTCGACGACACCCGTGGGGCGCGGCCCGATCTTCGTCTTCGCCGGGGTGTGCCTGCTCGCCGGCCTGCTCGATCTCAACGCGATCCTGCGCGTCAGGCTGACCCAGGTTCAGCGGATCTCGCGTCATTTGTGGCGGATGTGCGTCGCCTTCTTCATCGCCACCGGTTCCTTCTTCCTCGGCCAGCAGGACGTCATGCCCATGGGCGTGCGCGGCTCGCCGATCCTCTTCGTCCTGGCCTTCGCGCCGTTCGGCGTGATGGCCTTCTGGCTCGTCCGGGTGCGGCTCGGAAAGACCTTCCGCCCCGTCCCCGCTCTGTCCTAAAACGAGGAATTTCCGCATGGCCGAAATCGCTCTGTGGCGCATCAACCTGCTTCGCGCCTGCTATCTGTTCGTCACGCTCGGCATCGCCGCGACCATCTGGCCGCTGCTCCTGAACCATCCGCCCGGCTGGCCGCTGATGAACGGCGTCGTCGCCGGCATGATGACGGCCGTGTCGGTGCTGGCGGCTCTCGGCCTCAGATATCCGCTGCAGATGCTTCCGGTCCTCCTCTTCGAGCTGCTGTGGAAGACGGTCTGGCTGACCTCGGTCGCCCTGCCTCTCTGGTCTGCGGGCCGGATGGACCCGCGCACGATGACGACCGTCTTCGAGTGCCTGTTCGCAATCGTCCTGATCCCGCTCATTCCCTGGGATCATGTCGTCAGGACCTACGTGACGAAGCCGGGCACGCGGTGGCGCCGAAGCGCAGCTCAGACCGACCCGAACTCCGCCGCGACGGCGAACTGAGCGTCTCGGGGGAGAAAGATATGAACACGCTTCAGGTCGCCGCGGAGAGTCCGTGGCTGGTTCGTGCCGGCGCCGCGACGCTCCTCACCCTTCACATCGCCGGGGGCAGTGTCGGGATGATCTCGGGGACGATGGCGCTGACGGTCCGCAAGGGAAGCCGTGTCCATGTCCTGGCGGGAAGAACCTTCTTCATCTCGATGCTGGTGATGGCGTCGATCGGTGCGCTCGTCTCGCCCTTCCTCGTCACGGCGCAGGGCAATCCCAAGCTGTTCGATTCCATCGCCGGCTCCTTCACCTGCTATCTGGTCATGACGGGCTGGATGACGATGAGGCGCAAAGCCGGCACCATCGGCCGCGCCGAAGTGGCCGCCTTCGTCTTCGCCGCATTGCTGGCGGCGGCAGCCATCCTGCTCGGGACGAGGACGGCGGGCGGCGGCACGGGCTATTACGTCATTGGAGGCATCATCGCGCTGGCGGCGGCGCTGGACCTCAAGGTCATCCTCAATCGCGGCATCGCCGGGACACCGCGCATGGCCAGGCATGTGTGGCGCATGTGCCTGGCGCTGTTCGTCGCAATAGGTTCGTTCTTCCTCGGCCAGCAGCGGGTGATGCCCGAGTCCGTGCAGGGGTCGCTTTGGCTCGACATCCCGCCGCTGGCAGTGCTCGCGATGATGCTCTTCTGGCTGCTCAAGCTGCGCCTCGCCAAGGTCATCGGCACGCTCAGGCAAAAGCGCCGGCTCCGCCGCCAGGCGATCCCTGCCGCGTCCTGAATATGGAGATTTGACATGGATTCGACTGCTGCTTCAGCTTCGCCGAGCATCTGGAAAAGGGGCGATCAGGAGGTCTCCCTGGTGCGCATGTACGTCATTCGCGTGGGCTGCCTCGCCTCCGCCATCGCGCTCGGGTCGAGCAACCTGCCCGACCTGATCTGGCCCGATCCGATGGCCCGCGGAATGATCACGGCCATATTGGGCGGCCTGTTGGTGATGGTGACGATCGGGATTCGCTATCCGCTCAAGATGGTGCCGATCTTCCTGTTCGAATTCGTCTGGAAGACGATCTGGCTGCTCCGCTTCGGGCTGCCGCAATGGATGGCCGGGACAGGGTCGCCGCGATTGAGCCAGGATCTCATCGACATCGGGCTCTTCCCGATCGTGGTCGGGCTGATCATCCCCTGGGGCTATGTCTGGCGGCACTATGTCAAGGCGCCGGCGGAGCGCTGGCGCTGACCGGCGCGCGTTGGCGGCTCGCCAGCTTCGCCCGCACGAGCGTGTCCGCCAGCACCCAGGCCGCGCCGGCGAGGATCAGATTGACGCCATTCTCGGCCCACCGCCCGGCATCGGACGGGTCGGCGATCAGCCTCGGCAGATGCACGAGCAGGCCGAAGACGAGGTACATCGCGGTCAGCAGGATCGCCGCCAGCCGTGCCTGCACACCGCTAAGGATCGCCAGCCCCGCCGCGATCTGGGCGGCGCCGGTGAGATAGGCCCAGAAGAGCTGGGAAGGCGGGAGCCAGGCGGGGACCATCGCCCCGGTGTAGGCGGCATAGACGAACTCGCTGGTGCCGAAGACGATGAGGCCGACGCCGAACATCGGCCGCGCAATCCGCACGATCGAGGCGGCGCGGGCCTCGCCGGCGCCGGGCGCCCAGGTGAAGGCCAGCATCCCGCCCAGCGCCATGACCATGGTCTCGGCGACGGCTTCCCACGACACCCAAATCGCAAAATTGGCGAAAGCGTGCGGCAGATGGAGCATCATTACCCACAAGGCGAAGAAGGCCGCGAGCGCGAGGCTGGCGATCGCCGTCAGGCGCCGCACGTTGATCGCGAGGCCGGCCAGGATCAGCAGCGCGGCGCTGGCGTAAGCGAGGATCTGGTAGCCCGGAACATAAAGCGGCACCGGCAGCCCCATTGCGGCGAAACTGCCGTAGATGAGGCCGGGTATCCCGAGCATGATGGCGCCCAGGCCGTAAACGCGTTTTCCGATGGACATGACGATGCGCTCCCCTCCGGGTCGAGCCACCTCGTCCAGTCTAGGTGGGAGGCCAGGCGCGTTCAATGCCTCTCGGCTTTCATTTCGTGAGGATTCCCCTCACAAGCGCTTCCGAGGAGAGAGGAATGCCCGAAGCTTATATCGTCGCCGCCGTCCGCACCGCCGGGGGCCGCAAGGGTGGCCGCCTGGCGGGCGTGCATCCCGTCGACCTCGCCGCGATCAGCCTCGATGCGGTTGCCGAGCGCTCGGGCATCGATCCCGCCGCGATCGACGATGTGATCATGGGCTGCGTGACCCAGGCGGGGGAGCAGTCGCTTCATGTCGGGCGCAATGCGGTGCTGGCGTCCAAGCTGCCGCAGAGCGTGCCGGCGGTGACCATCGACCGCCAGTGCGGCTCCTCGCAGCAGGCGATCCAGTTCGCCGCCCAGGCGGTGATGTCGGGGACGCAGGACGCGGTGATCGCGGCCGGCGTCGAGAGCATGACGCGGGCGCCGATGGGCCTCTCCATGGTCGCCGACAAGGGCTTCACCCCCTTCCCCGCAAGCGTCACCGGCAAATATGGAGTGCCCTTCTTCAGCCAGTTCATGGGCGCCGAGATGATCGCCAGGAAATATGGCTACGACCGCAGCCGGCTCGACGAATATGCGCTCGAAAGCCACCGGCGCGCCAAGGCGGCGACCGAGGCTGGGGCGTTCGCGGACGAGATCGTCGCGGTCGAGGTGACCCTGCCGGACGGCAGCACCGAACTCCATCGGGTCGACGAAGGCATACGCTTCGACGCCACGCTCGAAGGGATCGGCGCGGTGAAATTGCTCAAGGAGGATGGCGTGATCAGCGCCGCCTCGGCGAGCCAGATCTGCGATGGCTCGGCGGCGGTGCTGGTCGTCTCGGAGCAGGCGCTCAAGGATCATGGGCTGACCCCGCTGGCGCGGATCCACAACCTCACGGTCACCGCGGGCGACCCGGTGATCATGCTCGAGGAGCCGCTCTTCGCCACCGACCGCGCGCTGAAGCGCGCCGGTATGACGATCGCCGACATCGACCTTTACGAGGTCAACGAGGCGTTCGCGCCGGTCCCGCTCGCCTGGCTCGGCCATGTCGGCGCCGATCCCGACAGGCTCAACGTCAATGGCGGCGCGATCGCGCTCGGCCACCCGCTCGGCGCCTCGGGCGCGAAGCTGATGACCACGCTCGTCCATGCGCTGCGCGCGCGCGGGCTGCGCTACGGTCTGCAGACGATGTGCGAGGGCGGCGGCGTCGCCAACGTGACGATCATAGAAGCGCTCTAATGCCGGGCCCGCTCGCCGGCCTGCGCATCCTCGAAATGGAGGGGCTCGGCCCGGCGCCGTTCGCGGGGATGATGCTGGCCGATCATGGCGCCGAGGTGATCCGGATCGAGCGGCGGGGCGGCTTCAAGCTGCCCGGCGACCCGCTGGCGCGCTCGCGCCGAACCGTGACGGTCGATCTCAAGCAGCCTGACGGGATCGCGCTGGTCCGCGATCTGGCCAAGAGCTGCGACGGCCTGATCGAGGGCTATCGGCCGGGCGTGATGGAGCGGCTGGGCCTCGGGCCGGAGGTGCTGCTCGCCGACAATCCGAAGCTCGTCTACGGGCGGATGACCGGCTGGGGCCAGAGCGGGCCGCTCGCCGCCGCCGCAGGCCACGACATCAATTATATCGCTTTGTCGGGCACGCTCCACACGATCGGGCGCGAGGACCGGCCGTCGCCGCCGGTCAATTATGTCGGCGATTTCGGCGGCGGCGGGATGATGCTCGCCTTCGGCATGGTCAGCGCCCTGCTCGCGGTGAAAGGCGGCGGCGCGGGCCAGGTGATCGATTGCGCGATGACCGACGGCTCGGCCCTGCTCGCCAGCCTGACCTGGGGCCTCTACGCCAAGGGCCTGTGGGAGGACCGCACCGGCGCGAATAGCATCGACGGCGGCTCTCCTTATTACGACACCTACGAAACCGCCGATGGCCAGTGGATCGCGATCGGCGCGATCGAGCCGCAATTTTGGGAGGTGCTGCGCGGCAGGCTCGGCATCGCCGATCCGCAGAACGCGCCCGGCCTCAAGGACAAGCTCGCCGCCCTCTTCCGCCAGCATCCGCGCCGGCATTGGTGCGATCTGCTGGAGGGGAGCGACGCTTGCTTCGCGCCCGTCCTCTCGCTCGCCGAGGCGCCGGACCATCCTCACAACAAGGAGCGCGGCACCTTCATCGACGTGGGCGGCGTCACCCAGCCCGCCCCCGCGCCGCGCTACTCCGCCACCGCGACCGAGGCGCCGGGGCCCGCGCGCAACGATGCCGACGCGCTGCTCGCCGAGCTCGGCTATGACGCGGAGCGAATCGCCGCCCTGCGGAATGCCGGGACGATCGCCTAGAAATTATAGGCGCGCTCGCCATGGTCGGTGATGTCGAGGCCCTCGCGCTCGGCATCCGGGGGGACCCTGAGGCCCAGCACCAGCCTGACGATGCCGAAGGCGATCGCCGAGCCGACCGCGGACCAGCCGACCGCGACCGCGACCGCCTTGACCTGGATCCAGGTCTGCGCGGCGATCTCATAATCCCCCGGCCGGAAGCCGCCGAGGAGGGGCGAGGAGACGATGCCGGTGCCGATCGAGCCTATGATACCTCCAATGCCGTGAATGCCGAAGACGTCGAGGCTGTCGTCAAGCCTGAGCCGGTGCTTGAGGCTGCCGACGAAGCCGTAGCAGGCGAAGGCGGCGACCGCGCCCAGGGCCGCGGCGCCCGCGACTCCCGACGTCCCCGCCGCCGGAGTTACCGCGACCAGCCCGGCGATGGCGCCCGAGGCGCCGCCGAGCAGGCTCGCTTTGCCCGAGACGAGACGCTCGGCCAGCATCCAGGCGAGCACGCCGGCCGCTGGCGCGACGAAGGTGTTGATCATGGCGATGGCGGCGCCGCCGGTCGCCTCGAGGTTGGAGCCGGCGTTGAAGCCGAACCAGCCGACCCAGAGCAGTCCGGCGCCGGCCAGCGTCAGGCTCAGCGAATGGGGCGGCGTCATTTCCTTGAGGAAGCCGAGCCTCTTGCCCGCGATCAGGGCGCCGACCAGGCCGGCGACGCCCGAATTGATGTGGACCACCGTGCCGCCCGCGAAATCGAGCGCGCCCCAGCCGAAGATCAGCCCGTCCGCCGCCCAGACCATGTGCGCGATCGGCGCGTAGACGATGGTCAGCCAGATCGCCGAGAAGAGGAGCAAGGCGCTGAATTTCACCCGCTCGGCGAGCGCGCCGACGATGAGGCTGGCGGTGATCGCCGCGAAGGTCATCTGGAAGGCGACGAAGGCGAGCTCGGGAATGCCGATGCCGGCGCTGAACGTGGGGCTGAGGCTGTCGCCGGTGATGCCGGAAAGGAAGAGCTTGCTCGTGCCGCCGATGAAGGAATTGCCCGCATCGAAGGCCAGGCTGTAGCCCCAGCTGACCCAGACCAGGATCGCCACCGCGGTGATGCCGAGCACCTGGCTCAGGATCGAGAGCACGTTCTTGGCGCGTACCAGACCGCCATAGAACAGGGCGAGGCCGGGCAGGATCATCGCCAGGACGAGGATCGTCGCGGTCAGCATCCAGGCGGTGTCGCCCTTGTCGACGCTGAGCGCCGGCACCGCGGCCGACGCGGATGCGGGGAGCGCGACGACAGCGAGGAGGGCCGCGAGGCGAAGTCCAGTCCGGTGCATGTCGGCCCCCTTAAATCGCATCGTCGTCGCGCTCGCCGGTGCGGATCCGGATCGCCTGGTCGACGTCGAGGACGAAGATCTTGCCGTCGCCGATCGTGCCGGTGTTCGCGGCCTGCTGGATCGCCTCGACCGCCGACTGGACGAGGCCCGCGGGCACGACCGCCTCGATCCGGACCTTGGGCACGAAGGCTGTGGTATATTCGGCGCCACGATAGATTTCGGTCTGGCCCTTCTGGCGGCCAAACCCCCTGACCTCCGATACGGTCATGCCCTGGACGCCGGCGGCGGCGAGCGCGTCGCGCACCTCCTCGAGCTTGAACGGCTTGATGATGGCGACGATCAGCTTCATGGCGCCCCCCGTTTCGAGGGTCTATTGGTCGCCGCATTGCTGCACTGCGTCAACGCATGCGTGAAGATTTCACGCAGTTGCGGTAAGTGACTATATTAGGACGATTATTTTAGACGATCCGCGTGCCAGCGCAGATGGTCCTCCATGAAGGTGGAGATGAAATAATAGCTGTGGTCGTAGCCCGGCTGGCGCCGAAGCGTCAGCGGGATGGCGGCGGCGGCGCAGGCGGCGTCGAGCAGCTCCGGGCGCAATTGCTCGGCGAGGAAAGCATCGCCCTCGCCCTGGTCGACGAGCATCTCCGGCACCCGCGCCCCGTCCTCGATCAGCGCGACCGCGTCATGCTTGCGCCACGCCGCCCGGTCGGGCCCCAGATAGCGGCCGAGCGCCTTCTCGCCCCAGGGCACTTGCGCGGGGGCGACGATCGGCGCGAAGGCCGAGACGGAGCGGTAGCGGCCGGGATTGCGGAGCGCGAGGGTCAACGCGCCATGGCCGCCCATCGAATGGCCGGTGATCGCCTGGCGGTCCATGTCGGCGGGGAAATGAATGGCGATCAGCGCCGGCAATTCCTCGACGACGTAGCTATACATGCGGAAGTGCGTGTCGAACGGCGCCTCGGTCGCATCGACGTAGAAGCCGGCGCCCTGCCCGAAATCATAGGCCTCGTCGTCGGGCACCCCTTCCCCGCGCGGCGACGTGTCGGGCGCGACGAAGATCAGCCCTAGCTCGGCGCAGGCGCGGCGATACTCGCCCTTGTCGGTGACGTTGGCGTGGGTGCAGGTCAGGCCGGACAGGTACCAGACGACCGGCAGCTTGCCGATCGCCTCGGCCTGCGGCGGCAGATAGACCGAGAAGGTCATCGCCGTGCCGGTCTCGGCGGACTGGTGGCGGTAGACGCCCTGCGTCCCGCCATGCGCCTTGTTGGTGGAGAGCGTTTCCAAAGCCGTCATCGCTCACTGGATCCGGTGCAGCGCGCAAAGCTTGTTGCCGTCGGGATCGCGCAGATAAGCGAGATAGAGCTTGCCGAAGCCGCCTTCGCGCACGCCCGGCGGATCCTCGATCGCGGTGCCGCCATTCTCCGTGCCCGCCCGGTGCCAAGCATCGGCCTGCTCGGGAGTCATTGCGAAACCGACCGTGCAGCCGTTTCCGGACGTCGCCGGGGCGGCGTCGAGCGGCCTGGTGACGATGAAGATGCCGCCATTGTGCACGTAGATCAGCCGGCCCTTGTCGTCCTCGAACCCCGGCTTGCCGCCCATCGCCTCGAAGGTGGCGTCATAGAAGGTCTTCGAGCGGGGAATGTCGTTGCTGCCGACCATCATGTGGCTGAACATGTCTCTCTCCTCTCATCCGGTTCAGTAGACGACGACCGAGCGGATGCTCTCGCCCGCGTGCATCAGGTCGAAGCCCTTGTTGATCTCCTCGAGGCTCAGCACATGGGTGATCATCGGGTCGATCTCGATCTTGCCGGCCATGTACCAGTCGACGATCCTGGGCAGGTCGGTGCGGCCGCGGGCGCCGCCGAAGGCGGTGCCTTTCCAGACCCGGCCGGTGATCAGCTGGAAGGGGCGCGTCGCGATCTCCTTGCCGCTCTCCGCGACGCCGATGACGACGCTGGTCCCCCAGCCGCGATGGGCGCTTTCGAGCGCGGTGCGCATCACATCGGTGTTGCCCGTGCAATCGAAGGTGTAGTCGCCGCCGCCGCCGGTGAGCGCGACGAGATGCGCGACGAGATCGCCCTCGACCGCCCTGGGATTGACGAAATCGGTCATCCCGAAGCGGCGGCCCCATTCCTCCTTGCCCGGATTGATGTCGACGCCGACGATCCTGCCGGCGCCCGCCATGCGCGCGCCCTGGATGACGTTGAGGCCGATGCCGCCCAGCCCGAAGACGATGACGCTGGCGCCCGGCTCGACCTTGGCGGTGTTGAGCACCGCGCCGACGCCGGTGGTGACTCCGCAGCCGATATAGCAGGCCGACTGGAACGGCGCGTCCTCGCGGATCTTCGCGACCGCGATCTCCGGCAGGACGGTGAAGTTCGAGAAGGTCGAGCAGCCCATATAATGATGGATCGCCTGCCCCTTATGGCTGAACCGGCTGGTGCCGTCCGGCATCACGCCCTTGCCCTGGGTGGCGCGAATCGCTGTGCAGAGGTTGGTCTTGCGGGAAAGGCAGCTCGGGCATTGCCGGCATTCGGAGATGTAAAGCGGGATGACATGATCGCCCGGCTTCACGCTGGTCACGCCCGCCCCCACCTCGCGCACAATGCCCGCGCCCTCATGGCCGAGGATCGAGGGGAACAGCCCCTCGCTGTCGAGCCCGTCGAGCGTGTAGGCGTCGGTATGGCAGATGCCGGTCGCCATGATCTCGACCAGCACCTCGCCCGCTTTGGGGCCTTCGAGATCGAGCTCGACGATCTCGAGCGGCTGCTTGGGCGCGAAGGCGACGGCGGCGCGGGTCTTCATGGGGCGGGCTCCCTGCGGATCATTTCCGGCTTCCTATAATGGTTCCTGGGTGGCGAGGAAGCGCCCGATCCATTCGCCGACCCGGGCATTGTCGTTGGGCGCGTCCAGCGAGGCGATGGCGGCGTCCACTCCGGGGATGCGGTCGCGGCGGCTGTCGTAGAGCGCGCGGGCGAAAGCGGGCGGCATTTCGGGGTGGAATTGAAAGGAGATGGCCGGCTGGTCGCGCCACGCGAAGCCGGCATAAGGCGTGAAGAGGGACGAGGCGATCACGTCGGCATGAGGCGGCGGCTGCACCACCTGATCCTGGTGCGAGGCGGCCACCGAGACCAAAGGCGCCTCGTCCATCCATGGCTCGCGCTGGACGATCGGATAGCCATGGAGCCCGACCCCCCAGCCCTTGGCCGATTTCTCGACCCGGCCGCCAAAGGCCTCGGCCATGATCTGGTGGCCGAAGCAGATGCCGACGAGCTTCGCCCGGCCCTTGGCGGCGCGCAGGAAGGTCGCGAGCCTGGGGATCCAGGACAGGTCCTCATAGACGCCCGCCGACGAGCCGGTGATGAGATAGGCCCCGTGCCGCCCGACGTCGGGCGGCAAGTCGCCCGCCGCGACGTCGTAACGCGCCGCCTCTACGCCGAGCAGCCGCTCGAACATCGCCGGATAGCGGCCATGCTCGGCGATCAAAGCGGGCGGCGGCGCCCCGGCTTCGAGGATGGCGAGGGTCATCGGGCGAATGGCACGAGTGGCACGAGTGGCACGAGAGTCGCATGGAATCGCGGGGGGTGTCCCTCCCCGTCGCCCCCGAAGGACCGGCGGAGCGGGCACCCGGAGGAGGGAAAAAGACGGCAAGGCGAATCGACGCGCATCGCTTCAGGCTGGCAGGCAAAATCCTATTTGTATCCAACAATCGCGCGCGTCAGAAGCGGGACCGCGCGACGCTCCCTGCAATCCCCTGCAAGCCGCCGCTTGAATTGGACCAATTGATGGTCTATATTCTTCCCATGGAAATTCCCGTCTCTGAAGCCAAGGGCCGGCTCACCGATCTCGTCCGCCGTGCTGAAGCCGGCGAAGACGTTGTCCTGACCAGGCATGGCCAACCGGCGGCAAGACTGGTGCGCGCGCGCCGGATTCCCACCGATCCTGCCGAGCGCGCGGCGATCATCGATAGGATCGTCCGCAGCGCCCGAGGGAAAATCAAACCCGGCCCCGACGCGGCGCGCAGCCAAGATTTTCTCTACGACGAAGAGACGGGGCTGCCGAAGTGATCGTGGTCGACACGTCGGCCCTCCTCGCGATCCTCTTCGAAGAGCCTTCGGGCAGCTCGTGCGGGGAGGCGCTGAGATCAGATCCCGATGCGCGCGTCTCGGCCGGCACCCTGGCCGAGGCATTTATCATTCTCGCACACCGCGGCGGCTTCGAGGAAATGGCAGCCCTCGTCGATGAGCTCAGTATCATCGTCGAGCCGGTCGATGCCGCGCGTGCGCCTCGCGTGGGGCATGCCCATGCCCGCTGGGGCAAAGGCGCGCATCCGGCGGGCCTCAATTTCGGCGACTGCTTTGCCTATGCCCTGGCCAAGGAGCTCGATTGCCCGCTCCTGTTCGTGGGCAACGATTTTCCGAAGACGGACGTCAACGTGGTGCTGGTCTGAAAAGAGGGACAAGTCCTATTTTTTCGCCCGCCGGTCTCGCGTCGCCAGCGTGCGCAGGCGCAGGGCGTTCAGCTTGATGAAGCCCGCGGCGTCGCGCTGGCTGTAGCTCGACGAGCCTTCCTCGAAGGTGACCAAATCCTGGTCGTAGAGCGCGAGCGGGCTTTCGCGGCCGATCACGGTGGCATTGCCCTTGTAGAGCTTGAGGCGGACCTTGCCGGTGACATGCTCCTGGCTCTTGTCGATCAGCGCCTGGAGCATCTCGCGCTCGGGGCTGAACCAGAAGCCGTTATAGATGAGCCCGGCATAGCGCGGCATGATCTCGTCCTTGAGATGGGCGGCGCCGCCGTCGAGCGTGATCGATTCGACGCCGCGATGGGCGGCGAGCAGGATGGTGCCGCCGGGAGTCTCGTAGACGCCACGCGACTTCATCCCGACGAAGCGGTTCTCGACCAGGTCGAGCCGGCCGATGCCGTTGTCGTGGCCGAGCTGGTTGAGCCTGGTCAGCAGCGACGCGGGAGAAAGACGCTCGCCGTCGATGGCGACGGGATCGCCCCGTTCGAACTCCATTTCGATCACGGTCGCCTTGTCCGGCGCGTCCTCGAGCGAAAGCGTGCGCTGGTGGACATATTCGGGCGCCTCGACCGCCGGATCCTCGAGCACCTTCCCCTCCGAGGAGGAGTGGAGGAGGTTGGCGTCGATCGAGAATGGCGCCTCGCCGCGCTTGTCCTTCGAGATCGGGATCTGGTGCTTCTCGGCGAAGTCGATCAATTGCTCGCGGCTCGCATACTCCCACTCCCGCCACGGAGCGATGACCCGGATGTCGGGCTCCAGCGCGTAATAGCCCAATTCGAAGCGGACCTGGTCGTTGCCCTTGCCGGTGGCGCCGTGGCAGACCGCGTCGGCGCCGACCATGCGGGCGATCTCGATCTGGCGCTTGGCGATCAAGGGCCGCGCGATCGAGGTGCCGAGCAGGTATTGCCCTTCGTAGAGCGTGTTGGCGCGGAACATCGGGAAGACGTAATCGCGGACGAACTCCTCCCTGAGATCGTCGATGAAGATGTTCTCCGGCTTGATGCCGAGCAGCTCCGCCTTGCGGCGCGCTGGCTCGACTTCCTCGCCCTGCCCCAGGTCGGCGGTGAAGGTGACGACCTCCGCGCCATATTCGGTCTGCAGCCATTTCAGGATGATCGAGGTGTCGAGACCGCCGGAATAAGCGAGGACGACCTTCTTGGGCTTGTCGGTCATCGAACATCCTTGAGGCAGCGCTCCTGCGAAAGCAGGAGCCCAGCGGCGCTGGCGGTGGAAACTGGGCTCCTGCTTTCGCAGGAGCACAAAAGTTGGGTCATGCGTACATCTCTTTCTGCCGGCCCATCATCTGCTGGAAGCGGGCCATGATCTGGTGGAGGGCGATTCCGTCGCGGACCGCGACGAACAAGGTGTCGTCGCCCGAGACGGTGCCGGCGATTTCGGGCAGGGCCGCATGGTCGATCGCCGAGGCGACGAGATGGGCCGAGCCCGGCGGGGCCTTGAGCACGATCATCTGGCCCGCGGCCTCGATCGAGACGACCCATTCCATCAGGATCTTCTCGAGCCGGTGCGCGCCCCAATCGCCGGCCAGCATCTGCTCGGGCAGGACGTAGGCGAGGGTGCCGGCGCGCTTCGCCTTGATCGCGCCGATCTGCTCGAGATCGCGCGACACCGTCGCCTGGGTCACCGGAAAGCCGATCCTGTCGAGCTGCGCGGTGACCTCCTCCTGGCTTGCGAAATTGCCCGAGCGGATGAGATCGGTCAACGCCCGCAGCCGCCGGGTGCGGATGTCGGTCACCGCCGCGCCAGCCAGGCCAGCGCGCCGCGCGCGGTGTGCATGCGGTTCTCCGCCTGGCGCCAGACCGCGCTCTTCGCGCACTCCATGACCTCGTCGGTCACCTCCTCGCCGCGCCGGGCGGGCAGGCAGTGGAGGAAATGGGCATCGTCCGACCGGGCCATCAGCGCCGCATCGACCTGGTAGGGCGCCAGCGCCGCCATCCGCGTCTCGGTCTCGGAATCCTGGCCCATCGAGACCCAGACGTCGGTGTAGACGATCTGCGCCCCGGCCACGGCCTCGGCGGGGTCGGCGACCTGGCGGACGCCGTCGGGCGCGTCGCTCAGCTGATAGCCTTGCGGGCTGGCAAGGGTCAGCGCGGCGCCGGCCGCGACGCAGCCTTGCGCGAGCGAGCGGGCGACATTGTTGTCGGCGTCGCCGACATAAGCGATGCGCGCGCCTTCGAGCCGGCCGAGCAACTGCCTGACCGTGAGCAGGTCGGCGAGCGCCTGCAAAGGATGGTCGCGGTCCGAGAGCAGGTTGAGGATGGGCGTCTCGACCGAAGCCGCCATGCGGACGAGGTCGCGATGGTCCATCACCCGCGCGGCGATGATCGCGTGATAGCAGGCGAGCGTCCGGGCGACGTCCTCGGCGCTCTCGCGCGTGCCGAGGCCAACCTCCTCCTTCTGGATGTAGACCGGGTGGGCGCCGAGCTGGACGGCCGCCATCTCGGTCGAGTTGCGGGTGCGCGCGCTCGGCTTCTGGAAGACCAGGGCGACGCCCTTGCCCTCGAGCGGGCGGCCGAGATCGGTGCGCTCGGACAAGGCCAGGATCTCGGCGAAGGCGCCCTCCGGCAGGCCGGCGATGCTGAGAAGATCGCTCACCAATCCCCCTCCTTCTTGATCATCGTGCCGATGCCCTGGTCGGTCAGCACCTCGATGAGGAGCGCATGCGGCACGCGGCCGTCGATGATGTGCGCCGAGCCGACGCCGCCGTCGACCGCGTCGGCGCAGGCGCGGAGCTTGGGGATCATCCCCGCGCTGACGCTTTCATGCTCGATCCGGTCGCGAAGCTCGGCCGAGGTCAGGCGCGGGACGAGCGTGCTCTCGTCGCTGGCGTCCTCGAGCAGGCCGGGCGCGGCGGTCAGATAGACGATCTTCTCCGCGCCCATCGCCACCGCGATCGCCATCGCCGCCTCGTCGGCGTTGATATTGTAGGGCTGGCCCGAAGGATCGGCGCCGATGGTCGAGACGACCGGCGCCAGGCCCTGGTCGAGCAGGCCGTGCAGCCGCTCGGCGCGGACATGGGCGACGTCGCCGACGAAGCCCAAGGCGGGATCGCGCGGAGTCGTGGTCAGCAGCCCGCCATCCTCGCCGGCGACGCCGACGGCGGTGGGATCGTCCAGCGTCTCGCGGTTGATCGTGGCGACGAGATCGCGATTGACCTCGCCGACCAGCACCATGCGGACGATCTGCAGCGTCTCGGCATCGGTCACGCGAAGGCCGTCCTTGAACTCGGGGACCTTGCCCATCTTCTTCATCAGCGCATCGACCTGCGGCCCGCCGCCATGGACGAGCACGCAGCGCACGCCGACGCTCATCAGCAGCAAGACGTCCTGCGCGAGCGCGCGGTCGAGCGCCTTGTCGATCGCGGCGCCGCCGAGCTTCACCACGATCGATTTGCCGCGAAAGCGCTGGATATAGGGCAGGGCCTCGGCGAGGATCTGCGCGGTGAGGGCGGGGCTGGTGCTCATGACGTCTTCGAATTTTCCTTGATGTAGCCGGGGCCGAGATCGATGCCGATCGTGCTCGCCTCGCCGGTGCCGATGCCGAGATCGACGAGGATCTCGATCCGCTCCTGCTGCATGTGCCGGCGCACGGCCGCTTCGTCATGGGCCAGGCCGGTGCCGCCCGTCGAGACGGTGATGCCGCCATAAGCGACCGCAGATCGATCGGGATCGAAGGCGATTCCGGCCGAGCCGGCCGCCGAGAGCAGCCGCCCCCAATAAGGGTCGCTGCCGTACCAGGAGCATTTGACCAAATTGTTCTCGGCGATGTTCTTGGCCGCCGCGCGCGCCTCGGCATCGCTCGCCGCGCCGGTGACCTTCAGCATCACCATCTTGGTCATGCCCTCGGCGTCCCTGGCCATCTGCCAGGTCAAATTCTCGCACAAGGCGCGCGCCGCCTCGGCGAACTCGGCCTCATCCGCTTTGCCGCGCCGGCCGTTGGCGAGGAGGATGACGGTGTCGTTGGTCGAGGTCGCGCCGTCCACGTTGAGCGTGTTGAAGGTGGCGTCGGCCGCGTCCTTGAGGATGCGCTGGAGCGCGTCGCGGGGCAAATCCGCGTCGGTGGTGAGGAAAGCGAGCATGGTCGCCATGTCGGGCGCGATCATGCCGCAGCCCTTGGCCATGCCGCCCAATGTGAAGGTCGAGCCGCGAACGATGCCGCTCTTGGGCAGGGTGTCGGTGGTGAGGATGCCGCGCGCCGCATCCTCGGCGCCGGCCTTCGAGAGCTTCTTCGCCAGCTTTGGCGTCGCCTTGATGATCACGTCCATCGGCAGGGGCGTGCCGATGATCCCGGTCGAGCAGACCAGGACATGCTCCGCGGCAACGCCGAGCGCACCGGCCGCGCAATCGCCCATCGCCACCGCATCGGCCATGCCCCTGGCGCCGGTGCCGGCATTGGCGTTGCCGGAATTGATCAGGATCGCGCTCGCTCTGCCGCCATTGGCCGCCAGCCGCTCGCGGTCGAGGATCACCGGCGGCGCCGCGAACTTGTTCCGGGTGAAGATGGCGACGGCGGTGGCGGGCTTGCCGTCCGCGGTCGCGACCATCGCCATGTCGTGACGGCGATGCTTGACCCCGGCATGGCAGCCGGCGGCGACGAAGCCTTGCGCGGCGGTGACGCTCATGGCCAGACGCCGACGTTGGAAAGGCCCGCAATTTCGTCGAGGCCGAGCATCAGATTGGCGCACTGGATCATCTGTCCGGCGGCTCCCTTCACGAGATTGTCCAAGGCGGCGATGGCGAGCACCCGGCCGGTGCGCTCGTCGTAGCGCGCGGTGAGGTAGACCGCGTTGGAGCCGTGGGTCCATTTGGTCGAGGGCGAAGTTTCGGAGACGTGGATGAAGGGCTCGTCCGCATAGGCCTCCCGCAGCGCCGCGAGCGGGTCGCACGGCCCCTTGGCCATCGCGGTGCAGGTAGCGAGGATGCCGCGGTTCATCGGCGCGAGGTGCGGCGTGAACAGGATCGTGCCGCCCAGCGTCATCTCCATCTCGGCGGTGTGGCGGTGGTCGAGCAGGCCGTAGGCGGTGAAATTCCCATCGACCGTATTGAAGTGGGTGCTGTCCTTGAGGCCCTTGCCCGCGCCGCTGACGCCCGAGGCGGCGTCGACGTTGATCGTGCCGGGATCGATCAGGCCGAGCAATGGCCTCAGCGCGAGGATCGCCGCGGTCGGGTAGCAGCCGGCGGCGGCGACCGTTTTCGATCCGGCGATCGCGGCGCGGTGCAGCTCGGGGATGCCGTAGACGAAGCGGCCCATATAGTCCGGCGCCCGATGCGGCTCCTTGTACCAGCGCTGGTAGGCGGCTTCGTCGTCGAGGCGGAAGTCCGCGCCAAGATCGACGAAGGGGATGTCGCGCGCGATAATCTCGGGCGCCAGCGCCTGCGACTGGCCGTAGGGCAGCGCCGCGAAGACCAGGCCGACGCCGTCCAGCGCCGCCGGCGCGTAGCGCTCGATGCGGGCGCCGGCATAGGCCAGAGCGAGGTGGGGATGGACGTCCGCCACGGCGGCGCCGGCCTGGCTGTCGCCGAACATCTTCGCCGCGCGCAGGCCGGGATGGCCGGCGCAGAGCCGAAGCAGCTCCGCCCCGACGAAACCCGAGGCACCCAATATGGCGACGTCAATCATGGGGGATATATGCGAGATATTGCATAATTATGCAAGCCTTCGATAAAAAAACGCCCCGGGGCCGCCGGGGCGCTCTGGTCGGGGGACCGTTTCGCTGCTTACGGGCTTTCGGCGTTCCCGTCGCCCTTGGTGAGCTCGATCACGCCCCACACGACGAGGCCGAGAACCACGGCGGCGATCAGATAGATGCCGATTCCGTTGCGGCTGTCGAGCGCGCTGAGGCCCTGTGCATCCGCGCCCACACGCATCGCCGGCGCATTGGCAAGGCTGAGCGACTGCGCGGATTGCGCGGCGGCAGCGCTGCTCGCGGTGAGCATGGAGATGGCGACGAGCGCCGACAGTTTCTTCGAAAGCATACTACCTCCCAGTAGCGGAGCCGCGGGAAAATCCACTGACCCCGGAACGCAACATGCAGGACGCGATTTGGTTCCGCAACTCATTCTTGGCGCCGGCGGCCCGGCGCCCGCACGCGTCACCGAGCAAAAAGGGAAGCTTTTACATGGGTTAAGTCATCCCATGAGCGAGCGCGTCCACTCCCCAACCACAGTCGCCAGCACTTCGAGCGGCATGTCGCTGTTGAGCAGCACCGCGTCGTGGAAGCCCTTGAGGTCGAAGCGGGCGCCGAGCCGGGTCTTCGCCTCCTCGCGCAGCCGGACGATCTCGTTATGGCCGATCTTGTAGCTGCACGCCTGGCCCGGCCAGACGACGTAGCGCTCGATCTCGCTGGTCGAGGACAATTCGTCGAGCCCGACATTCTCCATGAAATAGCGGATCGCCTGCTCACGGCTCCAGCCCTTGGCGTGCATGCCGCTGTCGACGACCAGGCGGGCGGAGCGGTACATGAAGCTCTGGATCATGCCGAGCCGGCCGAGCGGATAATCCTCATACGCGCCGATCTCGTCGGCGAGCTGCTCGGCATAGAGGCCCCAGCCCTCGCCATAGGCCGCGATGCCGATATTGCGGTGGAGCAATGGGATCGCCTGGTTCTCGATGACGATCGAGCCCTGCCACAGATGGCCCGGTATCGCCTCGTGATGGTTGAGCGTCGGCAGCGCCCATTTCGGCCAGGAGCGGGTGTCGCGCAGGTTGATGTAGAAAGCGCCTGGACGGGTGCCATCGAGGTTCGGCCCCATCGCATAGCCGCGCGGCGCGCCGACCTCGATCGCCGGCGGCACCCTTTTGATCTCCATCGGCGAGCGCGGGATGGTGGCGAAATAATCCGGCATTCGCGCCCGCATCCGGGTCATGTAGTCGGTGAGGCCGGCGAGCAGCTCGGCGCGGCCCGCCTCGGTGTTCGGATATTGATGGCGTTCCTCGCGGCCCAATGCCGTGATCCGGGCGCCGACGCTGCCTTGGGTCATGCCCTCGGCGCGGAGCAGCGGATCGGCCAGCGCGGAAAGCTCGGCGATCTGGCGAAGCCCGGTCTCGTGCACCTGATCGGGGGTGAGCCCGGTCGAGGTGTGATAGCGAAGGCACATTTGGTAGAAATGCGGGCCGTCCGGCAGCCGGCCCGCGGCGGGATTGTGGCCGGCGCCGCGTCTGAGCTCGGTCAGGAGAGCGAGCTGCCGGTCGAGCGCGGCGGCGAGGCGGCCGTCGACGATCGCGGTCGCCTGCGTCGCCCAGTCGCCCTCGATATTCTTCTCGCGCGCGCGGCGGACGAGGGACTGGACGAGCCCCGCCCGCTCGCCGCGCTCGGCACGCAGCGACCGGGTCTGGGTCAGGGTCTTGTCGAGGATGAAATCGGGCGGGACGACGCCGCGTCCGGCATCGGCGCGGGCATGCTCGACCTCCAGGTCGATGTTGCGCGCGAACGCCTCGAGCCGGCTGATATAGGCCTCCGCGTCGGCGCGGGTCTCGACCTTGTGCTGGCTGTCGAGGAAATCGGGCACGCTCTGATAGGAGCCGGTCAGCTGCGACAGCACGTAGGGGACGGGATAGCCGTCGAGCGTTCCGAAGGGCACCCGGGAAAGGTCGGCGACGCGCTCGCCGAGCCACAGGATCGTGTCCCGCCAGCCGCGCTCCTGCGGCGAAAGCCCGGCGCGGTCGATCCGGCGCAGCGCCGGCAGCGCCTCGACCAGGGGCCGGTAGCCGCCCATCTTGCCGGCCGGCCCGGATTCGCTCAGGCGGCCGCGCAGATTGGCCTTGTCGCCCACATCGAGGCCGAGGCCGGTGGCGAGCTCGGGCGAGACCTGGAGCATGGCCTCGAAGATGCGGTCGTAAAGCGCGCGGGCGCCGGCGCCGCGCGAACGCGGCACCGCCGCGCAACCGCCGAGCGCGAGCACCCCGGTGGCGGCCGCGCTGGCGAGCAGGAACTGGCGGCGGTCGAAGCGCATGGTCATGGTGTTTCCCCTCCAGATCCTTCGATACGGGCCTTCGGCGTGTCGAAGGACCAAGGCAATTTCGACGAACTCACGGTTCCAGTCGATGGACGCGGCCGCGCGCCATCACGAAGCTCATCTGCCTCAGCACCCCGACATCGGCCAGCGGGTCGCCGCGCACCGCGACGATGTCGGCGATCTTGCCGGGCTCGATCGTGCCGACCTCCGCCGAGAGGCCGAGCAGATCGGCGGCGTTGACGGTCGCCGCCACGATCGCCGCCATGGCCGGCATGCCGTGCTGGACCATCAGCAGGAATTCGTCGGCGTTGCGGCCGTGGAGCGAGACTCCGGCATCGGTGCCGAAGGCGATCCTGACGCCGGCCGGATAAGCGCGCCGAAGCGCCTGGCCGGTGATTCCGATCCGCCACTCGATCTTGGCGCGGACCTCGCCCGTATAGGCGTTGGGGTTGGCGCGCAGCCGCTCCATATAGCCGTTCACCGTGGACAGGGTCGGCACGTAATAGGCCCGGCTGCGCAGGAACAGGCGGATGCTCTCGTCGTCGAGCAGGGTGCCGTGCTCGATCGAATCCGCGCCGACGCGGAGCGCCAGGTTGATGCCGTCGGCGCCATGGGCGTGGACGGCGACGCGCTTGCCGTAGAGGTGGGCGGTCTCGACGATCGCCCGCGCCTCGTCCTCGAACATCTGCGCGCCGAGGCCGAGGCCGATGCGGCTGTTGACGCCGCCGGTGGTGGCGATCTTGATCACGTCGGCGCCGAGCGCGACCTGGCGGCGGACCGCGCGGCGGCAATCGTCGGCGCCGTCGCAGGTCGAGCCGGACTGGCGCAGCATTTCGTGAAACTCCTCGCGCATGCCGAGCGTCGAATCCATGTGGCCGCTGGTGGTCGAGATCGCGGTGCCGGCGTCGATGATCCTCGGGCCGATCGCCCAGCCCCGCGCGATCGCGTCGCGCAAGGCGAGCGTGATGCCGCCGTCCGAGCCCAAATTGCGGACCGTGGTGAAGCCGGCGTCGAGCGTCTTGCGCGCGTTCCAGGCCGCCTCAAAGCCACGCAGGGGCAGGCTGTCGGTGACGTCGGCGAGCTGGCCCTCGACGCCGGCGCGATCCGTTCCCAGATGGACGTGGCTGTCGATCAGCCCGGGCAGCACGAAGCGGTCCGAAAGGTCGATTAGCCGCCCGCCCGCGGGCACCGGCGCGAAGCCGTCCTGAACCGCCTCGATCCGCTCGCCGCGCACGATGATCGTGGCGTTGCGCCGCGGCGGCCGGCCCGGCCGGTCGAGCAGGGCGCCGGCATGGATCACGATCACTTGCGGCCCGGCAGCGCCCGGCGCGGGCGGTTGCGCCGTCGTCGAGGCGGGAAGAAACAGCAGCGCCAGCAGCAGCGGCAGGATCGCGGACGGGCGCATCTTCACATCTCCCCCAAAGGCGGCGCGACGATAGCGGATCGCCCGCCGCCGCCAATCGCAAAATGGCGGGACGGGCCATACCGCTGAGGCACCACGCTTGGAAATTGCCGCAAAAAACGCTGGCCGCGGCTGGGCTGAAGGAGGGAATGTGAAGCTTGCCGCCGCCGTCGCGGTTGTCGCCGTGCCGATCGCCGTCAGGGCGCCGAAGGGCCGACAAAGGCCTCCCCGAGAAGCGGACCTGCGAGGTCAACGTGCCCACGGGCAGCCGGCTCGGCATCCGCCGCTGCCGCACCAAGGCCGAGCGGGACGCGCACAAGGCGGAAGCCCGGGAGACCGTCGACCGCGTCCAGGCGCTGAGACCGACCTTCTGCGAGCCGATGCCCTGCTGATTCCCCCGGTTCTGCGGTGGTGACCTAACCAAAGCCTGAGGGCTTGCGCCCTATGTTGCAAAGCAGCAACAGCGCGCGAGACTTTGTTGCGGTGCGGCCACAGCGTGGTTGTGCCGGGACTCGCCGCTGTTTATTCTGAGCGCGAAACAAACAGGGGAATTCCCATGTCACGCTCGATCTTCCGCCGCCGCGCCGCGTCCCTCACCGCCGTTTCCGTGCTGGCGATGGCCGCGGCCACGCCCGCTTTCGCCCAGGACCCGGCCCCGGGCGCCGAGCCCGAAGGCGAGACCGAGATCATCGTCACCGCGACCAAGCGCGAGACCTCGCTTCAGGACGTGCCCTTCTCGATCAACGCCCAGACCGAGGCCGCGATCCAGCGCTCGGGCGCGAACACGATCGAGGATCTGTCGCGCAACGTCGCCGGCCTCTCCATCCAGAATCTCGGGCCGGGCCAGAGCCAGGTCTCGGTGCGCGGCGTCTCCGCCGGCCAGGTCGTCCGCGACCAGCCGGGCGTCAAGGAGCAGGTCGGCGTCTATCTCGATGAATCGGTGATCTCGCTGTCGCTGTTCACGCCCGATCTCGACCTGTTCGACCTCAACCGCGTCGAGACGCTGCGCGGCCCGCAGGGCACGCTGTTCGGCTCAGGCTCGGTCGGCGGCACGATCCGCTACATCACCAACCAGCCCAATCTCAACCGGGTCGAAGGCTCGCTCGAGGCCAATATCAACGTGCTGGCCGGCGGCGATTTCGGCGGCCATCTCAAGGGCATGATCAACGCGCCGCTGACCCAGGGCGTCGGCCTGCGCGCGGTCGGCTATTACACGCGCTACGGCGGCTTCGTCGACGCGCTCGGGCCGGCCGGCGGCGAGAACGTCAATGACGGCCACCGCGCCGGCGGCCGCCTTTCGCTCACCCTCGAGCCTGGCCCGGGCATCCGGATCACGCCGCGCATCCTCTATCAGGAGATCCGCGCCAACGGCTTCAACCGCAACGAGGTCTACAACGTCTACGCCAACGCCTTCACCACCCCGCCGACCAGTTTCGGCGAGCGCGACCAATATCTGCTGCTGCGCGAGAGCTTCGCCGACGACACCCTGCTCGCCGACCTCAACGTCGACATCGACATCGGCAACGATCTCACGCTCAGCTCGATCTCGACCTACATCAACCGCGACATCGTCGTCAGCCGCGACGCCAGCGCGCTGACCGGCTCGGTCTCGATCGACCTCGGCTATCCGGCGGCGGCGGTGCGGCTGCCGTCGAACCTGCTCGACACGACCGATCTGGAGACCTTCGCGCAGGAGGGCCGGATCTCGTCGAGCAGCAGCGGACCGTTCAACTTCGTCATGGGCGTCTTCTATTCGACCACCAGCCGCGTCTACCGCCAGCGCCTGCCCACCCCCGGCTATGACGCGGCGACCGACGCCACGCTCGGCGCCGGCACCTCGGCGGCGACCCGCAACGGCTTCCCCGCCAATTCGCCCTACAATTCGGACCTGCCCTACGACATCGAGCAGCTCGCGGTGTTCGGCGAAGGCACGTGGGACATCACCGACCAGTTCCACGTCACCGCCGGCGGGCGCTATTACGACTTCTCGGAGACCCGGGGGTTCATCTCGGGCGGCCTCTTCTCCAACCTCGACAACCGCACCGACGAGACCTCGTCCAACGGCTTCAGCCCGCGCCTCATCCTGAGCTACGAGCCGAGCAACAATCTGCGCTTCAACGCGCAGGCGTCGAAGGGCTTCCGGCTCGGGGGCGTCAACGATCCGCTCAACCTGCCGCTCTGCTCGGCGCAGGACGCGGCGATCTTCGGCAGCTTCCAGGATTATAGCGACGAGAGCCTGTGGAATTACGAGGTCGGCGTGCGCGGCCGGCGCCGCGGCCTCAACTTCTCCGCCGCCGCCTTCTACACCGACATCAGCAATCTCCAGGTCACGCTCGATGCCGGCTCCTGCTCGTCGCGCATCGTCTTCAACGTGCCCAAGGCGCATACGATGGGCCTCGAATTCGAGCTGTCGGCCGAGCCGGTCGAGGGGCTGAGCGTCTCGCTCAACGGCTCACTCGTCGAGGCCGAGTTCGATTCGACCGTGGTCGACGGAACCAACACGGTGATCGCCGGGCTTCGCGAGGGCAATCGCCTGCCGAGCGTGCCCAAGTTCCAGATCTCGGCCAGCGCGAGCTATGCCTTCCCGGTCGCCGACGGCGCCGAAGCCTATGTCGGCGCGTCCGTCCAGCATGTCGGCAGCCGCTTCACCCAGTCGAGCGACCAGGAGAACAACCCGCGCAGCTTCGTCTCCGGCCTGGCCTTCAACGGCGCGACCGGGACCGGTGCGACCGTGGTCGACCTCAAGCTCCCCTCCTACAATTACGTCAACCTGAGCGCCGGCATCGACTGGACCAACGGCCTCGGCGTGATGCTCTACGTCACCAATCTGTTCGACGAGACCGCCCTCCTCTCCTTCGACCGCGAGCGCGGCGGCAGGGCGCGGCTCGGCTTCAACATCGGCCAGCCGCGGCAGATCGGCATCACCCTGCGCAAGCGCTTCAACTGACGGGTCGGGGACAGTTGCTCGTAACTGTCCCCATTCCGTTGCCGCCGCCGATGAGGCATGAACGGGGACAGTTGCGCGCAACTGTCCCCTCGCCTGTTCCGGAGGCCGCATGATCAAGCTCACCCGCCGATCGTTCCTCCTGGCGAGCGGCGGCGCCGCGGCGGCGGCTTCGCTTCCGCATTCCCTCGGCGCCCAGGCCCGGCGCCCGTCCCCGGACGTGATCGTCGTCGGCGCCGGCGTGTTCGGCGTGTGGACCGCCAGGAAGCTGCAGGAGGCGGGCAGGAACGTCCTCCTGATCGACGCCTGGGGACCGGCCCATGCCCGCGCCTCCTCAGGGGGAGAATCGCGGATGACCCGCGGCTCCTACGGCGCCGACGAGGTCTATACGCGAATGGCGCTCGATTCGCTGACCGACTGGCGCGCTCTGTCGCTGCGCGCCGGCCTGCCGATCTTCCACGAGACCGGCGTGCTGTTCTTCTTCCCGCAGGCCGATCCCTTCCTCGAGCAGACGATGCGGGTCCACCGCCGGCTCGGCCTGCCCACCCAATTGCTCGACTCGGGCGAGATGCGGCGGCGCTTCCCGCAGATCGATTTCACCGGCGTCGCGGCCGGCCTCTACGAGCCCGGCTTCGGCGCGCTGATGGCGCGGCGCTCGGTGCAGACCCTGTTCGCCGAGTTCCTCCGCGCCGGCGGCACCTATCATCAAAAGCAGATCCGGGCGGTCGAGGAATCGGGCGCCGCCTTGACCGCCGTCACCGCCACCGACGGGACCCGCTACCAAGCCCAGCGCTTCGTCTTCGCCTGCGGCCCCTGGCTCGGCCGGGTCTTCCCCGCTTTGCTCGGCCCGCGCATCTTCCCCACGCGCCAGGAAGTGTTCTTCTTCGCGCCGCAAGCGGGCGACGAAAGGTTCGAGCCGGGCCGGCTCCCCGGCTGGGCGGATTTCAACGGCGGCGACATCTATTACGGCTTTCCGAACCTCGAGGGCCGCGGCTTCAAGATCGCCCATGACGCGCACGGGCCGCCCATGGATCCCGACACCGGCGACCGCATCCCCTCGGCGGGGGCGCTCGCCGACGTCCGCGCCTTCATGGCGCGGCGCTTCCCCCTTCTGGCCGACCGGCCGCTGAGCGAGGCGCGCGTCTGCCAATATGAGAACAGCTCGAACGGCGACTTCCTGATCGACCGCCACCCAACGCTCCAGAACGTCGTCCTGGTCGGCGCCGGCTCGGGCCACGGCTTCAAGCACGGCCCCGCCGTCGGCCGCTATGCGGCGGACTTGGCGATGGGCCGGCTCGCGGCGCCGGAGCCCCGCTTCTCGCTGGCCACCAAGGCCGAACGCGAGGCCCGCGCGGTTCACTGAAGGCCGATTGACGTATCGGCTTAACCCGATATAATATCGGCCCATGACCCGCCCCGCCGCCGACGCCTCCGCCTTCAGCGCCATCGCCCACCCGACCCGGCGCGCCGTGCTGGACCTGCTGCGCCGGGGCGAGCGAAGCGCGACCGACCTGCGCCTGGGCCTGGCGCCCGGCATCTCCGGCGCCAGCCAGGCGGCATTTTCCGAGCATCTTTCCGTCCTTTCCCGCGCCGGCCTCGTCAGCGCCCGGCCGCAGGGGCGCGAGCGCATCTATTCCCTGAACGCCCGGCCGCTCGCCGAAGCCTTCGACTGGCTGAAGCCGTACGAAGCCTTCTGGGACGAGCGGCTGGCCAGGCTGGGCGATTACCTGGACCGGAAAGCGAGGCCCCAATGAAGTCGTTCCGACGCGTCGCGACCTACAGGCACGGCATCGAGGACGTGTGGACCGCGCTCACCGATCCCTACGCGCTCGCCGAATGGCTGATGCCGACCACCGCCTTCGAGCCGAAGGTGGGCAGCAAGTTCCGCTTCCAATATGATCCGGAGCGGCTCTGCCCTTCGGGGATCGTGGATTGCGAGGTCATCGAGAGCGAGCCGCCGCACCGCCTCGCCTGGTCCTGGCAAAATCGCGCGGTCGAGGGCGCGACGCAGCCGCCGCCGATGCGCGTCGAATGGACGCTGACGCCGGTCGCTGGCGGGACCCGGGTCGAGCTCGTCCAATCCTACGAGAACCAGCCGTGGAGCCTCACCTTCGCGATGGGCATGGGCTGGCGCTTCTACCTGCGCTGGTTCCTCCCCAAGGCGCTGAAGAACGTCAGCGGCGGCGCCTTCCGGCGCGGCGCGATCCCGCTGAAGAAGCGCGCCTACAAGGCGACCAATCTGCCTGACGACGTGATCATCTAGGGGGAAGAGGATGAAGAAGCGCGATCTCCTGCTCGTTCCAGCGGCGGCGCTGGCCGTGATGATCGCGAACGTCGCGATCAGCTTCGGCATCGTCTGGGTCCATTCGACCTTCATCAGCCCTGGCCAGCCGCCCTCCCATTACCAAAGCTTCGCCGAGACCGCCGCGCCGATCGGCAGCGTCGTCGCGGGGATCCCGCTCATGCTGCTCGCGGGCTATCTGCTGGGGCGGGGCCGGCAGAGGCGCGGCGCCCTGCTCGCGGCCGCCGCCGCGGCCATGGTCTATATCGCGCTGGACCTGACGATCCTCGTCGGCGCGCACGCAAGCGGCTCGATCTGGGCGTGGGCCGCGCTCTCCCACGTGACCAAGCTGGCGGCCGCCTTGGCCGGCGCGGCGCTCGCTAGTCCCCCCGTCGCCGCGCGCCCGGCGCGAAATTGACCCGGCCGGTCTCGCGGATGGTGCGGCCCCGCATCTCTCCTTCGACCAGCTCGTAGCCAAGCAAGGCGAACACCCGGTCGCCGATGAAGATCGGCCGGGCATTGCCGTACCAGTCGGTGCAGGACGCCTCGCAGGCATCGTCGACGACCCCGCGAGTCTCCGCGGCGAGCTCGCCGGCGGGCGAGAAGCGGCGGTCGTCGCGGCGCAGGAACAGCATCGCCGCGGCGCTTCCGAAGAAGCGCTGCATCGCCGGCTCCGCCGCCCGCGCGATCGGCAGGCCGATCAGCCCCGACGCGCCGTCGGGCGTCGCCGGCTGGAAGAAGAAAGCGTGGCTTCGGGTCTCGCCCTCCGAGGCCGCGGGCAGGACGAAGACATCGCCGCGCCGGGGCCCGCCGGCCGCAGGCAGGTTGATCGCGGTGAAGCCGAGGCTTTCGTCGGCGCCGTCGCCGACGACCAATGCGTCGCGGCCGAGCGCCTCGATCCGGTCGACCGCATGGCCGAGCCGGATCCGCGCCACCGGGCCGCCCCGCACCGGCGCGACCACGACGAGCCCGCTCTTGTCCTCGGGGCCGCTGCCGAGCTCCCCGGCGCCGTAGAGGACATGATCGCCGACGAAGCGGTTGTGGAACGAATATTCGTCGCCGCCCGGGCTCGGCAGCCAGCGATAGCGGGACGCCGGCGCAGGCCGCCAGCCGTCGCCGAACGAGGCGATCGGCACGCGCAGCAAGGCGACCCGGCCGCCGCTGACCTCCGGCCCGCCCATCGCATCGCCTCTGCCGCCCTCGTCGCGGACCAGCACGTTCAGCATGCCCTGGGCGCGGTCCTCGCGGAACGAGAATTGATCCACCGGCGCCCCGCGCGCGCCGATCGCCGACGGCCGCTCGCGCCCGAAGGGCAGGCGGTAGATGAACGCCTCCGGCTCGCCCAGGCGCGGCGCGCTCCGGAAATCGGCGAGCCACAGATAGACCGCATTGCCGGAGACGTAGAAGGTACGCGATTCCGGGCCGAGCACGCCGATCGCGGTGCAGGTCAGGGTCGGCGCGACGAGGTCGCAATTGGTCACCGAATGGAGCGCCTGAATCTCGCTCTCCCCGGCGCCCCGCAGCATCGGGGCGATGTAAATCTGGCGGGCGCCGGCGATCGGCCGGAAGGCCCGCTCCTCATTGCCGCGCTCCCATTTGCGGATGCCGGGCAGGACTTCGAGCGGATCCTCATCCCAGTCGAGATTGAGCGGCGTGTAGAAGACCAGCCTATTGCCGATCAGCCGCGAGGCATAATTGCGCGTGGAATAATAATCGTTCGAGCGCAGATGATAGGCGTCCTCGAAGCGCAGCCGGCCGGCGGCGTCGAGGCGGAAGCGGTTGATCTCGGTCCCGCCCCTTGCATAGGAAAAGCCGACGACGATCACCCGGTCGCCATGGACCAGCATCTCGTCATACCAATCGCCCTGGCCCGACACGCCGGGCGGGAAAGCGTTGATCGAATCGACTGGGCGCATGCCGCCGCCCGCCAGCGAGATCGTGAACAGCCGGCCGCGCCGCAGGACGACCATGATGTCGCCGCGCATCTTGACGATGCCGCCCTCGTCGACGTCGGCCTCCTGATTGTTGGTGATGCCCGCGCTCGGGGTGGAGGCCCGCGACGCGCCGGTGACCGCGATTGCGTTGTCCGCCATAAATCCCTCCGCCGCGGGCGATGAGGTCGACGGCGACACCATCGGTGGCGGCACCGGCATCGGCATCCTATCCTGGTCGCCGCGCAACCGGCGCAGGAATCGCCTGAGCTCGGCGTCCGAGCGGAAGGCGGTGAGGCCGCCGGCGCGGGGCGCGGCCGCGGCGCGCTGCGCCGGGGCGCGCCGCTGGGCCTCGGCGCCTTGCGCCGCCAGCACCAGGACCGCGCCCAGAACAGCGACCCAGCCTATCAGTCTCCCGCGCATCCGCATGCCGCTCTCCCCTGAATGATGTCGCACCTTATCGCCGCCGGTCCGCTGAACGCTCCCTGACTGCGCGGAATTCCGAGCCCTGTCGCCATTGCGGCCAGTCCCTGGAAAAGGCCAGCTCGCGCCCGATCGAAAAAGCGAGCGCGACGTCCTGCGCGGCGCCGCGCAGATCCCAGTCGGGGCGCCATTCGTCGCAGGTCTGGTGGTAGCAGCGGGCGGTGAACTCGCTGACCCAGCGGTCGCCCGCCTCGCGGCCGCCGGTGACGAGGTCGACACCGCCGCCTAGCGCCATCAGCAGCAGCACCGGCACGCCGCGCTTGGCGAGCGGGAAATGATCGGCGCGGTAGAAGAGGCCGCGCTGCGGCTGCGCGTCGGGGGTGACCGCCCTGCCCTGAAGCGCGGCGAGGCGCGCCAGCCGGTCCTCGAGATCGCTCTGGCCCCGGCCGATCAGCACGACGTCCCGCGCGGGACCGGCGCTCTGCAGCGTGTCGAGCGTGAGGTTCGCGACCATCGTCTCGGCCGGATAGAGCGGATTGGCGGCATAATATTCGGAGCCGAGCAGGCCGCGCTCCTCGGCCGTCCAGGCCGCGAACAGCAAGGTGCGCGCGGGCCGCGGCCCGGCGGCGAAGTGGCGGGCGATTTCGAGCACGCCGGCAATGCCGAGCGCGTCGTCATGGGCGCCGTTCCTGATCCGGTCGCCATTCGCGTCGGGCGCGCCGGTGCCGTAGGCGTCCCAATGGCCGGAGAACATGATCGTCTCATTAGCGCGCGCCCTGCCGGCGAGGCGGGCGATGACATTGTGGCTCTCGACCCGCTGGACGGTCACCGGCAAATCGGCCGAGAAAGTGGCGCCAAGATCGATCGGGCGGAAGCCGGCCACCCGCGCGCGCCGTTTCACCTCTTCGAAATCCAGGCCGGCGCGGCGGAACAGGTCGGCGGCGACGTCGCGCTGCAGCCAGCCCTGGAGCAGCACCGGCGTCCGCGCGCCCGCGCCCAGCACGACATTGTAATTCTCGCCGGCCGGCGCCTGGACGGTGTTCCAGCCATAGCCGGCGCCCTCGGTCTCGTGGACGACCAAAGCGCCGATCGCGCCGCGCCGGGCCGCTTCCTCGAACTTGTAGGTCCAGCGCCCGTAATAGGTCATCGCCCGCCCGCCGAAGCGGCCGGCGACCGCATCGGAGGCGGCGGCCTCGAAATCGGGGTCGTTGACCAGGAAGACCGCGATCTTGCCAGCCAAGTCGACGTCGCCGAAATCGTCCCAGCCGCGTTCCGGCGCGGTGACGCCATAGCCGACGAAGACCATCGGCGCATTGTCGATCGCGACCCGCCCGGTCTCGCGCACCGTGCTGACATAGAGGTCGCGCGGCGAGCGCAGGGCCAGGGTCTGGCCGTGGCTGGCGATGCTGAACGCGGCCTCGGCGGGAACCTGGGTCCGGATCAGCGGCACGCGCTGGGTCCAGCCGCCATTCTCGCCGCCCGGCTCCAGCCCGAGCGCCTGGAACTGCGCGATCAGCCAGGCGATTGTCCGGGTCTCGCCCTCCGTGCCCGGCGCGCGGCCCTGGAGCGCGTCGGCGGCCAGCGCCCGGGTCCAGTCGGAGAGATGCTGCGGATCGATCGGCGCGTAGGAGGCGGGTGAGGCCGGGTCGGCGACCCGTGGCGCCACGGTCGCGCAGGCGGTGAGAGCCAGCGCGAGGAGGACAGGGATGAGCTTTCGCATGGCGTCCACTTTGTCGCTTTTCGCCGGCCGCACAAGGCTGCTAGACGGCGCCCCTCCTCAGCCAGGAAAGTCGCCGCTCATGCGCTGGTCGCTCGCTCTTCTACTTCCCCTTGCCGCCGCGTCGGCTTTCGCCCAGCCGCAGACCGCCGTCGATGTCGGCAGCAACCGGATCCCGCGCTTTCCGGCGGCCTATCCGGAGACGGCGCGCGGCGACGTCGTCGAGGACCGCTTTGGCGAGCGGATCGCCGATCCCTATCGCTGGCTCGAGAACGACGTGCGCGAGGATGTGCACGTTCGGGATTGGGTCACCGCGCAGAACGAGGCGACCAACGCCTATCTCGCCTTGCTGCCGGGCCGTGACGCGATCCGCGCGCGGATGACCGAGCTCTACAATTACGAGCGGTTCGGCCTCCCGGAAAAAGCCGGCAATCGCTATTTCTATACCCGCAATGACGGGCTGCAGAACCAGGCGGTGCTCTACGTCCGCGAGGGGCTGAACGGCGTCCCGCGCGTGCTCATCGATCCCAATGGCTGGAGCGCCGACGGCGCCACCGCGCTTGCCGAATGGCATCCGTCGGAAGACGGCAGGCACCTGCTCTATTCGGTGCAGGACGGCGGCACCGACTGGCGGATCGTGCGCGTGCTCGACGTCGCCACCGGCCGGCCGACCGGCGACGAAGTGCGCTGGGTCAAATTTTCCAACCTCGATTGGGCCAAGGACGGCTCGGGCTTCTTCTACTCGCGCTTCCCCGAGCCTGCCCAGGGCGCCCAATTCCAGTCCACCAACGAGAACCACGCCGTCTATTTCCACCGCCTCGGCACGCCGCAAGGCGAGGACCGGCTGGTCTATGCGACGCCGGACCGGCCGCGGCTCAGCAACAATGCGGAGGTGTCCGAGGACGGCGGCTGGCTGATCGTCAGCTCGAACGAAGGCACCGACGCCCGCTACGAGATCACCCTCATCGATCTGCGCCGGCCGAATGCCAGCCCACGCCGGCTGATCACCGGCATGGAGCATGACTGGTCCTATCTCGGCAATTCGGGCGAAATCTTCTACTGGAGCACCAACGAAGGCGCGCCGCGCGAGCGGATCGTATCCACCGACATCGGCCGTCCCGCGCTCGCCATCAACCAGATCGTGCCCGAGGACGCGGCCACCCTGCAGGGCGCCTCGATCGTCGGGCGCCAGCTGATCGCGCGCTACCTGGTGGACGCGAAGAGCGAGGTTCGCACCTTCACGCTCGATGGCCGCCGCGCCGGCACGATCCACCTGCCGGGCATCGGCAGCACGGCCGGCTTCCAGGGCGATCAATCGGGCAGCGAGACCTTCTACAGCTATGCCAGCTTCAACCGCCCGGGCGCCATCTACCGCTATGACAGCGCGACCCGGCGGAGCAGCGTCTTCGCCGAGCCGCGGCTCGCCTTCGATCCGGCGCGCTACGAGGTCCGCCAGGTCTTCTACACTTCGACCGGCGGCGCGCGCGTGCCGATGTTCCTGGTCCACCGCCGCGACCTGAACCTGCGCGCGCCGCAGCCGACCTTGCTCTACGGCTATGGCGGCTTCAATGCGTCCGAATTGCCCCGCTACCAGCCGAAATGGATGACCTGGGTCGATATGGGCGGCGTGCTCGCGGTCGCGAACCTGCGCGGCGGCGGCGAATATGGCCAGGCCTGGCACGATGCCGGCCGCCGCGCCGAGAAGCAGCACAGTTTCGACGATTTCATCGCCGCCGGCGAATATCTGATCGCACAGGGGATCACGAGCCGCCGGCATCTCGCCATCGAGGGCCGCTCGAACGGCGGCCTGCTGATCGGTGCGGTGCTCAACCAGCGGCCGGACCTGTTCGCCGCCGCTCTGCCCACCGTCGGCGTGATGGACATGCTGCGCTTCGACCGCTTCACCGCGGGGCGCTACTGGGTCGACGATTACGGCTATCCGGACCGCGAGGCCGATTTCCGGGTGCTCAGGGCCTATTCGCCCTATCACAACATCCGTGCCGGCGCCTCCTACCCGCCGATGCTGGTCACCACCGCCGACACCGACGATCGCGTCGTGCCGATGCACAGCTTCAAATATATCGCCGCGATCCAGGCGGCGGACCGCGGCCCCAATCCGCATTTGATCCGCATCGAGACCCGCGCCGGCCATGCTTCGGGCAAGCCGACCGACAAGCAGATCGCCGAGTTCACCGACATGTACGCCTTCATCGCGCACTTTACGGGGCTACGGGTGCCCGAGCCAGTGGCCGGGACGGCGCGACCCTAGCGCGTCCCGTAGGTCCGGTCGCCGGCGTCGCCCAGGCCCGGCACGATATAGCCGTGGTCGTTGAGCGCCTCGTCCATGGCGGCGGCCCAGATCGGCACGTCCGGATGGGCGGCGCGGACAGCTTCCGCGCCGGGCCGCGAGGCGAGCAGGCAGACGAAGCGCATCTCGGCGACTCCTGCCTCCTTGAGCCGGTCGATGGCGGCGATGGCGGTGTGGCCGGTCGCCATCATCGGATCGACGATGATGACGAGGCGCTCGGCGCAATCCTCCGGCGTCTTGAAATAATATTCGACGCACTGCAGCGAGACCGGCTCGCGGTAGAGGCCGATATGCGCCACCCGGGCCGAGGGCAGCAGATCGAGCATCCCCTCCGCCATTGCGAGGCCGGCGCGCAGGATCGGCGCGATGATCAGCTTCTTGCCAGCGATCGCCGGCGCCTCGGTGACCGCGATCGGCGTTTCGACCGGAACCATCTCGGTCTCCAGGTCGCGCGTCACCTCGTAGCAGAGCAGGGTCGCGATCTCCCGCACGACCGTCCGGAACAGCTGGATGGAGCTGGTCCGGTCGCGCAGGATGGTGAGCTTGTGCTGCACCAGGGGGTGCGAGACGATCGTCAATCCGTCCATGATTAGAATACCGTTCCGTCGCTGATGATGTTGAAGGGTGGCCCGCCGCCCGCGCGCAGCTCGGCGGCGATGCGGCGGCCGGCGGTCCAGGTGCCGCCTTCGAGCATTCGGGCGAGCGGGAAATCCGCCTCGGAAACGCCGAGCCGCGCCCGCACCAGCGGCGCCAGCCGGTCGAGCAAGGCCACGGTCATCGCCCGCCAGGCCACGATCAGCGGATCGGACACTTCATGCGCCCGGCCGGCGTCTGCGGGATCGGCGAGGCGGAGCACGCCGAGGTCGACGAACAGGCCGCCATTGCGATATTCGGCGAGGCCGGTGAGCCCGTCGATATCGACCACGTGGATGCCCGCCTCCTGCAGCGGCTCGATCAGCGAGTAGCTCAGCCATTGCGACAGCTTGTGCAGCGGCACCAGCCCGTCGCTGGCGTCGTCCCGGCGGATCGCGGGATGGCGCCAGCAATCGCCGAGCGGCACGCCGTCTATCTCCAGCCGGTCCGCCCAGATCGGGCCGAGCGCCTCGAGCAGCAATTCGAGGATCGCCGGCGCCGGTAGCCTGCCGCCTTGCGCGCGCGCGGCGAGCACGTCGTAGAGCCCGCCGGGGCGCCCGCCCGGAAACAGATCGGGCCGCGCCAGCACCTGCAGGCCGAGCCGCCGGAGCAGCGCGGTGCGGCCGTCGAGGCCGACCAGCGGGTTGTCGTCCGAGACCTGGAAGCCCCGCGCGAGCGTCCCGGTCTCCAGGGTGGCGAGGTCGTCCAGGTCGCCGGCCTCGAACATGCGCTGGCTGGCGACCGCCAGGCCCTCGGAGCGGGTGAAGGTTTCGCCGCTGACCGGGTCCGCGAAGCGCCAGCCCGGCCCGGTGCCCGCGTCGAGCAGCACCGAGAGGATGACGAGATCGAACATCGCGCGCGCGCGCTCCGCCGAATCGCCGTCCGGCAAGAGCGGCGCGCCGGCGACGAAATGACGGCCGCGGGCGTGGAACGGGATGTCGAGATCGGGATAGCGCTCGCGAGTCACCGTGGCGACCAGATCGGCGACATCATCGAGCCGGCCGAGATCCACCGTCCAGCCCTCGATTTGCCCCGCGACAGCGCGGTCGAGCATCTCATGAGCCCGCTCGCGCACGGCGGCCGCGTTCAGCAGCCCCCTGATCGGGTCGGCAATGCCGTGCATCCCGCTAGAATTTCCCGAGGTCGCGGCCGACCACCTTCTTCAGCGCATCCTCGCTCGGCGCCGCTTCGGACGAGAAATAGCCGGCCGCCTTCTTGGCCTCCATCTCGACGCTGGCATCCTCGGGCACCAGCCAGTCGGGGATCGGCACGCGCTCGCCGATCTCGACGCCGCCGGAGACCAGCGCGTCATATTTCATGTTCGACATCGAGACGAACCGGTCGATGCGGGTGATGCCGAGCCAGTGGATGATATCCGGCATGAGCTGCTGGAAGCGGGCGTCCTGGACCCCGGCGACGCATTCGGTGCGCTCGAAATAGGTCGCGGCCTGGTCGCCGCCGGGCTGGCGCTTGCGGGCGTTGTAGACCAGGAACTTGGTGACCTCGCCGAGCGCCCGGCCTTCCTTGCGGTTGTAGACGATCAGGCCGACGCCGCCCGCCTGGGCCTGGCGCGTCGCCTCCTCGATGCCGTGGGTAAGATAGGGGCGGCAGGTGCAGATGTCCGAGCCGAACACGTCGGAGCCGTTGCATTCGTCGTGGACCCGGCAGGTCAGGGTCTTGGCGGTGTCGCCGAGCGAGGCCGGATCGCCGAAGATGTAGAGCGTCATCCCCCCGATCGGCGGCAGGAAGACGGAAAGATCGGGCCGGGTGACGAGCTCGGGATACATGCCGCCGGTCTGCTCGAACAGGCAGCGCCTGAGGCTCGATTCCTCGACCTCGAAGCGCTCGGCCACGCCGGGCAGCCACCAGACCGGATCGACCGCGATCTTGGTCACCGAGACGTCGCCCGCCTCGTGGACGATCTCGCCGTCGACCTCGAGCCGGCCGGCGGCGATCGCGCCGTGAATCTCGCCCAAAGTCAGCCGCGCCTTGGTGATCGCGATCGAGGGCCGGATGTCGATGCCCTCGGCGATCAGGTCGGCGAAATCGAGCGCCACCCGGTGGCCCCAGGGATCGAGCGAGACGATCTTGCGTGCGTCGCCCCATTGCGGATGCGGGCCGATCTCGCAGACCGGCGAGGTATCGTGAAGGTCCGGCCGCGCCTCGGGATCCATCGCGCCCGAGGAGATCGCCAGCGCGCGGTAGATGGAATAGGAGCCGCCATGGGCGCCGATCGCGTTGCGGTCGGCGCGCGAATTGACCGTGGCGACCACCGGGCCGCGCTCGGCGGCGGGGCTCGCGCCCCATTTCAGCGGGAACCGCACCGGCCCGCGCGAGCCGGGATGCGAGGTCAGCCTGATATGGCCGCTCTTTCCCTCCGGTGGCTTCATCGACTTGTCTCCACTCCTGGTCACCAGGCTGTTCCGCCCCTGTCCGGACGCTACGACAGCGGGAGCGGGGTGGCTAGGGGGAGCCGGCGGGGAGGGAAAATGGTGGGCGTGGCAAGGATTGAACTTGCGACCCCTGCGATGTCAACACAGTGCTCTACCACTGAGCTACACGCCCACACTGGGCGGCGATGTAGCGAGGGGTTAGGGGAGGCGCAACCCCGGCCTCTAGCTGATTGACGGAACTCATTGTGCCTTGGATACTGCACGGGATGCTACGATCGCTAAAACTCCACAATGTCGGCCCATCCAAGACGATGGAGTTCGAGCCGGGTAAGCGTCTCAACGTGATCACCGGTGACAATGGGCTGGGCAAGAGCTTCCTGCTTGATCTTGCCTGGTGGGCTGTAACCCGGGCCTGGTCGGGACCGCCGGTGCGCCCGCAGATCGATAGACCGGATCCCGCGCACGTCGAGATTGCGTTCGCCGCGAAGACAAAAATGGCGCGGTTCAAGGTTGTCTACGACCGGGCGGACCAAGCCTGGCGGTTTCCCAAGGGGCAACCGGGACAGCCTGGCCTTGTGGTCTACGCGCGTGTCGACGGCGACTTCGCGGTCTGGGATTCCAATCGCCGCTTCGGCGATCGCGAGGAGATGGAATCCGGCATTCCGAAGGGCCTTGTCTTCACGCGCGAGCAAGTCTGGAATGGCCTTCGCCTGGAAGATAAGCCGATTTGCAACGGACTGCTCGCGGATTGGACGAGTTGGCAGCAAACGCGCAGTTGGGAAGCCGACGCGCTCGCGGACGCGCTGGAACATCTGTCCCCGACCGAAAGCCGGCCGGTCAAGCCGGGCGATCCGGCGCGAGTCGACCTCCTTGACTCCCGGCTCATCCCTACGCTTCGCATGCCCTACGGCTACGATGTCCCGATCACGAATGCGTCGGCAGGGATGAAGCGCGTCATGGCGCTCGCATATTTGCTGGTCTGGGCATGGCGCGAGCATCTCGAGGTCAGCCGTTTGGCCGGCAGGCCCACAGCGGGGCGAATGCTTGTCATCATCGATGAGGTCGAGGCGCATCTCCATCCAAAATGGCAGCGCGTGATCCTGTCATCGATCATGGAGGCGCTTGGCCGTCTGACTCACAAGCATGCACCGAAAATCCAATACATCATTGCTACCCATTCTCCCCTTGTGCTCGCCTCGATCGAGCCATTGTTCGACGATAGCCTCGACGCATTGTTCGAGCTGCAGCTTGAGGAAAATGACGGCAGTCCGCCTTGCGTGAAACTCAGTCATGTAGAATTCCGGCGCCGCGGCGATGCACAGAACTGGCTGCTCAGCGATGCGTTCGGCTTAAGCTCCTCCCGCTCGGTTCCAGCCGAGGAGATAATCAAGGAGGCAACGACACTGCTCCAATCGGGATCTCCACCCTCCAAGACACAATTGAAGAATATGGAGGGTCGTTTGTCGACGGTCTTGCCGGATATTGATCCGTTTTGGACACGCTGGCGCGCAGTCATCTCCGCCGAGCGAGGGACATGATTCCAGTCTCTCCTGCTGACGAGCCGGGAAATTTCGATGCCAAGGTTCGTCAACCGGGCCTGAATTGGCTGGCGGGCAAAGGCCTGGCTGGTCTTGCCGCATTGCCTCCAAAGACCAAAATCCGGGCCTATTGGACAGAGTGCCTCCCCGAGCTGCTCTCCGCCTATGATCGCATTTGCGCCTATGCGAGCCTCAAAATTCATCCCGTTACGGGCGCTCATTCGGTCGAGCATTTCGCGCCGAAGTCCCGCGCGCCCAATGTCGCCTATGAGTGGAACAACTATCGCCTAGCATGCGCGAAGCTCAACGCGCGCAAGAACAACTTCACCGACGTGCTCGATCCATTCCTCCTCCAGTCTGGCACCTTCGAGTTGGGAGTGCTCGATGGCTCAATCAGCCCTTCCAAGTCGCTGACGGCTCCCAACCTTGCACTGGCACAGGCAACCATGGATCGCCTCAATCTTGACGATCAGGAAATGCGCGCGGCTCGCCTATACTATATCGACCAGTATCTGCAGGGCCGTTTCGACAGCGATTTTCTGAGGGAGGAGAGTCCATTTATTTGGTTCGAACTACAGCGTCAGGGCCTCTTAAAGTCCTCGTGAGGGATTGTCGGCGGCCCGCGGTTCACGCCGCCTTGGCGGAGACCTTGCTCTTCCGGGCCGCGCCGGCGCGCCGGTCGCGCTCGTCGCGGCGGTTGTAGCGCGTGTAGAGCAGGGCCGCGACCAGCGCCGCCGAGCCGATGCCGAGCGCGGCGCCGAGCCCGGCGCGGTTCTCGCTCGCCCAGCCCGCGATGCCGCCCGTCTCCTCGGTTGCGGGACTGGCCTCGGCTTCGCGCTCGCCCTCGCTTCGCTCGGGCATGGGCGCGGGGTGCAGCGGATAAGGCGACTGGGCGGCTTCGGGGATTGGGCGCTGGTCAGTCATGACGGGTCCTTCCGGATGGCTTGGCACTGTAACGCCCGAGCGGGAGGCCGGTTGCGGCCCCGGCCTGCCCAAGACGATCTGTTCGGTTGCCATCAATCCGGCAATCTTCGATAAGTGCCGGCGCGATTGGGGGACGCCGTGGAGCCGGGGCATGTCTTTCTCTCCTACAGCACGGCGGACCGCCCACTGGCGGAGACCTTGCTGCGGCGCCTGGAATCCAAGGGCGTCCCCGTCTGGATAGCTCCGCGCGACATTCCGCCCGGCTCGGATTACTCGGAGGCGATAGAGAATGCGCTCGATTCGAGCAGCGCCGTCGTCGCGTTGATTTCGCAAAGCGCGAACGCCTCGCGCCACGTCAAGGCGGAGATTGAAATCGCCTTCAGCCGGGGCAAGCCGCTTTTCCCGGTTCGCTTTCAGGATATCCAGCCGGCCAGGGGATTGAGCCTTTTTCTCAACCTGGGTCACTGGACGGATTTGTTCGGCAGCGAGGAAACGACCAGCCTCGACCGGCTCGCCGCAGAGCTGATCGGGCGCTCCGGAAGGACCGTGCCTCCGGCCGCGGCCCCGCCCGCGCCGATCCGCCCGCCACCGGCGCCAGCGCCCGCGCCGCGGCGGCCGGCCATCGGCACCCGGTTCCTGGTCGCGACGATCGCGCTCAGCCTCGTCGTCATCTTCGCCGTGATGGCGATCGCGCTCCTCCGCAAAAGCGGAGCGGCCGCGGACCAGGGCAAGAACGCCGCGACCGAGACCGCGGGCGCCGAAAGGGATTCCGGGACTTCGCGGCAGCGCCGGCGAAGGGGGCGCGGCGGGAGCGGCGGCAGCATGTGGGAGCATAATGGCTCGCGCCTCAGGCTCCGCGCCGAAGGCCCGCGGCGGGTCTTCGTCTACGTCCGGCCCGCGGGCCGGGTGCCGGCACAGCGGGGCGATATCGTCTTCAGCGGCGAGCGCAGCGGCGCCACCTATCGGGGCATTGCTTATCAATATTCGAGTCGATGCGGGCGCATCGGCTATGCCGTGGAGGGCTCCGTGGCGCCGGGCGACCGCCAGGTGACGCTGCGCGGCGATGCGCCCGTGCGGGACGACAATTGCCAGGTCGTGGGAACCCGGCCCGACGAGCTCATCTTCCGCCACGTCGGCGACGAGTGACGCGCCCTACAGCCGCCCGTGCTGGTCCTCGGTCATGAACATGCGCTCGACCTCTGCGATCAGGTCCCTGAGGTGGAAGGGCTTGGAGAGGACCTTGGCGTCCGGGGTCTTGCGGCCGGCCTTGAGCGCGACCGCGGCGAAGCCGGTGATGAACATGACGCGGATGTCGGGCGAGATCTCGGCCGCCTTCTGGGCGAGCTCGATGCCGTCCATCTCGGGCATGACGATGTCGGTCAGCAGCAGGTCGAACGGCTCGCTTTCGAGCAAAGGCAAAGCGGCGAGGCCGTTGTCGACCGAGACCACCTTGTAGCCGGACCGCTCCAGCGCGCGGCCCAGGTAGAGCCGCATCGATTCGTCGTCCTCGGCAAGCAATATTCTCAACATCGCACTCCCCTCCCCGCTATATGCGCTAGGGAATCGCGATTTGCCAGCGCCTGCGCGCTGGCAATTGCACCCGTCCCAGACCGGGCCTAGTTGGGGGCCGAACATGACCGATCTCCTCATCCCCCCTTTCTTCCGGATCGGGCCCGAGCGGCCGGCCTCGCCGGTGATCCTGTCGGTGCCCCATGCCGGGCGCGATTACGGGCGGCACCTGCTGCAGGCCGCGCGGCTTTCGCAGGCGGTGCTGGAGACGCTCGAGGACCGGCTCGTCGACCGGCTGATCTGGCGCGCCACCGCCAGCGGCATGACCGCCTTCGTCGCCCGCGCGCCGCGGCTCGAGATCGACCTCAACCGCGAGGAGCGCGAGATCGATCCGGCTTTGATCGCGCCGCCTCTCCCGACCGGAAGCCTGGTCCAGTCGGCGCGCACCAGGGGCGGGCTCGGCCTGATTCCGTCGCGGATCACCGGCGCCGGCCCGATCTGGCGCGAGCGCATCCCGCGCTCCGAGCTCACGCGGCGGATCGAGCAGATCCACCAGCCTTATCATGCGGCGCTGGCGGCGGCGCTGGCGGCGGCGCGCGCCCGCTTCGGCGAAGCGGTTTTGCTCGATTGCCATTCGATGCCGCCCCGCCACCGCCCGGACAATGACGGCTCGCGCACCGCGACGATCGTCTTCGGCGACCGCCACGGCACCACGATCAGCGCCGATTTGCTCGACGCGGCGACCGTGGCGTCCCGCGCGATGGGCTACCGCACCGCCTGCAACGCGCCTTATGCGGGCGGCTATATCGTCGCCCGCCACGGCCGCCCCCGGCACGGCGTCCACGCCCTCCAGATCGAGATCGACCGCTCCGCCTATCTCGACGCCGACCTGCGCACGCCCGGGCCGGGCTTCGAGGGGATGACGAGGCTGATCGCGGGGGTGGCGCAGGCGATCGAGCAAAGGCTGCTGGCGGGGCAGGACGCGCTGGCGGCCGAGTGAACCCCCCGGATAATGCGAGCCTTCGGTCCTGTTCTTGCAAAATGAAGGTCTCGACCGGAAATGTCCGCGCGTCGATGTGGACGGGCGCGATCAACGGCGATAGGTAACGACTCGACTACTTTCGCGGCGTCCCAGAATGTCGCGAATTCTCCGGGGGCCAAACCGGACTTTCTCTGATCGATCCGCACTCGTCTGTGCGGAACTGGACTGTCGAGCGCAGGAAAGGAACCGGGATGGCCACTTCAGCACCACATAATCACACCCGCATCGCGGGCGGCCAGCAGGGCCAGCTCGTCGACACGACGATGCCGACCGACCCGCCCAATCTCACCTTGCCGCTGATCAACGAGCCCGCCCAGGCCAATCCGGCGGCGTCGATCTCGGTGACGGGCCCGCTCCAATATCTGCTCGGAACCTGGACCAACCAGAATATCGGGCAGACGGGGCTTGGCGGCACCGAAAACCCCTATTCCTACAACCTCATGATCCTGCCCCAGGTCGATCCGGAATCGCCTTATGGCTACATCCTGAAGAGCATGCCTTATTATGAGGAGATCACCTTCACGGCGGTTCACGGCAGCGCGGCGAACCGGGGCGGGCTCGGCACGCAGGTCTCCTACGCCATCCTCTACGAGCAGCGCGTCTATATCTCGGCCGGGCCCGCGGAGGACATGCTGGTCCATTTCGAGAACGGCATCTGGGGCTATCTGGACGACCAGCAGCAGATGCTGGGGCCGTACGGCAATGGCAATAATCCCGGTCTGGGCAATTTGTTCGTTCCCAACAGCGTTCCGCCGACCCAGGAATTCGACCTCTTCAAGCAAATCTCCGTGCCCCACGGCAATTCGGTGCTGGCCTGCGGAAGCTTTACGAGTCAGTCGGGCGCGCCGACCATCGGCCCGCCGCCGCAGGTGCTTCCGACCGGGATCAATACCGACGCTTACGACACGCAGAGCGTCGGCAACCTCAACCCCGACCGGGCGCTCAACCCCAATCTGCCGCTGAGCCAGGCGCTGGCGGCGCCGAATCCGCAGCCCACCTCATTCATCAAGCTCGACGTGGATTCGCAAAATGGCGGCGGCGCGGTGACCAATATCGGCTTCGAGCAGCAGCATTGCGACGTCATGAGATATTATGCGACCTATTGGCTGGAGGCCTTCGGCGGAACGGAGAACTACACCCAGCTGCAATACAGCCAGACCATCATGATGAGCATTCCGCTGGCCGAAGGCCCCGTCCTTTTCCCGCACGTCACCACCAACACGCTGACCAAGGTGCCGGGCTCGGGGCCGGCCGGCTGAGCGACGCCGCGCCCCGCCGGCGCAACCCGCGCATCTTCCGAACCCGATCGACCTCGAAGGGGGAATTTCATGGACGCACCCGATCCGATCACGCCGCTCTCGCCCGCCGAAAAGCGCCTCGTCGAGACGCTCAACGGGACCAGCTACGACGAGGTGATCGCCGAGCTCCAGGCCAATCTCCAGACCGCGATCGAGATCGAGCTCGCGACGATCCCGATCTACCTCTACACTTATTATTCGCTGGTCCGGAACGCCGAGAGCGGCGAGACGATCAGCGACGCCCAGCTCTTCGCCAACAAGGCGGGCGGGGTGATCATGAGCGTTGCCGTAGAGGAGATGCTCCACATGTCGCTCTCCTCGAACGTGCTGTTCGCGATGGGGGTGATGCCGAAGCTCTACGGCCAGGCGCCCTCGGCCTATCCGACCGGGCTGCCCTATCACAACCCGACCGGCCCGGTCGGCCCGGACGGGCAGACCGCGGTCCAGATCCCGCTCGGCAAGCTCGGCTTCGAGCAGCTCTGGCATTTCCTCCAGATCGAATATCCCGAGCAATGGGACGCGTTGCCGCAGGACCGCGACTGGGACACGATCGGGCAATTCTATTCCTACATACGCTGCCTGCTGAACACGAAGTTCCTGACCGACGCGGACTTCCAGAAGGGCTCGGCGGCGGCCGCGATCCAGCCCTATAATTATTCGCCGAACAATATCGACACGGTCTATCCCGATGCCGGCTTCGATCCGTGGAAGCCGGCCCCGCCGGCGCCGACTCCGGGCTGGGCCGATCCGGTCCAGGGCTGCGCCGAGGCCGCGGTCTTCACCGATTTCGCCGACAGCCATGCGGGCCCCACCCAGCTCGTCGCCGTCCAGTCGCTGCTCGACGCCGCCACCGCGATCGACACGATCTGCGACCAGGGCGAGGGCGTGCCAATCCCCGATGTCGGCCCAAGCCCCGACGACGATCCCTCGAAGGACGAGGAATCGCACTACGTGAAGTTCCTCAATCTCCAGGCCCAGTTCGCCGATTATGCGGGCACCATCGAGGTCCGGCCCAAGCAGCCGCCGCCGCCGGCTGCGGTGATCGAGCCCTCGGTCACCGCGGACGAGCTGATCGCGGCGGGCGTGCTGGTGAACATGCCCTGCAGCCCGGTCGCGGCCGATTATCCGCCGCTTTATTCGGACATCGCCAATTTCTGCAGCGCCTGCTTCCAGTACATGCTGATCATGACCGAGACGATCTACCTCGTCCCGCCGGCCGAGCAGAAGCTGTTCTTCAACGAGGGCCTGCACCGCTCGATGATCTGGGTGCTCGACAAATATATCCGGACGATCCGCCAGATCCCCATACCAAGCGGCGCCTATGCCGGCACGTATATGGGGCCGACCTTCGAGAATGTCCCGCTCGGCGCGCAGGCCGAATCGTTCGCCTCGCTCACCGTCTACGGCAACAAGGCAATCGCGGCGGCCACCGCGCTCATCACCGAGATGGACGCCAACGAGGCCGTGGAGAGGATCGCCGAGGCGCTCGATCCCAACAGCAAGGTCGCGGACGCCGCGAAGATCGAGAAGGATGGCGATCTGGTCGGCGTGCTTCAGAACGTCATCGGCTATGTCGGGGTCGCGATCAGCAAGATGAGCCGCGACGGCAAGCATCCGATGCACCTGCCCGATGTCGGCCCCTATTGGACCGCGGCCGCCGCCCGCAAGAGCTGAACCTCAATATCCGAGAGAGGAACGACCCATGGCTTCAAGCGCCACGCCGCCCCCCACCCCGGCCCCGGCCCCCGCGCCCGGCGAGCCCGTGCCGCCTTATGTCTACGGCCCGCCCGCGCCGGCCTTTCCGGGCTGGAACGTGATCGGCGCCCAGCCCGAGGGCGTGCCGCTGCACGCCTGCATGGGGCTCAACGCCTGCGCCGGCGCGGATCGCTTCGGCACCGCCGGCCCGACGGGAGGAACCGGGCCCAATGCGTGCGCGGGCCAGGGCTATTGCGCGACCGGCACCGACCATACCTGCCACGTCCAGAACGATTGCGCGGGACAGGGCGGCTGCGGGCTCTACGGCACCGGCGAGGAGATGGACAATCCCGGCGCCAACCAATGCCGTTCGCAGGGATCGTGCGCGACTCCGATCAACGCCGAGCGGTTCAGCACCAACGGGCCGAACCAGGGCCAGAGCGTGTGGCTGCGCGCGCGCGCGGTGTTCGAGGCGAACTGGGCGACGACGATCCAGGCGGAGCTGGTCGCCAAGCAGGGCGCCGGCGGGATCGGGCCCGATCAGCCGCTCCCGGCGGCGCTCGGCCCCGCGCCCGCGCCGTTCGCGGCGACCGGCCCGACCTATTTGTGGATCTCCGACGACAATGCAGCGCGCGGCAACATGACCGCCTGCGGCTCGAGCGGGATGAGCGGCGCCGGTGGCTGCAGCTAGAGACGGGCTCGCGGACCTGCCGAAGCTGGGCCTGGGCCTGGGCCTTCGCAACGTCCATTTCGAGGAGATATTGGCCAAGCGGCCGGCGGTCGACTGGTTCGAGGCGATCACCGAGAATTTCATGGATTCGGGCGGGCGCCCGCGCGCGATCATCCGCGCGGTCGCCGAGCTTTATCCCGTGGTGCTCCACGGCGTGTCGCTGTCGATCGGCAGCAGCGACCCTCTCGACCGCAGCTATCTCGCGCGGCTGAAGCGGCTCGCGGACGAGGTTCGGCCGGCGTGGATCAGCGATCACCTCTGCTGGACCGGCGTCAACGGGCTCAATTCGCACGATCTGCTGCCGATGCCGCTGACCGAGGAGAGCCTGCGTCACGTCGCCGGCCGCGTGCGCGAGGTCCAGGACCTGCTCGAGCGGCCGCTGATCCTCGAGAATCCGAGCAGCTACGTCCGCTTCGCGCAATCGACGATGGAGGAGCCCGAATTCCTCCGCCGGCTGGCCGAGGCAACCGGGTGCGGGCTGCTGCTCGACGTCAACAACGTCTATGTCAGCTGCTTCAACGCAGGCACGGATCCGGCCGCGTACATCCATGCCTTCCCATGCGAGAGCGTCGTCCAGATGCACCTCGCCGGCCACCAGCATCGCGGCACCCACATCATCGACACCCACGACCGGCCGGTGCGCCCGGAAGTGTGGGACCTGTTCGCTCTGGCCTGGGCGCGCACCGGCGGCGCCGCCACCCTGCTCGAATGGGACGACGACATCCCCTCCTTCGCCGATTGCCATGCCGAGCTGATGAAGGCGGAGCTCCACATGGGCGCGCGGGCCGAGGCGGCGCGGGCCGGCGCCGGGGAGGAGGCCGGCACCGAGGGCGTTTCCAATCCGGTCGGCTTCCTGGTGCCGCGGGCGATGGACAGCATCGTGCTGGAAGAGGCGTGAGCGATGGTGCGGCCCTGCCCGCGGTGCAGCGCTGGCTTCACGACGCCTTGGTCTTTCCGGGCCAGGTCGAGCGCGCCGAGGTCGGCCGCCTGCTCGACGGGACGGGGCGGCTGGCCGGCGCCGACGGCCTCGCCATCTACCAGCGCGGCTATTTCCTCAGGATCGCGCGCTGCATGCGCGAGCAATTCCCCGCTTTGTGCCATGCGCTGGGCGAGGCCTTGTTCGACGATTTCGTCGCCGACTATATCCGCGAGCGGCCGCCGCGGAGCCATACGCTCTACGATCTTGGCCGGCGCTTCCCGGCCTTTCTCGAGGAGAATCGGCCGGACCGCGACCTGCCGCCGGCGGAGCGCGAGACCTGGATCGACTTCATGACCGACCTGGCCCGGTTCGAACGGCAGGTCTTCGCGATGTTCGACGCGCCCGGGTACGAGGGCAAGGCATTCGCCACGTCCGCCACGCCAGATAGCCGGCTTCGCCTGCAGCCCTGTTTCGCCTTGGGCGCCTACCGCTTCCCCGTGCCGGCCTATTATCACGCGGTGCGCCTCGGCCAGCCCGCCCCCCTGCCGCCCGCCTCGGAGAGCTTCGTGGCCTTGGTGCGGACCGACTATGTGACCCGCACCATCCGTCTGAGCGAACCGCATTACCTCTTCCTGAAGGCGATGGCCGACGGCGGCGGCGTCGAGGACGGGATCGACGCGGTGGCGCGGTGCCTGGCGATGAGCCCGGACGAGGTCCGCCGATCCTGGCGGGCCGCGGATGGCGAGCGGCAGCGCTGGATCGGCGGGCGTTTCTTCATCGAGCGCGAATGAGGCGCCCAAAAACGAAAAAGACCGCCTCACGTTTCCGTGAGGCGGCCCAGGTTCAGGGAGGTGCGCCCCCGCTTGCGAAGGGGCGCGGATCGCGCCGGCGTAAAGGGGGGAATACGGCGGCGCTGAACCCTAGATAATAAGGCGATTTCCGGTTTCAAGAGGAAACTTGTATCGACTCCGCCGGGCCTCCCCGGCCGGATCGGCGGGCGCGCTCGCGTCATTGGCGGGGCACTTTGCCGAGCTGCTGCTGCCGGCCGAATATCTCGCGGATCAGCGGCAGCGACAGGAGGTGCGAGAAGACCAGGCCGAGCATGCCGTTCTCGTTCATCCAGCTCAGCAGATCCCCGCTCAGCGTGCGCATCTTGGCCTCGTCCACCATCCGGAAGCCGCGATAGACGAAGGGCTGCGGCGCGTCCTCCGGCTGGATCGTGACCTCGCCGTCGATCAGCAGATCGAGCCCCTGAAGCTCCTTGACGAAGGCCGAGGTGCGTTGCGCGGCGACCTCGAACTCCTCGCAGAATTTGAGGATGGAATTGAGCGTCTCGGTCGGCCGCTCATGGTCGAACAAGGCCTCCCCCCGGACCTGCTCGCCGATCAGGTCGCTGGTCGGATCGTAGCAGAGCGAAAGCTCCTCGGCACGCTCGTCGAGCTTGGCGAGCAGATAGGGATAGCGGCGGACATAGGCCGGGATGTAAATCGGGTTGGTCGGCCGGCCCTCGTCGTCGACGAAGACGTTGACGCCGTCGTTGAGCCCCATCAGCGCCAGCGGCACCGGCGTCTCGCCCGACGAGAAGACGATCGGGAAATGGCGTTGCGCGACTCCGAACTCGTCGATCGTCAGCGGGATCGCATTGGCCTTGGCCAGATGCGGCGCCCGGTCGCTCTCGCGGACCTTGAACCTGGCGTGGACCGAGCTCGAGAGCGGCGTGAGGTTGTTGTAGAAGACCGGCAGGTCCGACGGCGGCGGGGCGTCCGGCGAAGGCCCTGGCGCGGTCGGCGTCGAGGCGGCGACGAGCGGCGGCTGGAGCGCGATCTCCACGACGGCATTCGTATCGCCCAGCCATTTCAGCAGGCGCTGCCAATTCTCGGCGGCCTCGGGCCGGTCCCTGTCCAGGTCCACATATTGGATATGCCTGAAGCCGACCGGCGGTCCGGCGCCGTCGAAGCGCGCCTGCACCAGCTTGCTCAGGTCGAGCCCCACGCTGGCCTCGTTGATGACCCAGTCGCTGGTGATCGAATTGGCGGTCCACAGGACGAGGATGTGCCCGGCCGAGTCGATCTCGCGCTGCAGCGTGCGGTGCCAGCTCTCCTTTGGCGTGACCTCGTCGTCCCACCACACGCTCATCCCGCGCTCCCGCAGCGCCGCGCACACGCGCTGCGCGAGGATACGATCGCGTTTCTGGTAGCTCAGGAAGATGTCCGCCACGGCCCCCCGCCTCGATATTTGGAATCACTCGATCTGATAGCCGAAATCGGGAGCGGAGCCAGCCGGTCACTCGAGGGAGCATCCTCCGGCGCGGCCTCTCGATGGAGAGGCGCGCCGGAGGGATGGTCCGGCTTGAGCCTGGCTCGCCGGCGAACGGTTATGCGCCGGCTGCGAGGCCGGTCAGGCCTCGCTGTCGGCGTCGGCTTCCGCCGGAGCCTCGCCCTCGCCGACGTCCGCGCCATTGGCCTTGCCGGCGACCGGATCGGTCGCGGCTGCCGCCGGCGCATCCAGCGCTGCGGCGCCCGCGCCCTGCTGGCCCTGGATCTGCTCGGGCACCTTGCCGAGCTGCATCTGGCGGCCGAACACCTCTCGGATCAGCGGCAGCGAGAAGAGGTGCGCCTGGATCAGCGACAGGATGCCGTTCTGGTTGATCTTCCTCAGCACGTCGCCGTTGAGATCGCGGAACTTCTCCTCGTCGACCATCCGGAAGCCGCGATAGAGGAAGGGCTGCGGCGCGTCGCCCGGCTGGATGGTGACCTCGCCGTCGATCAGCAGGTCGAGCTCCTGAAGCTCCTTGACGAAGGCCGAGGTGCGCTGCGCCGCGATCTCGAACTCCTCGCAGAATTTGAGGATGGCATTGAGCGTCTCGCTCGGCTTGTCGTTCTCGAACAGGGCGTCGCCCTCGATCGATTCGCCGATCAGGTCGCTGGTCGGGTCGTAGCAGAGCGACAGCTCGTCGGCGCTCTGGTCGAGCCGGGCGAGGAGATAGGGATAGCGGCGGACATAGGCCGGGATGTAGACCGGGTTCGTCGGCTTGCCCTCATCGTCGATGAAGACGTTGACGCCGTCGTTGAGCCCCATCAGCGCCAGCGGCACCGGCGTCTCGCCCGACGAGAAGACGATCGGGAAATGCCGCTGGGCGGCCAGGAACTCCTCGATCGTCAGCGGAATCGCATTGGCCTTGGCCAGGTGCGGCGCCCGGTCGGTCGAGCGGACCTTGAACTTGGCGTGGATCGAGCTCGAGAGCGGCGCCAGATCGTTGTAGAAGACCGGCAGATTGGGGGGCGGCGGCTGGGTCGCCATAAGTCATTCTCCAAGGTTAGGGAGCGGCGCTCGCGCGGCCGCGGAATTTCCGCGCAACCGTCTATGAGCGAACGCTCTTTTGTGCAAGGCTCTCCTGACCGGCGCCGGGGAGCTAGTCGAGGGGCGGCACCAGCTTGCCGGGATTCATGATGTTGCCCGGGTCCAGCGCCCGCTTGATCGCGCGCATCGCATAGAGCCGCGCCGGCTCGCCCAGCCGCGCCAGCTCGGCGATCTTCATCTGGCCGATGCCGTGCTCGGCCGAGATCGAGCCGCCCGCGGCGGTGACCAGATCGTGGACATAGCGGCTGACCGCCTCGCCTTCGCCCTCGAGCCAGTCCGGGCCCGCCCCGGCGGGGGCGCGGACGTTGAAATGGACGTTGCCGTCGCCGAGATGGCCGAAGGCGTTGACGCGCGTCCCGGCAAAGCGCGCCTCGACCGAAGCGGCCGCCTCGGTCATGAAGCCCGCCATATCCTCGACCGCGACCGAAATGTCGTGCTTGGCGGCGGGCCCGTCCTTCTTCTCGGCCTCCGAGATGCTGTCCCTGAGCCGCCAGAAAGCCTCGGCCTGCGCCTCGCTGGCGGCGATCGCGGCATCTGCGATCAGGCCGACGCCGAGCGCCGAATGAAGGCCTTCGTAGAGCTTCGGCTCGGGCCCCGGCGCCGCCATCGGCGCGACCGCCTCGACCAGCACGTTCCATGGCGCCGGCTGAGCCAGAGGCGGCCGCGTGCCGGGGACATGCTCGAGCACCAGATCGAGCGCGCTCCTCGGCACCAGCTCGAAGCTTTCGATGGCATCGCCAAGGATCGCCTCGAGATGACGGAGCAATTTCATCGCCGCCGGCGCCGAGTCGAGCCCGACCCAGGCGACCGCGCGCTCGCCCACCGCCGGCACCAATTTGAGGCTCGCCGCGGTGACGATGCCGAGCGTGCCCTCGGCGCCGACCAGCAGCTGGCGCAGATCGTAGCCGCGATTGTCCTTCTTCAAGGCGGTCAGCCCCTCGAACAGGCTGCCGTCGGGCAGCACGGCTTCCACCCCCAGCACCAGCGACCGCATGGGCCCGAAGCGCAGCACCTGGGTGCCGCCGGCGTTGGTCGAGACCAGGCCGCCGATCGTCGCCGAGCCCCGCGCGCCCAGGGTGAGCGGGAAGCGGCGCCCCTTGGCGAGCGCGCGCGCCTGGAGGTCGGCGAGAATCACCCCGGCCTCGCAGACCGCGACGCCGGCGCCGGGGTCGAGGCTCCTGATCCGGTTGAGCCGCCGGGTCGAGACCAAGAGCGACGCGCCCGACCCGTCCGGAGTCGCCCCGCCGACCATCGAGGTGTTGCCGCCCTGCGGCACCAGCGGCACGCCGGCGCGTGCGCAGGCGCGGACGATCTCGCCCACCTCGCCGCTCGTCGCCGGCGAGAGCAAGGCCGCGGCGGCGCCGTGATAACGCCCGCGCCAGTCGCTCAAGCGCGGCGCCATCGCCTCGGCGTCGCGGGTGAAGCCCTTGGGCCCGAGCAGGTCGGCGAGCTTGTCGAGCAGGGCTGGGGGCGGGTAGGCCATCGGCGCGGGATAATATGCGTCCGCCGGAGGAGCAAATTAATCCCATGTTCAACCGCGCGCATGGATTCGGGGCGGCGATGGAGCTTTTGGCGTGATCCGGGTGGCCGCCGCCGCCCTTTTGCTGCTTGTCTCGCCGGGGAGCGAGGACAAGCAGCCGCGCCAGCGCCCGCAGGGCGGCACGGTGACCATCCACCAGCAGATCATCATCCGGGTCTCGCCCGGCGGCCGCCGCGCCGTGGCCGAGCAGAATCGGGCCCAGGGCCTGGGCCTCGGCCCGATCACCTGGCGCGAGGATCGCGGCCCCCGCTGCATCGTCGCCCGCCAGATCGCCCATGCCGATCTGCTGCGCCAGGAGAGCTTCGACCTCGTCCTGCGCGACCGGACGCGGGTCCGCGCCCGGCTCGAGCGGCGCTGCCCGGCGCTCGATTATTATGTTGGCTTCTACATCAGCCCGACGCGCGACGGCCTGATCTGCGCCGACCGCGATTCGATCCGCTCGCGCGCCGGCGGCGAATGCCGAATCGACCGCTTCCGCACCTTGCGCGCCGACCGGCCCTGACGATCGCCCACTAGGCCTACCGCGCTCGCCGGTCCGGCGGCCGGGGGATCGGCGCCGGCAGCCAGTCTTCTATCCGATCACCTCTACTGTCGGCCCCGAGCCGGAGGACGCGACGACGGTGCGGCCGAACGTAACGAAGGCGGTGGCGCCCTGCTCGGCGGCGAGGGCGAGGTGAAGGTGGTCGGCGAAATCGCCTTGGCGGGCAAAGGCGGAAAGCGCATTCGCCACCGCCTCCGCGGATGTGATGGTGACACCGGCTGCGCGCACAGCGTCGAAAGGGCGTCCGCGATTGCCGTGCGAGTCAGACGATAGCGGGATCGCAGGACCCATTCCGCCTCCATTAGAACGGTGGGCAACAGAAGCACCGCGCCCGTATTGATTTCCCTCTCGGCGGCCTCGGTTTGCGCGTTATCGTCGCGGACGGCCAGGCGTACCACGAGATTGGTGTCGATTGCTCTCACTTTAGGAGACGCAGGATGTCCTCGTTGGACAGTCGGCTGATCGCCTCGATCGGCTGAGGCTTGCCCTCGTACCTCGGCAATTTGCGCAGATCCTCAAGTGTCTTGGGCGGGAAGGGCGAGGACTTGGCCGGGCGCCTCAGGCTGATGCCGTCCCGCGTCTCGATCAGCTCCAGCGGCGTGCCGGGCTCCCATTCCAGCCGTTCGCGCACATCCTTTGGGATGGCGACGTCGCCACTCGGCAGGACTTTGGCGCGCGCGTTCATCTGCGGAAAGATACGCCTCGGCCGGCGCCACGGCAACGCCAAGGCCACCCTCGCCTTGACAACCCCGCCCTCATCGCACAAGCGGCTCGGCGAAGCGCCTGCGCGAAAAGCGACGGCCCAAACCCCGGACCTTCCATGACCTTTGCCGATCTCGGCCTTTCAGACGAATTGCTCCGCGCCGTGACGGAGTCGGGCTATGACGAGCCCACGCCCATTCAGCGCCAGGCCATTCCTTCCGTGCTGATGATGCGCGACATCATCGGCATCGCCCAGACCGGCACCGGCAAGACGGCGAGCTTCGTCCTGCCGATGATCGACATCCTCGCGCAAGGCCGCGCCCGCGCCCGCATGCCGCGCTCGCTGATCCTCGAGCCGACCCGCGAGCTCGCCGCCCAGGTCGCCGAGAATTTCGAGAAATACGGCAAGCACCACAAGCTCTCCATGGCGCTGCTCATCGGCGGCGTGCAGATGGGCGACCAGATCAAGGCGCTGGAAAAGGGCGTCGACGTCCTCATCGCCACGCCCGGCCGCCTGATGGACCTGTTCGGCCGCGGCAAGATCATGCTCAACGGCTGCTCGCTGCTCGTCATCGACGAGGCGGATAGGATGCTCGACATGGGCTTCATCCCCGACATCGAGGAAATCTGCACCAAGCTGCCCAAGAACCGGCAGACCCTCTTGTTCAGCGCGACCATGCCGCCGCCGATCAAGAAGCTGGCCGACCGCTTCCTTTCCAACCCCAAGTCGATCGAGGTCGCCCGCCCGGCCTCCTCCAACCTTTTGATCGACCAGAGGATGATCCGGGTCGACGCGCGCAAGAAGCGCGACGTCCTCGCCGATTTCCTGCGCAACGGCGACGTCCGCAGCGCGCTCGTCTTCTGCAACCGCAAGACGACGGTGCGCGAGCTCGCCACCAGCCTCAAGCGCGGCCATATCAATGTCGGCCAGATCCAGGGCGATATGGCCCAGTCCGAGCGCATCAGGGAGCTCGACCGCTTCAAGAATGACGAGATCAACGTCCTCGTCGCCTCCGACGTCGCCGCCCGCGGGCTCGACATCAAGGGCGTCAGCCACGTCTTCAACTATGACGTGCCCTGGCATCCGGACGATTATGTCCACCGCATCGGCCGCACCGGGCGGGCGGGGAAGACCGGCATCGCCATCACCATGGTGACGAGCGCCGATGCCGAATCGATCGACAATATCCAGAAGCTGACGGGCACGAAGATCGCGGAAATGGGCGACGGGCCCACTCCGGCGGCCGCGGCGGAGGAAGCGCGCGAGGAGCGCGAGCCCCGCGAGTCCCGCCAGCCGCGCGAATCCCGCGAGCCGAGGGAGCCGCGGCAGCGCGCCGCCAGGCCGCCGCGAACCCCGCGCGCGCCCCGCTCGGAAGCGTCCGCGCCCGAAGCCCCGGCGCCCCGCCCCGAGCCGGAAGCCCGCAAGCCCGAACGCGCCCCGCGCCGCGAGCGCGAGCGCCAGAACGAGCCCGAAGCCGCCGACGAAGGCTGGAACGGCCCGGTCCCGAGCTTCCTCGGCAAGGGCTTTGGCGGCTGACCGAAGGCACCGTCATTCCAGCAAAAGCTGGAATCCCTCTTCCTTTCCGGCGGCGATTGAAAACCAAGTGAGATTCCAGCTTTCGCTGGAATGACGGGTCTTGGTTGTGGCATCGGACAGCGATGAAATCGCGCCTCGCCCTGCTCGTCCTTGCCGCGTCGCTACTGCTGCCCGCGGCTGCCACCGCCCAGCCAGCGCGCGATCAGGCGTTGCGCAATTTCCTCCGGACCAGCTTCGCCGATGCCCGCGCGGAATGGCCGGACACCTCCTATCTCGCCGCCTTCGCCGATTTGAACGGCGACGGCCGCGACGAGGCCCTGGTCTCGCTCCAGTCCGGCATGTTCTGCGGCTCGGGCGGCTGCGCGCTCTATGTCTACACGCCCGCCGGCGCCTCGTGGCGCCAGGTCGCCGAGCTCACCATCGTCAACGCGCCGGTGCGGCTCCTCAACACGCGCAGCCGGGGCTGGCGCGACCTTGCCGTCACGGTCCGGGGCGGCGGCATCCACATCCCCCGCGAGGCGCGGATGCGCTTCGACGGCCGGACCTATGCCTCGAACCCGTCGCTGGCGCCCAGACTGCGCCGCGGCACGCCCGGGCGCGTGCTGATCGGCGAGCCCCAACGGAGCCGTCGCCTGTTCCCATGACCGCAGACCTCTCCCGCACGATCCTCCTTCCGATCGACGTCCAGCGCGGCTTCGACGATCCGAGCTGGCCGCCGCGCTGGAACGGGGAGATGGAGTCGAACGGCCGGGCCCTGCTCGCGCGCTGGCGCGGCGCAAGCGCGCCGATCGTCCATGTCCGGCACGATTCGGTGCAGCCGGGCTCCTCGCTCGCGCCCGGCCATTGGGGCAATGATTTCCGCGAGGGCTTCGCGCCGCTGGCCGGCGAGCCGGTCGTCTCGAAGAGCGTCAATTCCGCCTTCATCGGCACCGATCTCGACCTGCGCCTGCGCCGGCTGGGCGCGACGCGGATCGTCGTCTTCGGCATTTCGACCGACATGTGCGTCTCGACCACGATCCGCACCGGCGCGAACATGGGCTGGACGATGACGCTCGTGCCCGACGCCTGCGACTGCTTCGACCTGCCCGACGGCGCTGGCGGGACCATCGCCGCGCGCACCATCCAGGCCGCCCATGTCGCGACGCTCGCCGCCGAATTCTGCGCCGTGACGACGACCGCCGAATTGCTCGGCGCGGCGGGGCAGGCCTGATGGAGATCCTGACCGGCACCTGGAAGAGCCCGGCGCACTTGTCGGTGATGGACACCGATTTGGGGGTTCCCAAATACAGGCCCGGCGAGATCATCGAGGCCATAGCCCGGTCCGGGTCCGCCCATGCGACACCGTTCAGGGCGGCGGCCTGGACAGCGAACCCTGGTCTCGGCGCCACGATCATGGCTTCCGGGCCGGCGACCGAGGAAAGCAAAGTCCTCGAGAAGGTCATCAAGAGCCTCGCTTCGTCCCTCGGGCCCGCTGGCAAGGGCGCCGTCAAAGGCTATAAGCTGGGGCAATCGTCGCTGAAGCTCGCGGCCGCGTTCAGCGACCCCGACGCGTCCCTGCTTGCGAAAGCGAAGGCCGGCTTCGATGCGGCCGACGATTTCATCAGCTTCTTGCCCGTGCCCTTCCCCCAGCTCGCCGGCGATGCGTTTTTCCAGGCCGTGGGCCATTTCGCTGCGGCGGGCGCGTTGATCTGCGACCTGTGTGGCGCCTTCACGCCGACGCCGGAGCACCGCTTCGAAGTCCGTATCGCATCCTGAACGCCGCCGCGTAGGCCGCCAGCCGCCGCTCTTCGATCGCGTCCCGGAGCTCCTGCATCAGCCGCTGATAGAACCACAGGTTATGCTCGGTCATCAGCATCGCGCCCAATATCTCGCCCGAGCGAACGAGATGGTGGAGATAGGCTTTCGACCATGAAGCGACCGGCGATTCGGGATCGAGCGGGGCCTTGTCCTCGGCATATTTGGCATTGCGGATGTTGATCGGGCCGTCCCGGGTGAAGGCCTGGCCGGTGCGGCCGCTCCGCGTCGGCAGCACGCAATCGAACATGTCGATACCGCGCTCGACCGCGCCGACGATGTCGTTGGGCTTGCCGACGCCCATCAAATAGCGCGGCGCATCCTCGGAAAGCTGGCGGCAAGCGAAATCGAGGCAGGCGAACATCGCCGCCTGCCCCTCGCCCACCGCAAGCCCGCCGACCGCATAGCCGTCGAAGCCGATCGCTGTGAGCGCGTCCGCCGAGGCCCGGCGCATGCCCTCGTCGAGCCCGCCCTGCTGGATTCCGAACAAGGCGCCGTCGCCGGCGAAGGCGTCGCGCGAGCGCCGCGCCCAGCGCATCGAGCGCTCCATCGCCTCGCGCTGCGCCTCGGCCGTGTCGGTCGTCTTCACCAATTGGTCGAAGGCCATGACGATGTCCGCGCCGAGCAAGGCCTGGATCTCCATCGAGCGCTCGGGCGAGAGCAGATGGCGGCTGCCGTCGAGGTGGCTCCTGAACGCCACGCCCTCTTCGCTGACCTTGGTCAGCTCGGAAAGGCTCATCACCTGATAGCCGCCGCTGTCGGTCAGGATCGGCCGCTCCCAGCCCATGAAGGCGTGCAGCCCGCCGAGCCGCGCGATCCGCTCGGCGCCGGGGCGGAGCATCAGGTGATAGGTGTTGCCAAGGATGATGTCGGCCCCGGTCGCGCGCACGGCCTCGGGCTTCATCGCCTTCACCGTCGCCGCGGTGCCGACCGGCATGAAGGCCGGCGTCCTGATCTCGCCGCGCCGCATCGCGATCGTGCCTGCGCGGGCGCGGCCGTCGGTGGCGGCGATGGTGAAGGAGAAAAGCGGCCCGGCCATGCGCGCGGGCTTAGCCGCTCAGGGCGTCAGTTCAAGCGCCCAGGTCTCTCCCTGGACCGGCTCGCCGAATTCGTGGTGGACCGCGGTCTCGATGATGCCGAAGCCCGCCGCCTCGTAGATCCGGCGCGCGCTTGTCAGGATCGTATGGGTCCACAGCCGCATGCGCGCATAGCCCGCCTCGCGCGCGAATTCGACGCACGCGCGGACCAGCGCGCCGCCGATGCCGAGCCCCCGCGCCCAGGGCTCGACGTGGAGCAGCCGCAGCTGGCCGACATCGCCGCCGGCATCGACCAGCATCACCGCGCCCGCCATCATTCCGGCGCGCTCGGCGACCCAGCATTGCTCGCGCCCGGGCTTGAAGTCCTTGAGGAAGGCGGTGGTGACCTCGCCCTGGAGGATCTCCATCGGCCGCTGCCAGCCAAAAGGCTCGTAGAGGATCGACTGGCGGGCCGCGATGGTGAACAGGTCGCCGGTCCGGAACGTCCGGATATGCCAGGGCGCATCGCCCCTGCCGAGCAGCCCGGTCACCGCGCCGAGCGCCGCCACCAGGGTCTCGCGGTCGGCCGGGCCGAGCGCCGCGATCCGGCCGGCGACGTCGGCCTTGGTGCGCGCATCGAGCGCGTCGAAGGCGGCGCGGCCGGCGGGCGTCAGGCTGATCGGCCGGCTCCGTCTGTCCTCGCCCCGCCCCCGCTCGATCCAGCCGCGCGCCTGGAAGCGCCTCAGCATCCGGCTGACATAGCCGGCATCGAGCCCCAATTCGGCCTGCAGCGCGGCGGCGAGCGGCGCCTCGCCCTTGGCGATCTCGTAGAGCAGCCGCGCCTCGGTCAGCGACAGGTCGCTGTCCAGATAATGCGCGCCGAGCGCCCCCACCGAGCGGGTGTAGAAGCGCGTGAAGGCGCGCAGCGCGGCGACGGCCTCGTCCATCCTCCCCTGATCGCCCGAAATAGTTGACTTTGTCAACTACCTCTAGAGTCTGACGACCCGCGGCGTTCCCCGCTGCGGCTTCACCGCCAATTCCGTCATCGCCCAGATCATCGCGTCGGCCCTGTCCGGGCTCGTCCCGGCGCCGTGCCAACCCTCCGCCGTGAACCCGGCCAGCTCGTCCTCCAGCGCGGGGAAGGCGCCGGCGAAGCGCGCCTTGCCGGTCTCGAACAGGATCGCGACCGGCTCGGCCCGCGCCGCCTTGCCGTCGGCGGCGTGGACCAGGGTCACCGGGAGCCCGGCATCGGCGCCGCGCAGCACCGCCTCGACCATCGTCCCGCCATTGTTCTTCTCCGCCACCACCCGGTGAGCGCCCCACGCCTCGGCCGCCTGCGCCACCTTTCGCGCCCAGCCCTCGGGCGTCAGCCCCTCCGCCGAGCAGTCGGCGAGCACATGGCAAATCCCGTCCGCCCCCCGTCCGCACACGACGATGCCGCAGGTCCCCGCCGCCGAGGCCGGCGGATCGACGCCGACCACCACCCGGGGACAGTCACTTTTCCGAAGGCCCTCGCCGGAACGGTCACCGCCCTGCGGAAAAGTGACTGTCCCCATTCCCGCTGTCCCCATCCCCCCGCGTGCTTTCTCGATCAGCGCCCGGGGCCACAAAGTCCCCCTGACGTCGTCGAGCAGCATCCCCTCCAGCTCCTGCCGCGCGAAATGCGTGCCCTTGTGCGCGGCCTCGACCGCCTCGAGGAAATCGTCGGGCAGATGCGGGTTGGCCCGGGTCGCGCCGCCGGTCAGCACCGTCCCGTCCTGCGCGAGGATGTGCCGGAGCACCGCGACGGGCCGCGGCGTCGTCGTCACCAGCGCGCGCGGGCGTTGCCCAAGCCTCAGGCCGAGCCTCAGATTGTCCCAGGCCGCCTGCCCGCGCCGCCATTTGGCGAGCTCGTCGCACCAGGCGATGTGATGCTCGGGCCCGCGCAGGGATTCCGGATTGGCGGCCGAATAGAGAAAGGCCTGCGCGCCGCTCGCGAAGACCAGCCGGTGGCGGCTCGGCTGCCAGCGCATCCTCTCCCGCTCCCCCTCCCGGGCGACGGCGAGCAGGCCGGAGCGCCCCTCGATCATCACCGCCCGGGCCTCGTCGCGGGTCGCCCCGACCAGCGCCACCGCCGCGTCGGGATGGTCCCGCGCGAAGGCCGAGACCCATTCCGCCCCGGCCCGGGTCTTGCCGAAGCCGCGCCCGGCGAGCAGCACCCAGAGCCGCCAATCGTCATGCTCGGGCGCCTGGCCCGGATGCGCCCAGCCCGGCCAGTCCGCCTCGAACGCCCGCCGCTCGTCCAGGCTGAGTAAGGCCAGCGCGCGCCGAACCTCGTCCTCGCCGAGTTCCGCGAGCGCCGCGACCGCGCGCCGGCGATCGCGGGGACAGCCCCCGCGCCGGGGACAGTTACTCGTAACTGTCCCCATTCCCATTCCGGTCCTGGTCCCGCTCCCGGTGCCGCTTGATCGCCTCGGCCCGGCGGACGATCTTGTCGGTGACCTCCTCGATCGACGGCGGCTTGGCGCGCGGCGCCCAGCGGCCGCCGCCGCGCCTTTTCTCCTCGCGCCATTTCAGGAACCGCATCGCGAAATCGGCATCGAACGGCATTGGTTCGGGCGGGGGACAGTTGCCCGCAACTGCCCCCGTTTCCTTCGCCGGCACGACATTGCTCCCCATCGAGGCGATGCGCAGCTCGAGCCCAAGCTCGGCCTCCTCGAGCAGCTCCTCGATCATCTCGGCAAAGACCGGCCAGGCGCGCCGCCGCTTCCAGACCGCGCTTTCGGTGAAGCCGGCCGCCTGCGCCGCCGCGCGGACGCTGCCGCAGGCGCGCAACGCCTCCTTGAAGCGCTCCTCGACCGCGGCGCTCCAGCGCTCCTCCCCGGCGGCGACCAGCTGCAGCCGCCCGTTCTTGCCGCGCCGGATCGTGTTGCGCGCCGTGCCTTGCGGACAATCGAACGGCCCCTTGGCGAGCGCCAAAGCGAGATGCGCCTCGTCCAGCGCCGCCCGCCAGTCCCGGTCCAGCTCCGGATCGCGCGCCTGCCTCTGGTCCATCGCCCGCGGCTCCACCCCGATCGCCGCCGCCGCCGCGCACCTGTTCCCCGTCTCCCGCAACACCTTGAGAAAAAGCGCCCGCTCCTCCCCGCCCAGCGGCACAAGCGGCCGCCGTCCACATTTCCTTCCCATACGCACCCCGCGCCAGTGATTCGTCCAGGCGAAGAATTTTACCGCATCATTTCCTACAAAACAAGAGAATGAACCAGATAGGATTGATCTTCACTCACAGCCCCCGCGCGCGTCTCCGTCATTCCCGCGAAAGCGGGAATCCCGCTTCCTTCTGAACAGGGGACACCGGGGACAGTCACTGGTGACTGTCCCCTAAGAAGCCGTTCGGCCCCTCCAGCCAGCGCGACTGACGGTGACGGGTACGTAGGATTTCTCCTGGGCGACAGAGGATTTTTCCCGGGTGTCAGGGATTTTTCCCGGGTGTCAGGTACGTACCTGACACCGCTCTTCAGGCTCGGTGATGCCCTGGGCTCAGTGACAGTTACCTAACTGTCACGGTGACACTTAGGTAACTGTCACCGATATGTCGCCCCAGCGCCTGTCATCGCGCGCGCCGGCTATTATCGGCCCGGCTCTCGGGCTATGGAGGCGAGGCTGGAGAGCGCGATGGTGAAAGCGACCTGGAACGGCGCCACGATCGCCGAGAGCGACGACACCGTGATCGTCGAAGGCAATCATTATTTCCCGCGCGACGCGGTCGATGCGTCGCTGCTGCGCGACAGCGACACGACGACGAACTGCCCCTGGAAGGGGACCGCGCATTATCACGACCTGATCGTGAACGGCGCGGAGAACCCGAACGCAGCCTGGTATTATCCGGCCCCCAAGCCGGCCGCCGCCGAAATCAGGGACCGGATCGCCTTCTGGAAGGGCGTCGCGGTCGGCTGACGCGGGCTGTCGTGACAGGTACGTAGGATTTTTCCTGGGTGTCAGGTACGTACCTGACACCGTTCTTCAGGTACGTACCTGACACCGTTCTTCGGAATTGCGATGAAATAAATGCCTAGTTGCGGCCCTGCGCAAACCTGGCCTAGTCTTGGCTTCTTCCGGGAGGAATGACCAAGCGCTTGCCGTCCGGGCTTAGCACGGTGTGAAACGGCTATCGCCCTGTCTGGGAGAGAGCGGGGAGCAAGCGATGAGCGACGGGTGCTGGGTCCAATTCTGGGGCGATGAATACTGTGCGGGCGCCACGCTTCGCTTCGATGCGGACAGCGGCACGCTCGCGGTGGCCGATCTGGATGACTATACGCAGTCGGATGGAAGCAAGGAGGGCAATGAGCCCAACTCGCTCGAAACAGGAACGCGCACGTGGCTGGTCGTCTATAAGGACGATGATTTCGAGGGCAAGGAGGCCATGTTCGGCCCCAACACGCGGGTCGATGATCTCGACGCCTTTGGCGTCGGCGGCAATATCAGCAGCTTCAGGATTTACGACAGCCGTCCGAGCTGGTTCAACGAATCGACGCTGGGCGGCCCGGTCGCCTACGAGACGAATGACGGATTGGTCGACGCCGCTTCCGTCAACAACTTCTTCCGCACCGTGGTCGCGGCGGGGCTGAACCTCATTCCCGTCGTCGGCGGCGCCCTCGGCACCCTGGTCGGCGGCCTGTGGCCCGACGTGGATCAAAAGGATCAGGTCTGGGGGAGCTTCCAGAATTATCTGAACCAGTCGATCGCCGGCGTCTATTGGCAGAAGACCTACGAGTCGCTGAACGACACGCTTGAAACCCTGTTCAAGGCCGCCACCGACTTCGTCGAGACCCCCGACCAGGACGAGGCGATAAAAAAGCAGGCTTTCGAAAATCTGTACAACCTGGTCAACAACACCGAGGCCTTCTTCGTCGACAAAGAGGCGCCGGAGAAAAGGTTCTCCTTCCTGGTTCCGTTCGCGACGCTGCGCCTGGCGACGCTGCGGGAAAACCTGCAGCATTATGCTTATTATTACGGCAGCGAGCCCTCCCAGGGGGAGGCGGATCGGCTGACCCTGGAAATCCGCGACTCCATCGCGTTGTACCAGCGCCTCCTGAGCGAAGCGCGGACCCGGATCCTGGACCGTCGAGGCCAGATGATCTTCGTGGAGGACGACCTCGTTTTGATCGATCTCTATTATGGAAGCCGGTGGTCCCTGCCCGATCCGGACCGGCTCGATTCGAGACGATACCGTGTCGAGTCGGTGCTGAACAAGCTCGCCCTGACGCTCGACGAGCATATTGCCGTGAGCCAGCTCTGGCCCCATTTCGATCCCGCCGTGACCGGGCCGGTAGAGCCTCCGATCCTGAACTATGTCAGTGGCCCGATGGGATATTATTGGTACGGCCATCAGGACTTCAGCGAGGTGGCGGACCAGGGACGGATCACCGCGATCACCCTGTGGACCTACAGTGGCGGCCCCAATCCCCCCAACCAGAACGGTCTCGAGCTTTACATCGATGGTTCGGCCATGGGCCGCAAAGGCGGCGAGGGCGGGACGCCCCAGACGCTCGATCTGGCGTCCGACGATTCCATCGTCGACGTTAACGGCAAGGGCTCTCTGGAATATCTGCGCTTTGTCTCGAACGATGGAAAGAACGTGACCGGCGGGAACCCCGATCGGGGCGGGAGCGACTTCCAGTTCGTCCCGCTTCCGGACACGCTCAACGGCCGGGTGGTCGGCGTGTCCGGGTCGGCCGGCGACGTCGTCGACGCGATCGCCGTGCATTGGCGATGCGCGCTGCCGATCGACACCAAAAGCCCGCCCGAACCGGCCTAGGAGCAGAGGGGGGACAGTCACCTGACTGTCCCCCATCAGGGCAGCAGCAAGCTAGCATCCCCATAAGAATAGAACCGATACCCCTCTCCAATCGCATGCGCATAAGCCGCCTGCATCACCTCCACTCCCATCAGCGCCGACACCAGCATGAACAAGGTCGAACGCGGCAGATGGAAGTTGGTCAGCAGCCCGTCCACCGCCCGGAAGCAGTAGCCAGGGGTGATGAAGATGGCCGTGTCGCCCTCGAACGCCCGCACCCGCCCGGCCTCATCGGCGGCGCTTTCGAGGAGGCGGAGCGAGGTGGTGCCGACGGCGATGATCCGCCCGCCCGCCGCCCGCGCCGCTTCGATCCGCGCCGCCGCGTCCGGCGCGATCCGGCCCCATTCGGCGTGCATGACATGGTCCACCGTATCCTCGGCCTTGACCGGCAGGAAAGTGCCGGCGCCGACATGGAGGGTGAGCGTCTCGTGGCCGATCCCTGCCTGCGCCAGCGCCGCCATCAAGGCGGGGGTGAAGTGGAGCGCCGCGGTCGGGGCGGCGACCGCGCCGGTCTCGCGCGCGAACATGGTCTGGTAGTCCTCGCGGTCGCGCGCGTCGGCCTCGCGCCTGCCGGCGATATAGGGCGGTAGCGGCATCCGGCCGGCGCGCTCCAGCAGCGTTTCGACCGGCTCCTCGCCGGCGAAGGTCAGGAGGAAGGAGCCGTCCGCGCCGCGCGCGCTCGCCACCGCGCTCACATTTGCGCCGAAATCGACGCTCTCCCCGTCGCGCAGCCGCCTGGCGTTGCGGACGAAGGCGCGCCAGGCGCGCGGCCCCTCGCGCTTGTGCAGGGTGGCGCCGATCCGCGCCGCGCCGCGCTTGCCCTCGAGCTGGGCCGGGATGACCCTGGTGTCGTTGAACACCAGCAGGTCGCCGCGCCGCAGCAGCGCCGGCAGATCGCGCACGACATGGTCCGACAGCGCGCCGCCCGCCACCTGGAGCAGCCGCGCGCGATCGCGCGGCGCGGCCGGCCTCAGCGCGATCCGGTCGGGCGGAAGCGCGAAGTCGAAGAGATCGACGCGCACCCCGCCCTTAGGTGCGCGGGCGCCGCGGCGGCGCGCCGGCGCCGCGCACCGGCTCGGGCTGACGCATGGTCGGCGGCCGCGGCACGGCCGGGCCCTGCACCTGCAGGCCGCTGGTCGGGGGCCTGCTGGCCGCGGCGGCGTCGAGACGCGCATTTTCGGCCTCGATCTGCGCCGGCGTCAGCGGCGGCAGATTGTCCGAGCCCAAGGAGGCGCGGATGATCCGGCTCGGCGCCGACGGCGGCTCGCCGCGCTCGATCGCGTCGACATAGCTCATGCCGCTCACCACCCGGCCGAAGACGGTATAGGAGCGGTCCATGCTCATCTTGGGCACGAACATGATGTAGAATTGGCTGTTGGCGCTGTTCGGGTCCTGCGCGCGGGCCATCGCGACCGCGCCGCGCAGGTGGAGCAGGCCGTTGATCTCGGCATTGAGGTTGGGCAGCTCGGAGCCGCCGGTGCCGTTGTTCTGCGGGTCGCCGCCCTGCGCCATGAAGCCCTCGATGACCCGGAAGAAGGAGAGGCCGTTGTAGAAGCCCTGCCGGGTCAGCGTCTTGATCCGCTCGACCGTGGTCGGCGCGGCGTCCGGCCGAAGTTGGATCACCACCCGGCCGCCGGTGGAAAGGTCGAGGACCCAGCTATTGTCGGCCGCGAGCGCGGGCGGCGGCCCGGCCGCCTTGAATTCGGCGGCGGACGGCGGCTGCTGCGCCGACAGAGCGGCGGCGAAGGTGAGGCCGATGAGGCTGAGGACGATCGATACCAGACGCGACATTCTTTTACCCCGATTCCCGATTAACAATTGATTCTAAAGCGGCTTGGGCCGCGCCTCAAGCCTTTCGGCCGATCTCGTCGACCCGCGCGCGCACCTCGGCGGCCACGGCGGGGGTGACGAACTTGCCGATGTCGCCGCCGAACAGGGCGATCTCCTTGACCAGCTTCGAGGCGATCGGCTGCAGCGAGACGCCGGCCATCAGAAAAATCGTTTCAATCTCGTCATTCAGCTGCTGGTTCATCCCCGCCATCTGAAACTCATATTCGAAGTCGGCGACTGCGCGAAGACCGCGGATGATCATCGAGGCGTCCTCGCGCACCGCGAAGTCCATCAGCAGCGAATCGAACGAAACCACCCTGATGCTGGCGCCGCCGGTGATTCCGGCGGTCTCGCGCTCGACCGCGGCGAGCCGCTCCTCGACAGTGAACATGGGCGATTTGGAAGGATTGGTGGTGACTCCGATCACCAGCCGGTCGACCAGATGCGCGGCCCGCCGGATGATGTCCATATGGCCGAGCGTGATCGGATCGAACGTGCCGGGATAGACGCCTGCCCTCATGCCGCGCTCCTTAGCGGTTCGGGCCGGGCCTGTGAACGGGTCCCATGAAAGTAATGCTTTCTTGGCGTCCCTCGAAGCCTCAATGGTCGCGCTCCACCGCGAAGCGCGCGACGGCGCGGAGCAGGTCGGCATCCTCGCCGAAGGCATGCAAATGCTCGATCGCCTGGCCGGTCAGCATTTCGGCCTGGCGCCGCGCCCGCTCCGGCCCGAGCAGCGAGACGAAGGTCTGCTTGCCGGCCGCCTTGTCCTTGCCGACGCGCTTGCCGGCTTTCTCCTCGAGCCCCTCATGGTCGAGCAGATCGTCGACGATCTGGAAGGCGAGGCCGACGTCGCGGGCATAACCGCGCAGGCCGGTCCGCCCTTCCGCCGGCGCCCGGCCCATGATCGAGCCCGCCTCGACGCACCAGCCGATCAGGGCGCCGGTCTTCAGTTGCTGGAGGCGGGTCACGGCGGCGAGGTCGAGGCCCATCTCGGCCGCGATCAGGTCCATCATCTGGCCGCCCGCCATCCCAGCCGGCCCGGCGGCGCGGGCGAGCTCCGCGACGAGCTCGGCACGGACGAAGGGATCCTCGTGCGTCCCTTCGTCGGCCAGGATCTCGAAGGCGAGCGCGTGCAGCGAATCGCCGGCCAGGATCGCGGTCGATTCCTCGAAGGCGCGGTGGAGCGTCGGCTTGCCGCGCCTGAGGTCGTCATCGTCCATGCTCGGCAGATCGTCGTGGATCAGCGAGTAGACATGGATGCATTCGACCGCGAGCGCGACCCGCATCGCCCGTTCCCGATCGACCTTGAACAGGTCGCAGGCGGCGACGACCAGCATCGGCCGGATCCTCTTGCCGCCGCCGATCGCGGCGTAGCGCATCGCCTCGTAGAGGCGGGCGCGCGCGTCGGCGGGGATTTCGAGCAAGGCATCGAAAGCGCGGTCGACGCCGGCGCCGACCTCATCGAGCGCGGCCCTGAGGGTCATTCGCCGCCGAAGGGCGCGGTGCCGCTGGGCGCGCCGTCGCGCCCGAACTGGATCTGCTCGATCTTCGCTTGGGCCGCCTGGAGACGCGCCTCGCATTGCTGCTTGAGCCGGTCGCCCTCCCCGTAGAGCGCGATCGCCTCGTCGAGCGACGCCTCGCCGCTTTCGAGCTTGCGCACGATCTCCTCGAGCCGCTTCAGCGCAGCTTCGAAGGTGAGCTCGGCGACGTCATTTTCGGGTTCAGCCATTGCCGGAGCTTTGATCCGGTCGGGCGCGGGGGTCAAGCGGAGGCGGGCCGCAAGGCGAGAGGATGGCCGATGAGCGATCGGTCCAGCGTGACGAAGCGCATCTTCTCGGCCTCGCAGATAGCGAGGAGGAGGCGATCGAATGGATCGTTCGTGTCGGGAACCGGATCGGCGTCGCCAAGGGCGTGTGAGGCGGCAATGTCCATCAACGAAACCGCCATGGCCGAAAGGGCGCGCGGCCATTGCTCCAAGGGGCATGGTGAAGCCAGCTTGCCCAGGCGACACTTGATCGCAATTTCCCACAACGACACGACGCTGGCGAACATCGCATTGCGCTCATCTCGCAAGGCATCCTGGACAAAAGCCGGCAGCCGGCTGCTCTCGCGTTTCGCCAGCGCGAGAAGGATATGGGTGTCGAGGAGAACCAGCATCCGCCTGTTCAGCGAGGCTTCGGAAACCAGAATTCTTCCGGTAGCGGATCGTCGAAATCTTCGGGTATGGTGCCGACCATCTCGCCGATTCCATTCTCTTCCTTCCAGCGGCGAAACCCCTCGAAGTCGATGCCGCCCTTACGCTTGTGGAGAATGACATCGACCACCGGCTTGCCGTTGCGCGTGATCGTCACCTGCTCGCCGCTCTCGACGGCGCGGACAAGGGCCGGCAGCTGGTTCTTCGCTTCTTTGATCGAGAAATGCTTCATGCGACACTTATAGCTACCGGTAGCTACTTTTGCAAGTCGCGGCGCTTGACCATGCCGGACGTCGCAATCATGTTCGCGCCTTCCCGATTTGTCCGCGAGGTGCTGCGTATGACGAAATGCTGGATCTCCGATCGCGGACTTGCGCTCGCTCTTTCCGCCGTCCTTGCCAGTGGCGCGCTGGCGACGCCGGCGGCTGCGCAGCAACGGCTGCAATCGGGCCTCTATACGGGGGCCTATGTGTGCGGCCAGGGCCTGACCGCTTTGCGTCTGGCCGTCGAGGGACCCGAAGGCAATGTGCAGGTCGGCGTGTTCGATTTCGGCGGGAATAGCGGCATTCCGGCCGGCGCCTACACCGTCCGCATCACGGGCTATCGCGATGGCAGCTATAGCTTGACGCCGCTGCGTTGGATTCGTCGCCCATCCGGCTACAATATGGTCGGAGCGCGGTTGCAGCGGCATGGCGATGAGCTCAACGGCACGATCACGGACGCTCGGTGCCGCGGCATCACCCTGCGCGGTCCAGTGCGGAACTGACGCCGCCCTTCAGGCTGCCCGATACCAGTAAACCCCGTCGCGCACCTCGCGCGCGGCCCTGCCCTCGACTTCGAGATGACGCAGGTGCGCCATCGCCTCCCCCGTGGCGAGGCCGAGGACGCCGTCGTCGATCTTGCGGCCGAACAGGATCGAGAAGCAGTCCATGGCCCGTTTCGGCTCGGCGATATGCTCGTGGAGCGCATCGAGGCGGCCGCGATGGCCGGCATCGAGGGCATCGAGGCGGGCGTGGAGGCCGGTGAAGGGCTCGCCGTGCGAGGGCAATACGAGCAGGTCGCCGGGCAATTTCTTCAGCTTGGCGATCGAATCGAGCCACTCGCCGAGCGGGTCGCCCTCGGGCTCGCTGAGGCCGAGCGAGACATTGGAGGTGATTCGGGGCAGCACCTGGTCGCCGGCGATCAGCAGTTTCGCCTCGTCGTCGACCAGGCAGGCATGTTCGGGCGAATGGCCGGAGCCGACCACCACCCGCCAGGTCCGGCCGCCGACCGCGATCTCGTCGCCGTCCTGGATTCGGACCATCGCCACCGGCACCGGGCTCACCACCGAGGCGAAGCGGCCCCAGCCCTTCGCCGCCTCCTCGGCGATCCGCTCCTCGCTCCAGCCGGCCGCGCGCCAATAAGCGATGGCCTCGGCCGGCGGCGCCTCGCGAACGTCGGTGGTCAGCATCCGCGCGAACAGCCATTCGCCGCGAGTCATCCACAGGCGGACGCCGAAGCGCTCGGTGAGCCAGCCGGCGAGGCCGATATGGTCGGGGTGAAAATGGGTGCAGATCACCCGGCTGACCGCGCGCCCGGCGAGCGGCCCGGCGAATTGCGCTTCCCAAGCCTCGCGCGCCGGCGCTATGTCGAGGCCAGTGTCGACGAGCGCGACCCCCTCGCCGTCGTCGAGCAGCCACAAATTGATGTGATTGAGCGAGCCCGGCACCGGCGAGCGCGTCCAGCCGACCCCGTCGGCGATGGCGACGACCTCGCCAATGCCCGGCCCCTCACGGCCGAGCGGATAGGTCAGGCCCTTATGCGAGTAAGGCGTGTCGGCGAGCGACGCATCCGGCGCCGCGGGCTGAGGGTCCAGTCCCTCCACACCCCTAGCTGCGGAAGGCGGCGTCAATGTCCCGGCCGAGATTGCCCTCGGGGCCGTCCGGCTCGCCGCTTTCGGCAGCGGCCAGCGCAGCCTCCGCCTCGCGGGCGTTGGTCTCGCGCTCGGCGCGCAGCTCCTCGATCAGGGCCTCGCGATCCTCGTTGAAGGTGGTGTCGACCGGCGCCGGCTCGCCGCGCGCCTTGGCCGCCTTGGCCACCGCCGCGTCGAGCTCGCGCTGCGAGGTCAGGCCCAGGGTCACCGGATCCTTGGGCTGGATGTTGGCGATGTTCCAGTGGGTGCGCTCCCTGAGCGCCTGAATGGTGGTGCGGGTGGTGCCGATGAGCTTGCCGATCTGGCCGTCCGAAAGCTCCGGATGGTTGCGGATCAGCCAGGCGACGCCGTCGGGCTTGTCCTGGCGCTTGGAGACCGGCGTGTAGCGCGGCCCCTTGGTGCGTACGGCCTGGTCGGGCTCGCGGTGCATTCTAAGCTTGTAGTCGGGATCGCCCTGGCCGCGCTCGATCTCCTCCTGGGTGAGCTCGCCCGAGCGCAGCGGATCGCGGCCCGTGAGCTTGGTGGCGGCGGTGTCGTCGGCGATCGCCTGCACCTCGAGGATGTGCAGGCCGCAAAATTCGGCGATCTGCTGAAAGGTGAGCGAGCTGTTGTCGACCAGCCAGGAAGCGGTCGCGTGGGGCATGAGCGGCTGGGCCAATTGGTCCTCCAGAAATAATAAGGGCCGCCCCTTCGCGGAGCGGCCGGCTTTGGCGGTGATTTAGGCCTCCGCGCCTCTAGACGCAACCCAAAGCTTGGTCGAAAGGGACGATATAAGAGGCTGCGGTTGCCCCGCGCCGCCCGGCGACCTATTTCGGCGCCCAAGGAGATTTTTCTAATGCTTCTCGCCGCTTTGGGCGCCGCTTTGGCTTTGGCGGCGCCCGACACGCCGCCGGACCCGTTCGATCTGCCGCTGCCGCGGCCGATGTCGGTCGAGACGGTGCGCGACACGATCACCGACGAGGTCCGGGTCAGCGCGGTCCTTCGCGACGCGACGCAGCGGCTGACCCTGACCTGCGACCCGCACGATCACGAGTTCATCCGGGTGACCTTCACCTCGATGCGCTGGCTGGTGCGCGGCAATTTCATCACCCGCGAGCGCGCGATGATCTACCGTTTCGACGATCTGCCGCCGCGCCGGCGGATCTGGCTGGTCAAGGACCGCGAGGCGCGGCTCGGCGGCCGCCCGCGAGTCACCGAGTTCCTGCGCGAGCTGGTCGGCGCCCGCGAATTGGTGTTCCGCACCCGCGACGTCGAGAGCAACCGGATCGAGATCCGGTTCCGAATCGTCGGCGCCCGAGCCGCGATCCTGCAACTGCTCGACGCCTGCGGCGAGACCCAGATGCGCGACGCCTGGTTCGGCCCGCCCGCGCCCGCCGCCCGCCCGCCGGTTTGACAGGAGGGCCCTGGAGGCTGAAATGGCTCCAGGCGGCAGGAAGGAAGCAACTGAATCATGGGGGGCGTGACCAGGGTTGAGGACATCCCGCGGGTGATCGAGAGCCTGTGCGCGATGTACGACGAATCGGTCGCCAATTTGCGGGGCGCCCTGGCGCGCTACCTGAAGAGCGGCGAGCGCCCCGATCCGGCCGAGCGCGCCCAGGGCCTGTTCGCCTATCCCGAGCTTCGGATCGACTATCGCTACAGCCCGTCCGAGGAGATACCGGCGCGCTCGTTCGGCCGGCTCAACCATCCCGGCCGCTATGCCAGCAGCATCTCGCGCCCCTACCTGTTCCGCAAATATCTGACCGAGCAGCTCACCTATCTGATCGCCGATTACGAGGTCGAGGTCTCGGTCGGCCGCTCGGCCAGCGAAATCCCCTATCCCTATGTCCTCGACGGCACCGACGATCTCAGGCTGGACGGCGCCCAGGCGCTCGATCTCTCCTTGTGGTTCCCGACCACCGAATTGTCCCATATCGGCGACGAGCTCGCCGACGGCGAATGGACCCAGCCGCCGGGCGCGCCGCGGCCCTTGTCCCTGTTCGACGGGCCCCGGGTCGATTTCAGCCTGGCGCGGCTGCGCCACTATACCGGCACGCCGGTCGAGCACACCCAACGCTACCTGCTGTTCACCAATTATATCCGCTATGTCGACGAGTTCGTCCGCTGGGCGGTCGACGAGCTGAAGAAGCCGGACAGCCCCTATCGCGGCCTCTCGGCGGCGGGCGGAGTCTACGTCACCAAGGACACGCCCGACGCGGTCGAGCAGGTGATGGCGGGCGGCTGGCGGCGGCACCAGATGCCGGCCTATCATCTGGTCGCGACTCGCGGCGAGGGGATCAGCCTGGTCAATATCGGCGTCGGCCCGTCCAACGCCAAGACGATCTGCGACCATCTCGCGGTGATGCGGCCCGAAGTGTGGCTGATGATCGGCCATTGCGGCGGGCTTCGCCCGAGCCAGACGATCGGCGACTATGTGCTCGCCCACGCTTATCTGCGCGACGACCATGTCATGGACGACGTGCTGCCGACCGAAGTCCCCATCCCCGCCATCGCCGAGATCCAGCAGGCCCTGTTCGACGCCGCCATCGAGATCACCGGCGAGGCGCCGCAGGAATTGAAGCAGCGCCTGAGGACCGGCACCGTGGTCACCACCGACGACCGCAATTGGGAGCTTCGCTTCACCCTTTCGGCCCTGCGGTTCAATCAGTCGCGCGCGGTCGCGATCGACATGGAATCGGCAACGGTGGCGGCGCAGGGCTATCGCTTCCGGGTCCCCTACGGCACCCTGCTCTGCGTCTCCGACAAGCCGCTCCACGGCGAGATCAAGCTGCCCGGCCAGGCCAATGCCTTTTACGAACGGGCGATCAGCCAGCATCTGCGAATCGGCATCGAAACGCTCAGAATCCTGCGTCGCGAGGGCGCCAAGCTCCACTCGCGCAAGCTGCGCGCGTTTGACGAGCCGCCCTTCCGCTAGGATTTAAGGACCGGAGCGGCCTCGAAAAAAGCGCGGCTATCGGCGGATTCCTCGTGGCGCTGAAGCATCCCGGCAACGCTGTCCACAGAATCTTTTCGCCGTGGCGCAAGAGTCTTTGAACCGTAAAAATGGGCTTGCTATAGGCCGATCATCATTCGGCAATTTTTGCCCTCGGGGGAATCAGCATCATGAAGAAATTCGCATTGCTTTGCGCAACCACCGCATTCGTCCTGCCCAGCGTGGCGATGGCTCAGTCGACCGGTTCGGTCGACTTCGAGGAAGATACGAATGTGGTGGTCACCGGCACCCGCTCGCAGGATGTCGCGGGCATCACCGCTCCGGACACGACCAAGGCGAAGGCGGCGCTGACGTCCGAGGTGATCGCCCGTCAGAATCCAGGCCAGACCATCCTGGACACGATCAACCTGATCCCCGGCGTCAGCTTCCAGAACAATGACGCCTACGGCTCGTCGGGCGGGACGCTCAACATTCGCGGCTTTTCGGCGGACCGCGTTTCGCTGACCGTCGACGGCGTTCCGCTCAACGACTCGGGCAATTATGCGATTTTCTCGAACCAGCAGGTCGATCCGGAGCTTATCGGCGAGGTCAACGTCAGCCTCGGCGCGACCGACGTCGACAGCCCGACCGCCTCGGCTGCGGGCGGCACCGTGAATTATCGCACGATCGTCCCCCGCGAGCGTTTCGGCGTGCTGGTCTCCGGCTCCCTGGGCCAATTCGATTTCCGTCGCCTGTTCGGCATGATCGAAACCGGCAGCTTGACGTCCTGGGGCACCCGGGCCTTCATCTCGGCTTCGATGGCGAAGAACGACAACCCGTTCAACAATTACGGGCGCGTCGACAAGCAGCAATATAATGCGCGGATCTACCAGCCGCTCGGGTCGCATGGCGACTTCGTCTCGGTCGCCGCCAACTACAACCAAAACCGGAACAACTTCTTCGGGTCGCTGCCGCTTCGCAACGATACGACCAGGTTGCAAGGCGCGGTGCTCGTCCCGCGCATCGTCGGGGGCCTCGCGAACAACCGCTATCCGGCGAACGCCGACGAACGCGAATATCTGATCAACTTCCCCTGCACGGTCGACGTGGCGCAGCCGGGAGTCGCCGATGCGCCGGCCCCGTCGACGCGCCCCGACGGCACCCCCGACGTCAACGCGGACTATGGGAGCTGCGGCACCGAGTTCGACCGGCGCTTCAACCCGTCGAACACGGGCAATATCCGCGGCACCTCCCGCTTCACCTTCGGGGCGTTTACGCTCACCGTCGATCCGAGCTTCCAATATGTGAAGGCGAATGGCGGCGGCACCGTCACCGGCAATGAAGGCGCGGTCCGCGACATCAATCCGGCCGGCGGCACCGCCACGCCCGCCCAGTGCCGGACCACGCCGAGCAGCGCGACCAACACCTGCGTCGCCGGCTATCTCGGCGGCACGCCCTTCTTCGGTCGGGACGTCAATGGCGACGGCGACACGCTCGACACCTTGACCGTTCTCGCGCCAAGCCAGACCCAGACCAATCGCTACGGCCTGATCGCGGGCATGCGCTGGGACATCAGCGACAATCATGCCGTCCGCTTCGGCTATACGTTCGACCGGGCCCGCCATCGCCAGACCGGCGAGGTCGGCCTGCTCGATGCTGGCGGCTCGCCGCTCGATGTTTTTCCGGTCAACGACCCCCAAGCGGACGCGGCGGGCGTCAACCTCGAGAAGCGCGACCGCCTCTCCTTTGCGATCCTGCACCAGCTTTGGGGTGAATATCGCGGCGAATTCATGGACGGCAGATTGGTCGTCAACGCCGGCCTGCGCCTGCCGTTCTTCAAGCGCGACCTGAACAATTTCTGCTTTACCAGCTCGGCGAGCGGATTCGTGGAATGCTTCGGCCGCGGCGATCCGCGCAACGCGCAGTACGCCGCCCTCAACCCCACCATTCAAGGTCCGCAGCAGCGCGTCTTCAAATATGACGCGATTCTTCCCAATCTCGGCTTCACCTACGATTTCCTGCCCAGGACGAGCATCTTCGCAAACTATGCCAAGGGCCTCTCCGTTCCGAGCACGGACAACCTGTACAACTCGTTCTTCTTCGCTCCCAACACCGCTGCGGCAACTCCGAACCCGGAGAGGACGGACAATTTTGACGTCGGCTTGCGCTATCGCGGCGCGAGGATCCAGGCCCAGCTTGGTGCGTTCTTCAACAGATATTACGACCGCACGGCCTCCGCGTTCGACCCTGAGCTGAACGTGAGTATCTTCCGCAACCTCGGCTCTGTCGATAAATACGGCTTGGACGGCTACGTTTCCTACCAGCCCATCCCGCAGCTCAATCTCTACGTTTTCGGCTCCATCCTGGCGTCCGAGATCAGGGACAACCTGATCATCGGGGAATGCACGGCGGCGCAGGTCGCGGCTGCCTTCCCCGGCTGTACCGTCTTGGGAGGACCGATTTACGCGCAGACCTCGGGCAAGCGCGAATCCGGTGCAGCGATGTACACGTTCGGCGGAACGGTGCGTGGAACGATGGGTCCGGTGGAGATCGGCCTCACCGCCAAGCGGACAGGCCCGCGCTACATCTACGATACGAATGAGCCGGTGCGTGCCTTCGTCGGGCTCCCGGCGATCGACACCGTCGTGTTCCCCGCGCGCACGCCGGCCTACTGGCTCGTCAATCTGGACGCTCGCGTCAACCTCGGCCACCTCGTCGGCCTCGACCGGAGCTACATCCAGTTCAACGTCTACAACCTGTTCAATCAATTCTATGTCGGCGGGTTCGGCGGCGGGCTCAACCAGGCCGTCACCCGCGCCAACAACGGCGCGGTCACCGCTTATGGCGCGCCTCCGTTCGTCCAGATCGGCGCGCCTCGCACGGTCAGCGCCACGCTCGTCGTCGGCTTCTGATCCGCCGCTTCGGGAAAGCCGGCCGCCGCGACCGAGGTCGCGGCGGCCGTTTTCTTTACGGGGTCAGCTCGCCTGGCGGCGCGCTTTCCTCGGCGGCCCGTCCGAGCGCGTGACGCTTTCAACCGGGCAACGCTGCCCTTGGACCAGAATGGCGCCGTGGCGGTCCAGCTGGTCGAGCGCGGAGGTCTCGAAGCCGAGCGCCAGCGATGTTCGCAGCCGCGTGCAGCGGTTCATCGTCCGCACGAAGTACCAGCGCCCATTCCCGCCCCTGACGTAAAGCGCGTTATCGGAAGCCCTCTCCCATTCCACGCTCCCAATGCTGCTGACAAAGGGAATGGAGGTTTCGGCGGGCGCTTGCTGGGCCACCGCGGTCCCGCATCCGGCGACAATCGAAAGCATGGCTAAGCTGACTTTCTGCATAGGAGCCTCCTTCGCTGTCTGGATTAACGCAATTGCATGTGAATCGAAACATGGGCCGTCGCTTCTGGCGTGACAATGCCCGTGCTTGCTCGCAAGCTCACCCGGCGCTGAGCGTTACCGACGACAGTGCCGACAGGAAAAGGGAGCGGCTCTTCCGATGACCGACGCAATCGATGCTCTCGTCGAGCAGGCGCGCGCCGCCGCGCTTCGCGCTTATGCCCCTTATTCGAAGTTCAGCGTCGGCTGCGCCATCGAATCCGTGGACGGCGAGGTGGCGGTCGGCGCCAATATGGAAAATGCCTGCTACCGGCTCGGCATCTGCGCCGAAATCTCCGCGCTGACCGCCGCCCGGCAGGCCTTCGGCCTCGACAAGGTGGCCCGGATCGCCGTCGCCGGCGGCCATGTCGGGCCGAACGGCGCGCTGACCGGGCAGGCGCCGGTCACCCCGTGCGGCGGCTGCCGGCAGGCGATCTACGAGGCGGCGGACCTTTCGGGCCTCGATATCGAGGTGATCTCGGCCAACGGCGCCGGCACCGAGACGATCGCGAGCACGATCCGAACCCTGCTCCCGCACGGCTTCGGCCCGGCGAGCCTCGCCGACGCCGGCTGATCAGACCAGTTTGATCTCGCGCAACCGCTCCTGGAGATATTCGTCGGCGGTGATCGGCTCGGGATAGAGGTTGGGCCGCTCGGCCGACATGCAGTCGGACAGCGTCTCGATGCAGAAATCCGAGCGGAAGTGGAGGAAGAAGGGCATCGAATAGCGCGAATGGCCGCGCCGCTCGGGCGGCGGATTGACCACCCGGTGGGTGGTCGATTTGAGCACATTGTTGGTCAGCCGCTGCAGCATGTCGCCGATGTTGACGGCGAGCTGGCCGGGCCTGGGCGTGACCGGCAGCCAGTCGCCGTCGCGGTCGAGCAGCTGCAGCCCGGCCTCCTCGGCGCCGAGCAGCAGGGTGATGGTGTTGATGTCCTCATGCGCGCCGGCGCGGACGTTGGGGCCGTCGCCGGGGATGGGCGGGTAATGGAGCAGGCGCAGGATCGAATTGCCGTCCTTCACCGTGTCGACGAAATAGTCCGGCGCGAGGCCGAGATAGCGGGCGATCGCCTCGAGGATCTTGAGCCCGGCCTTGTCGAAGGCGGCGAACAATTCGAGGAAGGTCGCCTTGAACGACTCGACCTCGTCGGGCCACAGGTTCGGCGCCATCGAATCGCTATATTTGTGGCCCGGCGGCAGCTCGCGGGCGACGTGCCAGAATTCCTTGAGGTCGTAATTGACCGCGCCCTTGGCGGTCTCGATGCCGAACGGCGTGTAGCCGCGGGCGCCGCCCTTGCCCTTCTGGTGATAGGCGCGCTTCACCTCCTCGGGCAGGCCGAAGAAGGCCTTGGCCTTCTCCTCCGCGCGGGCGATGAGATCGGCCGATATGCCGTGATCGGCGATGATCGCGAAGCCGTAGCGCTCGAACGAAGCGCCGAGCTCCTGCGAAAAGCCTTCGGGGTCGCGGTCCGCGTCGAGCAGCGAGACGGAGGCGACGGACTTTGCGGGTGCGAGCGTGCTCATGCGCGCGAATCTAGCGCTTTAGCCGCATGAATCCAATGGTGCGCTACCGCGCCGGTGCGGGCGCCGCCGCATTGGCCGGAGCTGGTGCCGGCGCTGGCGCTGCCGCATTGGCCGGCGCGGCGACCGGAGCCGGAGCCGGCGGGGGAGCGGCAGGCGTGGCCGTGGCGATCAGGATGAAGCCGGCCAGCGCCGCGCTCATCAAATTGGAAAGCGAGCCGGCCAGCAGCGCTTTCAGGCCGAGCTTGGCGATCATCGGCCGCTGGTTGGGCGCCAGGCCGCCGGTGACCGCCATCTGGATCGCGATCGAGCTGAAATTGGCGAAGCCGCAGAGCGCGAACGTCACCACCGCCACGGTATAGGGCGAAAGCGGCGCCGCGCCCGCCTGGACGGCCTTGAGATCGGTGAAGGCGACGACCTCGTTCAGCACGATCTTGGTGCCGAACATGCCGCCCGCCGCGCCTGCCTCGTTCCAGGGCACGTTCAGCATGAACATGACGGGCTTGAAGATCTCGCCGACGATGGTCTGGAACTGCAAATTGGGATTGCCGAACCAGCTGCCGACCCCGCCCAGCAGGCCGTTGGCGAGCGCGACCAAAGCGACGAAGGCCAGCACCATCGCGCCGACCGCGACGGCGAGCTTGACGCCGGTCATGGCGCCTTGCGCGGCGGCCATGATGATGTTCGCGGGACGCTCCTCGCCCTGCTCGCCCTCGTCGACCGGCTCGGGCTCGATGTCGCGCGCCGCGGGATCGTCGGGCATCATGATCTTGGCCATCAGGATGCCGCCCGGCGCCGACATGAAGCTCGCCGCGAGCAGATAGGGCAGGAGGTAGGTGCCGACGGTGGCGGCATAGAGGCCAAGGATCGTGCCGGCGACTCCGGCCATGCCGACGGTCATCACCAGGAAGAGCTGCGACGGGGTCAGGTTGGCGAGATAGGGCCTGATCACCAGCGGGCTTTCGGACTGGCCGACGAAGATGTTCGACGCCGCGCTCAGCGATTCGACGCGGCTGATGCCCGTCACCATCCGGATCGCGCCGCCGACCCAGCGGATCACCAGCTGCATGATGCCGAGATAATAGAGGATCGAGATCAAGGCGGCGAAGAAGATGATTACCGGCAGCGCGCCGAAGATGAAATTGCGCGCGAACGGGCTTTCGTAGAAGGTGGTGCCGAGCAGGAATTCCGTCCCCTTATTGGCATAGCTGAGCAGTGCCACGACGCCGTCGGACATCTTCTGGATCGCGCCCTGTCCCCAGGCCGTCCCAAGCACCATGACCGCCAGCCCCGCCTGAAGCGCGAAGGCGGCGCCGACCACGCGCAGCCGGATCGCCTTCCGGTTCGAGGAGAAGAGGAAGGCGATGGCGAGGATCAGCGCCATGCCGCCGATGCCGATCAGATATTGCATGCCGCTTCCCCCCGGAGATTCTCGATTTCGTCACACCATGAAGCGATGGCGCGGAATTACCAGACCATTTTCGGCTCGGCCGCGCCGATCGCCGCGTCGAGCCGGTCGATCACGTCCTCGATCCCGTCCGAAACCAGCAATTGGGCGCGCCGCGCCGGCGACATGAAGCCGTTCGCCGTGACACTGTCGAGGAAGGAGATCATCCCGTCCCAGAAGCCGTCGACGTTGAGCAGCGCGAACGGCTTGGCGTGATAGCCCAGGGCGTTCCAGCTCCACGCCTCGAACAATTCGTCGAGCGTGCCGATCCCGCCCGGGATGGCGACGAAGGCGTCGGTCAGCTCGGTCATCATCGCCTTGCGCTCGTGCATCGTGTTGACGAGGTGCAATTCGGTGAGCCCCGGATGGGCGACCTCGAGATCGACGAGCGCCTGCGGGATAACGCCATGGACCTCGCCGCCCGCCTCGAGCGCCGAATCGGCGACCACGCCCATCAGGCCAAGCCGGCCGCCGCCATAAACGAGGCCGATGCCGCGCTCGGCCATCTCGATGGCGAGCGCCCTGGCGACCTCGGCGAAGCGGGGGTTGGTGCCCATGGAGGAGCCGCAATAGACCGCGAGCCGCCTCATTTCCGTTCCCCGGCGAGGGCCTGGGCCCCGGCCTTCGCCGGGGAACAAGAAGCCCGCCGCCTCACAGGTCCGCCACCATTGCCTTGAGATCGCCCTCCGGCCGCGCGCCGAAATGGGAGATCACTTCCGCCGCGGCGATCGCGCCGATGCGCAAGCTGTCCTCCAGGCCGCGCCCCTGCGCCTGGCCGACCAGGAAGCCGGCCGCGAACAGATCGCCGGCGCCGGTCGTATCGACGACTCCGGTGCCGAGCCGGGCGATCGGCACCGAGGCCCGCCGGCCGCGCTCCACCGCCATCGCGCCGTCGCTGCCGCAGGTGACGACGAGCAAAGGCACCTTGTCCTGAATCGCGGCGATCGCCTGCTCGCGGTCGGCGATGCCGGCCAGCTCGGCGATCTCGTTCTCGTTGGCGAAGAGCAGGTCGATCGCGCCCGCCTCGAGCATCGCGATCATCTCGGCGCGGTGCGGCTTGATGCAGGCGATGTCGGAGAGGGTGAAGGCGACTTTGCGCCCCGCTTCGTGGGCGATCGCCATCGCCTGATCCATCGCCGCGCGCGGGCCGGCCGAGCGCCACAGATAGGCTTCGAGATAGAGGATCGCCGCGCCTTTGATCTGCTCGGCATCGAGCGTGCCGGCGTCGAGCTCGTGGGCGGCGCCGCGGAAGGTGTTCATCGTCCGCTGGGCGTCGGGGGTGACCAGGATCAGGCAGCGCCCGGTCGGCGCGCCGCCCGATTTCGCCGGGGTCAGGAACTCGACGCCCAAGGCGCGGATGTCGTGGATGAAGATCTCGCCGAGCTGATCTGCGGCGACCTGGCCGACGAAGCCGGCGCGCCCGCCCAAAGCCGCCACCCCCGCCATCGTGTTCGCCGCCGAGCCGCCGCTGGTCTCGCGCGCCTGGCTCATCCGCGCGTAGAGCCGGGTCGCGCCGGCGGCGTCGAGCACCTGCATCGAGCCCTTGACCAGGCCCTCCTCGATCAGGAAATCGTCGTCGGCGATGGCGATCACGTCCACCACCGCATCGCCGATCGCCAGCACGTCCAGACGCGTCTCAGTCACGCGGGCGTGATGGCTTGATTATGGCGGAACGGAAAGCCCTTTTTGCGCAGGCGGAAACCGGTTACGCATCCCCAATGAGCACACAGCCCGCACCCGCCGCCGCCGTCCCCCGCTCCCTGTTCGTCTTCTCGCTCATCTATGGCGGGCTCGTCTGCATCGCGGGCGTGCTTGGGACGAAGCTCGCTTCGCTCGGCACCTGGCCGGTGCTCGGGCCGCTCGCGGTCGAGGCGGGGATCTTCGCCTTCCTGATCCTCGTCGTGCTGTCGAGCGCAATCGCCGAGATTCACGGCCGCGACATGGCCAACAAGCTCGTCCGCTACGGCTTCATCCCGCTGATCCTGTCGATGCTGCTGATCCAGTTCGTGATCCACGTCGTCCCGCCGGCGGTCTTCTGGCACAAGCAGGAGGCGTTCGAGCAGATATTGGGGCAGAGTTCGCGGATGATGCTCGCCGGGCTCATCGCCTACGGCACGTCGCAGACGCTCAACGTCTACATCTTCTCGAAGCTGACGACGAAGACGGGCAGCGGCCTGTGGCTGCGCGCCTTGGTGGCGAGCTTCCTGTCGCAGATCGTCGATACCTTGCTCTTCATCACCATCGCCTTCTACGGCGCCGAGGACAGCATAATGCCGATCCTCAAGGGCCAGATCATCGCCAAGCTGACGCTCTCCGTGGTGATGGTGCCGCCGCTCATCTACGCCTTCGTCGCGCTCGGCCGCCGCCTCGATTCCGCCAAGTGAAAGCCTATCCTGATCCGTTCGGGCTGAGCTCGTCGAAGCCCTTTCCTTCTCTTCTTCGGTGGAAGGAAAAAAGCAGGGCTTCGACAGGCTCAGCCCGAACGGGGCTTGGTATATCTGCCTGGCTGCTTGCGCTTGTTGCCGTGCCGGCCGCGGCGCAACCGCCGACCGCCCCGCCGAAGCTGATCGTCGCCATCTCGGTCGATCAATTCTCGGCCGATCTGTTCGCCGAATATCGGCAATATTTCACCGGCGGCCTCAGGCGCCTGTCGCGGGATGGCATGGCCTTCCCCTCGGGCTACCAGGCGCATGCCGCGACCGAGACCTGCCCGGGCCATTCGACCATCCTCACCGGCGCCCGCCCGGGGCGGACCGGAATCGTCGCCAACAATTGGTTCGACCAAGGCGCCGCGCGCGCCGACAAATATATCTATTGCGCCGAGGACGAGCGAATCCCCGGCAGCACGTCCGAAAATTACACGGTCTCGGCCGTCCACCTGCGCGTGCCGACTTTGGGCGATCTGATGCGCCGCGCCGATCCGAGGAGCCGGGTTGTCGCCGTCGCCGGCAAGGACCGGGCGGCGGTGATGATGGGCGGCCACAATCCCAACCAGCGCTGGTGGTGGGGTGGCCGCGCCTTCGTCAGCCATGCCGGTGTCGCCGAGCCGGGTCCGGTCACCGCCGTCAACGCGCGCCTCGCCGAAGCGCTGTCGCGCGCCCGCGAGCCGATGCCGCTCCCCGAAATCTGCGAATCGCGCAGCCGAGCCGTCGCCGTTCCCGGCCGCGCCACGCCGGTCGGCACCGGCCGCTTCGCCCGCGCCGCCGACGATCGCTCCGCCATGCGCGCCTCGCCCGAATTCGATTCCTACATCCTCGCTCTGGCCGAGGGGATGCGCGACGAGATGCGGCTCGGCGAGGGCCCGGCCACCGACCTGCTCGCGATCGGCGTCTCGGCCACCGATTATGTCGGCCACGGCTTCGGCACGCGGGGCAGCGAGATGTGCATCCAGCTGCTCGCGCTCGACCGCGCGCTCGGCGACTTCTTCCAGCATCTCGACCGCGAGCGGATCGACTATGTCGTCGTGCTGACCGCCGATCATGGCGGCCTCGATCTGCCCGAGCGCTCCCGCGAGCAGGCGGGCGGCGCCGCGGCGCGCGTCGATCCGGCGCTCGGCGCGACGCGGATGGGCGAGGCGCTCGGCCGCCGGCTCGGGCTGAGCGGCCCGGTGCTGCTCGGCGACGGGCCGTTCGGCGACATGTGGATCGACCGCGCCTTGCCGGCCCGGACCAGGACGCGAGTCCTTGCCGAGGCGCTGCGCAGCTATCGCGCCCACCCCCAGGTCCAGGCCGTCCTCACCCGCGCCGAGATCGCGGCGGCGCCCATGCCCTCGGGCCCGGCCGACAGCTGGACGATCCTCCAGCGCGCCCGCGCCTCCTTCGATCCGCTGCGCTCGGGCGATTTCTACGTGATGCTGAAGCCGCGCATCACGCCCATCGCCGACGCCAGCCGCGGCTCGGTCGCCACCCATGGCAGCGTCTGGGATTATGACCGGCGGGTGCCGATCCTGTTCTGGCGGCGCGGCATGACGCCCTTCGAGCAGCCGCTGGCGGTGGAGACGGTCGATATCATGCCGACGCTCGCCGGGCTGATCGGGCTGCCCCTGGCGCCGGGGAGCGTGGACGGACATTGCCTGGACCTGATCCCGGGGCCGGGGACGAGCTGCCCGAACTAGGGGTCTGACTCGAGCGGCTGGTGCCGGCAATGGAGCCATCCATGAGCACATCTGACAACCTCCCCGCCATCGTCGTTCGTGAAATGCGGGAGGCGGACACGATCGATGTACACCGCATCCATACCGAATGCCTCACCACCTCGCTGATCGATCATTATGCACCGCAAGCACTTGAGGCTTGGATGTTCGGCCGCTCACCCGAGGGCTATTGGCGGTTTGCAAATGCGGGCGAGACGTTTCGTGTCGCTGAGATCGAAGGAGGGATCGTCGGTTTCGCCAACTGGCGCGATCAGGAATTGCGGTCGCTGTTCGTAACCCCGATGCGCCAGCGAAGCGGCGTCGGATCGGCCTTTTTCAGTCCCTGCGAACGCGAGGCGAGCCTCAACCTCGTCAAGGCGACGCTCGGCGCGGTGGGCTTCTACGAGCGCTTTTCGTTCATCGAGGCGGGGAGAGTTTCGACCTGAAGAGAGGCGTGCAGCTCCCGCACATCGTCATGCGCCGCCACCTGGCTTGAGCGGGTTGGGGGAGGGTGGACGGGCATTGCCCGAACGAGGCGGTTGAGAGTTCGCTCTGGGTGGAAATCGGACATTCGTTCGATGGGCGCTATGCGCCAATCCCGGTCATCGCGAGATCCTGCTGCACCATCCGATGAGCGGACATTGATTGCATCGATCCGAACGACCTCCTTTGAGCAGTTTCCGCCGAACGGGCTGTTTTATACGCGCCGTCGGTTCAGCCGGACAGTGCGTAGCTTTCGAGGAAGCCGCAGCGCCCGCAGCGCCAAGCCGAGATCGGAACAAGGTCCTTCTTGCGGACCTTGAGCCCGAACCAGCGCGACACCTTGGGCGCGCCGGGAAGGAATGAAGCGATCACCCACTGCCCATCCCCTTTTTCGGCGATGACGCCCTCGCTCATAGAGCCCTGGCACTTCGGACATTGCGTAGGTCCTCGCATT
>DASYKV010000047.1:0-10815 GCA_035994965.1 Allosphingosinicella sp.
TGAAGCGCGGCGGCCCGGTGGTGATCCACGTTTCGACCAACACCGCGTCCGTCGATCCGGTCTATTTCCCGCAGGTCGAGGTGATCGGCGACATCGCCAATGCGATCTGGCAGATCAAGGAGGACATCGTCCCGCAGGCCGGCTGGAATTGCGCCAAGATGCTGGCGGCGCGCGCTGCCGAGGTCGCCCATACGCTCACCATGTGTGACGATCAGCGCTTTCCGATCTTCCCGCCACGCCTCGTCCAGTGCGTCCGCGAGGCGATGCCGGCGGACGGCATCATCTGCCTCGACAACGGCGTCTACAAAATCTGGTTCGCGCGCAATTACATGGCGCGCGAGCCCAATACCGTCCTGCTCGACAATGCGCTGGCGACGATGGGCGCCGGCCTGCCGAGCGCGATGGCGTCGGCGATGGTCTATCCGGGCCGCAAGGTGATGGCGATCTGCGGCGACGGCGGCTTCATGATGAACAGCCAGGAGATGGAAACCGCGGTCCGGCTGAAGCTCGACATCACCGTGCTGATCCTGCGCGACGACGCCTATGGGATGATCCGCTGGAAGCAGGCCAATATGGGCTTCGCCGATTTCGGCCTGACCTACGGCAATCCGGATTTCGTCAAATATGCCGAAAGCTACGGCGCGATCGGCCACCGCGTCGAGGATGCGGCGGGGCTGCCGGCGATCCTCGCCGAGTGCCTCTCGACGCCCGGCGTCCATTTGATCGATTGCCCGGTCGATTATTCGGAGAACGACCGCATATTGAACAAGGACATCAAGGAGCTGAGCGCGAAGCTCTAGCCCTTGGTGAAAGGGGACACGTTCTTTTTCGCGAAAAAGTACGTGTCCCCATTGCGAGGCGATGATGGTGAAGCTCAAGGACGTCTATCCGCTCTACCTCAACAATGAGGCGAAGCAGCCCAATTCCGATCTCGAGGTGACCGACAAATATACCGGCGAGATCGCCTTCCGGGTCGCGCAGGCGGATGCGGCGACGATCGATGCCGGCATTCAGGGCGCGGTCGAGGCGGCCGAGCCGATGGCGCGGCTCCCGTCCTATCACCGCCAAGCGGTGCTCCAGCATTGCGTCGACCGCTTCAAGCAGCGCTTCGACGAGCTCGCTTACGCGCTCTGCGTCGAGGCGGGGAAGCCGATCAAGGACAGCGAGGGCGAGGTCAGCCGCCTGATCGACACCTTCCGCATCGCCGCCGAGGAGAGCGTCCGGATGACCGGCGAGGTCCAGCCGCTCGACATCTCGCCGCGCGCCAAGGGCTATCAGGGCATCTGGAAGCGCGTCCCGATCGGGCCGTGCAGCTTCGTCTCTCCGTTCAACTTCCCGCTCAACCTGGCCGCGCACAAGATCGCGCCGGCGCTCGCGGTCGGCTGCTCGTTCGTGATGAAGCCCGCCAGCCGCACGCCGCTGGGCGCGATCATCATGGGCGAGGTGCTGGCCGAGACCGATCTGCCCAGGGGCGCCTTCTCGATCCTGCCCGCCCACCGCGAGGGGGCGGATTTGTTCACCACCGACGAGCGGCTCAAATTGCTGAGCTTCACCGGCTCGCCGGCCGTCGGCTGGGACCTCAAGGCGAGGGCCGGCAAGAAGAAGGTGGTGCTGGAGCTCGGCGGCAATGCCGCGGTGATCGTCGACAAGGATGCCGACCTCCCCGACGCGCTCGAGCGGGTGATCTTCGGTGCCTTCTATCAGTCCGGCCAGTCCTGCATCGGCGTCCAGCGCATCCTGATCCACGCCGACGTTTATGACGAATTCCGCGACATGCTGGTCAAGAAGACCAGGAGCCTCGTCGCCGGCGACCCCAAGGACCGCAACGTCTTCATCGGCCCGATGATCGACGTGAAGGAAGCGCAGCGCCTCGACAATTGGATCGAGGAAGCGGTCGGCAAGGGCGCGAAGCTGCTCTGCGGCGGCAAGCGCGTGGGCGCGATGCTGGAGGCGACCCTGCTCGAGGATGTCGATCCCGCGACCAAGCTGAATGTCGAGGAAGCGTTCGGCCCGGTCGCCTTCCTGATCAGGTTCGACGATTTCAACGACGCGCTCGACATCGTCAACGACAGCAAGTTCGGCCTCCAGGCGGGAATCTTCACCCGCGACCTCTTCCAGATGTTCGACGCCTGGGATCGGCTTGAGGTCGGCGGCATCGTCATCAACGACGTGCCCTCCTACCGGGTCGACAACATGCCTTATGGCGGGGTCAAGGATTCGGGCCTGGGCCGCGAGGGCATCCGCTTCGCGATGGAGGACATGACCGAAATCCGCAACCTGGTGATCCGCCGTCGCGACGAAGGGCCGGCGAAGAAGCACACGGGCAGCTGAGCGGGGCTCAGCGGGCGCCGCTTTCCCGCGTTGCCGACGGCGGCGGCTCGCTCGACGCGCCGCCGCCAAGGTCGAAATATTCCACCCGGGCCCGCGGCGAGCGTTGCATGATGCGGCTGCCCGCCCGGCTCTCCATGCCCGAAGTATAGGTGTAGCGTTCGACCCGATAAGTCGCTTCGGTGCCAGCCGCCTGCGAATAGCGGCGGCGGCGGATCGACTCGAGGAGGGGATCGGCCCAGACACGCTCGCCGTCGCCGCGGACGATCTCCAGGCCGGTCACGCTCCCGTCGGCCTGGATCCAGAACGCCACGTCGATCCACTTGTCCTCCATGTTTCCGGGATTGCGGCCGATCGATGTGTCCATGCTCCGTCCCTGCCTCACGACTTCATCGGCCGTTGGGGCGAGGTCCTGGGTTAGCAGCTCGAAGGGCGGATTGAAGAGCAATTGCCGGCGCTGGCTGCTCCGTCCGAGCTCGGCGATCAGCGAATCGGCGCGCGCACTTTGCCCGCGTTCGCCGTAGATTCTGACAAGAAGGATCTTGGCGCCGATCGACCGGCGAGGATCGGCCGAGCGCGACAGCGCCGTCAGCTCGCGCTGAGCGCTTCCGGTGGGCGCCTGGAGATAGGACAGCCAGAGCCCGCGCAGCTCGGCGCTTGCCACGACATCGTCGCGCCCCGCCGCGCGCGCGCGCTCCGCGAGCTCGTTCAGCGCGCGCCGCGCCTGGTCATACTGGCCGAACGCGATCAGCGACTGGGCGATTTCGAGCCGCGCCGTGAAGTGCCGATGATCCTCGACCGGCAGGCCGGCCTGGAGCGCGCGCAGGATGTCGCGGGTCGAGAATTGGGCGTCGCGGTCGAGGCCGAGATGGCGGGCGACGCGGGCATTGGCGCGATAGAGGTCGGAGACGGGCTCGGGATAGTTGCGGGCCTCGTCGCGGTTGCGGCCGAGCGAGGCGCGGATTGCCGTTCGGGCGTCGCGATATTCGCCCGTTACGAACAGCGCCTCGGCCAGCGCCATGGTGGCGTCGATGTCCTCGTTGGGCGGACAGTTACGCGCCAGGCAAGCGGCGAGCCGGTCGCGATAATCCTGAATCCGGGTGCCGGTGACCACGACGTCCTGTCCCTGGGGGGGCGCCTCCCGCGGCTGCGCCATTGCGGCGGCGGGCAGGGCGGCCAGGAAGGCGAGTAAGAAAGCGCGACGCATATTGGCCTCCAATCGTGGCCGCCTTTTTAGGCGACCCGCTAGGCCATTGAAAGAACGAGCAGGAATTTTAGCAAGGGCGGTCAAGGGAGGCGCTCAAGGGGTGGCGCCGGCGGCCTCGGCGATGGTGCGGTTCGAGGCGCGCAGCTTGGCCTTGAGGACGGTGGCGAAGCCATGCTCGATCGCCCGGCGGATATCCTCATGGGTCTCGACATAGGGCCGCAGATCCTCGGCCGGGGCGCACCAGAAGCGCGCCGGAGTGTCGAGGATGACGGTCGCGCTTGCGGTCTCGCCGGAAAGCACGGTGAGCTCGCCGATCAGGTCGCCGGGCCGGCAGAGGCCGACCTCGATACCCGTGCTCAGCACGCGCGCCTCGCCCTCGACGAGATAATAAAGATGGTCGACGGGCTCGCCCTCGCGGGTGAGGACGTCGCCGGCCTGGCCGGAGAGCCAGATTCCCTGATCGACCAGATGGCGCGCGCGGCCCTTGGGCAGGCCGTCGAACAGGCGCGCGACCATATGCTGCTCGTCGGCGCTGAAGCGAACATTATTGTCCTCCCACAGGCGCCGGCCGACGAAGACCAAAGCGAGGGCGGCGATCACGCCGGTCCAGGCCGCGGCCACCATGTCGGCGGTCAGCCCCGCCCGGCCGAGCCAGGCCAGGGCCGCGCCGCCGATCAGCAGCCGCGCCGGCAGCGGCCGCGGCGCGATCACCGCGCCCAGCAGCAGCAGGAAACCAAGATGAAGCAGCAGCTCGTCCGGCCTCGGCATGGCGCGCCCCTCCCGGGCGCATCATGCGCCAAACCCATCCGCGCGGGAAGGGGCTCAGTGCCCCGAGCTTTGCTCCGGCTGGCTCTCGACGAGCACGTCGAGCTGGCCCTCGCAGCCATTGGCGATCAGCGCCCCGGCGACCGTTTCGACGTCGTTGAGGGGCCCGTTGAGGATCCGGAAGGTGATCCGGGTCGGCACCGCGACGCCGGGCTGGCTGAAGCTGTAGGTGGCGCCGCTGGCGATCGCGGTGCCGCGCGGCCAGGCCCGGGTCGGCTGCCCGGCCGGCCACGGAACGACTCGCGGCGCGCCGGCGGGGCCGGCGATGGTGAGCCGGGTCGGCGCGCTCGCGTCGGGGCGCCACAGCATGACGTTGCTGCTTCCGGCGAGGCAGAAATTGCCGCTCTGGGTGACGTCGACATGCCAGATGGTCGGGCCGCGCGGAACGATGCCGGCGCTGCGCACGGCGCCGATCCGGGCGCGGCGGCCGCCGCTGTCGGCGGTGCGCACGCCCTGGGCGCCGGTCGGCGAGAAGGTGCCGGGGCCACGGAAGGTGCGGGTGCCGCCGCCGGCGAGGATGACGACCATGTCGCCGGCGCGAAGCACGATCCGCGTGTTGTCGGGCAGCGAGCGGCCCGCCGGATAGGCGCGCGCCGAAGGGCCGGTCGAGCGGACGACGAGGACGTTGGCGGCGGCCGAAGCCGCGCCGCCGAGCAGAAGCGCGGCAACGAGGCCGCGGCGCAGGATCGCCTTATTTGCTACCCAAGACAAAGTGACCTCCCGGACCGGCTTCGCGGAGCCTATAGACCAAATATTGCAAAGCCGCATCCTCCTTGTGGGCGTCGGCGATGGATTCAAGCTGAACGAGCGCCTCCTTTTCGCCGCCGTCGAAACGGGTCCACAGCTCGTTGAGCTGGCCGCGCAGCGCTTCGTCCATGTCGGGCACCGGCTCCCACGCCATCACCGGAGTCGCCCGGCCCGAGAGCACGATCCGGCCCATCGGCCGGAAGAAATTGATGCCGGATTCGCGCCGCGCCTCCTCGCTGACCAGCATCGTCGTCTTCAGCGCCTTGTTGGCGGATTCGAGCCGCGCGGCGGTGTTCATCGCGTCGCCAAGAGCGGTGTACTGGATCCGCCCCTCGCCGCCGAAATTGCCGACCACCGCCTCGCCGCGGTGGAGGCCGACGCGGGTGACTCCGATCGGCGGCACCTCGTCTCCGGCAATGTCCCGCGCGCTTCGGCGGAACTCCTCGCCGCATCGGTACATTGCAAGGCCCGCCTGGACGGCGCGGTCGGCATCGCCCTCGCGCGCGATCGGCGCGCCCCAGAAGGTGACGAGGGCGTCGCCGACGAACTTGTCGAGCGTTCCGCCATGCTTGAGCACGATCTCGCTCATCAGATCGAGATAGCGGTTGAGCAGCCGCGACAGAGTCTCCGGCGTGATCGCGTGGGAAAGCTTGGTGAAGCCTTCGAGATCGGTGAAGAGCGCATAGATCTGCGTCTTCTCGCCATGGAGCGCGAGCTGGGCGGGATCGCGCATGATCTCCTGGGCGACGTCCCTCGGCAGATATTTGCCGAGCGCCGACTGGGCGAAGCGCTTCTGCTCGGAGCCGACCGCGCGCGCCGCCGCGCCGACGCCGATGAAGGCGAGCAGCCAGCCCGCGCCCCAGCCGAAGGCGGGCAGGTCGATCGTGTCGACGCGCATCGCGTGCAGCAGGAACGGCGTGTAGCCGATCAGGGCGAGCTGGACGACGAGCACGATCGCGAGCAGCCAGCGCCTGAGCTCGAGCGCGCTGGTCAGCCCGCCGGTGGCGATCACGGCCAGAGCGGCGAGCCACAGGACCCAGGCCGGGACCGGCGTCCGCATCCGCCCGTCGAGCTGCTGGGCAAGCATATGGGCGTGGATTTCGAGGCCCTTGGTCGTCGCTCCGGTGAAGCGGGTCATCGGAGTCTCGAAATCGTCCTGATCGGCGATGTCGCCGCCGATCAATATGTAGCGGCCGCGGATATTCTCGGCGAAGGCGGCGGCGATGATCGCCCGCACCTCGGGCGTGTTTTCGTCCGATTCGATCGCCGCCAGGGTTTCGATCGACACTTTGTTGAACAGGTTCGCGCCCTCGTTCGGCAGCCGATAGTCGAGGCTGCCGGAAAAAGAGCGGAATTCCGGGTGGGCGGCGGTCATCGCGTTGGACAGGATCGGCGGCAGCCTGCTGTCCTGCCGGGACCAGCGCCGGGTCACGCCGTCCTGGATGTCGGGCTCGAGCTTGATGCTGGCCGGCCGCACCTGGCCGGGGCCGATCCGGCGCAGAAGATCGCGCAGGAATCGCTCCTGGTGGAGGCTGATCCTGTCCGGATTGGTGACGTGGCTGGCGAAGGCGACCCAGGTCGGCGTGCGCATCGACCGGAACGCCTGGACCAGCTCCTCGTCCTCGTCCTGCACCTGATCGAACAGGATATCGATGCCGATCGCGCGCGGCTGCATCCGGTCGAGCGCCCGCAACGCGCGTGCGAGCGTGCGCCGGTCGAGCGGCGACCTTTTGCGCAACTGATCGAGCGTGTCGTCATTGTAGACGACGAGCACGATCCGCGGGTCCAGCGGTACCCGATCGGTGCGCGACTTGAAGCGCAGATCGTAGAGCGCGCGCTCGGCGTCGCTCAGCAGCGGCACCTGCCAATCGTAGCGGGCGACATAAAGCGCGGCGGCGAGGAAGGCGATCGTGACGATCAGCCGCACCGGGCCGATCTGTCGGAACGCCCGCCTCAGCCTGCTTGCCCAGCTCCCGTCGTCCGCCCGCGCCATTCAAGCCCCCGCTCGCTCGGGGAAGGGATAAGGGGAAATCGGGGTGCTGAACAGAGGCGAGGCGCTCCCATTCCTCCCCGCGAAAGCGTAGGGAGGAAAGATTCAGCGGGCGCCGGCCTTCAGCGCCTGCGCCCAGGCGAGGTCGGCGAGCGGCTCAAGGGTGGCGGCCATGCTGCCGGCATGGGCGGATGACGCGGTCCCGCGCACCACCCGGCCCTTGATGCCGTGGACGATGCCGGCGAGCCGGAACAGGTTGAACGCCATGTAGAAATCCACGTCCGGCATGCCTTCGCGGCCGGTTCGGCGGCAATAAGCCGCGACATAATCCGCCTCGCCCGGAATGTTGAGCGCGGCGAGGTCCCGCCCGGCCAGCCCGGTCGTGATCCCGGCCGGCATCCGGTACATCATCAGATGGTAGGAGAAATCGGCGAGCGGATGGCCGAGCGTCGACAATTCCCAGTCGAGCACCGCCAGCACCTTGGGCTCGGTGGCGTGGAAGATCATGTTGTCGCAGCGAAAGTCGCCGTGGATGACTCGCGGCACCGGCTCGTCGGGCGGCAGGTTCGCCGGCAGCCAGTCGACGAGCCGGTCCATGGCGGCGACCCGGCCGGCCTCCCGATCCTCCCGATATTGCTTCGACCAGCGCGCGATCTGGCGGGCGAAATAATTGCCGGGCTTGCCGTAATCGGAGAGCCCGGCCGCATCCGGGTCGATCAGATGGAGCCGGGCGATGGCCTGGTTCATCGCGTCGAAATAGGCCGGCCGCTCGGCTGCGTTCACCTCGGGAAAGGCGGTGTCCCAGAAGATCCGGCCCTCGACCATCTCCATGACGTAGAAAGGCGTGCCGATGACGGCCTCGTCGGTGCACAGGCCGTAGCTTCGGGCGACCGGGAAGCCCTGCGCCGCCAGCGCCGTGATCACTCGATATTCGCGGTCGACGGCATGGGCGCCGGGGAGCAACTTGCCCGGCGGCTTGCGCCTGAGGACGTAGGCGCGGCCCGGCGTGACCAATTTATAGGTCGGGTTGGACTGGCCGCCGCGGAACTGCTCGATCGCGAGCGGGCCGGCAAAGCCCTCGACATGGCGCTCCATCCAGGCTTCGAGCGCCGCGGCGTCGAAGCCCTGGCCCTCGCGCACCGCGCCGGTGCCCTGGTTCTGCGCGCTCCTGTCCATGACCCTTCGTGCACCAGCCGCGCCGCCGGCTCAAGCGGCTGCGGAAAACCGTGCAAAACCGGGGCCTTGGGCCGGGCGTAAACTTTTTATTAGGCTTACCGACATGTTTACCCACGCGCCGGGACTATATTGACCGGAAAGGTATGGCGCCGTCCCGTGCGGGCTACCAATCAGGCTTCGGAGCATATTTTTTGCCCGGTCCTGAAGGCAGCATACCAGCCGCCGGCGGTTTTTGGCCGAACCGAAGGCGACCACACCTTTCCTCCTTTGTCGGGGTCCGGCAATCAGAGGGGAATAGCGATGAACAAGAAGAAGATCGATATCATGACCATTCCGGAGCTGGGCACCAGCGTTGGCATGCACGGCTCGGTCAAGCAGACCGAGGTCGGCGGACCGCTCTGCCTCGGCGCGCTTCTCGCGTTTATCATGGCCCTCTGAGCTTTCGGCCCTTGGGCTTTGTTTGAGAGGGGCGGGGGCGCAAGGCGTCCCCGCCCTTTTCCTTTTCCGCCGGGCCCGCCGACCATTTAAGGGAGTGAACGGATGATCGCGGGCGCTGCCCTCGCTGACTGGCTCGCCGATCGCGGCGCCCAGAAAAGGTCGCAGGCCGCGCTCGAGGCGATGGCGCGCGACTGGAGGCGTCACCCGTTGATGACCGATCTCGAGGGCGCCCTCGCCGCGCTGCCCGAGCATAGCGCCGCCGCCGTCCTCCAGGCCGCCCGCGGCTTCATCGACCGCGAGGACGACCTCGCTTTGCTGATGGCGCAAATGATCGCGGAGAGCCGCGCCGACCCCTTCTTCCGCCCGCCTTTCATCCCGACGTTGAGCGAGATCCATTCGGGCCTCCTGCTCTTTCAAAATCCGGATCTGACGATCGCGCTCGGAGTCAGCGGCGTCGAAATGCTCGCCGCCAAGAAAGCGGGGCCGCGCGGCGCGACCTCGATCGGCTTTTCGGGGGTCATCACCCTGTTTCGCTATCTCAAGAGCGGCGGTGCGACCCTTTCCTTCTGGGAGGCGCCGCCGATCACCGAGGGCTTCCTCGCCAGCCAGGCCGGCAAATGCCGCCTCACCGGCCGTCGCCGGATCGAGGATGGCGAGGAGATCGTGATCGACGGCCGCTATCAAAGCTTCGTCATCGAGCATGCCTCGTCCGACATGCTCTATTTCCAGGCGATGATTCGGCCGGAATCGGCGCCGCTCGCCGCCGAATATGACAGCAAGACGCTGGCCTTCGTCGGCGCCAGCAGCACCGACGAGGCGAGCTCGCGCGTGCAGATGATGGTCTCCATGCTGCGCGTGATGGAGCGCGACGACGCCTTGCCACTGATCGCCGAAGCGCTCGACAGCCCGCATTTTTATACGCGCTGGCACATCATGCGCGAGCTGCTGGCGATGGACGCCGAGGCGGCGCTGCCGCCGCTGAGAAGGATGGCGGCGTGCGATCCCCATCCCGAGGTCCGCGCCGCCGCCCGGCAGACGCTCGACCTGTTCTTCGCGGACGAGGAGGGGGAAGAGGCCATGGCGGACACGGCCGCGGACGCCGCTGGAGGATATCGATGCCGCGCCTGATCCCCGCCGAGACGGACGAGCGGCTCGAGCTGGCCGAGCTGGTCGAGATGCTCGAGACCGGCGATTTCGACAGCCAGGACGAGGACAATTTCGCCTCCTGGGGGGTCCAGCTCAAGAAGCTCGCCAACGACCGCGACTTCCTCGCCGACATGATGATCGCCGAGCTGAAGCAGCGCTGCGATGGCCAGGTCCGCGACAATCAATACGGCGCCTCGGTGGTGATGCTGCACGGCCGTTCGTCAAAATTCTTCATCCGCGCCAATTTCTGGCCGGCGTTGAAGGACAGCGTGATCCGTCATTCGGGGACGGATCCTTTCTTCTACGGCGTGCCGCACGACCATAATTTCTCGTTCCTCACCGTCGGCTATCTCGGCCCCGGCTATTGGAGCGACTATTACGAATATGATTATGGCGAGGTGGCCGGCATCCCCGGCGAGGCGGTGAACCTCAAATTCATCGAAAAGGCGCGTCTGGAGCAGGGCAAGGTGATGCTCTACCGCGCTCACAAGGACGTCCATCTCCAGCTCCCCGCCGATGCCATGTCGGTCTCGCTCAACATCCTCGAAACCTCGCATTCCACCACCTTCCGCGACCAGTACCGGTTCGATCTCGAAACCAGCCGTATCGAAGGAATCATGACGCGCACGTCGCTTGAGCCGATGCTGGCGCTCGCCGCCCATTTCGGCGGTGAGGAAGGTCTCGATCTGCTCGCCAATTTCGCCAAATCGCATCCCAGCGATCGCATCCGCTGGTGCGCATTGCGCGCACGCGCCGCCGCGTCGCCCTCGCTCGACGCGCGGATCGCGATCTATGAAGAGGGCGCCTGCACCGACAGCCTGCTGGTCAGCGCGATGGCGAGGCGCGAAGCGGCGAAGATCGAAAAGGGGCGCGATTGGATAGACGGCGCGCCGCTCGATGCTGCGCAGCAATTCGTCCGGTAGACCACTCAGCTTCCGTTTCCCTTGTCGCCGCCTTT
>DASYKV010000048.1:0-19271 GCA_035994965.1 Allosphingosinicella sp.
GATCAAGACGACCGGTGTCGAAGTCCGCGATTTCTCCTCCTTTATCGAGCGCGAGACGGGGCGCGTCGATCTCGACAGCCTCAATCCCTCCTGGCTGATCTTCTCCGACGGCTTCTCGGCCGGGCGGCGGCTGTCGAGCGCCGCCAAGCGCCTGTTCGACATCGTCGTGAGCACCTTGCTGCTCGTCATCTTCGGCCCGGTGATCCTGCTCACCGCGCTCGCCGTGAAGCTCGAAAGCAAGGGCCCGGCTTTCTACCGGCAGCGCCGCGTCGGCCTTTACGGCCAGCTCTTCGACGTCATCAAATTGCGCTCGATGCGGCAGGATGCCGAGGTCGGCGGCAAGGCGGTCTGGGCGCAGAAGGACGATCCCCGCGTCACCCGCGTCGGCCGCTTCATCCGCAAGACCCGGCTCGACGAATTGCCCCAGGCCTGGTCGGTGCTGAAGGGCGAGATGAGCTTCGTCGGCCCGCGCCCCGAGCGGCCCCAGTTCGTCGCCGATCTGGAAGCGCGCCTCCCTTATTATGCCGAGCGCCACGTCGTGAAGCCCGGCATCACCGGCTGGGCGCAGATCAACTATCCCTACGGCGCCTCGATCGAGGACGCCCGCGAGAAGCTCGAGTTCGATTTGTACTATGCCAAAAATTACTCCACTTTCCTCGACGTCCTGATCCTCCTGCAAACCGCGCGCGTGGTCTTGTGGCCGGAGGGCGCGCGATGATCGCCTTCCTCGCTTTGTGGGGCCATTTGCTCGCCGCCACGCTCTACGGCGCGCTCGCCATGTTCCAGCTCAGGCGCTGGAACGGCGATCCGCGCAACCGGCCCCTGCTCGCCGCCTTCGCCTCGATGGCGGTGTGGACGATCTTCCTCGCCTTGCTCGGCTCCTACAATCTCCTCGCCCAGCTCGCGGAGAGCGCGCGCAACCTCTCATTCCTCGCCTTCATGTACGGGCTGATGACCAGCGCCGGCAACGCCCAGCGCGCGCTCAAGGGCGTGTTCGCGGCGGTGGCGGGCGTGATCGGGCTGCAGATCGTGATCGGCGGGGTGATGCCGCAATTCGGCCAGGCGCCGCTCGTGCTCGAGGCTCTCACCTCGGCCAGCCAGATCATCGGCCTCACCATCGCCGCCGGCGCATTGATCCTGGTCCACAACATGTACGGCCTCGCCGCGCCCGATTCGCGCTCGGCTTTGCGCTTCCCGATGCTCGCGCTCACCGCCATGTGGGCGATCGACCTTCATCTCTACACGGTCGATTTCTTCATGCGCAGCCCGGCCGCCGAGCTTTTCGCGATACGCGGGCTGCTGCTGGCCGCGCTCGTCCCGCTCTTCGCTCTAGGCCTCAGGAACGCCACCTGGCGGATCCACATCTCGCGGGTCGCGACCTTCCAGTCGCTCTCGGTGATCGCCATCCTCGCCTACATCATCGTGATGATGCTGGCCGCCCGGGCGATCGAGATCGTCGGCGGCGATTGGGGGCGGATCGGCCAGGTCGGGATCGTCGCGGCCATGACCCTGGGGGCACTGCTGCTGCTCCCGTCGGCCAAGCTGCGCGCCTGGCTTCGGGTCACGCTCACCAAGCATCTGTTCGAGCACCGCTACGATTATCGCCAGGAATGGCTGCGCTTCACCGACACGGTCGGCCGCACCGGCGCCGAAGGGGCGGCGCTCGAGGAGCGCGTGGTCAAGGCGCTCGCCGATATCGGCGGCGCTCCGGCCGGGTTGCTGCTGCTGGTCGACGAGCATCGCCGGCTGGCGCCCGCCGGCCGCTGGAACTGGACCGCGCCTTTGCCCGAAACCGGCGACGGCGCGCAGGAGCTGATCGGTCATATCGAGCAGGGCGCTTATGTGGTGGATTTCGCCGCGGTCAGGGACGGCTGGCTGGTCGAGCGCGAGGCCAGGATCGCGGTGCCGCACTGGCTCGGCGGGCTCGCGGACGCCTGGGCCGGCATTCCGCTGATTCACGAAGGCCGCCTCGCCGGGCTCGTCATCCTCGAACATCCGCCGATCCGCCGCCGGCTCGACTGGGAGGATTTCGACCTGTTCCGCACCGCCGGCATCCAGGCCGCTTCCTACATCGCCGAGGCGCGCGGCCAGCAGGCCCTGGCCGACGCGCAGCGCTTCGACGAGTTCAACCGCCGCTTCGCCTTCATCATGCACGATATCAAGAATCTGGTGAGCCAGCTCAGCCTGGTCGCGCGCAACGCCGAGCGCCACGCCGACAATCCCGAATTCCGCGCCGACATGATCGCCACCCAGCACCGCTCGGTCCGCAAGATGAACGACCTGCTCGCCCGCCTCTCGCCCGGCGCGGCGCGCGGCGCCGATCCGCCGCGCGCGGTCGAGGTCCAGCCGATCCTCGAGGCGATCGCCGCCGGCAAAAGCCGCGCCCATCCGGTGCGCGCCTTCGGCGAGAGCGGGCTCGTCGCCATGGCCGACGCCGCCGCGCTCGAGCAGGCGCTGACCCACCTCGTCCAGAATGCGATCGACGCCAGCGACCCGCGCGACCCGGTCGTCGTGCGCGCCTTCGAAAGCGGCGGCGACGTCGCCGTCGAGGTGATCGACCGTGGCAGCGGCATGTCGGCCGAGTTCATCCGCACCCGCCTGTTCCAGCCCTTCGCCTCGACCAAGGAGCAGGGTTTCGGCATCGGCGCCTATGAGGCGCGCGCCCTGATCGCGGCGATGGGCGGCCGGCTCGAGGTCGAAAGCCGGCTCGGCGAAGGCACAAGATTCACCCTCTTTCTCCCGGGCGTCGAGACCCGGGCCCTCTATCTCGAACGGAAGCGCGCATGAATGCCCCAGTGAAAGTCCACAAGCCCAGGCTGCTGATCGTCGAGGACGATGAGGGGCTGCAGCGCCAGCTGCGCTGGGCCTATGACGATTATGAGGTGCTGGTCGCCTCCGACCGGGGCGCGGCGCTCGATCTGGTGCGCTCGGCCGAGCCCGCGGTGGTCACGCTGGACCTCGGCCTGCCGCCCGACCCGGACGGAGTCACCGAGGGCTTCGCCACGCTCGAAACCATCCTGACGCTCAAGCCCGACACCAAGGTGATCGTCGCCTCGGGCCACGGCGCCCGCGAAAGCGCGCTGAGGGCGATCTCGTCGGGCGCCTATGATTTCTACCAGAAGCCGGTCGACATCGACCAATTGGGCCTGATCGTCCGCCGCGCCTTCCAGCTCCACGATATCGAGAGCGAGAACAAAAGGCTCGGCGAGCAGGTCGGCGACGCCCGCACCGTGCTCGGCACGATGGTCACCGCGGCGCCCGAAATGTCGAAGGTCGCGCGCACCATCGAGCGGGTCGCCAATACCGACGTCTCGGTGATGCTGCTCGGCGCCAGCGGCACCGGCAAGGAATTGCTCGCCAAGGGCGTCCACCAGGCGAGCCGGCGCCGCGCCGGCGGCTTCGTCGCGATCAACTGCGCGGCGATCCCCGAAAATCTGCTGGAGGCGGAGCTGTTCGGCTACGAGAAGGGCGCCTTCACCGGCGCGATCAAGACCACCGAAGGCAAGATCGAGCTCGCCCATGGCGGCACGCTCTTCCTCGACGAAGTCGGCGACATCCCGCTGCCGCTCCAGGTCAAGCTGCTGCGCTTCCTCCAGGAGCGGGTGATCGAGCGGATCGGCGGCCGCAAGCCGATCGCGGTCGACACCAGGATCGTCTGCGCCACCCACCAGAATCTGGAGGAGATGATCGCCGCCGGCACCTTCCGCGAGGACCTCTATTATCGCCTCGCCGAGATCGTCGTTCGGATCCCCAGCCTCGCCGAGCGCCATGGCGACGCGGCCCTGCTCGCCAAGCATTTCCTCGCCCGCTTCGCCCGCGAGATGAACCCGAGCGTGAAGGGCTTCGCGCCCGGCGCGCTCGCCGCGATCGAGCGCTGGACCTGGCCGGGCAACGTCCGCGAGCTCGAGAATAGGCTGAAGCGCGCGGTGATCATGGCCGACGGCAAGCTGATCACGGCCGAGGATCTCGATCTGACCGGCGGCGCGGCGTCGGGCCTGCCGGTCAACCTCAAGGCCGCGCGCGAAAGCGCCGACCGCCAGGTGATCCGCAAGGCGCTGGCCCAGACCGACGGCAATATTTCGAGCGCGGCCAAATTGCTCGGCATCAGCCGGCCGACGCTCTACGATCTGCTCAAGCAATACGGCCTCAGCGCGTGAAGCTCGGCGCGCCTTTCCTCGCTCTGGCGCTGCTGGCGGGCTGTTCCGCCCAGCAGGGAACCGCCTATGAGCGGGGCGCGGCCGCATTCGAGGCCGGCGACATCCGCACCGCGCGGGTGGAATTGCTGAACGCGCTCCAGGCCGATCCCAACGACAAGGCGGCCCGCCTGCTGCAGGCGCGGGTCGCGCTCGCGCTCGGCGACGGAGTCGCCGCGGAATCGGAGATCGTCCGGGCGCGCCAGGCGGGCGTCGCCGTCGATCAGACCGCCCATCTCCTCGCCGAAGCCCGCCTGCTCCAGGGCGATAGCCAGGGCGCATTGCGCGAGGCGGCGCGGGCGGCGCCGGCGCATCTCGCTTATGCCCAGCGGATAGCGGGGCGCGCCGCACTGGCGCTCGGCGACGTCGGCAATGCCCGCATCGCCTTCGATCGCGCGCTCGCCGCCGGGCCCAATGACAGCCAGGTCTGGACCGATATCGGCCGCTTCCGCCGGGCGACCGGCGATCTGGCCGGCGCGATCCAGGCGGGCGACCGCGCCGTCGCCGCCGGCCCGCGCAACGTCGAGGCGTTGACCCTGCGCGGCGAGCTGACCCGCGGCCAATATGGCCTGGCCGCCGCAATCCCCTGGTTCGACCGCGCGCTCGAGGTCGATTCGGGCAATGTCGCCGCCTTGCTCGAGCGCGCCGCCACTTATGCCGACATGGGCCGGATGGGCGACATGCTCGAAGATGCCCGCAAGGTCCTCCAGCTCACCGGCGGCCATCCCCGCGCTTATTATCTGGAGGCCGTGCTGGCCGCGCGGGCGCGCAATTTCCCGCTCGCCCGGCGCCTGTGGAACCGGACCAACGGCGCCTATGACGAAACCCCCGCGGGCATGCTGCTGCTCGGCGCGATCGATTTCGAGACCGGCAATGAGGAGCAGTCGGCGCGGCGGCTTGCGGCCCTGGTCGGGCGCCAGCCGGGCAATCGCCGCGCGCGGCGCCTGCTCGCCGCCGCCCAGTGGCGGATGAACGATCCCGCCGCCGTCGTCGCGACGCTGCGGCCGCTCGCCGACCGCCCCGACGCCGATGCTTATGTGCTGTCGTTGATCGGCCGGGCGCTGGCGCGGACCGGCGATGCCGACGGCGCCGCGCTCTACCTCGCCCGCGCCGCCTCGCCGCAGCCGGCCGCGCTCGCCGCGCTCGACCAGCTCAGCGAAGGCGAGCTTGCCGGCGCCCGCCGCGCCGCCGACGAGGATCCGGACAACGGCCCGGCCCAGGTCCGCCTGATCTCGGCCTTGCTCGGCCGCGGCCAAGGCGACGAGGCGCTGGAGCGCGCGCGCCGGCTCCAGGCCGCCAATCCCGGCGCCCCCGAAGTCCATATCCTGGTCGGCGACGCGCTCGGCGCGCGCGGCGATCCGGCCGCGGCCGCCGACCAATATCGCCGCGCCGCCAATCTTGCCTTCACCGAAAGCGTGGCGATGCGCCTGATCGGGGCGCTGCAGCGCGCCGGGCAGGGCGATGACGCCGACGACGTGCTGACCCTGTTCGTTCAGCAGAATCCGCGCTCCGTGCCTGGCCAGATCCTGCTCGCCGCGCGCGCGATGCAGGCCGAGGACTGGCCCGGCGCGATCGCCATCTACGAGAATTTGCGCCGGCGGCTCGGCGACAATGACGCGACCATCCTCAACAATCTCGCCTGGGCCTATTCGGAAGGCGGCGACCTCGCCAGCGCGGTGCCGCTCGCCCGGCGCGCCTGGTCGCTCGACCGCGACAATCCCGCGACCGCCGACACTTTGGGCTGGCTCCTGTTCAAGGCCGGCCGCCGCGCGGAAGGCCTCGCTCTGCTCGAACGCGCCGCCCGCGGCGCCCCGCCCGCCGCTTTGGTCCGCCGCCGCCTCGCCCAGGCCCGCCGCGGCTGAATGGTGACAGTTACCTAAGTGTCACCGGGACACTTAGGTAACTGTCACCAAAGTGTCCCTCAGCGCAGCCCCGGCCCGTCGAGGTTCAGCTCGGCGACCGGGATCACCGTGACGGTGGCATGCTCGCGCCTCAGCCGCTCGATGAATTGCGATGCCTCGCCGACGATGACGATGGTGGCGCCTTCGGGGGTGAGCAATTCGGCCGCGGCGGCCTGCGCCTCGCCCGGCGTCACCGCAAGCACGCCGGGCAAATAGCGGGCGATCTCGTCCGGGCCGAGCCCGCGCATCACGAAGCCGCCGATCAGCGACGCTGTCCCCGCAGTGGTCTCGGTGTTGCGGCCGAAATCGCCGGTCAGCGAGGCGCGCCGCGCGTTGAGCTCGGCGACGGAAATCGGCTCGGCGCCGAGCCGCCGCATCTCGGCCAGGACCAGTCCGAGCACCTCGGCGGCGGCGTCATTGCGGGTCTGCACCGAGGCCGCGAACGGCCCCGCGGAGCGGCGCGCCTCGACGCCGCTGCCGGCGCCGTAGGACAGGCCGCGGCGGATCCTTATCTCCTGGTTGAGCCGCGCGCTATAGCCGCCGCCGAGCACCGCATTGGCGACGATCGCGCGATAGTAACGCGGGTCGCTCCGGGCCAAAGCGTTGCGCGCGACCGCGACCGCCGCCTGGCCGGCGCCCGGCATGTCGATGACGATGATCTGGTTGCGCGCCGGGGCGGGCGGCGCGGGCGGCGCGCCGGTCACCTCGACCATCCCGGTCCAGCTTCCGAAATGCCGCTCGGCGAGCGCCCGCGCCTGCGCTGGATTGACGTCGCCCGACAGGATCAGGGTCGCATTTTGCGGCCGCCACTGGGTTCGATAGGCGCTCTCGATGTCGACGCGCGTGATCGCGCGCAGCGACGCGGGGGTGCCGCCGGCGGGATGGCCGTAAGGGCCGGTACCGTAGAGCGCGCGCATCGCGGCGAGGCCGGCAATCTCGCCCGGATCGCGCATCGCGACCGCGACCGCGTCGATCGCGTTGGTGCGCTGGCGGTCGATCTCCTCGTCCGCCAGGGTCGCGTTGCGGGCGACGTCGGCGATGATGACGAGCGCGGCGTCGAGCTCGCCGGTCCTGACGGTGAGGCCGAGCTGGGAGCCGTCCCAGCCCGAATCTCCCGACAAGGACGAGCCGAGCGCCTCGACGGCGCGGTCGATCTGCCCGGCGGTGCGGGTGGCGGTGCCTTCGGTCATCACCGCGGCGGCGAGCGCGGCGGCGCCGGCGCGGCCTCGCGGGTCGGCGGCCGAGCCGCCGGAAACGACCAATGAGGCGGTGACCAGCGGCAGCTCGCGATTCTCCACCGTGATGACCTTAAGCCCGTTGGCCAGGCGCTGGACGTTGGGCGTCGGCACCGGCGGCACGATCTCCGGCCCCGGCGGCGGCGGCGCGACCCGCTCGGCCGCGCTCGCCGGCTCGATCAGCCGGACGTGGGCGGGTACGGTCAGCGGCGCCGCCGCGACGGTGGCGGCGGTGGCGATCGTGTCCTCGGCGGCGCCGTTGCGCCCTTCCTCCGGCAGATAGCGGATCGCGCTACTGGTCTCGTCGCGCAGCCAGCGGCGGGCGACGCGCTGGATGTCGGCCGGAGTCACCGCCGCGATCCGGGCGAGCCGGCGGTCGGCGGCGCGGGCGTCGCCGTCGACGATCACCGCTTCGGCGATCGCCGAGGCGCGGCCTTCGGCGGTCTCGCGGCCGCGCAGCGCGCTGGTCAGCAATTCGTTCTTCGCCTCGGCGAGCTCGGCGGCGCCGACCCGCGCGTTGCGGAAGCGGGCGACCTCGCGGCGAAGCGCGATCTCGCCCGCCTCCGCGCTCTGGCCGCCCGAGATGATCGCATAGACGGCGAGGCTGCCGCGGCCCTGCTTGATGTCGACGAAGGAGCTGGCCTGGGCGGCGATTCGGTCGCGATAGACCAGGCTCTGGTGCAGGCGCGAGCTTTCGCCGGTGGAGAGGATGCCGTCGAGCACCTCCATCGCCGCCGCGTCCGCATCGCTCGCCGGCGGTGCCGGAAAGGCGATGAGCACGGCGGGCAGCGGCGTGTTCGCCTCGTAGACCGTGTAATGGCGCGCCTGGGCCTGCGCCGGCTCGACCGCGGTGACTCGCGGGATGACGGCGGCGGGGCGCTGGATTGGCCCGAAATATTGGTCGACCCAGCGGTCGAACTGGGCCTGATCGAAATTGCCGGCGACGACCAGCACCGCATTGTCGGGCCGGTAATAGGTCGCGTGGAAGGCGCGGACGTCGTCGATCGTCGCCGCGTCCAGATCCTCGATGCTACCGATGCCCGGCCGCGCATAAGGATGCACGCTGTAGGAGATTTGCGGGAGGTAGAGGTAGAAGAGCCGGCCGTAGGGCGCGGCGAGGACCCGGCTGCGCAATTCCTCCTTCACGACGTCGCGCTCGGAGTTGAAGAAGCCAGGCTCGACGACCAGCGAGCCCATCCGCTCGGCCTCGGCCCAGAGCAGCCGCTGGAGGTGGTTGGCCGGGACGACCTCGTAATAATTGGTGTAATCGTCATTGGTGGACGCATTGTTGAAGCCGCCGACATCCTCGGTCAGCCGGTCGAACTGCTCGGGGACGAGGTTCCGGCTCGCCTTGAACATCATATGCTCGAACAGGTGCGCGAAGCCCGAGCGCGCGCGCGGATCGTCCTTCGAGCCGACGTCGTACCAGACCTGGACCGAGACGTTGGAGCTGGTCGTGTCGCGGATCGCGTAGACGCGAAGGCCGTTGGGCAGGGTACGGGTCTGGTAGTGGATCGGCGGCACGGGCGGCGCGGATGCCTGCCCTTGGGCGAATGCGGGGGCGGCCGTCGCGGTCAGGGCCAAAGCGGCGAGCGCCGCGCGCAATGTAAGACGGATCATGAACTTGGGCCTCCCGGAATGGCGGCCTAGCTGCGCCCGCCGCCGGACAAGGTCAAGCGGCGCCGAGCGCGTCGGCGGCCTCGGCCAGCTCCAGCCAGCGATGCTCGGCCTCGTCGCGCTCGGCCTTGGCGGCGGCGACGGCGTCGGTCAGCGCCTCGAACAGGCGGGGATCGCGCCGGTAGAGGTCGTGGTCGGAGAGCAGCGCCTCGTCGCGCGCGATCGCCTGGTCGAGCTCCTCGATCCGCGCCGGGAGCAGCTCGTAATCGCGCTGGTCCTTGTAGGTGAGCTTGCGACTCCCCTCCCGCTTGCGGGAGGGGTTGGGGGTGGGGCTGGAGGGACTCCGCGCCTGCCCACCCACGGCCCCTCCCGCAAGCGGGAGGGGAGGAGAGCGCCGCTGCCGCACCCAATCCTCATAGCCGCCGGCGACGATGTCGACCTTGCCCGATCCGTCGAGCCCCAGCGTAATCGTCACCGTGCGGTCGAGGAAGTCGCGGTCGTGGCTGACGATGAGCACGGTGCCCTCATAATCGGCGATCACCTCCTGCAGGAGGTCGAGCGTCTCCATGTCGAGATCGTTGGTCGGCTCGTCGAGCACCAGAAGGTTCGAGCGCCGCGCGAACTCGCGCGCCAGCAGGAGCCGCGAGCGCTCGCCGCCGGACAGCGAGCCGATCTTCGCGTCGACGAGGCCGGGCTCGAACAGGAAATCCTTCAGATAGCCCTGGACGTGCTTCTTGACGTCGCGCACCTCGATCCAGTCGCCGCCGCCGGCGAGGATGTCGCGCACGCTCTTCTCCGGGTCGAGCAGCCTGCGCTGCTGGTCGATCATCACGCCGGTGAGCGTCTTGGCTTGCGTGACCTTGCCCTCGTCGGGCGCGATCTCGCCCGTGAGCAGGCGCAGCAAGGTCGTCTTGCCCGCCCCATTGGCGCCGACCACGCCGATCCGGTCGCCGCGCTGGATGCGCAAGCTGAAGTCCCTGATGATCGGCCGCTCGCCATAAGCCTTGGTCACCCCCGCCGCCTCGATCACCATCTTGGTCCGCACGTCGTCGGTCTGCAGCCCGAGCCGCGCCGTCCCCGCCGGCCCCAGCATCGCCGCCCGCGCCGCGCGCATCTCGTAAAGCTTGGCGAGCCGGCCCTGGTTCCTGCGCCGCCGCGCCGTCACCCCGCGCTCCAGCCAGCGCGCCTCGAGCTTCAGCCTGGCGTCGAGCCGGTCAGCGTTGCGCGCTTCCTCGGCATAGACCTGCTCGGTCCAGGCCTCGAAGCCGCCATAGCCGACCTCGTGCCGCCTCAGGCCGCCGCGGTCGAGCCACAAGGACGAGCGCGTCAGCCGGGTCAGGAAGGTGCGGTCGTGGCTGATCGCGATGAACGCGCCCTTGTAGCGGGAGAGCCACGCCTCCAGCCATTCGATGCCGGCAAGGTCGAGATGGTTGGTCGGCTCGTCGAGCAGCAGCACGTCCGGGTCCATCGCCAGCGCCCGCGCGATCGCCGCCCGCCGTCGCTCGCCGCCCGACGCGGTCGCCGCCTCGCGGTCGAGATCGAGCCCGATCTGGTCGGCGATCGCCTCGACCTCGTGCACTCGGGGCGCGTCCGGCCCGGCCAGCGCGAAGTCGCGCAGGGTGGCGAAGCCCGTCACCTGCGGGTCCTGCTCGAGCAGCACCACCCTGGTCCCCGGCTGGATCGTCCGCCGCCCCTCGTCGGTCTCGATCATCCCCGCCAGGCATTTGAGCAGGGTCGTCTTGCCCGCCCCGTTGCGCCCGATCAGCGCCAGCCGGTCGCGCTCGCCGACGAACAGATCGAGCCCGCGGAACAGCCAGCCATGGCCCTGGACGAGGCCGAGATTTTCATAAGCGAGGACGGGGGCTGCCATGGCGGGCCAGATAGGGACGAAAGCGCCGCGCGTCACCCCGCGCCATGGTCGGCAGACATTGCGGCGCGGATCGGGCACAAGGCGGGCGGGAGGTCCCAAGTGAGCAAGTGGCGCTGCCCGAGCTGCGGACGCGTGCGCGCCACCGCCTTCTGCCCCACGTGCGGCGAGGAGCCGCTGCGGCCGCGCGATCTTTCCGTGCCGGACATGTCTGGCCAGTTCCTGCGCCAGTTCAGCAATGTCGACGGACGGCTCGCGCGGACCTTCCGGACCTTGCTGACGGCCCCCGGCGCGCTCAGCGAGGCGCATGTCGCGGGGCGCCGCCGCGCCTTTCTGGGGCCGCTGCAGACCTTCTTCCTCGCCAACGCGGTCTTCTTCGCGATCCAGTCCTTCACCCAGTTCAACATCTTCTCCTCGACCCTCGATTCGCATCTCACCCAGCAGGATTGGGCGCCGATCGCCCATTCCCTGGTCGCGGACCGGCTGGCCGCGAAGGGGACGACCATGGCGGCCTTCGCGCCAGGCTTCGACCGCGCCGCCATCCTCAATGCCAAGGCGCTGATCATCCTCATGGCGCTGGCCTTCGCGCCGCTGCTGCCGGCCTTGTTCTTCGGCGCGCGCCGGCGCTTCGGCGCGCATGTCGTCTTCGCGCTGCATGTCTACGCCTTCATCCTGCTCCTATACTCTTTCTCCTTGCTGCTGGCGGAGGCGCAATTGCTGGCGGGCGGCGACGGCCTTGCCTCGCCGCGCGTCGACATGGCCCTGACCCTGTTCAACCTGGCGGCCTGCGGGGCGTATCTCTGGTTCGCCGCCGGGACGTTCTACGGATCGCGCGGCCCGGCGCGGATCGCCAAGGCGGCGGGGCTGGCCTTCGCGGTCGGCATGATCGTCCTGGCCTACCGCTTCGCGATCTTCCTGATCACGCTTTATACGACCTAGGCCCGCAAACTCGACTTGCTATTGCGAATGATTATCATCTATAGAGTCGGGATGACGTTCTCGGCTCTCGCTTTGACCCTGATCGGCGCCCTCTTGTTCTACCTCGCCTCGCCGCGTCAGGCCTGGCGCGCGGCTGCACTGCCGGCGGCGCGGACGCGGGCCGCCGGGACCGCGTCCCTGATCGCGGCCCTGATCCTGTGGCAATCGATGACGACGCCGGTCACCGGCCTGTTCATCCTGATGACCTTGCTGATGGTCCTGCTCGCCGCCTTTCCCTATCTCGCTCTGGCGCGGAGCCGCGCGGCCGCCGGATGACCGGCGCGGGCGGCGTCGGCGGGCCCGATCTCAACCCGCACTGGCTGGCAAAGGGGCTGGCCGGGCTGATCCTCGGCTTCGCCATCGGCCTCGGCCTTTCCGGCCTGCTCGCGCGGACCGGCCCAGGCGGAGTCGAGGCCGCCTACAAATATATGGTCGCGATGTGGGCGGTGGCGCCGGTGTGGATGCTGGTCTTCGCCCTGAGCTTCCTGTTCAGGAGCGGGCCGAGGGCCTGGCTGTGGCTCGGCACCGCCGCGCTCGCGGTCCATGGCGCGCTGCTCGCCAGCCGGCTCTGGCTCTGAGCCCAGGCCGATGAAGGCCGCAATCATCCGCCTCTACAAGGCCGTCCACAGCTGGACCGGCCTGATCTGCGGCCTGCTGCTGTTCGTCGCTTTCTATGCGGGCGCGATCACCATGTTCAAGGAGCCGCTCGCCGCCTGGGCGCAGCCATTGCGCGCCGGCGTCGCGCTCCGCCAGGCGCCGCGGCTGATCGACCAGGTGCTGGCCGAGCGGCCCGACGCCGCCGACGAGCTGACCCTGGAGCTCGGCACGGACGGCGGCGACGCGCGGCTCGGCTGGCACGATCCGGACAGCGGCGAGTTCTTCGAGGCGTCCCGGACGGCGGCCGGCGCCCTCGCGGTCGCGCCGCCGCCCGATTCCTATCTCGCCCGGTCGATCGACCTCATCCACCGCGCCGGCGGCATTCCCGGCGACCGCGACTTCAGCCTCTACGTGATGGGCGCGGTCGCCTTGCTCTATTTCCTGGCGATCGTCTCCGGGCTGATCCTGATCCTGCCGCGGCTGGCGCGGGACCTGTTCGCGCTCCGCGCCGGGCGCAACCGCAAAAGGATGTGGCTCGACGCGCACAATGCGATCGGCGTGGTCGGCCTGCCATTCCACGTCTTCATCGCCGTCTCGGTCGTGATATTCGCGTTCGGCGAGCCGATCCTCAATCTCCAGGACCGGCTCGTCTATGATGGCCGGCTCGACCGCATCGCCCAGATCGGCGACCCGTTCGCGGCCGCCGAGCCGAGCGGGGTCAAGGCGCCGATGCTGCCGCCCGGCCAGTTGCTGGCGCGGCTGCGCGCGGCCTCGCCCGGCTTCGAGGCGCAGCGGATCGTCTATATCATGCCCGGCGACCGCAACGCCGTGGCGATGATCGGCGGCCGCGATCCGGCGCAGCTCTCGACCGGCATCGCTTATGCGCGATTGGGCGCCGTCGACGGCGAGATCCAGGATCTGAGCGGCCTGCCCGGCCACGGCAATGCCTGGAACGCCTGGGCGAGCGGCTTCACCGCCTTGCATTTCGGAACGTTCGGCGGTGCGCCGGTGCGCTGGGCCTATTTCCTGCTCGGGCTCGGCGGCGCCTTTCTCTTCTATTCCGGCAATCTGCTGTGGATCGAGAGCCGGCGGCGCCGGGCGCGCAGGGCAGGGGCCGCCGGCGCCGTCCAGAATCGGGCCGCCCAGAGCCGCGCCGCGCGGGCGATGGCGAGCGCCACGGTCGGCACCGCCTTCGGCTGCATCGCCGGCCTCTCGCTCAGCATCGCCGCGGCCAAATGGCTGCACGGACATGTCGCCGATCTCGCCTCATGGCATGTCGGCCTCTATTACGGCGTCTTCCTGCCCGCTCTGGCCTGGGCCTTCGCCCGCGGCGCGGCGCGCAGCGTCGTCGGTCTGATCGCCGCCGCCGCCTTCGCCACCGCGCTCATCCCGCTCGCCAGCCTCGCCGCGGCTTTCGTCCCGGCGCTCGGCCTGTGGAACCATGGCGGCGCGACGCTCGGCGTCGACCTGATCGCGGCGGCCGGCGCGCTGGCCCTCGGCTGGGCCGCCCTGCGCACCCGGCGGGGCCTCGCTTCGATCCCGCGCGACAGCCTCTGGTTCGCCGGCCGCCGCCCCGGGCCCGCCACCCCTTCCTCCGTGATCGACGCCTGCACCCGGCCCGCCCCTATCTGACGAGGTTCGACATGAAACTGATCGCCGCCTTCGCCCTTGCCCTCACCGCTTTGGCCGCACCCGCTTCGGCGCAGGACGCGCCTTCCTCGATCGTCCGGCCCGGCGATTTCGAGTCCGACCGGCGCGCGATCCTCGCCATGGCCGGCACCTTCCGGGTCCGCTTCGACATGCGCGAGACCACGTCGTGGCGGGCCGATTACACGCCGATCAACCCGGCGACCTCGGGCGGCAACGAGGTCGTGCGCGTGATCGCCGATACCGGCCGCCTCATCAGCCTCCAGCACATGCTCGTCGTCGACAATGAGGGCGCGCCGATGGTGATCAAGCATTGGCGGCAGGACTGGACCTACGAGCCCGCGAGCGTGCTCGTCTACGCCGGCACCGGTCAGTGGCGGACCGAGGCAATCCCCGAGGCGCGCCGCCGCGGCGCCTGGTCGCAGACCGTCTGGCAGGTCGACGATTCCCCGCGCTACGGCAGCTACGGCCGCTGGACCACGACCGGCGGCGTCCCCCGCTGGCGCAGCGACTGGACCTGGCGCCCGCTCGCCCGCTGCGACGCGATCCGCACCCCGCGCTACGACCGCTACCTCGCCATCAACCGCCACTCCCCCACGCCGGACGGCGGCTGGGTCCACTGGCAGGACAATGAGAAGATGGGGATGGTGGATGGGGCGCTGGTGCCGTTCGTCCAAGAGACGGTGCTCAACACCTACCGCCCCTCCACCGATTTCGAAATCGCCGCCGCCGACCGCTACTGGGCCGCCACCCGCGATTATTGGGCCGCCGTGCGGGCGGAATGGACGCGGGTCGAGCGGGCGCAGGGCGGCATCCGCATCGTCGAGGAAGCGCAGGCCGGCAACGTGATCAGCGGGCGATTGCTGGAGATGGGCAATGAGATTCTCGCCGGCTCGCGGCAGACCCCTGCGGCGATCGCCGAAGCGCAGCGCCTGATCCGCGAGGCGACGGCGCGGCGCTAGGTATCTCGCCGAGCTGCCTAATATCGGGGACAGGTACGCACCTGTCCCCCCAATCCGACCGCTGCGGGTAATTGGTTCACGCGAAGGCGCGAAGTTCGCGAAGGCGCATGAGGCAGTCGCGAATTCCTTCGCGTCCTTCGCGCTTTCGCGTGAAATCATCCTTCCTTGAAATGTAGGATTTCATCTGGCCTAAGCTCGTCGATGAGCAAGAACCGCGAGCGCCCCTCGGCTGCGCCTGAAGCCGAGTCCACCCGGCATGTCGCCCTTCGCCCGAGGCATTCGCATGAGGAGAACCCCTTTCTGAGGCCCAACGCACTCATATACTCGAGTCAGGAAAACCGTAAGGGTCCATTCATACTCGTGTCCTATATGGCTAAGACAGCAGAAACCTTATGAGCGGTGCCCCGTTGACACTGGGACCGCTTCAGAGCAGAAACCACCCCTGAGGGCACCCATGACATATCATTCGAAAATTGTCCGTCGCCCAGGCCGATCGGCCAAGAGCATGGTCGCCGGTGTGGCGACGATCAACATCGATCAGTCTATGCGACTCGCGCGTAAGCAAATGGCTTCCGGCTCTATCAGGAGTGATTGGGAGGCCGTGGGCCGTGATCTCAAGGGAGCGGTCCGTAGGGTGAAGCGTGAGTTCGAATCCGCCTGACGATTTTAAGGCCCGCCGCCAAGAATTGGAACTGGCGGAGGACAGCCCCACCGAGTCCGCACTCGTCAAGCTTGAGCCCTATCTGCGTCCCGAAAAGGCCCAAGAGGCTCGGCTGGTACTGGCGCGGATCGTCAGCAAATCCCACTCGGGGCCGATCCCTTCGGCTGAGGAGCTGGAGCATCTAGAAAAGGTGCTTCCTGGCTCCGCAAACCGTTGCTTCGAAATGGCTGAGCGCGAGCAGGGTTATCGCCACGGCGTGATGGAGAGGATCGTAGAGCGAGAGTTTAGTCTCCGGGGGAGAGGCCAATATCTAGCGCTGGCCGCAATGCTTTTGCTTCTCACCGTCGTAGGGTTTCTTGGTTATCTAGGGGATACCCAAGCGGCGGCTTGGCTCGGCAGCGCAACTATCGTCGGAGTTGTGACGGTCTTTGCAACAGGCAAACTTATCGAGTCGAAGGAGGACGTTACCGCGGAGGCCGCCGAGGTAGTGGCGGCTGCACAATCAAAGGCCCCCGTAGACCAGAAACGGATCGGTTCCGCTTCCAAATCCAAGCAGAAGCGTCGGCGCTAGGCAAAAGACGCGGCCGCCGAAATGACCCCGATTGGGCGTCGAGGGGCAGGTACGTACCTGTCCCCATGCTGCTGAGGCCGGCCATCCTTTCTTGAAATGTAGGGTTTCATCTGGCCTAGGCTCTTGGATGAGCAGGAACAGCACGCGCCCCTCGGCAGCGCCTGACGCCGAGCCCCTCGATCATGACGACGGCCCCGTCCGCCGCGTCTCCCGCGCCCTCGCGCAATGTCGCGTGCGCCGCGGTGGCGTTCGGGGGAGGGGTCCCCCCGCGATTCCATGTGACATTCGTGCCGGTCGTGCCACTCGTCAACTTCGTGCCATTCGCGTCAGGTCTGACGCGGAGCCCGCCACGAACGCGCTCGCCCCAGCGCCGTCGCCGCGCTGCGCGCCCGCTTTTTCCGGGAGGGTGAACACCAATGGGAGCTGTCATCCTTGTCATCTTTGCCGGAGCGGCACCGGCCGGATGCCCGGACTTTTTTGCCCCAGGGGACCTGAAACTTATGAAACTTCCGCCGCGCACGGCGAACCTTCCACGGCGATTGAGAAGTGGCTCGGACAGGCCTACACCGCTCCCCGCCGGGTGGCGATCTCGCTCGTCCGGCCTTTTCGTCTGGAGCCTCCCTCATGAAGATCCTCGCGGGCCTGATCGCCTCCTGCCTCGTCGCCATGCCCGTTTACGCGCAGGGCGATCCTCCTGCCGATACCGGCAAGCCGGCCGAGGGCGCGCCGCCGGCGGGCGAGCCGCCGGCCGAGGCTGGCGATACGACGGGCAAGCCTGCCGCCTCGACGGCCGAGCCGGAGCCGGACGAAGCCCCCGAAGGCGCCACGCCCGACAAGCCGGCGCCCGCACCCGAGGCCTGAGCGGAACGGCGCCCGGGCAAAATCCCCACCTGACATGCGGCGCGCTCCCCTGTAGGGAGCGCCCCATGCTGTCCCTCAACGCCATCACGGTCCGCCTCGGCGGGCGCCTGATCCTCGACCGCGCGACTGCGGCGCTGCCGCCGGGCAGCCGCGTCGGCCTGGTCGGGCGCAACGGGGCGGGCAAGTCGACTTTGATGCGCGTCGTTGCCGGGCTGCTCGAGGCGGACGAAGGCGCCGCCGAGATGCCGCGCGCGGCGCGGATCGGCTATATCGCGCAGGAGACACCGGCCGGCCCCGCGACGCCGTTCGAGACCGTGCTCGCTGCCGACATCGAGCGCGCCCACCTGCTCCACGACGCCGAGACCACCTCCGACCATCACCGCCTCGCCGAGATCCACGAGCGCCTGAACGCCATCGCCGCCCATGCCGCGCCGGCCCGCGCCGCCCGCATCCTGGTCGGCCTCGGCTTCGACGAGGACGCGCAGCAGCGGCCGCTCGACAGCTTTTCGGGCGGCTGGCGGATGCGGGTCGCGCTCGCCGCCTTGCTGTTCTCGGGGCCGGACCTGCTGCTGCTCGACGAGCCCTCAAACCATCTCGATCTCGAGGCGACGCTCTGGCTGGAGGATTTCCTGCGCTCCTACCGCGCCACCATGCTGATCGTCAGCCACGAGCGCGACCTCCTGAACAACGTCGTCGACCACATCCTCCATTTGGAGGGCGGCAAGACGACGCTCTACGTCGGCGGCTATGACGCGTTCGAGCGGCAGAAGGCCGAGCGCCAGGCGCAGCAGAGCGCGATGCGCGCCAAGCAGGTCGCCGAGCGCGAGAAGCTGCAGGCCTTCGTCGACCGCTGGCGGGCCAAGGCAAGCAAGGCCAAGCAGGCGCAAAGCCGGGTCAAGGCGCTCGCACGCATGCAGCCGATCGCCGAGGCCGCCAACGATCCGAGCCTCACCTTCGATTTCCCGAGCCCCGCCGAGCTGAAGCCGCCGCTGGTCACGCTCGACATGGCCGCGGTCGGCTATGCGCCCGGCAAGCCGGTCCTTCAGCGGCTCAACCTCAGGCTGGACCCGGACGACCGCATCGCTTTGCTCGGCCGCAACGGCAACGGCAAGACCACGCTCGCCCGTTTGCTTGCCGCCCAGCTCCCGCCGATGGAAGGTGCGATGACCGCTTCCGGCAAGCTGCGCGTCGGCTATTTCACCCAATATCAGGTCGAGGAGCTCGACCGCGAGGATACGCCGCTCGAGCATATGAGCCGGCTGATGCCCAAGGCGAGCCCCGGCGCGGTGCGCGCGCAGCTCGGCCGCTTCGGCTTTTCGGGCGACAAGGCGACCATGAAGGTCGCCAAGATGTCGGGCGGCGAGCGCGCCCGCCTCGCGCTCGCCCTGATCACCCGCGATGCGCCGCACATGCTGATCCTCGACGAGCCGACCAACCATCTCGACGTCGACGCCCGCGAGGCGCTCGTCCAGGCGCTCAACGATTATAGCGGCGCGGTGGTGGTGGTCAGCCACGACCGCCACATGCTCGCGCTCACCGCCGACCGGCTGGTGCTGGTCGACGGCGGCACCGCGGTCGAATATGCCGGCAGCCTCGACGATTATACCGACCTCATCCTGAAGGGCGACGGCGGGTCAGCGAAGGACGCCCCCAAAGGCAGCCGCAAGGACGAGCGCCGCGCCGCCGCCGAGGCCCGCGAGCGCAGCCAGCTTCTGCGCAAGGCCGCCTCGGCCGCCGAGCAGGACATCGCCCGCCTCGAGGCGCGCAAGACCGCGCTCGAACGTGCCATGTTCGACCCCGCGTCCGCGGCACCCGAAGATGCAGCGCTGGCGATGAGCGCCTTGATGAAGCGCCACGCCGAAGCCGTCGCCGCTCTGGCCGCCGCCGAGGCGCGCTGGCTCGAAGCGTCGGAGGCGATCGAGGAGGCCAAGGCGGCGTGAATATCCGGGTCACTTCGGCGAAGGCGGGGACCCATGAACACCGGCCGGACCGGAAAGCCTCTGGTGTCAGCGTTGCTCGTCCAACTCCGAGTTCATGGGCCCCCTGAGTTCACAAACGAAGTGCAACACCAGCTTAGGGTGTTGCCATGGGACGGAGCTACGAACAGCTGTCGCTTGAGGAACGGTGCTCGATTGCCCGGCTTCGCGAAGCCGGGCAATCGCTCCGGCAGATCGCTGCAGC
>DASYKV010000049.1:0-11005 GCA_035994965.1 Allosphingosinicella sp.
CGCCCCTTCCACGCCTGAACCGGGCTATCTCGCCGGGCTGAACCCGCCGCAGCGCGAGGCGGTGCTGACCACCGAAGGGCCGGTGCTGATGCTGGCCGGCGCCGGCACCGGCAAGACCGCGGCGCTGACCGCCCGCCTCGCCCATCTCATCGCCACCCGCCGCGCCTGGCCGTCGGAGATCCTGTCGGTCACCTTCACCAACAAGGCGGCGCGCGAGATGCGCGACCGCGTCGGCCGAATCATCGGCGATGCGGTGGAAGGCATGCCCTGGCTCGGCACCTTCCATTCGATCGGCGCGAAGATGCTGCGCCGCCACGCCGAGCTGGTCGGGCTCAAGAGCAATTTCACCATCCTCGATACCGACGATCAATTGCGGCTGATGAAGCAATTGATCCTCGCCGCCGATATCGACGAGAAGAGATGGCCGGCGCGAATGCTCGGCGGCATGATCGATCGCTGGAAGAACAAGGGCTGGACTCCGGACCAGGTCGATGCCGGCGAGGCCGAGGCCTATGCCAATGGCAAGGGCGCCAGGCTCTACGCCGTCTATCAGGCGCGGCTGCGCGACCTCAACGCCTGCGATTTCGGCGACCTCCTGCTGCACATGCTGGTCATCCTCAGGAGCCATCGCGACGTGCTGGAGCATTATCAGCAGCGCTTCCGCTACATCCTCGTCGACGAATATCAGGACACCAACCAGAGCCAGTATCTGTGGCTGCGCCTGCTCGCCCAGAGCCACCGCAACATCTGCTGCGTCGGCGACGACGACCAGTCGATCTACTCCTGGCGCGGCGCCGAAGTGACCAACATCCTTCGCTTCGAGCAGGATTTTCCGGGCGCGAAGATCATCCGGCTCGAGCAGAATTACCGCTCGACGCCGAACATCCTCGCCGCCGCCTCCGGCCTGATCGCGCAGAATTCGGGGCGGCTCGGCAAAACGCTGTGGACCGAGGCGGACGACGGCGGGAAGGTCGAGGTGATCGGCGTCTGGGACGGGCCCGAGGAGGCGCGCCGCGTCGGCGACGAATTGGAGACGATCCAGCGCCACGGTCGCCTCGACAGCGCCGCGATCCTGGTCCGCGCCCAGTTCCAGACCCGCGAGCTCGAGGACCGGTTCATCGCCATCGGCCTGCCCTATCGCATCGTCGGCGGCTTCCGCTTCTACGAGCGCGCCGAGATCAGGGACGCGCTCGCATACCTGCGCGTCATCGCCCAGAGCGCCGACGACCTCGCCTTCGAGCGCATCGTCAACGTCCCCAAGCGCGGCCTCGGCGACAAGGCGGTGGCCAAGCTCCATCAGCTCGCCCGCGCCGAAGCCATTCCGCTGAGCATCGCCGCCGCCCGCATCCTCGACAGCGACGAGCTGACCCCGCAGGCGCGCAGGGCGCTCGCCAACCTCGTCGGCGATTTCGCCCGCTGGCGCTCGAAGCTCGACGCGCTTTCCCATCCAGAGCTGGCCCGCATCGTCCTCGACGAGTCAGGGTACACGGCGATGCTCCAGGCCGACCGCTCGGCGGAGAGCGCCGGCCGCCTCGAAAATCTGACCGAGCTCGCCCGAGCGATGGAGGATTACGAGACGCTCGGCGCCTTCCTCGAGCACGTCTCCCTGGTCATGGACAATGACGCCGACCGCGAGAGCGACAAGGTCACGATCATGACCATCCATGCCGCCAAGGGCCTCGAATTCGACACCGTCTTCCTCGCCGGCTGGGAGGAAGGCGTCTTCCCCTCGCAGCGCGCGCTCGACGAGGGCGGCAAGGCGTCGCTCGAGGAGGAACGCCGCCTGGCCTATGTCGCGATCACCCGCGCCCGCAAACGCTGCGTCATCCTCCACGCCGCCAACCGCCGCATCTACGGCCAGTGGACCTCGTCCATACCGAGCCGCTTCGTCACCGAGCTCCCCGACGCCCACATCGAGTCCGAAAGCACCATGAGCGGCGGCGAGTCGCTCTGGCGCGCCAACTGGTCCGAACGCGCCGACCCCTTCGCCAATGTGGGGCGGGGCACGGGACGCGGGCCGGGCTGGCAGCGGGCGGCGTCGGGCGGGTCGTTCGAGCGGACGCCAGCGCGGGTATTGGAGGTGAAGGCAAGCGCGGTGAGCCTGGGCAATCCCGGGCGGAGCGACATCTCGCTTGGGCAACGCGTCTTCCACTCGAAGTTCGGCTACGGGACGGTGGCGGAGATCGAGGGCAACAAGCTGGAGATCGACTTCGAGCAATCGGGGCGCAAGCGGGTGCTGGATAGCTTCGTGAGCGTCGAGTGAGGTCAGTTGAAGCCGTCATCGAATGCATAGAGCACCCGCTTTGCAAGTCGGTGTGTCGCCATAGCCTCCTCAATTGTCGTGTTTCGACTGCCGGTATGCGCAAAATCGTGTCGCCAGCTCAGTATTTGCTCATACGCCTTTGAAAAGTCTTTTCCGGTCCGCAGCAAAATCTTGGCTTTCCTTTCGTTTAAGACCTCGCTGAATTTCTTATGAATGGGATTCCCAAAGTTACGAGCATATCGAAAAAGATCGCTAAGATTTATTCGACTATTTAGCTTCTGAAACTGGTTCTGCGCGAACACCGCAAACTCCAAGTGATGTCGGGCCGCGTAACTAATCAGTGTCTCTTTTACACAAGACTCGTAGGATGCAGCAATCGCGACGACCAGCAGTCCTGCCAAGTCGGCGCGGAATTGAATCGCCTTCGTCGCCACGGGTACAAAGGTGGCGATCTCTCCATCCAAGGTGTCTATGCGCCCAAAGATCGCGTCGAGATCATTCCTCGCCATCGGCGAGCATATCCAGAGCAATCTCTAGGCGAGTTTTTAGGACAAGAGTATCCGTTGTACTTCCCGTAATCGCATCCTGGAAATCAGCATCTTTCAGCAGCTTGCCGTAGCGCGCCTTGAGCTGTTTGGCGCCAACATTCTCATCCTCCAGCAAGGTTATCATTACCGCTTCTAGCACCGCTGAATTGAGGAGCCCACGAGGTCGGAACGGCCTATGGAGTGCATCATTCACTACCTTTACAACTTCTGGGAACCGTTTCGAAAATCGCTTGGCCTTAGCGCTGTCGAAAGCACGATCTGCATTCATTGCATTGTTAAGGTAGCGTAGCATCGGCTTTTCATAAGAATCCCAATTCTCGAATAAAGCATACAATCGAAGTATGAGTTCTACGTCTTTCTGATTTTTGTCGGCCTTGGTAATCCCAAGAATTGTTCTCCAGCCCGGCGTCTCATTCAGAGATTGGAGGCGTTCGACTATCTTTCCGCGGTAGACCGCATTCCTTATCTCTTGCGGCTTCAGTCGAGTGCCGCCAGTATTTAAGCGTTCGAAAATATGAAAAACGCTCTCATTGGTAAGATTCGGTTTAAGCTGCTTGATATTAATAGCTCTCAAAGTCGCATTTCTGAGCTTTCTCTGATCTCTCTCGGAAAGATCCTTAAATGTCTTACCATTATATTCCGATCGTTCTGACAATCCCTTAAGCTTAAATACCTGTCTCTTTCCGCGATCATCCTCCTCACCAAAATACCCCTCCATAAAGTACTTTATCGACATCAGCCTCTGCTGCCCATCAATGACCTCAAGCTGATCGTCCGCATTTACGTGTAGAAAGACTTGAGGGACAGGTAATCCCATTAAGAATGACTCAACGAGCGCCGATGCTTGCTCGATCTTCCACACGTACTTACGCTGATAAAACGGGATGAGAATGTCGCCGCGGTTGATCTGCTGCACTAACAGCTCTAACGTCGGATCGGACGGAGACACCGAGATGTCGAATTCGACGTAAGGAGCATCGTCCTGTTCCTCTTCAGTGTCGAGTTCTTCAATCGGTGGTTCACTAGCCATGAGTTGTTCCTCTCAGCCGGCTACACCTCGGCCGGTCCCGTAAACAGCGGTAGCAGCGGCCGGAGCGAAGAGAAAGCAGTTCGAGAGCGCATCTCTTCGACAGAACAAAAAAAGAACTTTCCTACAACCCCACCCCTCCGTCACAGACTGGCGGATGAGCGACTCGCCCCCGGATCCCTGCCCCTTCGACCCAGTCCCCTCCGCCTCCAACCGCCACGACGGCTGGACGCCCGAGCGGCAGCGCGATTTCATCCTGGTGCTGTCGAAGATCGGCGTCGTCGCCTTCGCGGCGCGGGCGGTCGGGATGAGCCGGAAGTCGGCTTACGCGCTGCTCAAGCGCGCGGGGCCGGAGAGCAGCTTCGCCTGGGCCTTCGCGGAGGCGCGGACCGCCGGGCGGACCACCGCCTGGTTCACCGCCGTCGGCCGCGCCATCAAGGGCGAGGAAGTCCCCTATTTCTACCGCGGCATCCAGCGCGGGACGCGCCGCGTCTACGACAACCGGATCCTCATCGCCGCCTTCCGCGCCATCGAGCGCGCGCAGGGCGGCGGCGGCTGGTTCGGGGCGGAGGACTGATGGCCCGAGCCCTCCGTTCACCGCAATCGCAACGCGACGTAGCGGTACCTTCGTCACCTTTGCGCCATTTGCGGACCGGTCGACGAATTCGCCTGCATGCACGGCAGCGTCTGGCGCGGCCAAGGCGGCGACATGATCCGCGCGCTGGCGGGGGCGCTCGCCGCCTGGACGGGCAAGTCTTTTGCCGAAAGCCCGGGTCCTTTGGAAAAATGCTGCGCGGCGGCCCGCGCGGGCGGCGCATCGCGCCTTTCGCCAAGCCCGTGGTTGAAGCCGCTCCCGGACCGGCTTAACTGCCCCTCGCATGTCCGAAGCCTCGCCCTTCCAGTTTCGCGACTATCGCGCCTTCTGGGCGGCGCGGCTGGCGAGCACGATCGGCAACACCATGCTGGTCGTGGTGATCGGCATCCACGTCTACGACATCGCCCGCGCCGACGGCATGAGCATCGAGCAGGCGAGCTTCTGGCTCGGCATGATCGGGCTCGCCCAGTTCCTGCCCTTGTTCCTGCTCACCCTGGCCGCGGGCTATGTCGCCGATCGCGTCGACCGGCGCTGGATCGTGAGGATCAGCATCGCGATGGAGATGCTGAGCGCCGCTACCCTCGCTTTGCTGGTCTGGCTCGACGCGATGACGCTGGCGCCTTTGTTCGCGGTCGCGGTCCTGCTCGGCATCGGCCGCGCCTTCGCCGGGCCGGCGCTCGGCACGATTGCGCCGAACCTCGTTCCTCCCGCCTTGCTGCCGAGCGCGATCGCCCTGAACTCGATCGCCTGGCAGGCCGGCGCCGTCGCCGGCCCCCTGCTCGGCGGCGCGGCCTATGCGCTCTCGCCGAGCCTCACTTACGAAGCCTCGGCCGTGCTCTATGCGATCTCGCTCGGCTGCATGCTGCTGATCCGGCCTATTCCGCGCGGCAATGCCGGGCAGTCGCACCCGCTGCGCGCGGTTATCGAGGGCCTCGCCTACGTGCGCGACAACAAGATCGTGCTCGGCGCGATCAGCCTCGATCTGTTCGCGGTGCTGCTCGGCGGCGCCACCGCCATGCTACCGGTCTATGCGCGCGATGTCCTCCATGTCGGCTCGGAGGGGCTTGGCGCCTTGCGCGCCGCGCCCGCGGTCGGGGCCGCCTTGACCGCGCTCATCCTCGCGCGCCGCCCCCTGCGCCGCCATGTGGGGGTCAAGATGTTCGCCTGCGTCGCCATCTTCGGCGGAGCCACGATGGTGTTCGGCCTCAGCCAATGGATGTGGCTCTCGCTCGCCGCTTTGTTCGTGCTCGGCGCGTCGGACATGGTCAGCGTCTACGTCCGCTCCTCTTTGATCCAGCTCCATACGCCCGACGCCATGCGCGGCCGGGTCTCGGCGGTCTCGGGCCTGTTCATCTCCGCCTCCAACGAGCTCGGCGAGTTCCGCGCCGGGCTTGCCGGCGCCGCCTTCGGGCCGATGCTTGCGGTGGTCGGCGGCGGCGGCCTTGCCGTCCTCGTCACCGGCTTTTGCGCCTGGGCCTTTCCGAGCCTGCGCAAGGCCGATCGCTTCATACCCCCCAATCCCCAGATCCTCGCCGACGCCTCGGGCAAGGACATGCCCGAAGTCGAACTCCCAGCCATGGCCCTGGCCTCGCCGCCCGGGCCGAGAAAGGATGAATCATGAAAGCCGCCTCCGTCCTCGAAACCATCGGCAACACGCCGCACATCCGCCTCTCCCGCCTGTTCGCAGACAGCGAAGTCTGGGTGAAATCCGAACGCGCCAATCCCGGCGCCTCGATCAAGGACAGGATCGCCCTCTCCATGATCGAGGACGCCGAGGCGTCGGGCAAGCTCAAGCCCGGCGGCACCATCATCGAGCCGACCTCGGGCAATACCGGAATCGGCCTCGCCATGGTCGCCGCGGTCAAGGGCTACAAGCTCGTCCTGGTCATGCCCGAGAGCATGAGCCTGGAGCGCCGCCGGCTGATGCTGGCTTATGGCGCCAGCTTCGATCTCACCCCGCGCGAGAAGGGGATGAAGGGCGCGATCGCCCGCGCCGAGGAGCTGATCGCGCAGACGCCCGGCGGCTGGATGCCGCAGCAATTCGAGAATCCCGCCAACCTTGAAGTCCACCGCCGCACCACGGCGCGCGAGATCCTCGAGGATTTCCGCGACTCGCCGATCGACGTGCTGATCACCGGCGTCGGCACCGGCGGCCACATCACCGCCTGCGCCGAGGTGCTGAAGGCCGAATGGCCGGGCCTGAAGGTCTATGCGGTCGAGCCGACTCTGTCGCCGGTCCTCTCCGGCGGCGACCCCGGCCCGCACCCCATACAGGGCATCGGCGCCGGCTTCATCCCCGCCATCATGAACGTCAGCCTCCTGGACGGAATCATCCAGGTCGACCCCGCCGACGCCAAGGAGTGGGCCCGGCGCGCCGCCCGCGAGGAGGGGCTGCTCGTCGGCATCAGCTCGGGCGCGACGCTCGCCGCGATCGCCCAGAAGCTCGCCGACATCGGCCCGGGCAAGCGCGTGCTCGGCTTCAACTACGACACCGGCGAGCGCTATCTCTCGGTTCCCGACTTCCTGCCCGAGGAGGCATGAGCGCACGGATCGCGATCCTCACGCCGGATCCGGGGGACGAGGCCTTCGACGGCCGCTGGCGCGAGGTGCTGGAAGAGGATGCGGCGCCGCTGCGGCGCGCGGACCTGACGGTCGAGGGGCGGTCGTGGGTCGATTCGGCGGCGTTCGCGGACTTCGACCTGGTCCTGCCGCTGCTGACCTGGGGCTATCACCGCGCCGGCCCCGGCTGGGCGGCGGCGGTGAGCAAATGGGAGGCGCGCGGGGTGCGCCTGCAGAACCCGGCCAGCGTGCTGCGCTGGAACGCCGACAAGCTCTATCTCGGCCGGCTCGCGGCGCGCGGCGCGCCGGTCGTGCCGACGCTCTACGTCGAGAGGGTCGACGAGGCCGCGCTCCAGGATGCGGCCGCCGCCTTCGGCACCGACGCCTTGATCGCCAAGCCGCAAATCTCCGCCTCGGCCTGGCAGACGATCCGCTGGTCTCCGGGCACGCCGCTCGACGGCGGCCCGGACGGCGCGGCGATGATCCAGCCCTTCCTCCCCGATATTCTCGGGGAGGGCGAGATCTCGCTGATCTACGTCGCCGGCGCCTTCAGCCACGCCATCCGCAAGCGCCCCCAGCCCGGCGATTTCCGGGTCCAGCCCGAATTTGACGGCATCATCACTCCGCACGTGCCAGCGCCCGACGAGCGCGCCGCCGCCGCCGCCATCCTCGCCGCCGTCGACGAGGACCTGCTCTACGCCCGCATCGACGTCGCCCGCGATCCCGCGGGGCGGGTCCTGCTGATGGAATTGGAGCTGGTCGAGCCCGACCTCTATTTCCAGCACGACCCGCAAGCCGGCGCCGCCTTCGCCGAGGCCGTCGCCCGCGCGGCCCGCTTGCCTTCGCCGGCGGCTGGGGCACAATGACCTCCTGAGTCGCCGGGGAGGAACGCGCATGAAGGCTTGGTTCGCCGCAGTCGCTTTTCTGCTTGCGATGCCCGCGTCCGCGGTCGCGCAGGCGGAGGACATCAGCGCGCCGCGGCCTGCCGGGAGGTGATGGCAAGCGTCGGCGACGAGATCGGTCAACGTTATCCGGACGCGGAACGGACCGAGTCCGGCGCGGCGGCCGCCCTGCCCGGCACCGAGCCCGGGCTCCGCCTCCGCTCAGTGCACCGCCTCCGAATGGCGTTGCGGGCAGCGAACTCGAGGAGGTGCGCAGGGAATCCCGCCTCTATTGCTATGTGGGCGGCGACTGGCTGGTGAAATATTATGCGAGCTCGAACGCCGGCCTCGATGTCGAGGAGGCGATCGAGGCGTTCACCCGCGACAGCCCCTGGGCCGGCCGCGGCCCGGGCGGCATCGCGATGCGTTAACCCCCCTTCCTCCGGAACCACCATCGCCGCGCTGACGTTCAGTGGTGCAGGAGGAGGATCAGAGCCATGGACGATCCCGAACGGCCGGTCACCCGCGAGACCACGGTGATCAATACCGGCGAGCGGCGCGGCGGCGGCACGGTGATCGCGATCATGCTGGTGCTGATCGTCGCAACCCTCGGCTTCCTCTATTTCGGCGGCTATCTGCAGCGCGCCGTCGACAAGGCCGACGTCAACATCAACGTCTCGCCCAAGATCGACCTGCCGGACATCAACGTCGAGCGCCCGAAGAGCGAAGCGCCGGCCGGCAACAGCGCGAAATGAGCCTGTTCTCGGGCGCGCCGGCGCCGCGCAAGGGCATGCCGGAGGTCAAGCTCGACGAGGCCGAGTTCAAGCGCCGCTTCCGCGCGCAATATGTCGATCCCGCCTTCGACGGCCTCCAGACCGAGCTCGAGCGGATCGCCGACGCCGCCTGGGACGGCTACAGCAACAGCCGCAAGGCGCCGCGCACCCGCAAGGCCGGAGACGGCTTCGAGGACCCGGATTACGATCTCGCCGTCGACTGGATCGCCGCGAAGAACGCGATCGACAAGGCTCGCGCGGAATATGAGGATGCCGCCCAACCGCCCTGCATTCTCGTCATAAACGGCTCGTCGCGCTCGGAGCATACCTGCCCAGGCGAGATGTCGAAAAGCTGGCGGCTGACGCAGATCGCCATGGAGATATGCGGCGTCGACGGAGTCAAGGTGGAGGTGCTCAACCTCTCCCGCCTGGCGAGCGAATATGGCAAGCACATCCACCCCTGCAAGGCCTGCTTCTCGACCGCGGCCGCGCTCTGCCACTGGCCCTGTTCCTGCTACCCCAATTACGCGCTCGGCCAGAGCCAGGACATGATGAACGAGATCTACCCTTTGTGGGTAAGAGCGCACGGCATCATGCTGATAACGCCGGTGAACTGGTATCACACGTCGAGTCCGATGAAGCTGATGATCGACCGGCTGGTCTGCGCCGACGGCGGCAATCCCGATCCCAGCACCACCGATGGCAAGGACGCGCGGCGGGCCAAGGAGCTGGAGCTCGCCGGCTGGCCCTACCCGCGCCACCTCGAAGGGCGGCTGTTCTCGATAATCGTCCATGGCGACGTCGAAGGCGCCGAGAATGTCCGCCGCTCGCTCTCCGACTGGCTGCGCTTCATGCACCTCGTCCCCGCCGGCGTCCCGGCCGAGCTCGACCGCTATATCGGCTATTGGGAGCCCTATGCGACCAGCCACGAGGCGCTCGACAAGGACGAGGCGATCCAGGAGGAGGTACGCAACGCCGCGCGGACTTTGCTGGAAGCGGTGCAGGCGCGGCGGGCAGGGCGGCTGGTCAGCGCGGGCAACGACCTGGAGCAGCCCCGGCAGAAATAGCCGCATTAACCGGTTCCCAAGATTCCACCGCTAGACGCCGGGCCTCACCAGCGGGCCGGGTTGTCACATGCGTATCCTGTTGCTTTCGAGTATCGCTTTGCTTTGCGCTCAGCCGGCGGCGGCCCATGCGCTTGGCTCCGCATCGGCCGAGCCGTTCGTCGCCAGCCGCGACCCCGAGTCGCGGAGCCGCTCGCTCCAATGCCTGACCCAGGCGATCTATTACGAGGCGCGCAGCGAATCCGACGACGGGCAGCGGGCGGTCGCGCAGGTCGTGCTGAACCGCGTCCGCCACCCTTCTTATCCGAACAGCGTCTGCGGCGTCGTCTTCCAGGGCTCGCACCGCCGCACCGGCTGCCAGTTCAGCTTCACCTGCATGGGCGCCATGGGTCCGATCGGCGACCCCCGTTCCTGGGACCGCGCCCGGCGGATCGCCGCGGCGGCGCTCAGCGGCAGCGTCTATCGCCCGGTCGGCCTCGCCACCCACTATCACACAACCGCGATCCGCCCTTATTGGGCGCCGAGCCTGGTCCGCCAGATCGTGCTTGGCGCGCACATCTTCTACCTCACCCCCGGCAGCGGCACGGTCGAGGCGTTCAGCCAGGCGCCGTCCGAGTGGGAACCCGAGGCCGGAGCGCAGGTGACCTACGCGGTCGCGCGGGGCGAGATGCTTCAGGTCGAGCAGCCGAGGCGCGAGCGCTTCGCGTCGATTCGCCAGCGCTATGCGGCGACCGAGGTCCGCGAAATCCCGGTCGTCGAGCGCCGGCTGGTCTACCGCACGTTCGGCCCGCGGCAGCGCGCGATCCCGGCCTCCGCCTCCGTCGCCGCCGGCCGGGTGCAGGCGCCGCGCACGATCGCGCCGCGCCGCGGCCCACGCGTCAGCATGGAGGGCGGTATCCGCATCATCCGCGCCGGCGGCGGCAGAGGCGACACCTACTAATTCCGTGGGGCCTGCCGCCGGTAGCTGAGCGCCTCCGCGACGTGGACCCGCCCCACCGTCTCGCTCCCCGCCAAATCCGCTACCGTCCGCGCGACGCGCATGACGCGGTGGTAGCCGCGCGCCGAGAGCCGCATCGCTTCGGCCGCTTGCGCCAGCAGGCGCCGGCCGGGTTCCTCCGGGGTGGCGACGGCGTCGAGCAAATCGCCATCGGCTTCGGCGTTGGTGCGGATGCCGTGCTTCTCGTAGCGGCGAGTCTGGATGTTGCGGGCGGCTGAAATACGCCTCGCGACCTGCTTCGAGCCTTCTGTGGGCGGCGGCAATATGAGATCGGCGGCGGCGACGGCGGCGACGTCGA
>DASYKV010000050.1:0-27058 GCA_035994965.1 Allosphingosinicella sp.
GTGGCGGTGCCCTCATGGACCTCGCCGATCTTGTAGGACTTGCCGGTATAATAAAGGATGCGCTCGGTCGTCGTCGTCTTGCCGGCATCGATGTGGGCCATGATGCCGATGTTGCGATATTTGTCGAGCGGATGGCTGCGGGCCATGACGTTTACTCCAGGGCCGGGGACCGGCCCCGGCGTGTCAGATTGTTACCAGCGGTTGTGCGAGAAGGCGCGGTTGGCCTCGGCCATGCGGTGCGTATCCTCGCGCTTCTTGACCGCGTTGCCGCGGTTCGAGGCGGCGTCCATCAGCTCGCCCGACAGGCGGCCCGCCATGGTCTTCTCGGAACGCGCGCGCGCCGCCGTGATCAGCCAGCGGATCGCAAGCGCCTGGGCGCGCTCGGTGCGCACCTCGACCGGGACCTGATAGGTGGCGCCGCCGACCCGGCGGCTGCGGACCTCGATGCCCGGCTTCACGTTGTTGAGCGCGTCGTGGAAGATCCCGAGCGGGTCCTTCTTGGCGCGGTTCTCGATCGTCTCGAAGGCGCCGTAGACGATGCCTTCGGCGACGGACTTCTTCCCGTCGAGCATGATGTTGTTCATGAACTTGCTGAGCGTGATATCCCCGAACTTCGGATCGGGCAGGATTTCGCGCTTCTCTGGGCGGCGGCGGCGGGACATTGGATTCTTCCTTTCTCTTCAGCCTGTTCCGGCACGTGGCCGGGGCTTACTTCGGACGCTTGGCGCCGTATTTGGAACGGCTCTGGCGGCGATCCTTGACACCCTGGGTGTCGAGCACGCCGCGCAGCACGTGGTAGCGGACGCCGGGCAGGTCGCGAACGCGGCCGCCGCGGATCAGCACCACGCTGTGCTCCTGAAGGTTGTGGCCTTCACCGGGGATGTAGGAGATGACCTCGCGCTGGTTGGTGAGGCGGACCTTGGCCACCTTCCTCAGCGCCGAGTTCGGCTTCTTCGGAGTCGTCGTATAGACGCGGGTGCAGACGCCGCGCTTTTGCGGATTCTGCTCCATCGCAGGGACCTTCGATTTGGCCTTCTGCGGTTCCCGGCCCTTGCGGACCAGCTGGTTGATCGTCGGCATGAAGCCCTTCACCTTATCTAAGTTACTCTACGACCACGCAAAATGCGCAAGATTGCCGGGGCGGCCTTTATCGGCCCCCCAGGCCCTTGCTTCACATGGCAGCAGTGTTCAGCTCAAAAACGCCCATGCGGAAAGCGTCTGGCTTGTCAGCCACCACCAGCCCGCGGGCGAGGCGGCCTATAACCGCGACGCCTATGTGGGTCAACAGTGGGGATTTGTGAAGAGCGGAGACAGTCGCTTTTCCGCACGACCTATTCGAAAGGGCGCCGCCGCGCGGAAAAGTGACTGTCCTCTTTTGATCGGGCATGACCGCCTGATGTCACCGTTCCTGATCGTCGCGCTCGCCGTCATCGCCTTTGCCGCCGCCTTCCATCTGCACTGGGCGCTGGGCGGGCGGCTCGGTCATTCGGTCAGCCTGCCGCAGCGCGCCGACGGCACCCCGGTGATGGCGGGGCGGATCGGCTGGTGGCGGCCCGCCGCCGCGGGAATCGCCCTCGGCCTTGTCCTGCTCGGCGCGCTCGCTTTGGCGGTCGCCGGCTACCTCGCCTGGCCGTTGCCGCCCGCCGCCGCCAGGGCCGCCTTGATCGTCACCGGCACGGCCTTCGTCCTGCGCGCGCTCGTGCCGACGAAGTGGACCGGCTTCTTCAAGCGCATCCGCGCCACCCGCTGGGCCCGCTACGACACCCGGCTCTATTGCCCCCTTTTCCTGCTGCTCGGCGCCGCGCTCATCGCCATCGCTCTGGGCTTTTGAAAAGGGGGCAGTCACTGGTGACTGTCCCCCTTCCTGCTCAGGCGCGCGCCTTGCCGGCCGCCTGCATCAGCGCCCAGACCTCGTTCGAGAAAGGCGGTTGCTGGTCGCCCCGCCATTCGTCCATCCGGTTGTAGAGGTCGGCGGCGCCGGCCATCATTTCCGGCGTCGCCACCGCCGTGAACGGCGCGAGCAGGGCCTGCCATTCGTCGTAGAAGGCCTGCGCCCGCGCGCCCGCCGGATCGAGCGGCAGCGCCGCCGCGATCCGCGCGCCGAGGTCCGCCCATTGCCGGTTATAGGCCTCCTGGTCGAAGCCGGCCGGCACGTCCTTCATCCGCTCCGCCCAATGGGCCTGCTCCTCCGGGCTGAAATAGCGGTCCGCGACCTGTTTCCAATTCTCATGCTCCATGACGGCATCTCCCTGCCTGATAAGCGAGCAGAAGGTCGCGACATCGACGGGCTCGCCGCGGTCGATGCGGGACTTGACGGCGGTGAGCAGCGCCCTAGCCTCCTCGAGCTCGCGCGCCCGGCCCTCGATCGCCTCGAGCTGGGCGTCGATCAGCCGGGGCAGGTCGATCGGCGCTCTGGCCGAGAGGCGCTGGATCTGCGCCAGCGTCAGGCCGGCGCGCTTCAGCGCCAGGATCTGGTTGAGCCGCTCGAGCGCCGCCGCGCCGTAGAGCCGCCGGCCGCTGTTCGTGCGCAGCGGCGCGAGCAGCCCGCGCGCCTCGTAGAAGCGCAAGGCGCGCGAGGTCAGCCCGGTCCGCCGGACCACCTCCCTGATGTCGAGATATTCGTCCATGACGCCGCTGTAGCGCTTGACGCTGCGTCAACCGCAAGCGGGTTTTTTAGCAGCGCGGCGGCGGCCGGGTCGATCCCCAGACCGCGCGCGACCGCGGATCGCTGCCCGCCTCGCGCGCGCAGCCGGCGAGATAGAGATCCAGGCCCGCCGCCCGGACGGTGCCGACGGCGGCGTGGACGGCGCCGAAATCCGTGTCGCCGGCGGGAACCAGCACGAAATCGTCCGGCGTGACCGCGCTGCCCCGGAGCGCGCGGGCCCGCCGGCGAAGGGTGGCGAGGTCGATCTCCTCCTCGTTCCAGGCCAGCCGGGCGCCGGTGCCCATCATGGTGATGGCGCGCGGAGTATAGGGGCCGTCATGGCTGTTGATGACATAGGCCCGGTGATCGGCCGCGCCGCCGCCGCCCGCCAGCCGAAGCGTGACCGACGGGAAGCCGGCGCGCTGGAGGTCGCCCAGCGCCAGAGCGACGCAATCGAAGGGCAAAGCGGCGGCCGCCTCGACCCGCGCATAGGGAAAGGTCCGCTCCGTCATCGCGCCGATTCCGCCCCGCTCCCTGATCGTCGCCCGCGCCAGCGCCTCGCCCTGCGCGACGATCGCGGCGCGCGTCGTCGGATTGCCGTTCCAGGTGAAGGCGCAGGCGCCGCCGGGCGCCGCGACCGTCACCACCGCAACCGCATCGGCCGCGGCGGCCTCCGAAGCCGCATTGGCTTGCTGGACATTGTTCCCGCCCGCCGGGGCGCAGGCGGCGCATGCCGCGGCAAGGAGCAGCGCGATCGGCGCCTTCATCTGGGCGCGGGCGCCGGCTGCGGCGGCGCGGGTGGCCGCGCTCTGGGCTCGACCGAAGGCGGCAGCAATGCCGCCTGGACATTGCCCTGCCTGACCGCGGCGATTGCGGCGTGGACCGCGCCGAAGCTGGCCTCCCGCGCCGGACGGATTTCGAGCTCGCCCGGCGGCGCCGGAGTCTCGTCGAGCCCGCCCATCCGCCGCGCCCGCTCGGTCAGGCCGGCTGCCTCGACGGCTTCGTCGTTCCAGGTCATGCGGCCGCCCGCGCCGATGCGCACGATCGCCACGGGCGGCGGCGGGCCGATATCGGTGAGCGGAAAGGCGGCCAGCTCGGGCTCGGCGCCATTGGGCGCGAGGATCAGCCTGAGGAAGCCGGCGCGCTGGACCGGCGCGATCATCGCATCGACGCAGGCAAAGCTCATCTCGGCCGGCGCCTCGACGCGCACGACGGGCATCGCCTCGGTGCTGACGTTCTGGACGCTCCCGACATTGGCGATGGCGCGCTCGATGGCGTCGGCGGCGCGGTCCAGCAGCTGCGCGCGGGTCACCGCCACGCCATTCCATTTGGCCGAGCAGCGCTCCGCGCCCTCGGCGCTCAGGGTCAAGGTCGCGCCCGCTTGCGGAAGGTCCGCCCGGGACGCCGCCGCCTCGCCCGGCCCGGCCGCCTTATTGGTCCCGTCCGGCCCGCCACAGGCGGCCAGCAGCAGCGCCAGGACAATCGCGCTCGCCCGCATAGGCTCGTCCTCCTTCCCGCTCAGTCTGTCACCGCGGGGCGCGGGCGGCAAGCGCTCAACGGCGGCCCGGCCGGCGCGGCACGAACGCCTCGCGGGGGACGCCGCCGACGGTCAGCAGCCGCTCCGCCGGCAGCTTCAGCACCAGCCCCGAATGGGGCAGCCTGAGGTCGTCGACCGCGCCGAGCAGGCCGGCCATGCGCGTGCCGACGACTTCGGCGCCGATCGCGTCGAAGCCGATGGCGAGCCCTTCCCCCATGCTGCCCGTCCAGCGCCCGACCTCGACAATGACCCGGCCGCGGTGGCTTTTGCCTTGCCTCGGCAGCACCTGCTCGACCCATTGCCGGCCGATGCCAGTCTCGCGCGCCTCGGCGGGCAGGTTGTGCATCTGGTAGAAGCGGGGGCGGTCGACGAACCAGCTTAATATCCCCCGGGCGATACTGCTGTTGCCGCCGCTGGGCGTTTCGGTGAGATCGATGATCACCCTTTGACCCGGGCGCGCCCGGGTCATGGCCGCGTCGAAGGCCGGGACCGTAGCGTCGTCGCCAAGGCTGTTGTTGATCCGGATGCGGAGCGCCCGGCCCTGCTCCGTCACGGTCAACGGCGGCGACGGCGGCATCTGCGCGCGATTGCTCGCTGGCACCTCGGCCTCGTGCGGCGGCGCCGTTCCGCGCTGGAGGGTGAGGCGCCGGTCCTGGTTGCGCCGGCCGGCGACGAGCACGCGCGCGGCGAAGCCCGCGTCCCGCGTCGCCGGATCGGCGCCGAGATCGCGCCAGAAAGCGGCGACCGCCTCGGCGATCGGCACGCCGTCTATCGCGACCAGCCGATCTCCCGCCCGGATATCGGGGTGCGGAGAGCGGATGGCCTCGACCGTGAAGATGCCGCCGCGCGCCTCGATCCAGAGGCCCGTGCCCGAGGGGACGAGCGCGTAGCTGTCGGCGAACGAGCTTCCGGTGATCGCATGATGATCGGCGAGCAGCAGGAGCGCCCGTTCGGCGAAGCGCAGCAGGCTGCGGCCGTCGCTCACCCGCTCCGCCTCCTCGCGCAGCCGCGCCGTCAGCGCGTAGCGCCCGCCCGGCAGCCGCTCCGGATAGGCATAGACGCGCTCGATCAGGCCCTCGATCGACTGCGCGTCCTCCCGATAATGAGCGGCGCTTGGCTCCTGCGCCGCCGCGGGGACGGCGAGCAGGAACGACAGCAAGAGGAGCAAGCGGGTCATCGGGAGGCTCCTATCCTGTGCGCGGCGAGGCGGTCGTAAGAGGGGCGGCAGCGCTCGGCGAGGCGGCGGGCCGCGTCGGGCAGATCGGCGGGCGGCGGATCGGGCGGGCCGAAGCCGGTCGAGGCCTCGACCGCCTGATACCAATGCGGCGCCCAGGGGCCGTCGGTGGCGCGGCGCCCCGGCGGCCAGCGCAGCATCGCCGGGTCCCAGGCGATGCCGAGCCGGGCGCAGAGCGCGCCGAGCGTCGCTTCCGGATCGTCGAGGACGTCCGACGCGTCGACCACGGGCGGCGCCTCGCCGAGCCTGTCCGCCTCGCGCGCGAAGAAGTCCGCCTGCCGCTCCAGCCCGAAATCCTCGAACGCGGCGGCTTCGCGCTTGCGCAGGTAGGAGGCGATCATCCGGGCCGGGTCGCGGATCAGGAAAGCGTGGGTGAAGCCGGCGAAATCCGCATAGCCGACGGGCCCGACCATGTGGTGCCACATATGCTTCTGGTACCAGATCGGCCTGCCCTCCGGCACCGGCCCCGCGAGCGTCCGCGCGACGCTTCGCCAGCCGCAGTCCATCGCCGCGATCACCTCGGCCGCCATCGGATGCGGCGCTCCGCTCTGCTTCAGGAAGGCGCCGTAATAAGGCTCGTCGCTGACGTGCGTGTCGGCGCGATTGCCGAAGCTTCGCATCATCGCGGTCGAAAGGTTGCGCGGCCCGGACCACATGGCGATCCGGAGCGTCTCGCTCACGGCCGCTCCGCCCGCGCCACATCCGCCTCGATCCGTGCCTTGTAGAGCTCCTGCAGCCGCGCGACCATCGGCCCTCTGCCGTCGCTGATGTGCCGCCCGTCCACCTCCCTCACCGGCACCAAGCCGGCGAAGGTTCCGGTCGTGAACGCCTCTTCGGCGCCGTAAACGTCGGTCAGCGAGAAATTCTTCTCGAAGACCCGCACGCCCGCCTCGCGGCAGATCTCGATGACGTTCGCCCGGGTGATCCCGCCGAGGCAATAATCGCCCGACGAGGTCCACACCTCGCCGCGCCGGACGATGAAGAAATGAGTCGAGTTGCAGGTCGCGACGAAGCCGTGCGGATCGAGCATCAGCGCCTCGTCCGCCCCGGCCTGGATCGCCTGGATGCAGGCGGTGATGCAGTTGAGCTTCGAATGCGAGTTGAGCTTGGGGTCCTGCACCGCCGGATCGCCGCGGCGGACGTGGACGGTGAACAGGGTGATGCCGGCCTCGACGATGCCGGGCAAAGGCGCCTTATATTCGGGGACGATGACGATGGTGGCCGGCGAGATCACGACGCGCGGGTCCTGGTAAGGCGTCGAGCGCAGGCCGCGCGTCACCATCAGCCTGATATGGACGCCGCCGGTCATCGCGTTGGCGTCGAGCGTCTCGTAGAGCCGCCGGGTCAGCGCCGCGCGGTCGAGCCCGACATCCATCGCGATCGCCTTGGCGCCTTCGTAGAGCCGGTCGAGATGGCGCTCGAGAAAGGCGATCCGTCCCTTGTGGACGCGCATCCCCTCCCAGATGCCGTCGCCGAGCATGAAGCCCGAATCGAACACCGACACCATCGCCTCGGCCCGCGCCTTCAGCGCGCCGTCGACGCTGATCAGGATCCCCGCATTGCGCGGATCGCCCGCGCTGTCGTGCATGCTTTGCGCCATGAGCCAAGCCTAGCACGGGGACAGTTGCGAGCAACTGTCCCCTTTCGGGTGCAACGGGGCTAGTGAGGGACCGTGACCGACTATCTGACCCTGTTCGCGATCGTGCTCGGCGTGAATCTGATCCCCGCTTTCGGTCCGCCGACCTGGGCGGTCCTGGTCCTCTACGTGCTGAACAGCCAGCTGCCGTCGCTGCCGCTGATTCTCACCGCCGCCGTGGCCGCGGCGCTCGGCCGTTTCCTGCTCGCTTTGGCCTTCCGGCTGCTCGGCGGCAAGCTACCCGCCAAATATCGCCGCAACCTGAAAGCGGCCCGCGCCGCGCTCGAGAAGAACCGGCGCAACGCCATCCTCGCGCTCGGCCTGTTCGCTCTGTCGCCGGTCCCTTCGGCGCAATTGTTCGAGGCGGCGGGCCTTGCCGGAGTCCGCCTGCTCCCCTTCACCGCCGCCTTCTTCCTCGGCCGGACGATCTCCTATTCGATCTACGTCTTCACCGCCGCCGGCCTGCGCGCGACCAGCCTCGGCGACACCTTCCGCGAAGCCGTCACCAGCCCGCTGGGAATCGCGCTCCAGCTGGCGATGCTGCTTGCCCTCGTCGCCCTCGCCCGCATCGACTGGGCGAAAAGGCTTGGCGGGAAATGACGATTATTCCGTCGTCTCGCCGTCCCAATGGTCGTTGTCGTGATCGCGCTCGGCGTCCTCCTTGGTCTTGTGGACGACGCCGTCGCGATGCTCGGGCGGGCCGTAGATCGTGTAGAGCCTGAGCGGTTCGCTGCCGGTGTTGATCACGTTGTGGCGGGCGCCGGCGGGGACGATGACGGCGAAATCGTCCGTCACCTTGTTGCCGACGCCGTCGATCCTGATCTCGCCCTCGCCTTCCTCGATTCGGAAGAACTGGTCGCGGTCCTCGTGCACCTCCTCGCCGATGTCGCAGCCCGGCGGCAGCGTCATCAGCACCAGCTGGAGATGCTTGCCCGTATAGAGCACCCGGCGGAAATCCTCGTTGGCGAGGGTCGCCCGCTCGATATTGTCGCAATAGCCCTTCATGCGTTCATGTCCTTCATCGGATCGTGGCCCCAGTTCATCAGGCTGTAGCGCCAGCGCGACGTGATTGCATTGGCCGGCTCCTGCGCGCGATGCCGGCGGATGAAGCCGACCGTCTTGCGCATATGCGCAAAATCCGCGTCCGTCAGCCCGGCCCGTTGCGTGCGCAGGATTCGGGCGATGCGCCGGCCCGAGGCATGGCCGACGCTCTCGCCGCCGCCCCTCCCGTCCGGCGGATTCCAGCCGACGCGCCGGCTCTCCTCGCTCTCCAGCCATTCCTCCAGCTCCGCCGCGCCCATGTTCACCGCGTCCGCGAACTCGCGATAGACCTTGTCCTTGTCGAGCCCGGCCATGGACCCTCATAACGGCCCACGGGTTCACCGGTTCACGGGAAAAGAAAGGGCGCGGCGATGAACGAATGGAAGCTCCCCTGGGACGGCGGCTGCCGCTGCGGCGCGGTTCGGGTCAGGGTCACCAAGCCGCCCCTGCTGGCCGCGGCCTGCCATTGCACGGGCTGCCAGTCGATGAGCGCCAGCGCCTTCTCGCTGTCGCTCGCCATCCCCGCCGACGGCTTTGAAGTGACCAGGGGCGAGACGATGCTCGGCGGGCTCGGCCGCGACATGCATCATTTCTGCCCCGCCTGCATGACCTGGATGTTCACCCGGCCGCCGGGCATGGACTGGTTCGTCAACCTGCGCCCGACGATGCTCGACGACCATGGCTGGTTCGCGCCCTTCATCGAGACCTTCACCGACGAGAAGCTGCCCTGGGCGGCGACGCCGGCCAGGCATAGCTTCGGGACGCTGCCCGCGCTCGACGGATTCCAGCCCCTGATCGCAGAATATGCCGACGAGGGCGCGCGGCCCTAAGCGGACGCCTGGGCCAGCTTCTGGCGCCGGTGGTGCCGCGCCGTGATCCAGGCGCCCAAAGCGGTGACGGCGCCGCCGATCACGAACAGGAAGACGCAGGCGCTGCCCGACAGCAGCCAGACCAGCGCGCGCTGGCCGGCCTCCCACGACAGGTTCGGCTGCCCGATGCCGATCTCCGACAGCATCTTGCTGGCCGGATAATGGGGCCACAGGCCGAAGCGGATCAGGGAATAGAGGCCGAAGGTCAGGAAGCCGACCGCGACGACGATCAGCACCGCGCCGACGAGCAGCACGATGCCGCCGGCGATCGATGGCCCTGGCTCGGTCTCTTCCATGCGCGCGCCCTAGCACGGGAACCGGGGCCAGTCACTAATGCCCCCGCCGGTCGCTGACCACGATTCCGCCCTTGATCACCACCGCCACATGCTCGAGCTGCCTGACGTCGGCGAGCGGATCGCCGGCGACCGCGACGATGTCGCCATAGCGCCCGACCGCGATCGCCCCGACATCGGCCTCGCGGCCCAGCGCCTGGGCGGCGTTGCGGGTGGCAGACTGGATCGCCTCCATCGGCGTCATCCCATATTCGACCATGTAGCGGAACTGGCCGCCCTGGCTGCCGTGCGGCATCACCCCGGCGTCGGAGCCGAACGCCATGCGCACGCCGGCGCGGTGGGCGGCGCGGAAATTGTCGCGCTGGAGCTGCGCGATCTCCCGGTCCTTCCTGAGATTGTCCTCGAGGATGCCGTTCCGCGCGCCCTCGGCCTGGGTGTAATCGGTGTTGAAGATGTCCATCACCAGCCAGGTGCCGCGCTCGCGGGCGAGGCGGATCCCCTCCGCGTCGATCAGCGAGGCATGCTCGATCGTGTCGATGCCGGCGCGGATCGCGGCGCGGATGCCGGCGGCGCCATGGGCGTGGGCGGCGACCTTGAGGCCCCATAAGTGCGCCTCCTCGGCGATCGCCCGCAATTCCTCCTCGGAGAGCTGCTGCTGGCCGGGCTCGGTGTTGCGCGAGAAGACGCCGCCGGTCGCGCAGACCTTGATCACCTGGGCGCCGCGCATGCGCTGCTCGCGCACCCGGTTCCTCAGCTCCTGCGGCCCGTTGCCGACGCCCGGCGATGGGACGTGGTAGCGCGGCGGCAGGAAGGTCTCGTCGCAATGGCCGCCGGTCGCGCCGAGCGCATGCGCGGCCGGCACGATCCTCGGGCCCGGCATCCGCCCCTCGTCGATCGCCTGCATGTAGGCGACGTCGGCATAATTGTCGGAGCCGACGTTGCGCACCGTGGTGAACCCAGCCTCGAGCGTGTCGCGGGCATGGCCCGGCCCCATCACGGTCTGGAACAGGTCGGTGAAGCGCAGCGATTCATAGGGCCCGTAATAAGGGCTCGAATCGAGATGGACGTGCATGTCGATCAGGCCCGGAAGGATGGTCATTCCGGGCAGATCGATCCGCCGCGCGCCTTCGGGAATGAGCGGCCGCGCGCCGCCCCGCCCGACCACCGCGACGATCCGCCCGTCGGTGATCACCACCACGGGCTCCTCGATCGTCCGGCCGGTGAGCACGTCGACCATGCGGCCGGCGGTGACGACCACCGATTCGGCCGAGGCGGGAGTAGCCAACAGCGCCAAGACGGCGGCGGCGAGGAGTCTAAGCATGACGAGGCACCCCTTCGTCATTCCAGCGAAAGCTGGAATCTCTTTGCCTTCAGGCTGCTGCCCGAAAAGGGCCCGGGTTTCCAGCTCCGTCGAAGACGGGTTCATCCCGAGCGACGCCGAAGGGCGTGACAGTTACGTAAGTGTCACGGGGACAGTTACCTAAGTGTCACGGGGACAGTTACGTAACTGTCACCGCTCCCGCCCCTTATGCCGGAGACCAGTCAGCCGCCGAGGTCCCCGCCGCTCCGCCCCGCATCCTGCTGCGGGCGGATATAGAGCCGCTTCACCGCGGGCCAGAGCGACTCCACCTCGGCCTCGATCTCGGCGATGATCCGCTCGACGTCGCCGGCGGTGATCGCATCGTCGAAATCGGCGCTCATCGCGACGGTGATCTGGTCCGGCGCCGAATGGACGGTGAGGATATGGCCGACGCCGACGATGCCCGGCCGCCCGGCCGCCGCCGCCCGGATCGATTCGACCAACGCCGGGTCCGCCGCCTCGCCGATCAGCAGCGCCTTGGATTCGATCGCCAGGACGAGCGCGGTCACGCCGAGGATCAGCCCGATCGCCACCGAGGCGGCGCCGTCGAAGAACGGGTTGCCGGTCGCCTGCGACAGCGCCAGGCCGGCGGCCGCGACCAGGATGCCGGCCATCGCCGCGCCATTCTCGAGCAGCACGATGAAGGCGGGCGGGTCCTTGGAATGGCGGACCGCCTCGAACCAGCCGAGCGCGCCCTTGGCCGCGCGGAACTCCCTGAACGCGGCCAGCGTCGAGCCGCCTTCGAGCAGGAAGGCGACGAGCAGCACGCCATAAGCGATGAGCGGCGAGACCGCATGCTCGGGCTCGAGGATGTGGATCACGCCCTCGTAGACCGAAACGCCAGCGCCGAGCGCGAAGACGAGGACGGCGACGACGAAGCTCCAGAAATAGAGCTCGCGGCCATAGCCGAAGGGATGCTGGCGGTCGGGCGGTTTGCGCGATTGGCGGCGGCCCCAGATCAGCAGCAATTGGTTGGCGCTGTCGACGACGCTGTGAATGCCTTCGGTCAGCATCGCCGAGGACCCGGTGAAGGCGGCCGCGACGAACTTGGAGACCGCGATTCCGAGATTCGCCGCGAAGGCGATCAGCAGGGTCTTGTTGTTGTGGGCCGCGGCGCTCATGTCGGATTTCGCCGCGACCCCTACCCGCCCCTCCGCCTCCGAGTCGAGCGGGCAATCTCCGGCGTGTCGGCGGTGACACTTACCTAAGTGTCACGGGGACAGTTAGGTAAGTGTCACGGGGACAGTTACGTAACTGTCACCATTCAGCCCCTCCGCCGGCCGAAGATATTCATCCGCGACAATTCCCTAAGCGTCGCTCGTTCAGATCAACAGCCGGCCGGTGCGCTCGGCGGTTCGGATCGCCTCGTGGTCGGCGCCGTCGAGCCCGGCCTCGAGGAAGGCGCGCCAATCGTCGATCCGGCCGCGCATCGGCGCCAGATCGGTCAGGCGATCCGAGTCGAGGCCGAGATGCGCCCGCGCGCTCGACCAGCGCCATTCCTCGGGCCGGTCCGCGAGGCCGGCGCGCACCGGGTTCAATTCCACGTAGCGCAGGCACGCATGGAGATGTCCCTCCTCCATCGGGAAGGAGGCGAAGCGGCTTTGCCACAGATGCCCGCGCCAGCCGTGCCGGTGGTTCACCTCCGTCGAATAGAGCCGATGCGCGGGGGCCAGCGCCGCTCTGAGGCCGTCCGCGCTCGACGGCACCAGCACCAGGTGAACGTGGTTCGGCATCAGGCACCACGCCCAGACCGCGGTCCCGCTCTTGCCGCACCAATGACGCAGCAGTCCGAGGTAGAGCCCGTAATCGGCGTCCGAGAAGAAGATCGGCTGCCGCCGGTTCCCGCGCTGGGTGACGTGGTGCGGGAGTCCGGGCAGGACCTGGCGAGCGGCGCGGGGCATCGCTCCGGCCTATATGAAAACCGCAACTTCTGCCACATATTTCCGCGCAAACCGCGCAAAACGGCGAGCCGAGGAGTGACAGTTACCTAAGTGTCCCCGTGACAGTTACCTAAGTGTCCCGGTGACAGTTACGTAACTGTCACCGCTCAGCCCATTCGTCACCGCTCAGCCCATTCGCCGGCAGAAGCCGATGCGGGGTCGCTCGGCCGGGAGCGGCGCGTGCGCCGGCGCGCGCGGCCGCGGCGGTGCGAGCGCCGCCTGGCGGGCGGTCTCGGCCTCCACCAGCCAGCGCTTCATCTCGTCGTCGCTCGCCGCGAGCAGGCTCGCCCGCACGCCGTGCGAAAGGCTGGCCAGGGCGTGATGAAGGGCATTGCCGCCGGGCGGGCAGCTGGACTCGATCCGGATCGCATGATGGATCTGGTCGCCATGGCGGGTGGTGCGCAGATAGAGCCCGTCGAGCGAGCGCCAGGGAATATAGCGCGCCAGGAACAATCCCCTGAGCTCGATCCCGTCATAGCGGATCGCCGCCGCGACCCCGCCGCCGACCAGCCGGCGAATCGCGGCCAGGGCGATGAGGAGGCTGAACAGGCCGAACAGGATCGCGAACCACAACGGGCCGTCCTGCCCGAGCAGGCGAAGGAAGCCGAGGCCCCGGATTCGCTCGCCGGCCTGCACCCCCATCGCCAGAGCGGCGATCGTGCCGCCGCCGAAGAAGGCGAAGCAGGCCAGGCCGAGCAGCTTCCAGGTCGAAAAGAAAAGTTCGTTGCGCGCCATGCCGCTCCCCGTTCGAGATGAAGCAGGCTTTGGCCGCCTTTTCCTAAAAAGTGCTGAACATGAACCACTTAGGCAACCGGCAAGCCAGGGGACAGTCACCGGGGACAGTCACCATGACTGTCCCCATTCCTGCCCCACCGACCCTTCGACCCCCGCGCGGACCGTCCCACCCGCGCGAAGCAGAGTGACAGTTACCTAAGTGTCCCGGTGACAGTTACCTAAGTGTCCCGGGGACAGTTACGTAACTGTCACCCTGGCGGCGCGAGCCAGAGCGGCGGCGGCGGCATGGCCGGCAACAGACTCGCCGGCGCTCCCGCCCCGCCTCGCGAGAGCGCGCCGGGCGAGGGCGTGGTCTGCGCGCCTGCGATCACCGCCACGGTCGCGAGGCCGGCAGGCGCTGGTTCCCCGGCCAGGACGCCGCCGTGCAGGCCGACCTGGCGCGGACCGAGGCCCGGATCGAGGATTATGTGCTGCGCAACGCCCCGACCAACCGCGCCGCCCTCGACCGCTTCCGGCGGGACCAGCTCGGCTCCGGCGCGGAGGCGTCCTTTTGCGAAGGCGACGCCGCCGGCATGTACCGGGTCGTCGCCGGCCAGGGCGTCGCCAGGATGCGCGCCGACACCGACCGCCTGCTCGCCAGGCAGGGCCCGCCGACCTGGGGCGACTGCCTCTAGAGGTCGCGGGCGGGGACACATAGGTATGTATCCCCAATCTTAGATGAGCGTCGCCATTATCCGGGCCGCCTCAACATATTTTAGCCCCTCGCAAGAACATGCTTTGCAGAACCTGAAAATGGCCTAAGCTGCGGTTCACGTGGGCGCTTTCGAGGGCCATGCTTTTTCGGGGGGAAAACCAATGTCTAATCTCAAGCGCGCCGTCCTTTTATCGACTCTTTCCTCGCTCGCTTTGATCGCCTCGCCCGCTCTGGCGCAGGACGAGCCGGCCCCGGTGCAGACCGCGGCCGCCGACGAGGATCCCGCGCCCGATAGCGCAATCATCGTCACCGGCACCCGCCGCACCGACCGCACCGTCGCCGACAGCCCGGTTCCGGTCGACGTCTTCGGCACCGAGGCCATCGCCAATTCGGGGCAAACCGAGACCAACAAGATTCTCAACAACCTCGTGCCCTCGTTCAACTTCCCGCAGCCCTCGATCGCCGACGGCACCGATGCGCTGCGCCCGGCGACCCTGCGCGGGCTGAGCCCGGACCAGACTTTGGTGCTGGTCAACGGCAAGCGCCGCCACGTCTCGGCGCTGCTCAACATCAACGGCACGGTCGGCCGCGGCAGCGCGGCGGTCGACCTCAACACGATCCCCGGCCTCGCGATCAGCCGCATCGAGGTGCTGCGCGACGGCGCCTCGTCGCAATATGGCTCGGACGCGATCGCCGGCGTGATCAACATCCAGCTGCGCGGCGCCAATCATGGCGGCCGCGCGACCGCGACCTACGGCCGCTATCACACCACCTTGAGCGACGTCGCCAACATCACCGGCCTGCAGACCGCGGCCGGCCAGCCCTTCTTCGACCCCGCCGACACCCGCGTCCTTGCCGCCACCGCCAATGGCGAGCGCCGCGCCCGCGACGGCCAGACCTACACGGTGGGGGCCAATATCGGCCTGCCCATGGGTGAGAACGGCTTCATCAGCCTCACCGCCGAATATCGCGACCGCAGACCGACCAACCGCGCCGGCTACGATCTTCGCCCGAACTACAACCGGCCGACCGCCGCCTTCGACCCGCGCGAGCTGACCTTCAACCGGCTCGAATTCCGCTATGGCGACGCCGACACCAAGGACATCAACTTCTTCGTCAATTCCGGCCTCGATCTGGGCGGCGGCTGGGAGTTCTACGCCTTCGGCTCCTATGGGGAGCGCGACGGCCTCAGCGCGGCCAATTACCGCAACCAGAACGCCGCCGCCAACCGCGATTTCGGCGCGCTCCTGCCCAACCAGACGCCGACCGCCGCCAATTTCGTGCCGCTGACGCCGGACGGCTTCCTGCCCTATATCGACACCGACCTTCAGGATTATGCCGGAACGGTTGGCCTTCGCGCCGACATCGGCGGCTGGCACGCCGATCTCTCGTTCGGCTACGGCCATAACAGCTTCGATTATACGGTCAGGAACAGCCTCAACACCTCCTTCGGCACCGCCAGCCAGAGCGTGTTCGACGCCGGCGGCCTGCGCTACGCCCAGGGCGTCGCCAATTTGGATTTCTCGCGCCAGTACGAGATCGGCCTGGCCACGCCGCTCTCGATCGCGGTCGGCGCCGAATATCGCAGCGAGAATTTCGAGATCCGCCCGGGCGAGCTCCAGTCCTACGCGACCGGGCCCCTGTTCCGCGCCTCGTTTGCCACCACGGCCGCCAATTGCACCACCCAGCAGGGCGTCTACAATGCCGGCACCGGCATTTGCAGCTTCCCCGGCCGCGCCGCGCCCGCCGGCGCCCAGGGCTTCCCCGGAATCCCCGCAATCAGCGCCACCGACGTCAGCCGCCACAGCTACGCCGCCTATATCGAGCTCGACACCAATTTGTTCGAAGGCTTCACCACCGTCCTCGCCGGCCGCTTCGAGCATTTCTCGGATTTCGGCAGCACCTTCAACGGCAAGCTCGCTTGGCGCTACGAGCCGGTCAGCGGCTATGCGGTGCGCGGCTCGATCTCCAACGGCTTCCGGGCGCCCTCGCTCCACCAGCAATTCTTCACCACCACCTCGACCAACTTCATCAACGGCCTTCCCGTCGACATCTCGACGCTCGCCGTCAGCAGCCCGGTCGCGCGCGCGCTCGGCTCGCGCGATCTCGAGCCCGAAAAGTCGCTCAACCTGAGCTTCGGGGCGACCGCCAACCCGGTCAGCGGCCTCACCCTCACCGTGGATTATTACCGGATCGACATCGACAACAGGATCGTGCTGACCGAGAATCTCGGCGCCGCCGGCGCCGGCACCGCGGCCGTCAACGCCGCGGTCAAGGCCTTGCTCGACGCCAACGGCTTCCAGAGCGTCGGCGCCGCGCGCTTCTTCGTCAACGGGCTCGACACCAGGACCCACGGCATCGACGCCGTGGCCTCCTACCGCTTCCGCCCCGGCTTCGGCACCTGGACGCTGACCGCGGCCTATAATTACAATCGCACCCGGATCCAGCGCCGGCTCAACAATCTCGGGCCGCTCGCCACCATCCCCGGAATCGTCCTGTTCGGCCGGGTCGAGGGCATCCGCTTCACCGACGGCCAGCCGCGCGACAAGATCGTGCTCAGCGCCGACGGCCAGATCGGCGATTTCGGCCTCACCGTGCGCGCCACCCGCTTCGGCGAGGTGATCGCGCCCGGCGCGACCGCGCCGATCGCCGATCCGCTCAGCCTCACCTTGCTCGGGCCGGACGACATCATGCTCGGCGCCAAATGGATCACCGACGTCGAGCTTCGCTACCGGGCGTTCGGCCATTTCGACCTGGCGATCGGCGCCGACAATCTCTTCGACATCTATCCCGACCGCTCGCCGTTCGGCGCGCGCCCGGCCTCGGCCGGCGGCGGCGTCTATCCGATCAACCAATATTATCTGCCTTATTCGGGCTTCTCGCCCTTCGGCTTCAACGGCCGCTTCCTCTACGCCCGCGCCTCCGTCGACTTTTAGAGCCTTTGCCGGGGACAGTTACTGCCTTTGCCGGGGACAGTTACTCGTAACTGTCCCCGTTGAGTCGAGAGCAAGCCTTTGACACGTTCGACACGATCGGGGGCCGGCCCGGGTCGAGGAGGCAGGGCGACGCGGGCGGAGCGGCGCGCGGCCGCCGCGGCCGAGCCGCCGCTCCCGCGCCGCCGCTGGCTGCCGCCGCTGGCGCTGACCCTGATCGCGATCGTCGCCGGCCATGTTTATTTCTGGCCGTCCCGCCCGATCGACATCGACGCCTATCTGCTGCCCTGGCTCGGCCATATCCGCGAGCACGGCCAGATCGGCGCCTTCGCCATCCCCTTCTCCAACTACAACCCGCCCTATCTCTACCTCTTGTCCTTCGCCTCCTCGTTCAGCGGGGTCGTGGACGACGTCACCCTGATCAAGCTGCTGTCGGTCGCCGGCACGCTCGCGCTCGGCTTTTCGGTCTACCGCCTGCTCGCCGCCTGCGGCGCCGGGCCGACGCTAAGGCTGGTCGCGCTGCTGCCGCTCCATCCGACCGTCATGACCAATGCCGCGATGCTCGCCCAATGCGACGCGATGTGGACCGCCTGCTGCCTGACCGCTTTGACCGCGGCGATAAGGCGAAAGCCCGCGGCGATGCTGATCTGGGCCGGGATCGCCTTCGCCTTCAAGGCGCAGGCGATGTTCTTCGCCCCCTTCGCGCTCGCCTGGCTGATCGCCGAGAAGGTGCCGGTCCGCCTGTGGGTGCTGCCTTTGGTCTCTTATGCGGCGATGCTGCTTCCGGCTTTGCTCGCCGGCTGGCCGCCCGCCGATCTCGCCACCATCTACCTGCGCCAGGCCGATCATCCCTCGCCGCTCAGCTGGAACGCGCCGAACATCTGGGCGCTGGTCCAGGAGCTGCCGGGGACCGGCGGCCCCGCCTTCGTCCGGCTCGCCTTCGCCGCGACCTTGCTGGCCTGCCTCCTCTACGTCCTTGCGGTGGCGCGGCGCCGGCTCGACGCGCCGACTTTGGTGCTCGCCGCTCTGGTCTCGGCGCTGATCATGCCCGGCCTGCTGCCGCGGATGCACGAGCGCTTCTTCTTCCTCGCCGACGCGCTGGCCTTCGCCTTCGCCGCCTGCCGGCCGGGATGGGGAAGCCGCCTCATCCTGGTCGCGGTCCAGGCGGGGTCGGCGATGGCGCTGGAGGCCTATCTCAGCGGCCACGAAGCCTGGCTCCACGCCGGCGCCTTGGCCTCGATGGCCGGCACCCTTGGCGCCGTCGCGCTGCTTGCGCTGCAGCTCCGCGCGGCCCCACGCCCCCCACCCCGCGACGGCGACACCCCGCCACGGCACCGCGGCCGCCGCCGCCGCACGAGCCTGGTGACGCTTACCTAAGTGTCACCGTGACAGTTACGTAACTGTCACCGCTCAGTGGCCGTGCCGAGGACAGTCCATCGTCACCGGGGACAGTTATCTATAGACTGTTCCCATTCAGCCCGCTTCTGCCGCGATGCCGCTTGATCGCCTCGACCTTGCGAATGATCTTCTCGGTCACCTCAGCGATGTCCGGCGCCGGCGGGACCCGCCCGCGCCGTCCGCTCCCGCGCCGCTTCTCCTCGCGCCACCGCAGGAAGCGCAGCGCGAACTCGGGGTCGAACGGCACCTCGGCCCCGGGGGGACAGTCACGTGACTGTCCCCTGACTGTCCCCGGCGCCTCGCCGCCGGGCCCGACGCCGACATTCGTGCCGTGCCCCGACAGCCGGAGCTCCAGCACCAGCTCGGCTTCGTCCAGCGTCTCCTCGATCCGCGCGCGAAAGCCCGGCCAGGCCCGCCGCCGCTGCCAGATCAGGCTCTCCGAGACACCGACCGCCCGCGCCGCCGCGGCGTGGTTGCCGGTCGCGCGCAGCACGTCGAAATAATCGTCCTCCATCGCCTTGCTCCATTTGCCGGCGCGGGTCGCGACGATCTGCCAGCGCCCGCCCCGGCCGCGCCGGACCGTCTCGAAGCGCGCATCCTCGACGCCGTCGAACATATGCCGCGCCCCCGCCAGCCGCTGCGCCGCCTCCGCTTCGGCGGCGATGCACGCCAGCGCGAAGCCCGCATCCCGCTTGCGCCTTTGCTCCGCGGTGGAGCGATCGATCCCCGCCGCCCGCGCCGCCGCCCGGTGATTCCCCGTCCGCCGCAGCGTCTCCAGATAGAGCGCCCGCCGCGACTCGATGAACCGCGACACCTTCGGCCTTCGCTGCTTCCTTTTGCCTTCATCCATTCGGCTCTCCATCCGCGTTCGAATGGAGATTATCCCACTACAATTCCTACATTGCAATAAATCGAACCGATCTGGATCATCGTTCAGGGCGGCCGGGAGGGACGCAAAAGGTCTGTGTCCCCTTTCCTTCATGGTCCGCCCGTCGAGGCCGTGCAGGGAGCGGACGCCCCCCGCGACAATAGTGACAGTTACCTAAGTGTCCCCGGGACACTTACCTAACTGTCACCGGGACACTTAGGTAACTGTCACTGCCCCTTCCCCGGATCATATTCCTCCCTCGTCCGCGGCGCATCCCCCGCCTGTTCGTCGAGGCTCTGCCGATAGCGGACGCAGCCGCGCAGGAATTGCGGCCATTCGGGCACCGTTATGTCCGGCCCGGCGCGCTCGGGGAGCAGGCTCCACAGCTCGGGCTGGTACCAGCACAGATCCATGCCGCTGCTGTCGCGATGGGCGCGGATCGCGGCGCGCAGCCGCTCCGCCTCCTCGATCAGCCGCTTCCGGCTCATCCCGCCAAGGTCGCCGTCCAGGTCCGCTTCGTCCCGCATGCCCCGTCAACCGCGCATCGCCGATCCCGTTCCCGGCGCGGTCAGCCGTTGCCGTCCTCGATCCGCAGCAGGCCGATGACGATGCATTCGTCCTCGCTCCGAACGGTCGGCACGTTGGTCTCCCCCTCGCGGACGACGACGTTCTCGACCGGCCGATAGTCTTCGCAGCTTTGATCGAACGAGAGCCTGTAGGTGCCGGCGGGGAGGCGCCTGATCCTGAACTGGCCGCCTCGTCCCGCCCTGGCGCGCCAGGTCCGGCCGTCCGCGCCGGTCGCGGTGACCCGCACGCGGGACCCGTAGGATTCGACGATTCCGGCGATCGCCCCGTCGGCGCGGCCCCGCTTGGCGAAGGCCGGCGCGGCCGCCGTCAGCAGGCCGGCCGTCGCGGCGGCGGCGATCGCCATCCGCCGCGCATTGCCCCGGCGCCCCGGCTTGAGCGCGACCACGCCATCGGCGTCGATCCGCGCGCGCACGCAAGCGTCCGGGTTGCGGCGCAGCAGCGCCTCGGCCTCGTCGATCGCGTAGCGCGAAAGATCGTGAATGACCTTGTCGCACCGCGCGCAGATCCGGTCGCACCCCGCCGGCGTCATCGCCTCCCATTTCTCGTCGCAAGGCCTTGGAAAGCTCACGCGGACATCACGCATCGGAGGCTCCTTTCTCGGCGATGCGGCACCTTGCCATAGGTGATTGCGGCGCGGAAGGGCGCTTCAGCCGGGCGCGGGCCATGAGGCCGGACGCTTTGGTGACAGTTACCTAACTGTCCCCGTGACACTTAGGTAACTGTCACTGCGCGCGATAAGTGTCATGGTTCAGGGCCCTAGAAGGCGTTCGTCGCGCGAGCGAGGGCGGCCTCCAGTGCTTTATTCCAGCCATCAGGCAGTTCGATCGTGAGGATGAGCCGATACACTCCGGGTTCGGGGTCCCCTGCGAACACGCCACCCAGATATTCGGGCACCTTCGCGGCTTCTTCGATCAGTCCGCCAGCGACCCCGATGAACAAATCCCTGACTTCTTCGAAGGCTTTATCGACATAGGCAAAGCGCACCGCCTCTTCCCAATCGATGGCGCTCGAACAGACTCCGCTGAACAGACGGCACGTGGAAACGATCAGCGTATCGACACCGGGCACACCCGGCTCACCCCACGCGCGGGCAAACTCCACGTTCATCAGCTCGGAAAGGGCCCGGGCAATCTGGACCACTTCCGAAAGGCGGGTTTGCATCCATGTAGCCGCCTCCATTTTCGACACGCGATGGTTCGGCTTCATGTACAAACCACGCTTTAACCCATCCCAGCGTTGAAGAACTGGCCGCATTTCGTATCTCAGCACTTCGGTGGTCAACCGATATTCCCAAAGATCTCCCTTCTCCAGAATGATCCGTTCCGCCAGATAGCTGAGGGCGCCAAACTCCTCCAAATGGCGGTCTTCAAATCTACGACGCAGGTCGGCACCGGCTTTGCCCACCTGTTCAGCGATCCGCCGTTCATGGTCGCGCTGCCATTCGAAGAGCAGGCCGGCCGGATATCGGGAAGGGTCGTCATCGACCATCTTGTGGCAGTTCCCGCAGAGCCAGATCGCATTTGTGATGCTGCCGCGATCCGCGGATTCCATCGTCGGATCGTATCGCGCCGATCCATCGCTCGCGCCGTATATATGCGCCGCTTCGCCGACGTTGACGGATCGCGAGGGGTCGTCGGCGGGACCGCTCGTTATCGCCGCGCAGTCGGGATTCGAGCATCGGTTCGCAGCCCGCTTTGCGAGCGTTACGATCACCGATTGCTTGAACCTGTTGTCGCCGGGCATCCTGGCTCGCTTACCGCCAAGTCACGCTCTGGCCAATCACGATGAACCCGGATGGCGGTCCCGAGCCGTTTCACCTCGGTGAGGAGGGCGGTGCGGTGCGGTCGGGCGCGTCGAGATCGCCCTCCGCGTCCCTCAATAATGCAGCGCCCGCCCATAAGCGTCGAGCACGCTCTCGTGCATTCTCGCCGAGCGTCGGTAGGAGAACGCCGTTCCATAAGATCGGCCTATGTGACCGCGAGCCAGAGCAACCCGGCCAGAAGGATCGCTGCCGCACCGAGCCAAATCGCATAGAGACGTTTCTTGCTCGGAATCTCGCCGCCAGTCACATGCGCGGCCTCGGCGACACCGATTAAAGCCGGTTCAACCTCTGGCTCCGCGGTCGCGGGCGTCCGGCACGTAACATCAGTCTCTCCAGGAGTCAGCAATTCCAGGAACGTGGGGATATCCCGGGCTTTCTCCTGCGCCGGCGCCTCTGCTCTTGAGAGGGGCAGAATAACAGTGGGTATTTCCTGCGAAAACAACATGAAATCAGGAATGCGGACTGGCAGCACCGTCTCCAGCGTTTCAGGCGTTGCCTTCAAATTCTCTCGTAGCTCCATAAGGAGGCGTCCGAGCACGTTCCGGCCCCGCAAAAGGCTCTCTTCCTCCGGTCTCGCTCCCCAAAAATCGTCTTTTCTGGAGTCCTCTACGATCGCTCTTTCGCCGGTTTCCAACAAGAGAGCTCCGAATTTAGACCAATTTTGAACCAGCTTGACCTTGAGGCACCATTTCATGATCGGGATGCGAACCTTGTCCCAGTCCGACCGTGAATCCTTGCGATATGGCTTTGTCAGCATCTTCGCGGTCATCGGGCTGGTTTGCGCGATGATGAGCTTTTGCACCTCCGGCAGGTGCGGAAACCGGCACGCCTGGTAGAGCGCCTCTGCGGTCGCGATTCTCACATCAAAGATTCGGATCGGATAGCCCGGCGCCATGTTCGAGAGGCCGCCGAACACCTCATTCGTCTTGCGGAAGGCAATGACATCACCGCGATGGTAGGTTCTGGGATCGGCCTCGGCCATGCGACTCAGTTCGTCTTGCGGGGAAAGAGAGGGTACCATGGGTTTCCGGCCCACAACACCAAAGGCGCATTATTGGGGCAGTTTCGATAGGTTACCACCATGGACCCGAAACCGACGATCCTGAGCAGGATGTTCCCTAACGGGCGCTGGTAGATGCCTAGATTGGGACATATCGTCCTAACCTTCACGCCGCCCGTCAAAAACTCCTGCTCAAGGAGGATTTTTCCCTCGTCACTAGAAAATAGCCCGAGTGCGCCTACCTGCCCCGGAATTCTAAGAATGGGATCCTGGCCCAGGCTGTTCACATAAGCCTGCGTTGGCTCATCAATCGGGATATGTGTCGGTCGCAGGACATCGGAGTCTTTCATGTAGGCCTTGCGATCCTCGATTTCGAACGCGCGCCACCAATCCACATCTATGGATTTCCCGACTGAGGTGGCGGCCGCTTTGATGTCCTTGCCCGCAAACCATTGGCCCAACCGGTGGTAAGCAATCACCATGACGATTACTCGCGCCCGGTGCGGCGCTGATTGCTTGATCCAATCCGATAAATCGGACCCGACACGACCACCGGAGAACACAAAATCATCGAGATACAAATAGGAATGTGGATTGGCGCCGCAGTCCTCGATTCTGAGCCCGCACGTTGAGAATAGGGCGTCGGAAAATATCGATAGAAAGTCTCTCTGACTGTTGCCAACGGTCTGGAGACGCAAGAAACTTACGCCTTGCCAGAAGGTGCGTGGATCATCGCCCACCAAGTCCTTATTTATCACAAGATTTGCCAGGAACTGACGAACGAACTCTTTGCTGAAATAGGACCTGCTGAGGATGTGTTCCATTTCTGCGAGAATGGGCTGCTGCGCCTCCTGGGGAAACTGCCCTACCCAGTGATCCACGTGCGCCGCCGTAGGCGCGGGTATCTCACCAGCCCGATAGTCGGCGACAATCGTGGCAATCGACTGCAATAGGCGGTCTCGCTCGACCATTTCACCTCCCCGTCGGGCTATTTTGCTACCTAGGCGTTCCCCTCAATAATGCAGCGCCCGCCCATAAGCGTCGAGCACGCTCTCGTGCATCATCTCGCTCAAAGTGGGATGCGGGAAGACCGTGTGCATCAGCTCTTCCTCGGTGGTCTCGAGCTGGCGGGCGATGGCGTAGCCCTGGATCAGCTCGGTGACCTCGGCGCCGACCATGTGGGCGCCGAGCAGCTGGCCCGTGCCGGCGTCGAACACGGTCTTGATGAAGCCCTCCGCCTCGCCCAATGCGATCGCCTTGCCGTTGCCGATGAACGGGAATTTGCCGACCTTGACCGCGTGGCCGGCCGTCTTGGCCGCCGCCTCGGTGAGGCCGACGCTCGCCACCTGCGGCCGCGAATAGGTGCATCCGGGGATGTTCCAGGTCTCGAACGGGTGCGGTGAGGGACACTTACCGGTAAGTGTCCCTATCGCCTCGACGCAGACCACGCCCTCGTGGCTCGCTTTGTGCGCCAGCCAGGGCGGCCCGGTGACGTCGCCGATCGCGTAGATGCCCTCGACGTTGGTGCGGGCGTAGCCGTCGACGACGACATGGCCGCGGTCGGTCTTCACGCCCAGGGCCTCGAGGCCGATGCCCTCGCTGTTGGGAACGATGCCGATGGCAACGATGGCGTGGGAGAAGTCCTGCTCGCTGGCGCCCTTGATCGTCGCCTTGACGCCCGACTTGGAGGCTTCGAGCTTGTCGACGCCCGAGCCGACATGGAGCGTCATGCCCTGCTTCACCAGCGCCTTGTGGACGAAGGCGGAGACCTCCTCGTCCTCGACCGGCAGGATCCGGGGCAGCATCTCGACGATGGTGACCTGCGCCCCCATGTCCGAATAGAAGCTCGCGAACTCGACCCCGATCGCGCCCGAGCCGATGACGAGCAATCTGGTCGGCATCTCCTTCGGCACCATGGCATGGCGGTAGGTCCAGATCCTGTCCCCGTCGGCCTTCGCGAAGGGCAGATCGCGGGCCCGCGCGCCGGTCGCGACGATGATGTGCTTGGCGGCGAGCTCGGTCTTCGCGCCCTCCTTCGTAACCGTCAGCTTGCCCTTGCCGCTGATGACCCCGTCGCCTTCGACCACCGTCACCTTGTTCTTCTTCATCAGCCCCTTCACGCCCGCATTGAGCTGCCCCGCCACCTTGCGCGAGCGGTCGACGATCTTCGCCAGGTCGAAGCCGACCTTCTCGGCGCTGAGGCCGTAGGCGGAGGCGTGGGTGAGATAATGGTTGATCTCGGAGGTGCGCAGCAGGGCCTTGGTCGGGATGCAGCCCCAGTTGAGGCAGATGCCGCCCAGTTTCTCGCGCTCGACGATCGCGACCTTCAGCCCAAGCTGGCTCGCCCTGATCGCCGCGACATAGCCGCCGGGGCCCGAGCCCAGGATGATGAGATCGTAGCTGTCAGCCATTCTACCTCCGCCAGATGAATGTCACGATTTCATTCGCAGCGCTGCCCACCAGCCCGAGGCCCACCCCTACCAGGACGAGCCACCAGAGATTCGGTGATCTATCTATGGTCCTACGAATCTCGACGTCATCAAGGCAAGAAAAGTCAATCTTGTCGGTGTAGTTTGATAGCATCGATCCGGAGAGTCGCGCCTTCGGTTCTAGAAGCTCAAACTCAACTATCGATTTCTCGCCATCCTCGTCGATGGAATAGCGCGCCCGGCTATCAGGTTGCAGATAGATTGCATGGATTTGACGATCCTTGGCAGGAGAGGACGCTCCGATCTCCACTCTGAAGTTTCTAAGGGTTCTACCGGTTCTGTTTTCCAGGCGAAAGCCGGTCTGGATTAGGCGATGAAGGTCTTCACCATGCCAGCTTAGGACCACGCTCTCATGCGGCGCCTGAAACTCCGAAGATTCGTGAATCACGACGTGTAGTGTCTTTCGACGGAGGGCGAACCAATCTTCAACCAGCGGGCGTAGGAAGGTCCCAAGAAGCACGCCCCCGATCCCGGCGGAAGCCGTAAGAACGGCAGTCGTTAGGTTCATCACGCTAGCGTCCCCAGTGGCGCCTCGACCGGCCGCTTGCGCGCCCGCATCAGCCGCGCCCCGTCGGCGTCGTCGATCGCACGATGATCGAAGCTGCCGGCAGCGCTCATAGGGCTTCTCTCTCAACAAAGCGGATGTTGCGCGTCGCCCATACAGCTACCCCGGTACCAAACAAATCTCGATCCTTGGTCCAGATATCGGCGTCGAGCGCGAGCGCCGCTGCCAGCAGGGGCCAGTCGGATTGGGCGTGGGCCTCCAGCCTCTCCCGCGCCGCCTCCTCATGCTCGGCGAATTCCTCGACCCGGACCGGCGTCACGACCTCCAGCAGCTCGCCGAGCCGGCGCGCGGCTTCACCTTCGATCAGCCGCTCGTCCCGCCCTATCCGCTCCTCCGCCTCGATCAGCATCGGAATCGGCGCGAGGACTTCGACGTCACGTTCGAGCAAGCCGATGAACAGCGGCAGGGATCGGCCCAGCAGCGCCCCCACCATTATGTTCGCATCAACGACGACGCGCGTCATCGAGCGGCTCGCCCCACGGATCTAGGCCCATATCGGCAAGGACGCCTTCCAGATCGACGCCTTTCGCGCGCATGTCATCCTGCCAGCGGCGAATTGATTCGGCCGCTTGCCGCGCCCGCTCCGGATCCTTGCGCCGGACCGGGGCAAAGGTGCCGACAATCTTGCCGTGGTTGGTGACCACGACCGGCTCGCCCTTCTGGACGACCTCGCTCAACCGCTCGCGAAACTCTTTGATGCCCATCTTCATCGTGCGACTCCGAAAAGTGCCACCCCTAGTTACACTTTTCGCTACCTCCAGGCAAACGGCGGCGGCTGAATGGGGATAATTAGCGATGGTCGTCCGCTGATCCGCGCCTAGTCCCCATATTCCTCGGTGTTGCGCGCGGGGACCCAGCCGGAGAGGCACGGCCCGGCATAAGCGCGGCGCGGGTGGGCCGGCACGTCGAGTCCGCAATCCTCGTCGGGAGTCTCACGATGGGGATAGACGATGCCCACCCATCTTTCGTCGCTTGTATATTCGCAGAAGTAAATTCGCTCCAATGCCCCCACCCGGTCCAGTTCGCGCGCGCGCAAATTCGGCGCCGCGCGGACGGGGACGTAATTGCGCCGGGGCGGATCGAGCCCGGTCAGGTCGCCCATGACCCAGCAGCCGACGTCCCCGCGCGGCGTTCCGATCATGACCGGGCGCTGCCGCTGCGCGGCGGCCGGCGCGGCGGCGGCCGGCGCGGTCGCCGCGGCGAGCAAGGCGAATGCGATCGGGGCCTTCACGTCGGACTCCTTCCCGTTGCCGGCCGAAGCGGAGCGGCCTCCCTAGGGTCCGGACTCAATTGCACCAGAAGGCGACGGTGGCAGCGATGAGTGCGCCTGAGAGGAAGTTTCTGGCGAGTTTGTCGTATCGTGTCGCGACGCGTCGCCAGTCCTTAAGCCTGCACCAGAGGCGCTCGACGAG
>DASYKV010000051.1:0-19881 GCA_035994965.1 Allosphingosinicella sp.
GGCGTCGCTTCCATATCGGCGCGGCTCCTTCCATAGTCCGGTCCATCAAAGACCTTCGGGGGAGTCGCACATCATGGACTATCTGCCTTATCTGCTCGCTCTCGCGATCGGCGTGATCGCGGGCCTTCGCGCGCTGACGGCGCCGGCGGCGGTCGCCTGGGCGGCATATCTTCAGTGCGGCGGATTCACGCTGGCGGCCACGCCTCTGGCCTTCATGGGCTCGATCTGGGCGGCGATCGCCTTCGCCGCGCTCGCCTTGCTCGAGCTGGTCGGCGATCAATTACCCTCGACCCCCAGCCGCAAGGTGCCGATGCAGTTCGGCGCCCGCCTGGTCATGGGCGGCCTGGCGGGCGCGGCGATCGGCGCGGCGCACCAGATGCTCGTGGCCGGGCTCGTCGCCGGCATCGTCGGCGCGGTGATCGGCACCTATGGCGGCGCGGCGGCGCGGGCGGGGCTGGCGAAGAGCTTCGGCCGCGATCTGCCCGCCGCCTTGATCGAGGACGCGATCGCGATCGGCGGCGCCCTGCTCATCGTCTGTCATATCGCGCGGCCGTGACCGCGCGCGCCTTCGACGCGATCATCGTCGGCGCCGGCCAGGCCGGCCCGCCGCTCGCCGGCCGGCTCACCGCTTCGGGCATGAAGGTGGCGCTGATCGAGCGCCACCTCGTCGGCGGCACCTGCGTCAATACGGGCTGCATGCCGACCAAGACCTTGGTCGCATCGGCTTATGCCGCGCATCTGGCGCGGCGGGCGGGCGATTACGGCGTGCTGATCCATGGCCCGATCGGCTTCGACATCGCCAAGGCGCGCGGCCGGGCGATGAAGGTGACGCAGGACAGCCGCGCCGGGCTCACCGGCCGGCTGGAGACGATGGCGGGCCTGACCTTCCTCCGCGGCCACGCGCGGTTCGAGGGGCCTGCGCTTATCCGCGTCGGCGAGGAAATGCTGACCGCGCCGCGCATCTTCCTCAACGTCGGCGGCCGCGCCTTCGTGCCCGATTTCCCGGGCGTCGGCCGGGTGCCCTTCCTCGACAACAGCTCGCTGCTCGCGCTGGAGGAGCTGCCCGAGCATCTGCTGATCGTCGGCGGCTCCTATATCGGGCTCGAATTCGCGCAGATCTATGCCCGCTTCGGCAGCAGGGTGACGGTGGTCGAGCGCCAGCCGCGCCTGATCGGCCGCGAGGACGAGGAGGTGTCCGACGCGATCCGCGCCTTCCTCGAGGCCGAGGGCATCGCCATCCGCACCGGCGCCGAATGCATCCGGCTGATGGAGGTGGACGGCAGGCCCGCGCTTGGCCTCGATTGCCGGGACGGACCGCCGGAGGTGACCGGCAGCCACATCCTGCTCGCGGTCGGCCGCATTCCCAATACCGGCGATCTCGGGCTCGACGCCGCCGGGATCGAGAGCGACGCGCGCGGCTATATCGGGGTCGACGACAAGCTGGCGACCAACGTGCCCGGAATCTGGGCGATGGGCGATTGCAACGGCAGGGGCGCCTTCACCCACACCGCCTATAACGACCATGAGATCATCGCCGCCAATCTGCTCGACGGCGAGGACCGCAAGCTCTCCGACCGCGTCCCGGCCTACGCGCTCTACGTCGATCCGCCGCTCGGCCGGGCCGGGCTCAGCGAAACCGAGGCTAGGAAGAGCGGCCGGCCGATCCTGGTGGGGCGCCGGCCGATGGCCAGCGTCGGCCGCGCGATCGAGAAAGGCGAGACCGAAGGGCTGATGAAGATCGTCGTCGACGCCGAGACTCGGCTGATCCTCGGCGCGGCGATCCTCGGCACGGGCGGCGACGAGGCGATCCACGGCATCGTCGACATGATGAGCGCCGGCGCCACCGCGGATCAATTGCGCTGGGCGGTGCCGATCCATCCGACCGTGTCGGAGCTCATCCCGACCTTGGTGCTGGAGGCGGGATAGGTCCACTCCCTTGGTTCGGCCCCCCTTTAGAAATAAATATCCACATAATCGGCGAGCCCGTCGCAGGCCTCGAAATCCTGAAGGCGCCAATAGCGGCGGCGCTGGGTGACGCGGAATTCGTAGGTGCCGTCGCGCACGCAATTGCGGCTCGGATCCGGCGCGCCGGCGATGACGATCCGGCCCTGGAAGGTGAAGCTATGCGGATCGACGCGAAGCACGTCGCCGTCGAGCGTCAGCCGGCCCGGGCCGCCGCGCTCGGCTTGCGATCCACTCAGGTGAAGCAGCCCGCCCCGCATCGTCGCGACGACATGGCCGCGCCGGGATGTCTCGAAGCTGATCCATTGCAGCGTGATGCCGCTGTTGCGCCGAAGCCGCTGGAGCGCGGCGCGGTCGTTGACGATCGTGCCCTCGGGCGGCGGGATCTGCGCGGCGGCGCCGGTCGCGGCGAGCAGCAAGGTGAGGCTGGCGAGCATCTTGATCATCGGGCACCTCCTGGCCGGCCTATCCTGTCCCCCGCGGCGGCCTGAGGGCAAGCGCGAAATCTCCGCCGGGGCGGCTTGCGTCGCCGCCGCGCTGCCCGCAAGGACGGTCCCAAATGTCCGATCGCCCCTCCGCCCCTGCCATTCCCTTCGCCGTAGCGGCCCTCGGCATCGCCTCCTTTTCGGGGCTCGACGCGGTGATGAAGCATCTCGCCACCGCGCTCGGCGCCTATAATGCGATGCTCTGGCGGATGTGGGCGGGCGTCTTCATCAGCGGCCTCGTCTTCCTGATCGCGCGGGCGCCGCGGCCGTCGCGGGCGGCGATGCGCATCCATGTCACCCGCGGCGTGATGTCCTCGGGGATGGGCCTGCTCTTCTTCTGGGGGCTCGCCCGGGTGCCGCTGGCGCAGGGCGTGGCGCTGTCCTTCGTCGCGCCTCTGATCGCGCTCTATCTCGCCGCGATCCTCCTCAAGGAGCGGATCGAGCGGCGCGCGATCCTCGCGTCCGTGCTCGGCTTCGCCGGCGTGCTCGTCATCCTGACGGCGCAGATGCGCGAGCAGATGGGCCCCGACGCGCTCTGGGGCGCGCTCGCCATCCTCGCCTCGGCGATCCTCTATGCCTGGAACATCATCCTGATGCGCCAGCAGGCCCTGGTCGCCAAGCCGGTCGAGGTGACCTTCGTCACCGGGCTGATCGTCGGGCTCTGCTACCTGGCCGCCGCGCCCTTTCTCGCCGAGCTTCCGGCCGTGGAGCATCTGCCCGGCATCTTCGCGGCCGCTCTGTTCGGCTTCGGCGCGCTGATGCTGCTCTCCTGGGCCTATGCCCGCGCCGAGGCGCAGCATCTGGCGCCGGTCGAATATACCGCCTTCATCTGGGCGGTCCTGTTCGGCATGATCTTCTTCTTCGAGCCGGTCCGCCCCCTGACCCTGATCGGCGCGGCGATGATCGTCCTCGCCTGCTACATCGCCGCCCGCCGCCGTCCCGCCCCCGTCGCCGACGTAGAGGCCGCGATCTAGCCGCCGAGCACGTTGATCGTGAAGGCGAGGATGCCGAGGTTAAAGACGAAGGCGGCGAGGCAGTGGAGCGTCGCTACGTTGCGGACGCGCTTGTCGGTGATGTTCACGTCCGAGGTCTGGAAGGTCATGCCGAGCGTGAAGGAGAAATAGACGAAGTCGGCATAGCCCGGCGTGCACGCCTCGGGAAATGCGAGCCCGCCGTCGGGCGGCCCGTAATAGAGATGGGCGTAATGGAGCGCGAAGATGACGTTGGCGAACAGCCATGCGGTCGCCAGCGTCCCGATAATCAGCAGCTTGGTTTTCGCGCCGGGGACGTCGCCGCCGATCGTCTCCATCGCCACCGCGCCGAGGATGACGGCGCTGATCGCGACCGTGATCAGCAGCAAGGTCATGCGATTGGCGTCGTTGCTCGCCGCATGCTTGCGGATCACCCCCGGGTCGTCGATCCGCAGCAGATGGGCGCTCATCAGCAGGAACCAGAGCGCGGCGAGATCGAAGCCGAGCATGAAGCCTTTGAAGCCGGCGTCGGGAAGGGGATCCTGCGCCAGCCGCACCATGGCCACCGCCGCCGCCGCCGCGGCGACAATCAGGATCGCGATAAAGATGACGAATTTGTTGCGTAGCGTCCGCACCATGGCGCGACGCTAGCGCGGGCCGCGCGCGGGCGCTAATCCTTTCGCATGGCCTGGGCGCTCCTCATCCTCGGCGGCATGTTCGAGATCGGTTTCACGACCTCGCTGCGCTTCGTCGACGGCTTCCGCAACCTGCCCTGGACGCTCGCCTTCCTGGCCAGCGTTGCGATCAGCATGGGCCTGCTCGAATATGCCGCGCGGACCATTCCGATGGGGACGGCCTATGCGGTGTGGGGCGCGATCGGGGCGATCGGCACGGTGATCGTCGGCATGCTCTGGTTCGGCGAGCCGGCGACGACCGTGCGGATGCTGCTCATCCTCGGCATCGTCCTCGCCATAGCCGGCCTCAAGCTCACCGCATGAGCATAGACGAGGGCCTTTACGCCTGGGTGCAGGAGGCGCTCGAGCCGCTCGGCCCGGTGACCATGCGCAGGATGATGGGCGCCGCCGTGCTCTATCTCGACGGCACCATCTTCGCGGTACTCGACGAGGAGGCGGTCTGGTTCAAGGCGGATGCCGAGAGCGCGGACATCTGGGACGCGGCGGGCTGCGAGCGCTTCACCTTCACCGGCGCGGACGGCAGGGTCGAGACGATGAACTACCGCCGCGCGCCGAGCGACGTCTACGACGATGCCGACGCGATGCAGCATTGGGCGATGCTGGCCCAGGCGGCGGGCCTCAGAGGCAATGCGAGGAAGAGGCCCAAGCGGAAACCAAAAGAGTCGTCCCGGACTTGATCCGGGACCCATGAACGCCCGCGTTCGCGAACCTGCCGAGACAATGTTCATGGGTCCCGACTTTCGTCGGGATGACTCCGAGTTGTTCACGGGCGGTGCGGCCTCAAATGCGGCGCCACCTCTTCGCTCTCCTCGATCGACGGCAGGAAGCGCGGCGCGAAGCGCTTGTGCGACGCCTGCTCATAGGCAAAGCCGAGCGAGAGGATGCGGGCGTCGTCCCATCTGGCACCGATGAAGCTCAAGCCCACGGGGAGCCCTCGCACCGCGCCCATCGGCACGGTGAGATGCGGATAGCCGGCGACCGCGGCGAGGCTGCCGGCGGGGCCGCCGCCCGGGCTGGTGTCGCCGTGCACCGAGTCGATCAGCCAGGCGGCGGGCCGGGTCGGGGCGACCAGCGCGACGACATTGTTGTCGCGCAGCAGCTTGTCGATCCCTTGGGCTCCGGCCAGGCGAAGCGAGGTTTCGCGGGCGGTGCGATAAGCCTCGTCGAACCCGGTAGTCGCTTCGGCCTGCTCGAACGTGTCCTGACCGAAGAGCGCCATCTCGCCCGCTTCATGGGCGCGGTTGAAAGCGATGAGATCGGCCAAGGTGCGGCTTTGCACCGCGGGCGGCAGCGTCGCCAGATAGGCGTTGAGATCGTGCTTCAACTCGCTGCGCAGCACGGCGATCTCGTTGCGACCCAGCTCCTGCCGGTCGATCGGGAGCTCGCGGATCTCGACGAGCTCCGCGCCCTGCGCGCGGAGCACGGCGAGCGCCGCCTCGAACGGCGCGTCGGTGCCGAAGCCGGCGGAGAAGCGCATCACCCCGATCCGCGCGCCCCGCAACGCGTCGATTTGAAGCAAGGCGACATAATCGACGCGGCGGTCATCGGCCTCGGCGGTCGCCTCGTCGGCGGGATCGGTGCCGGCGATCGCGTTCATGATCAGGGCCGCGTCGAGCACGGTCAGCGTCATCGGCCCCGGCGTGTCCTGGCTGTGGCTGATCGGCACGACATTGGTGCGGCTGACCAGGCCGACGCTTGGCTTGAAGCCGACGATGCCGTTGATCGCGGCCGGGCAGGTGATCGAGCCGTCGGTCTCGGTGCCGATCGCCGCCGGCACCATGCCCGACGCCACCGCCACCGCGCTTCCCGACGAGGAGCCGCAGGGATTGCGATTGAGCGCATAGGGATTGCGCACCTGGCCGCCGACCGCGCTCCAGCCCGAGATCGAATCGGACGAGCGAATGTTCGCCCATTCCGAAAGGTTGGTCTTGCCCAGGATCACCGCGCCCGCCGCGCGCAGCCGCGCCACCAAAGGCGCGTCGCGGCCGGTGACGTTGCTCGCCAGAGCCAGGCTGCCGGCCGTGGTCGGCAGCGGCCCCAGTGTCTCGATATTGTCCTTGATCAGGATCGGCATGCCGTGGAGCGGGCCACGGAAGCCCTGCTGCCGGTCGAGAGCGCGGGCCTGGTCGAGCGCGGTGGGATCGACCGCGATCACCGCGTTGAGGCGAGGGTTCAGCGCGTCGATCCTGACGATGGCAGCCTTGGTGCGCTGTTCGGCGGTCATTGGCCTTCCCCCTTGCTGCGAGAGGGCGGCGGTGGCGGTCAGCGCGAGGGCCGCGCCGATGAGGAGATGTCGGATCATGGGTGCGGAGGGTGACGCAACGCTGATCGGGCGTCCAGTGGGAACGTCATCCTGACGAAAGTCAGGACCCATGAACACGGACTGCGAAAACCGGCGCGCTTCATGTTCATGGGTCCCGGATCAAGCCCGGGATGACGTGGAATAATCCCCTACGCTTCCCCCTGCTCCCCCGCCCGCGCGATCGCCTCCATGATCAGCCGCTCGGCCACGGCGCGGTCGCCCCAGCCGTTGAGCTTCGCCCATTTGCCGGGCTCGAGATCCTTATAATGGGCGAAGAAATGCTCGATCTGCTGGGTGACGATCGGCGGCAGATCGGCGCTGTCGTGGACCTCGCTATAATAAGGGAAGGTCGAATCGACGGGCACGGTGATCAGCTTCTCGTCGCCGCCTTTGTCGTCGTCCATCAGCAGCACGCCCACGGGGCGCACCCGGATCACCGCGCCGGAGATGATCGGCGAATGCGCGATCACCAGGGCGTCGAGCGGATCGCCGTCCTCGCCCAATGTGTGCGGCACGAAGCCGTAATTGGCCGGATAGCGCATCGCCGTGTGAAGGATCCGGTCGACGAAGATCGCGCCCGATTTCTTGTCGAACTCGTACTTCACCGGCTCGCCGCCCAGCGGCACCTCGATGATGACGTTGATCCGGCGGGGCGGATCGTCGCCGGCGGGGACGAGATCGATGTTCATGCGGGCCCCGATATGCCTGTGCCGCTTCCCAGGCGAGCCAAAACTGCTAATGGCCCGCCATGAGCAAGGGTCCGCAAAAGGTCCGGGGCACCCAGGACATGATCGGCGAGGAGGCCGATCGCTTCCACGCGGTGGTGGACGCCTTCGATCGCGTGCGCCGGCTCTACGCCTTTCAGCATATTGAAGTGCCGGTGTTCGAGGCGACCGAAGTCTTCGCCCGCACCCTCGGCGAAAGCACCGACGTCGTCTCCAAGGAAATGTACTCCTTCCTCGACCGGGGCGGCGAGAGCCTGACCTTGCGCCCCGAATTCACCGCCGGCATTTGCCGCGCCTTTATCTCCGACGGCTGGCAGCAGCATGTGCCGATGAAGGTCGCCACCTGGGGGGCCGCCTTCCGCTACGAGCGTCCCCAGAAGGGCCGCTTCCGCCAGTTCCACCAATTGGATGCCGAGATCATCGGCGCGCCCGAGGCGGCCGCCGACATCGAGCTCATCGCCATGGCGGCGCAGCTCCTCGCCGAGCTCGGCTTGAGCGAGCGCGTCGCGCTCAAGCTCAACACGCTGGGCGACCCCGCGACGCGCGAGGCATGGCGTGCCGCGCTCGTCGAGCATTTCAGCGCCCGCCAAGCGGACCTTTCCGACGAAAGCCGCGAACGGCTCGAGAAGAACCCGCTCCGAATCCTCGATTCCAAGCAGCACCAGGATTTCCCGGTCGTCGATTCGGCGCCGGTGATCGACGACTTCCTGACCGCCGAGGCGGCGGATTTCTTCGGCCAGGTGACGGCCGGGCTCGACGCGGTCGGAGTCGCCTGGAGTCGCGACGCCCGGCTCGTGCGCGGCCTCGATTATTACCGCCACACCACGTTCGAATATGTCACCGAGGATCTGGGCGCCCAGAGCCAGGTGGTTGGCGGCGGCCGCTATGACGGGCTGATAGAGACGATGGGCGGCCCGTTCACGCCCGCTGTCGGCTGGGCGGCCGGAATTGAGCGACTCGCCATGCTGCTCGATCAGCCGGAACCGGGCCTTAAGGCCATAGCTGTCGTACCTGACAGGCCTGAGCTGGAACGCGAGGCAGCGGGGCTCGCCAATAAGCTTCGGCAAAGTGGAATTCCTGTGGATATGGCTTTCCGAGGCAACGCCAAGAAACGCATTGAGGCGGCCCGAAAGAAGAATGTCCCGGCGGTGCTTATTTTGCGGGACGAGACACAACTCCCGCGCCTTCACTTAACTCACTACGCGGGCAGTGACTCCGAGCGAACTCAGCTTCTCGAGAGAATTCTGGGCGTGACTGGCATGATCTACGTAGGCGGGTTGTCCGGCAGCGGCGCACAATGACCAAGATCTCCGCCGAACGGATCGCCGCCATCGAGGCGCGGCGCGAGGAACTGCAGCAGGCGATGTCGGCGCAGGATCTCGCGCCCGAGGCGTTCGTGCGGCTGTCCAAGGATTATGCCGAGGTCGAGCCGGTGGCGGTGGCGGCCAGGGAGGTCCGGCGGCTGCGCGACGAGGCCGCTTCGCTCGAGCAGATGACGCATGAGGCCGACGAGGAATTGCGGCAGATGGCGGCCGAGGAGCTGCTCGAGAACCAGAGTCAGCTCGCCGAGGCCGAGCGGGCGCTGGCGCTCAGGCTGCTCCCGCGCGATGCCGCCGACGAGCGCCCCGCAATGCTCGAGATCCGCGCCGGCACCGGCGGCGACGAGGCGGCGCTCTTCGCCGGCGACCTCTTGCGCATGTACCAGCGCTACGCCGAGGCCAAGGGCTGGCGCTTCGAGATGATCTCGGCGAGCCAGTCGGAAGTGGGCGGCTTCAAGGAAGCCATCGCCTCGGTCTCGGGGACCGGCGTGTTCGCCAAGTTGAAGTTCGAAAGCGGCGTGCACCGCGTCCAGCGGGTGCCGGTGACGGAGAGCGGGGGACGCATCCACACCTCGGCGGCGACCGTCGCGGTGCTGCCCGAGGCCGAGGATGTCGACGTCCAGATCAACGACGCCGATCTTCGCATCGACGTCTACCGCTCGTCCGGCCCCGGCGGCCAATCGGTCAACACCACCGACAGCGCGGTCCGCATCACCCATCTGCCGACCGGCCTCGTCGTCATCCAGCAGGACGAGAAATCGCAGCACAAGAACAAGGCCAAGGCGCTCAAGGTCCTGCGCACCCGCCTCTACGAGCTGGAACGCTCGCGCATCGCCGACGAGCGGGCCGGCGCGCGCAAGTCCATGGTCGGCTCGGGCGACCGCTCCGAGCGCATCCGCACCTATAATTTCCCACAGGGGCGCGTCACCGACCACCGCATCAACCTCACCCTCCACCGCCTCCCCGAAATCCTCGAGGGCCAGCTCGACGAATTGGTCGGCGCGCTGACCTCCGAGGATGAAGCCGAGCGCCTGGCGAGCCTCGATGAGACGAGTGCCTGACCCTCAACCTCGTTCGTCCCGAGCGAAGTCGAGGGGCGCTGGCACGGAGTCATCGCGGACGCCCCCCGACTGCGCTCGGGACGAACGATGAGGGTGGGGACCTGCAGGGATGCCCTCAACGCTGCTGCCGTTGAGTTCGGGCATCTGTCGGAAACCCCCCGCCTCGACGCCGAATTGCTCATGGCGCACGCGCTCGGCGTCTCCCGCGAGGATCTGCTGCTCCACCGCCTGGAGGGCGCCGCGCCCGAGGCCTTCGAAGCCTTGGTGGCCCGCCGCCTCGCCCACGAGCCGATCGCCTACATCACCGGCCGCCGCGCTTTCTGGACGATCGAATTGCAGGTCGGCCCGGGCGTCCTCGTCCCCCGGCCCGACAGCGAGACCCTGATCGAGGCAGCGCTCGCTTATTTCGGCGGCCGCGCGCCGAAGCGCATCCTCGATCTCGGCACCGGCCCGGGCACCCTGCTGCTCGCCGCGCTCGACCTATGGCCGGACGCGACCGGGCTCGGCGTGGATGCTTCGGAAGACGCGCTTCTTCATGCCCGCCGCAATGCCGTCCCCCGCGCGGAATTCCGGCTGGGCGATTGGGGCGACGGGCTCGGTGAGCGCTTCGACCTCATCCTGTGCAACCCGCCTTATGTGGAGGACGGCGCCGCGCTGCCGCCGGATGTGGCGCGCTGGGAACCCTCGGCCGCGCTCTTTGCCGGTCCCGACGGGCTCGACGCCTATCGCGTGCTGGCGCCGCGGCTGGCGCGGTTGCTGGCGCCGGAGGGCGTGGTTTGCGTGGAGATCGGCGCGGGACAGTTGATTTCCGCGACAGCCCTCTTCGCCGCTCGGGGCTTCACGATCGAGTCACGAAGGGACCTTAAAGGGATAGAGCGGTGCCTTCTTCTGACCATTGATCGAGAATAATGCTTTTTCACTTGGATTTGGCCGAACGCCTGTCTACATAGGGCCAAGGGACGGGGCCAGCCACAGCAGAGGATGCGTGAGGCCCGACGTGCCGACCCCCGATTGCTTATCGCTTGCAAAGGAGCGGTTTTTTCGGAGCGGTGGCTGGAGCCGCAAATTGCGGCCCTCGCCTCCTGGGTTGCGCAGAAAATGGAGGCCGGGAAGGGCCCGGCCGGTAGGGGCAGAGTGTACCACCCTTGGTGAGGATTTTCGTTTGATCAACAATCGTCAGGGCGGCCGCAGGCGCGGTCGCGGCGGCGGCGGCGGTGGACCGCCGCGCAGCAACAATCCGGGACCCGGCAATCGCCAGGACAACAGGCAGCGCGGCAATGCCGCCCAGCTACTGGAAAAGTATAAGGGCATGGCCCGCGACGCCCAGATGCAGGGCGACCGCGTCCAGACCGAAACCTATCTCCAATATGCGGACCATTATTTCCGGGTCCTCAACGAGAGCCGCGCCCGCTTCGAGGAGCAGCGGCCACGCCAGCGCGACGATTATGACGGCGAGGACGATTATCAGGACAATGAAGGCGGCCGCGACGCGAATGAACCCGGCGATCGCTACGACGAGCCCGAGGCCCGCGAGGCCGAGCCGCAGCGCCGCGAGCGCGAGCCCCGTCCGGAGCGCGAGGCGCGGCCCGAGCGCGAGCCCCGCACCGAGCGCGAGCCGCATCCCGATCGCGACGACCGCAACGGCGATTATCGCGCGGCGCCCACCCGCCGCCCGCGCACCCCGCGCCCCGTCGCGGCCGAAGCGGAAGGCGAAAGCGAGCGCATCTCGCTCGACGTGCTGCCGCCCGCAATCTCCGTCGCCAGCGAGGAGGAGCCGGCCCGGCCGACGCGCGCCCGCCGTCCCCGCCGCCCGCGCGACGACGAGGATATCGCGCCGGCGGCTTAGCTCCTGTGCCCCGGCTAAGGCCGGGGTCCAGTTCTTCCTTCAGTGCCGCTGGACCCCGGGCTTCGCCGGGGAACAGGGCATTATGTAACAACGTATCATCCGTTCATTGACCAGACAGGCGGCCTGTGTGACCTTCCCTTAACCATAAGAGGGGATGTCTCATGCGCGGACTGCTGCTGCTTTCGACCATCATCGCCGCACCGGCGCTGGCCCAGGTCTCGGTCGAGATCCCGCCGCCTTCGGTAAGCGCCCAAGGCGAGGTCGCCGTCACCATCTACAATAACGACCTCGCTCTGGTGCAGGACCGGCGCCAGCTCACCCTTCCGCAGGGCCGCTCGCGCCAGGAATTCCCCGACGTCTCCGCCCAGATCAGGCCGGAGACGGTGACCCTGACCGGCAACGACGTCGGCATCGTCGAGCAGAATTTCGATTTCGACCTGCTCTCGCCCCAGGCGCTGATGCAAAAGGCCGTCGGCGAGACGATCACCCTGGTGCGCACGAACCCGGCGACCGGCGCCGAGACCCGCGAGCGGGCCCGCGTGCTCGCCGCAAATGGCGGCGTCGTCCTCCAGATCGGCCCGCGCATCGAGGTGCTGCGCGACGACGGCCTGCCGGTGCGGGTCATCTTCGACCGCGTGCCCGAAAACCTGCGCGCCAGGCCGACGCTTTCGGTCACCGTCCAGACCCAGGCCGCGGGACGGCGTCCGGTCACGCTGACCTATCTGACGCCCGGCCTCGGCTGGTCGGCCGATTATGTCGCCTTGTTCAACGAGACCGAGGGGCGGATGGACGTCCAGGGCTGGATCACGCTCACCAACAATAGCGGCACGCCTTATGTGAACGCCGACACCTTGCTCGTCGCCGGCGCGGTCGGCCAGGGCGCTCAGAACAATTATCAGCGCCAGCAGGCGCTCCGCCAGGCCGGCACCGAAAGCGCGGGCCGCGAGCGGCTTGGCGATTTCTACCTCTATCCCCTCCCCGAGCGGACCACGATCGCCAACCGCCAGACCAAGCAGGTGAGCTTCCTCGACGTCCACAACACGCCGGCCGCGCGCGCCTACGAATATCGCAACGCCTGGCTCGGCACCGCGGAGCAGCCGCAAAGCGCTAACACCGTGCTTCGCTTCTCCTCCTCGCGCGACCAGGGCCTGGGCGACGCGCTGCCGGCCGGCACCGTCCGCGTCTATCAGCGCGACGCCCGCGGCAATCCGCAATTCGTCGGCGAAAGCGCGATCGGCCACACGCCGATGGGCTCGGAATTGGGCCTCGTCACCGGCCAGGCGTTCGACGTCAAGGTGAAGCCGGTGGTCGAGCGGCGCGAGCGGCTCGGCACCGACCGCTGGCGCACGACGATGCGCTACACGCTCACCAACGCCCGCCCGAACGCGGTCACCGTCGACCTCATGCAATCGGGCCTGTGGGGCGATACCAGGATCACCCAGGAGAGCATGCCGAGCGAGCGCCGCTCCGCCGACGACGCTTTGTGGCGCGTGCCCGTCCCGGCCAATGGCGAAGCGGTGGTCACCGCGACCTTCGACACGCGTTACTGAGGCCGGCCCATGCCTCTATCCCGTCATTCCCGCGAAAGCGGGAATCCATCTTCTTCTTCAGTGTCCGGGAGAAGGAAGCTGGACCCCCGCTTTCGCGGGGGTGACGGGAGATTTGGGCTCCTTGCCATTTTCCTGCTCCTCCTGCTCGCCGCCGCGCCGGCCGGGGCGCAGGCGATCGTGACCTCGGCCGCGCCCGACCGGGTCGGAGTCACCATCTACCGGGCGCCGAACCGCCGCGCCGACCGGCCGATGGAGCTCGACTGGCTCGAAGGCTATGCGCTGATCAGCGAGACGAGGCGGGTGACGATCCCGGCCGGCACGTCCGACGTCCGCTTCGAGGGTGTCGCCGGGGGCATATTGCCGCAAAGCGCGATCGTCACCGGCTTTCCCGACGGCGTGATGGAGCGCAACCGCGACGCCCTTTTGCTCTCCGAATCCACTCTGCTCGACCGTTCGCTCGGCCGGCGCGTCCACCTCAGGCGCACCTCGAGCGCGACCGGCGCGGTGACCGAGCAGGACGCGATCATCATGAGCGGCGCCGACGGCGCCGTCGTGCTGCGCACGCCCGACGGCTATGAGGCGCTGCAATGCACCGGCCAGCGCGAAATGCTGAGCTACGACCAGGTGCCGCCCGGCCTGTCGGCCCGTCCGACCCTGTCGGTGCGGACCCGCTCGGCGCAGCCCGTCACCGCCACCATCACCCTCTCCTATTTGTCGAGCGGCTTCGACTGGCAGGCCAATTATGTCGCCCGTCTCTCGCCCGACGGCACCAGCATCAACCTGTTCGCCTGGCTGACGCTGGCCAGCATGGACGAGACCAGCTTCCCCAACGCCGACACCCAGGCGGTCGCCGGTCGCCTCAACCGCACCGCGCCGAATGACGAGGATCGCGACGACGACGAGGACGAGGACTGGCTCCAGCTGCGCTGCTGGCCCGCCGGGACGACAGGCTCGCCCGAGCCGCTGTCCACATTGGTCCTGACGAACGGGAGGACCAATCTCGGAGATACTCTCAACGAGCTCCCGCAGCTGCGCGCCGAATTCGCCCAGGACGGAGACGAAGACATCGTCGTCACCGCGATGGCCGCCAGGCAGGAGAATCTGGGCGACCTCAAGCTCTACCGAATCCCCGAGCCGGTGACCGTCGCCGCCAACAGCCAGAAGCAGGTCGCCTTCCTCGAGCAGCCGGCGGTGCGCGTCCAGCTCGTCTACCGCAACCGGCTCGACTCCGGCGATGCGGGGAATCAGGACGCGCCCAAAAGGCTGCTGGTGACCCGCAACCGCACCGCCGAGGGGCTCGGCATCCCGCTCCCCGCCGGCACGATCCAGCTGTTCGACGCCGCCGGCGGGGGCCGGCCGATCCTGATCGGCGAGGGCTCGATCCCCGATCGCGCCGTCGACGAGGATGTCGAGATCGAGATGGGCGAGGCGACCGGACTCATCGCCGTCGACGAGGAGACGGGCTCGGGCCGCGACTGGGAAGACCATGTCCTGACCGTGACCAACGACCAGCCCGTGCCGGTCCGCTACGAGGCCGAGTTCGACGTCGGCGACGGCGAGCGCTTCCGCCCCCGCGAACGCCTCGGCCGCCGCAACGGCCGCCCGCTCTGGGCGGTGACCGTGCCCGCCAACGGCAGCGCGACCCTGCGCTACCGGCACATCGAGGACGACGGCTGAGCCATGCGCGGCCGGGGCGCCCTCCTTCTCCTTTGGCTCGCGTCGGCCGCCGCGGGCGCCGATGCCCAGACGATCGTCAGCTCGGCCGGGCCGGACCGCGTGGCGGTCACGCTCTATCGCGATCCGAACCGCTCGTTCGGGGATGCCCTGAACGCAGATTGGCTGAACGGCTTCGCGCTGATCAGCGAAACGCGGCAGGTGACGCTTCCGGCCGGCGAGACGGAGCTTCGCTTCGAGGGGGTGGCGGGCGGCATCGTGCCGCAGAGCGCGATCGTCACCGGGCTGCCCGACGGCGTCGTCGAGCGCAATCGCGACGCCTATCTGCTCTCGCCCGAAAGCCTGCTCGATCGCTCGCTCGGGCGCCGTATCCATTTGCGCCGGACGTCGCGTGCAAATGGAGCCGTGACCGAGCAGGATGCGGTCGTCCGGACCGGCGCCGACGGCGCGGTCGTGCTGCAGACGGCGGCGGGCTTTGAAGCGCTGCGCTGCACCGGCCTGCCCGAAATGCCCGTCTATGACGGTGTCCCGCCGGGCCTGGCGGCGCGGCCGACCCTGTCGGTGCGGACTCGTTCCAGCCGGCCGGTGACCGCCACCATAACTTTGTCCTATCTGTCGAGCGGCTTCGACTGGCAGGCCAATTATGTCGCGACGCTTTCGCCCGACGGCGCCCATGTCGATCTGTTCGCCTGGCTGGTGCTCGCGTCGGGCGACGAGACCAGCTTCGCCAATGCCGAGACGCAGGCGGTCGCCGGCCGGCTCAATCGCGAGGGCGCCGGGGGCGACGAGCCGGCGCAGCGAAGGCTCCAGCTCCGCTGCTGGCCCCAGGCCACCACCAGCGATATCCCGCTCGAGGAGTTCGCCCGCCGCCGCGGCGGGGAGGACCTCACGGCGGTCTCGGCGGTGACCGTCGTCAACTCGGAGGAAATCAGGCTGCAGGGCGCCACCAGCAGCGAGGATCTGGTCAACAGCCTCCCCCAGATGATGGCCCGCCAGGAGAATCTGGGCGACCTCAAACTCTACCGGATCCCGGAGCCGGTCACCGTCGCCGCCCACAGCCTGAAGCAGGTCGCCTTTCTCGAGCGCAGCGGCGTGCCGGTCGAGATCGTGCACCGGCGCTTCGTCTATCCCGGGGAGGACGATGCGGACGTCGCGCATATCTTTCTCCTCACCCGGAACCGCCCGGAGGAGCAGCTCGGCGTCGCCCTGCCCGGGGGCCGGGTGCAGCTCTTCCGCGACCAGGGGAGCCGGTCGCTGATGATCGGGGAAGGCGAGGTCCGCGACCATGCGGTCGGCGAGGAGGTCGAGATCGACATCGGCGAAGCCCCGGGCGTCGTCAGCCGCGTCGCCAGGGTGCCGGGCGGACGGCGGAACGACTATCTGCTCACCGTCACCAACGATCAGTCCTATCCCGTCCGCTTCGAAGCGACCTTCCGCACGCTGCCCGGGAACATGCGCGCCCGGGATGCCGAGCTTGGGCGGCGCAACGGTCTTCCGGCCTGGACGGTGACGATTCCCGCGAACGGCAGCGCGACTTTGCGCTACCGCCTGCGCCGGATCGAGGATTGAGCCGATGCGCAGCCTCGCCGCCCTCGCCCTGTGCCTGGCGCCGCTTCCGGCGGCGGCGCAGACCGTCGCGACCTCGGCCCGGCCGGACCGGGTCGGCGTCACCGTCTATCGCAACCCGCAGCGGCCGCCCGGCCAGCGCCCCAATCTGCAATGGCTGAACGGCTTCGCGCTGATCAGCGAGACCCGCCAGGTGAGGCTTCCCGCCGGGGAGACCGAGCTTCGCTTCGAGGGCGTGGCTGGCGGCATATTGCCGCAAAGCGCGATCGTGACCGGGCTGCCGGAAGGGACGGTCGAGCGCAACCGCGACGCCTATCTGCTCTCGCCCGCGACCCTGCTCGACCGCTCGCTCGGGATGCGCGTCCACCTGCGCCGGACGTCGCGCGCGACCGGGCGGGTGCGCGAGCAGGACGCCATCGTCCGCTCCGGCGCGGGCGGCGCCGTGATCGTCCAGACCGAGGGCGGCTTCGAATCGCTGCGCTGCACCGGCCTGCCCGAGACCCTGACCCATGACCGCGTGCCTTTGGGCCTGTCGGCGCGGCCGACCTTGTCGGTCCGCGCCCGCTCGAGCCGCGCGGTCGACGCCACGATCACCCTCTCTTATCTGGCGAGCGGCTTCGATTGGCAGGCCGATTATGTCGCCACCCTGTCCGAGGACGGATCGCGGATCGACCTGTTCGCCTGGCTCACTTTGGCGAGCACCGACGAGACCAGCTTCGCCAATGCCGACACCCAGGCGGTCGCCGGCCGGCTCAACCGCCAGAATGTCCGCGTCCAGCCTTCCGAAGGCGGGCCGCTCACCCTCGCCTGCTGGCCGCAGTCGACGACCAGCGATATCCCGCTGGAGGAATATGAGCGGATGGAGCCGCCGGAGCCGGAAGAAGACATGGAGCTGAGGGGCATGGTGGTCGGCCAGCGGATGGCGGTCATGTCGGATTCGGCGCCGATGCCCGCGCCGCCCCCGGTCATCCAGGCGGTGCAGGAGGAGCTTGGCGACCTCAAGCTCTACCGGATCCCCGAGCCCGTGACGGTGGCCGCCAACAGCCAGAAGCAGGTCGCCCTGCTGCAACGCACCGGCGTCCAGGTCCGTACCGTCTATCGCATGCGTTTCTACACCGCCACGTCGGCCCATGGCGGCCCGGCCCAGCGGCTGATCGTCACCCGCAACCGCAATGAGGAGGGACTCGGCCTGCCGCTGCCGGCGGGCAGGCTGATGCTGTTCGGCAGCCGCGCCGGCGCGCCCTTCCTGATCGGGGAAGCGGTACTTCGCGACCATGCGGTCGGCGAGGATGTCGAGATCGCGCTCGGCGACGCGCCGGGCGTCCGCTTCTTGCGCACCCCGCTCGAGCGGACCGCCGCCGGGGCCGATTATGAGATCGTCGTGACCAACGACCGCCCCGAGCCAGCCGCCTTCGAGGCGGAGATCCTGCCGCACGAATCGCGGGTGACGTCGCAGACGCCGCTTTCGACCCGCGATGGCATGGCCCTGTGGCAGGTGACCGTCCCCGCCAATGGCAGCGCGACCCTGCGCTACCGGCTGAGCCGATGAGTGCCCGGCGCCTCCTCCCCCTCCTGCTCGCGCTTGCGGGCATCCCCGCCGGGGCGCAGACGATCGTCACCTCGGCCGGGCCGGAGCGGGTCGCGGTCACCATCTATCGCGATCCGCAGCGCGATCCGGCGCGGGCGCCCAATCTCGGCTGGCTTGGCGGCTATGCGCTGATCAGCGAGACCCGCTCCATCGCCTTGCCCGCCGGCGAGGCGGAGATCCGGTTCGAGGGCGTGGCGGGCGGCATCGTGCCGCGAAGCGCGATCGTCACCGGCTTCCCGGGCGGCATCGTCGAGCGCAACCGCGACGCCTATCTGCTCTCGCCCGCCACCCTGCTCGACCGCTCGCTCGGCCGGCGCGTGGCGATCCGCCGGACCTCACACGCCACCGGCGCCGTCGTCGAGACCGAGGCCGTGATCCGAAGCTCGGCCAATGGCGGCATCGTCGTCCAGACGCCGGCCGGAGTCGAGGCGCTGCGCTGCACCGGCCTTCCCGAAGCTCTGCTCTATGACAGCGTCCCCTCCGGCCTTTCGGCGCGGCCGACCCTCTCGGTACGGACCCGCTCGGCCGCGCCCGTCACCGCGACCGTCACGCTTTCCTATCTCGCCGAGGATTTCGACTGGCAGGCCAATTACGTCGCCGAGCTGTCGGCCGACGGAGCCAGCGTCGACCTGTTCGCCTGGATGACCCTGGCCAGCGGCGACGAGACCAGCTTCGTCAATGCCGACACCCAGGCCGTGGCGGGCCGCGTCAATCACGACGAGGCCGACGCCGAGCCGCGCGAGGGTGGCCCGATCAACCTGCAATGCTGGCCGCAGGCGACGACCAGCGATATCCCGCAGGAGCAATTTCAGCGCATGGCGATGGCGCGGCTCGGATTGGTCGGCGGCGGCGAGGATATCGAGGTCACCGGCACCCGGCTTGCGCGCCCCAACCTGACCTCGGTCTCGCCGGTGGCGGCGATGTCCGCCCGCCAGGAGAATCTGGGCGACCTCAAGCTCTACCGGATCCCCGAGCCCGTGACCGTGGCCGCCAACAGCCAGAAGCAGGTCGCCCTGCTGACCCGGCCGGGCGTGCGGGTCGCCCTGGTCTATCGGCAGGGTGTCTATCCCAATGTCTCGGGCGAGAATACGCAGCAGGTGCCCGAGCAGGCGATCCTCGTGGTGACCGCGCGCAATCGCTCGGCGGACGGGCTCGGCCTGCCGCTGCCGGCGGGCAGCCTGGCACTGTTCGGCCAGCGCGCGGGCCGCCCGATGCTGCTCGGCGAAGGCACGATGTCGGATCGTGCGGTCGGCGAGGACGTCGAGATCGAGCTGAGCGCGGTTCCGGGCGTCAACGGCCGGATCGTCATGACCGGCGAGGACCGGCGCTGGCGCCGCTATCGGCTGACCGCCGCCAACGACCGCGCAATGCCCGTCGCCTATGAGGCGATTTTCTATGACGACCCCGAGACGATGCGCTTTGCGAGGCGGCTCGGGCGGCGGCTGGGCCGGCCCTTATGGGCGGTCACCATCCCAGCCAATAGCAGCGTGACGCTCGACTATCGCGTGGAGCGCAGGCCGCGAAGCTGAAAAGGCTTGCGCGCGCCCGCGGCGGGTCCATTCTGTCCGGCTCCGGAACGAATCGAGGGATGGCATCATGACAAGCACGATCGATACCGCCGCGGTCAGCTGGACCGACAATGCTGGCGTCCACCTGCGCGTCTATCAATCGGACGGCTATAATGTGATCGAGCGCTGCTACGACAATGGCGCGTGGAGCACTGGCGGCTTCGCCCAGCAGGGCAGCGCGATCTCGGCCACCACCTGGCAGCAAAATGGCGGCCCCTCGATCCGCGTCTATTGCACGTTCGAGGACAATACAGTCGAGTGGTGCTGGGATACGGGCGGCAGCGGCTGGTACAAGGGCGCCTACACGCAGGGCTGATCTGCAAGAGCACCCCACGGAGTCATCCCGGCGAAGGCCGGGACCCATGAACGCCGGCGAGTCCGGAAATGCGCGGACTTCAACGCCGCTTTCCCAGCTCGAGTTCGTGGGTCCCCTGAGTTCACAAACGAAGTGCAACACCAGCTTAGGGTGTTGCCATGGGACGGAGCTACGAACAGCTGTCGCTTGAGGAACGGTGCTCGATTGCCCGGCTTCGCGAAGCCGGGCAATCGCTCCGGCAGATCGCTGCAGC
>DASYKV010000052.1:0-5447 GCA_035994965.1 Allosphingosinicella sp.
GTGAACATGTGGTGGGCCCAGACGACGAAGCCGATCACGCCGATCGCGACCATGGCATAGGCCATGCCGAGATAGCCGAAGACCGGCTTGCGGCTGAACGTCGCGATGATCTGGCTGACCATGCCGAAGCCCGGCAGGATCATGATGTAGACCTCCGGATGGCCGAAGAACCAGAAGAGATGCTGGTAGAGGACCGGATCGCCGCCGCCGCGCTGGTCGAAGAAATGGGTGCCGAAATTGCGGTCGGTCAGCAGCATGGTGATCGCGCCCGCGAGCACCGGCAGCGCCAGCAGCAGCAGGAAGGCGGTGACCAGGATCGACCAGACGAACAGCGGCATCTTGTGCAGGGTCATGCCCGGCGCGCGCATGTTGAAGATGGTGGTGATGAAATTGACCGCGCCGAGGATCGAGCTTGCGCCGGCGAGGTGAAGAGCGAAGATCGCCATGTCGACCGCCGGCCCCGGCGAGCCCGAGGTCGAGAGCGGCGCGTAGACCGTCCAGCCGACGCCGGCGCCGAGCCCGGTGCCGCCCGGCACGAACTGGCTGCCGAGCAGCAGCAGGAAGGCGGGCGGAAGCAGCCAGAAGCTGATATTGTTCATCCGCGGGAAGGCCATGTCGGGCGCGCCGATCATGATCGGCACGAACCAATTGCCGAAGCCGCCGATCATCGCCGGCATCACCATGAAGAAGACCATGATCAGGCCGTGGGCGCTGATCAAGACGTTCCACAGATGCAGCGCCTCGTTGAACTCGGCCGGCTTGGCGCCGACCACGGCGTGGATCGAATTGGCCCAGGCGCCGAGATATTGGATGCCGGGCTCGGCCAATTCGGCGCGCATCAGGCCGGAAATGGCGCCGCCTATGATCCCCGCCACGACCGCGAAGATCAGATAGAGCGTGCCGATGTCCTTGTGGTTGGTCGACATGAACCAGCGGACGAAGAAGCCCGGCTTGTGGTCGGCGTCATGATGCGCGTCGTGCGCCTTGGCCTCGAAATGGACGGCGTTTGCGGTGGTGTCGGTCATGGTGCGTCTGCCGCCTTATCTGGTCGCGCTTTGATTGGTCGTTGCCGGCGTTTCGGCGCCGGCGACAATGTTGCCGCCGGCCGGAGCCGCCGCGGGCGCCGCCGCGGCGGGCTGCGCGCCCGGCATATGGCCGCCCGGCTGCGCGGCGACCCATGCGCGGAACTGCTCCTGGGTCACCACCTCGACCGCGATCGGCATGTAGCCGTGCTGGGCGCCGCACAATTCGTAGCATACGCCGTAGAAGACGCCGGTCCGGTCGGCCCGGAACCAGGTCTCGTTGAGGCGGCCCGGAACCGCGTCGATCTTGGTCCAGAAGGCGGGCACGCCCCAGGCGTGGATGACGTCGTTCGAGGTGACGATCATCCTGACATTCGTGCCGACCGGCACCACCATCCGGTCGTCGACGGCGAGCTGGCGGGGCTCGCCGCGCGCCGCGGCCTGCGCGTCGGTGACGATTCGCGAGGTGACGTGGATGCCGTGGTCGGGATATTCATATTCCCAGAACCACTGGTTGCCGATCGCCTTGATCGTGACCTCTGAGCGCGGGAAATCATATTGGTGGGCGAGAAGCCGTATCGAGGGCACCGCGATCACCACCAGGATCAGCACCGGCACCAGGGTCCAGACCACTTCCAGCGTGGTGTTGTGGGTGTTTCGCGACGGCACCGGGTTGCGGCTGCGCCGGTAGCGGAACATCACCCAGCCGAGCAGCAGCAGAACGAAGGCAGAGATCACCGTGATCAGCGGCATCAGGATCACGTTGTGGAACCAGGCGGCCTCCTGGCCGATCGGGCTGACCTGCTCCTGCAGGCCGAGCCGGCCGTCGGGCTGGCCGATTCCGGCCGTCGGCGCGGTGCGCGGCGGTGCGACGGCGGGCGCTGCGGCGGGCGTGGCCGCGTTCGCGGTCGCTTCGGCCGGCGCCGGCGCCACGCCCGGAGCGGGGGCCGGAGCGAGGGTCGGCGTGTCGGTGGTTCCCGGAGGCGCACCGGGCATGGCCGCCAACCCGGCCGCGGGCGCCAGCCCGAAGGCGGCGGCAACGGCGGCGAGCTTGAAAATGATCTTCATCTACACCCCTTGGACCCGCCTCGCGGCGGATGGATTCGGCCGCCTTTGGGGCGCTCCGCGCCGGCCTTATAGGCAGGGCGTTACGCTCCCTCAAGCATGTTGCGCGCCTTTGCTGAACGCTTGATGCCCCCCGCCATGTTCCCTATCTGTCGGGCGGCGATCCAGCCTTGGGGAAAAAGATGACCGACGAGGAGGTTCTCGCCGAATTCCGCGCCGCCGGGGCGCTGCTCGAGGGCCATTTCATCCTGTCCTCGGGCCTTCACAGCCCCCGCTACCTGCAATGCGCGCGGGTGCTGATGGACCCCATGCGCGCCTCCCGGCTCGCCGCCGCTCTCGCCGCGCGCATCCCCCGCGACCTCAAGAGCCGGATCGACATCGTCGTCTCGCCGGCCATGGGCGGCGTCGTCATCGGCCATGAAATGGGCCGGGCGCTCGGCGTCGAGGCTTTGTTCCTGGAGCGGCCCACGGGCCTGTTCGAGCTTCGCCGCGGCTTCAGGCTCGAGCCCGGCCAGCAGGTGCTTCTGGTCGAGGACGTGGTCACCACCGGCCTTTCCTCGCGTGAGGCGATCAAGGCGGTCGCGGGCGAGGGCGGCGAGGTGATCGCGGCGGCGGCCCTGGTCGACCGCTCGGGCGGCGAGGCCGATCTCGGCGTGCCCTTCTTCCCGCTGGTCCGGCTCAGCGTGCCCGTTTACGAGCCGGCGAACCTGCCCGACGCTCTCGCTGCAATCCCTGCGCAAAAGCCCGGAAGCCGCAAAGCACCTGTCCTGAGCGCCGTCGAAAGGGCGTGACCGCGCATCTGCGTCTGGGGGTCAATATCGACCATGTCGCGACGATCCGGAACGCGCGCGGCGGCGCCCATCCCGATCCGGTCCGCGCCGCTTTCGCCGCGGCCAAGGCGGGCGCCGACGGCATCACCGCCCATCTGCGCGAGGACCGGCGCCACATCACCGACGCCGATATCGACGCCTTGACGGACCGCCTCGAAATCCCGCTGAACCTCGAAATGGCGGCGACCGAGGAGATGCTCGAGATTGCGCTGCGCCATCGCCCGCATGCCGCCTGCCTGGTTCCCGAGAAGCGCGAGGAGCGGACCACCGAAGGCGGGCTCGACGCCGCCGGCCAGCACAACCACCTCGCTTATTATGTCGACAGGCTGGGGCAGGCGAACATCCGCGTCAGCCTGTTCATCGAGCCCGATCCGGCCCAGATCGAGGCCGCGATCCGCCTCGGCGCCCCGGTTGTCGAGCTCCACACCGGCCGCTATGCCCATCTGGACGGCGAGGCGCGGGCCATCGAGCTGCGCCGCCTGGCCGACGCCGCCGCGCTTGCCGCGAAGAACGGCATCGAGCCCCATGCCGGCCACGGCCTCACCTTCGACAATGTCGCCGCGGTGGCCGCGATCCCGCAGCTCGCCGAGCTCAATATCGGCCATTTCCTGGTCGGCGAGGCGATCTTCACCGGCTTCGAGGCGAACGTCGCGCGGATGCGCGCGATCATGGATGAAGCACGCGGAGGGGCTCCCTCTCCCGTTTCGGGGAGAGGGTTGGGGTGAGGGTAGGGCGGTCGAAGGCACGAGCCGTGGGTTCCCTCACCCTCCCACCCGGCTGCGCCGGGCGGGCCCCTCCCTCTCCCCAAAAGGGAGAGGGCAAGTGATCATCGGCCTCGGCTCGGACCTCTGCAACATCGAGCGCATCCAGGCCTCGCTCGACCGGTTCGGCGAGCGCTTCGTCAATCGCGTCTTCACCGAGACCGAGCGCGCCAAGGCCGAGAAGCGCCCCTTCACCCGCGCCGGCACCTTCGCCAAGCGCTTCGCCGCCAAGGAGGCCTTTTCCAAGGCGGTCGGCACCGGCTTCAAGCGCGGCGTCTTCATGAAGGACATCGGAGTCGTCAACCTGCCCTCGGGCCAGCCCACGCTTGCGCTCACCGGCGGCGCGAAGGAGAGGCTTGACGCGATCACCCCGCCGGGCCACGCCGCCACCGTCCATTTGACGGTGACCGACGACCATCCCTTCGCAATGGCCGTCGTGATCATCGAAGCCGTGCCGCAGGAGCCTCAGACGTGACCGACAGCGACCGCGACAAGGCGGCCGAAGAGCCCCCGGCCGAAGCGCCCGCGGCAAGCGACGTCCCGGCCACGCCCGATCCGGCCGGCGAGGCCGTCGCCGCGCCCGAAGGCCTCGCGGCCGAGGCGGACCCGGCCGACCCCGCCGACGCCCCGGCAGCGCCGGATGAGAAGGCCAAGGGCAAGGGCAAGCGCAAGAAAGGCCATTGGTTCGACGACCTGAAGGCGATCCTGTGGCTGGTGCTCGCGGTGCTCCTCTTCCACTCCTGCGTCGCCAAGCCCTTCTACATCCCGTCGGAATCGATGATGCCGGGGCTGCTCAAGGGCGACCGGCTGGTGGTCAGCAAATATCCTTATGGCTGGTCCTGGGTGAGCCCGAGCTTCCACATCCTTCCGCAATGGCGGGGCCGGATCTGGGGCGCGATGCCGCAGCGCGGCGACATCGTCATCGTCACCCCGCCCGGCCAGAGCACCGATTATATCAAGCGGGTGATCGGCCTGCCCGGCGAGACCGTCCAGGTCGTCGGCGGCGAGGTCCTGATCAACGGCCGCCCGCTGCGGCAGGAGCGGCTCCGGGAGCGGACCCGGATCCCGGTCGACGAGAACGTTCCGTGCGAGGAGGAGGGCGGCCGCTTCCGCACCGTCGAGGACGGGCGGACCTGGTGCCGGATGCCGGTGGTGCGCGAATATCTGCCCGACGGGCGCTATTACGACACGATCGACCTCGGCCACACCAAGGGCGACGATTATCCGCCCACCTTCGTGCCCGAGGGCCACGTCTTCCTGATGGGCGACAATCGCGACCAGAGCGCCGACAGCCGCTTCGCCCTCGGCGGCGGCGAGGGCGGCGAGAACGGCCTGGGCGGGCCGGTGCCGTGGGAGAATATCGGCGGCCGCGCCGAGTTCATCACCTTCTCGCTCGACGGGACCAGCGTCTGGTACAACCCGCTGACCTGGTTCGAGGCGTTCCGCTCGGGCCGCGCCGGAAGGTCGCTCCGGAATAGCTGATGGCGGCGCGGAAGCCACCGCCGACGACCGAGCCGCATGTCGAGCGGCCAGGTCCGGCGGAGTTCCGCGACCCCTTCGTCCGGCGTGAGTTCGCCAAGGCCGCGATCTGGCTTGGCCTCGCCTTGCTCATCGTCGGCATCGTCGTCCTCGCCCAGCCGCTGCTGCTGATCGTCGGCGGCGCGATCTTCGCGGTCTTCCTCGACGGCGGCGCCCGCCTGCTTGGCCGCTACCTCCCGATCCGCCGCGGCTGGCGATTGCTGCTGACGGTCGTCTTGGGCTTCGGTTTC
>DASYKV010000053.1:0-80377 GCA_035994965.1 Allosphingosinicella sp.
GGGTGGTATTTCCTCCGTCGCTTGGGGGAGATGAGTTTCTTTGAGATATTCCCGCAAAGTCGGACCACCTATCGTATCTGCCGCCGTAGCGACGCTCGTTCTCACGAACTTCGCCACCGTCAGCATATTGAAGGACGATGCCAATAGCCGGTTCGAGCTGTTCAGCTCGATCTGGCCGATCGCGCTTACCTCCGCCGTGGCCGTCATTCTCGTCATGTCTTTCCTGTACAAGTCGCTGGTCGATCTGGTCGACGAGCTCGAGGCGCGCGAGGCCAGCGCCCAGCACCAGGCGCTGCACGACCAGCTCACCGGCCTCGCCAACCGCGCCCTGCTCGAGGATCGCCTCGGCCAGGCGCTGACCCGCTACCGCCGCTCGGGCGAGCAGGTCGCCCTGCTCATGCTCGATCTCGACCGCTTCAAGCAGGTCAACGACACGCTCGGCCACAATGCCGGCGACAAGCTCGTCCAGGAGGTCGGCGATCGGCTGCGATCGCTGCTGCGCGAAACCGATACCGTGGCCCGCATCGGCGGCGACGAGTTCGCCATCGTCCAGGTCAGCCCCAAGGGCGAGGCCGACGTCCGCCGCCTGTGCGAGCGGATCATCTCGGTCATCCGCCAGCCGTTCATCATCGGCGACCGCGAGGCCCGCGTCGGCGTCTCGATCGGCGCCGTCTTCGCCACCAAGGAAGTGGCCGAGGCCTCCGAGCTGCTGCGCAAGGCCGACATCACCATGTACCGCGCCAAGGCGGCCGGCCGCGACTGCTTCCGCATCTTCACCGAGGCGATGGACGCCGACGTCCCGCGCCGCGACCAGATCGAATCCTCGCTGCGCGCCAAGCTTCGCGACGGCGACGGGCTCGATCTCCATTTCCAGCCAATCATCGGCGGCAACGGCAAGGTGATGGGCCTCGAGGGCCTGATCCGCTGGGATCATCCGACTTTGGGCGCGATCGCGCCGAACGAGCTCATTCCGATCGCCGAGGAATGCGCCGTGATCGACGAGCTAGGCCACCATGCCTTCCGCGACGCCTGCAGGATGGCGCGGCTGTGGCCGGACCTCAACATTGCGGTGAATCTCTCCCCCGTCCAGTTCCGCGCGCCGCGCTTCGCGGCGACCTTGCGCGCGCTCGCCGAGGAAGAGGGCGTCGCCCCGTCGCAGATCGAGCTCGAAATCACCGAAAGCCTGTTCATCGAGCATGGCTCGCTGTGCGGCTCGACCATCCAGGAATTGCGCCGCGACGGCTTCCGAATCGTCCTCGACGATTTCGGCACCGGCTATTCGTCGCTGAGCTCGCTTCGCCGCTTCCCGGTCGACAAGATCAAGCTCGACCGCTCGTTCATCGACACCGCCGAGCGCGACCAGAGCGTTGCCATCATCCGCGCCGCGGTCACTCTGGGCCACGCCATGGATCTGGAGGTGGTGGCCGAGGGCATCGCCACGAGCGAGGAGGAGCAGATCGCGCTCGAAGCCGGCTGCGACGGCCTCCAGGGCCATCTCTACGCGGCCGCGATGCACGGCGAGGCGATCGCCGTCTTCCTTGCCGCCCGCGACGTCCCCCCCGCAATCTCCGACGCCGCCTGACCTCCGAGAGGGGGCTAGCCTGCCCGCGCGCGGCTCAATAGAAAAGCGCCATGAGCACGCGCAGCTTCGCCCTGATCCTCGGCCTCGTCTTCGTCGCGATCGGGGTGGCGGGCTTCATCCCCTTCCTCGCGCATCCGGAGGCCGGCGCCGCTCTGGCCGGCAATGCCGCCGCCGGGGCGGGGCCGCCGCGGCTGCTGGGCCCGGGCGACGACATGCTGTTCGGGCTGTTCCCGGTGAATCCAATGCTCAGCGGCTTCCATGTGCTGTGCGGGCTGTGGGGCCTCGCCGCGTCGCGCGGGCGTGGGCCCGCGCTTTCCTATGCGCGGATCGTCGCGATCCTCTATGCCCTGCTCGCGATCGCCGGGCTGCTGCCGGCGACCCAGACCGGCTTCGGCCTGGTGCCGCTCTACGCCAAGGACGTCTGGCTGCACGGCCTGGTCGCGCTCGCCGCCGCTTATTTCGCCTGGGTGACCCACGAAGCGCCGCCGCCGCCCCAATCCTGACGGGGACGAAATGACTAGCCTGCGAAGGCGGACTCCATTAGATTTCGCCCAGCGTCGCGTTGCGTAAGACAACAGACAGGGAGAGCAGGGATGAGCACGCGTACATTCGCAATGATTTTTGGCGTCGTCTTTCTGGCGGTCGGCATCCTCGGCCTCGGAGTTGTTCCGAGCCTGCTGGAGACTCATTCGTCCTCGGCCTCGATGATGGATAAAGAGGGCATGCTGTTCGGCATGTTCCATGTGAACTTCCTGCATAATGTCGTCCACATCCTCTTCGGCCTCTGGGGCTTGGCCGCGTCGCGCTCGCCGAGCGGGGCAGTCGGCTATTTCAAGGCCGTCGCATTGATCTACGCGCTGCTGGCCATCCTCGGCCTGATTCCGCAGACAAACCATGGGTTCGGCGACGGCCTCGGCCATCTCGTGCTCGGCGGCTACAATGTCTGGCTGCACGTGGCGCTCGCCGTCGTCGCGGCCTTCTTCGGCTGGGTGAACCGCCCCGCCACGGCCTGAACGATCGAGCGGCGGCCCGGCCAGCGCCGGGCCGCCACCTTCGTTTTTCGACCGTATTAATCCGTCTAGCGCGGCGCAGCGGGCTTGCGTAGAAGACGGCCATGACCAAACCGTTCCGCGTGTGCGCGCTCGTCGTCCTTCTGGCCTCTCCAACCATGCCGGGAGCGATCCAGGCCGCGGCGCTCGATCAGGCGCAGGCCCAGGCCGTGCCGGTCCCGCCGCCGCCTCCGGCCCCGGTCAACTGGCGCCTCGATGCGGCGCGCGAGCTGCTCGCCTATGTCCAGAATATCGGCGTCGAGGGGCTGAGCCCGGCCGCTTATTCCGCCGACCGGCTCGCCGCCGCGATCGCCACCCGCAACGAAGCGGCGATCACGCCGGTCGCCAACCAGGTCTTCCTGAAGGTCGCCGCCGATCTCAGCGGCGGCTCGGTCCGCGGCCGCAGCCGGGTCGATTGGCACATGCCCGATGTCGGCCTCGACGCCGCCGGCCAGCAAAGGCTGCTGGCGCAGGTCCAGCGCGACGGCGGAGTCGCCGCGGCGCTCGACGGGCTGCTGCCAATCCATCCGCAATATGCCGGGCTCAAGCGGGCGCTCGCCGCCACGCCGGAGAGCGAGACCGCGCGGCGCGACCTCATCCGCACTAATTTGGAGCGCTGGCGCTGGCTTCCGCGCAGCCTCGGCACGCGCCACGTATTGGTCAACGTGCCCGCCTTCACCGCCGCCCTGGTCGACGACGGCCGGGTGATCGCCCGCCACCGCACCGTGGTCGGCGCGCGCCGCACGCCGACGCCGCAATTGAGCGCGACCATCACCGGGGTCACCATCAACCCCTATTGGAACGTGCCGCAGAGCATCATTCGCGAGAATGGCGGAAGCTTCGACGGCGGCTATGAGGTCACCCGCACCGCCGGCGGCGGGATCAGCGTGCGCCAGCCGCCGGGGCCGCGCAACGCGCTCGGCCGGGTCAAGATCGAGATGCCGAACCCGCATGCCATCTATCTTCACGACACGCCGTCCCAGTCGCTGTTCGGCCGGCCGGTGCGCGCGTTCAGCCATGGCTGCATCCGCACCCAGAACGTCCGCGATTTCGCCGCCTTGCTGCTCGCGCCGACCGGCGAGTGGAGCCGCGCGCAGATCGACCGCATCGTCGGCACGGGCCGCAACACGACGACGAGGCTCGCCGCCCCGATCCCGGTCTACATCGCCTATTTCACCGCGGTCACCACGGGCGACGGCAACATCGTCAGCTATGGCGACATTTACGGCCGCGACGCGCCCGTCCGCCAAGCCCTCAACCGCGCCGGCGCGCCTGCCGCCGAGTCGGCGAGCGCCAACTGACATAAGCTAACCAAGCGCTTCGGAACGGCCCGTTGCGCCAGGGGTTTTCCGGCTGACCTTCGTCGATCAGCAGGAGCGCCATCATGGCCCGCAACCTTTCTTATTGGAACGACACCGCGCCGGCCGTGAGGTTCCCCCAGCTGGTGGGCGAGATCGAGGTCGACGTCGCGATCGTCGGAGGCGGCATCGTCGGCACCACCACGGCGCGGCTGCTCAAGGACCGCGGCCTCACGGTCGCCCTTGTCGAGGCGCGCAAGATCGGCGAGGAGGTAACCGGCAAATCGACCGCCAAGATCACCTCGCAGCACAACGTCACCCTGACCACGATCAAGCGCAAGTTCGGCGAGGACGGCGCCCGGCTTTACGCCGAGGCCAATGAAACCGGCCTCGCGAAGATTCGTGCGCTCGCCGCCGCGCATTCCATCGACTGCGATCTCGAAAGCGCCGAGGCCTTCGTCTTCACCCAGGACGAGGACCGGGTCTCCGCCCTCGAGGACGAGGTGAAGCTCGCCCGCGAGCTCGGCCTGCCGGCCTCGCTGACGAAGGAGCCGGGCCTGCCCTTTGATGTGCTGACGGCGATGAAATGGGACAATCAGGCGCGCTTCCACCCGGTCAAATATGTGAAGGGGCTGGCGGCGACCATCCCGGGCGACGGCTGCCACGTCTTCGAGCAATCGCGCGTCCTCGACTGGGATCCGGACCGGATCGCCACCGCCGGCGGGACGGTCAGGGCGAAGCACGTCGTGATGGCGACTCATTTGCCGCTCGGCCAGATCGGCCTCTTCTATTCCGAGGCGCATCCGCGCATGGATCCGGTGATGATGGGCCGGATCGATGCGGCGCGGGTCCCGAAGGGCATGTTCATCAGCGCCGAGACGCCGCACAAATCCTTCCGCGCCCATGTCGACGAGGCAGGTCAGACCTGGCTGATCGTCACCGGCATGAGCCACAAGCTCGGCGACACCGAGGCCGCGCGCGACAATATGGCGGCGCTGGAGGCTTTCGCCGCCGAGACCTTCGGCGTGAGCGCGGATTATCGCTGGACCAACGAGGATTACGGGCCGATCGACCAGGTCCCGTTCGTCGGCTGGTCGTCCTCGATCCGGCCCGGTTACCTGGTGGCGACCGGCTTCAACGCCTGGGGGATCACCAACGGCACCGCCGCGGCGATGATGATCGCCGATCTCGCCACCGATCGCGAGAACGGCTGGCTCAAGCTCTACGACGCGACCAGGATCAAGCCGATCGCCGGCGCCGCCGAGTTCGTCAAAGGCAATGCCGAGGTCGCCGCCCATCTGATCGGCGGCTATCTCGCGCGCAAGCCGCACGACTTCGATGCGCTTGGGCCGGGCGAAGCCGCGATCCTCAAGATCGACGGTCACAATGTCGCCGGCTATCGCGACCCGGAGGGGCGGCTGCACGCCTGCTCGGCGGTCTGCACCCATATGGGCTGCCTGGTCGGCTGGAACGGCACCGACCGGACCTGGGACTGCCCCTGCCACGGCTCGCGCTTCGCCCTCGACGGCCAAGTCATCCACGGCCCCGCGGTCAAGCCGCTGGAGTCGGTCGAGGTGAAGGCGGAGGAGGCGGTTTAGCTCATGATGTGCGTGTGGAGGAAGCCTTAGGCCAGCCGGTCGGCGTAGAGGAAGCGGCCGGGCCCGAGGCGGGCGAGGGTTTCCTGGAGGCTCTGATAGGACAGAGCGAAGCAGCCTTCGCTGCGGCCGAGGCGGCCCTGGACGAGGGCGACCTGGGGCTCGGCATACCAGGCGGAGTGGACGACGATCGCCCGCGCCTCGGCATTGCTGTTGCTGTAGTCGAGCCCGCGCACCCGCATCGAGCGGCCGTAGCGGCCCGGATAATATTCGCTGGTGACGTAGGCGCCGTTCGAGGTGGCGACCGAGCCCGGCCGATTGGAGAAGCTCTGCAGGAAGCCGGTGTGGAGGGGGTCGGAGCCGCGGCCGTGGGCGACGAGGTGGCGGGTGACCCGGCCGCTATTGGTGTCGAGGAGGAAGAAACGCGATTCGGCCGAAGCCTTGCTGAAATCGACGATGGCGACCACGTCGATGTCGCGAAGCTCGTTGCGGTGGCGGTCGAACGAGGCGCGGGCGCGGGCGAGGAGGCGGCGGTCGATGATCGCATCGGCCGACGGGCGGGCCTGGGCCGGCACGGTGCGCGGGCGATAACCATATTCGGGATCGGCGCCGCGATCGGGGCGGGTGCGGTAAACCGGCTCGGCGACCTGGGCGAGCAAGGAGGAGGGCAGCAAGGTGAGCGCCCCCCCGGCAGCTCCGGCCTGGATCATGTGACGACGCGACAACAACATGTGGAAAGCCTCCCCGGTCCGACCTGAACCCTAAGTAAAATCTCTTTCCGCCTCAACGGAGCGCCGGCCCGATCCGACTCGGTTCATCGCGGCACGCCCGTCATTCGCCGCATAGTGCGACGGTAACCATTAAGGGTTTTTACCACCTGTCGACGAAGCGTTGCGGAACTGCGGCGAATGCCGGGCGTCTTTCGCAACCAAAGGAGAATCGGGGAATGACAGGATTCGCGCGCCTCGATTCGGCCCCGCCGCTGGCGCCGATGGAGGCCAGATCGGTCGATGCCTTGCCCACCGGCGAAGGCTGGCAGTTCGAGCCCAAATGGGACGGCTTCCGCTGCCTGGTGTTCCGCGACGGCGAGGAAATCGCGCTCCAGTCCAAGGCCGGCCGGCCGCTCGGCCGCTATTTCCCGGAGGTGGTCGATCTGGTCCGGGCGCTGCCCGAGCCGCGCCTGATCCTCGACGGCGAGCTGATCATCCGCCTGGGCGCCGCGCTCGCGTTCGACGCGCTACAGATGCGGCTCCATCCCGCCGAGAGCCGGATCCGCAAGCTCGCCGGAGAGACGCCGGCCGTCCTGATGCTGTTCGACTGCCTCCAATCGGGCACGAAGGGGCTGCGCGGCTCGCTTTTGCGGGAGCGCCGCGCCGCGCTCGAGGCGTTCCACCGCCGGGCGGGCCGCCCGGGGCTGGAGCTGTCGCCCGCGACTGAGGACCGCGCGGCCGCCTTGGCCTGGCTCGACGGGGCGGGCGGCGATCTCGACGGCGTCGTCGCCAAGCGGCTCGACGAGCCCTACCGCCCCGGCGAGCGGGCGATGCGCAAGGTCAAGCCGGCGCGGACCGCGGACTGCGTCGTCGGCGGCTTCCGCTACGGCGCCAAGGAGCGGCTGGTCGGCTCGCTGCTGCTCGGCCTTTACGACGAAGCGGGCCTGCTCGATCATGTCGGCTTCACCTCGGCCATCCCGGCCGCGGACAAGCCGGCGCTGACGGCCCGGCTCGAACGGCTGATCGCGCCGCCCGGCTTCACCGGCGACTCGCCGGGCGGGCCGAGCCGGTGGAGCGACGAGCGCTCCGCCGCCTGGGAGCCGCTCCGCCCGGAGCTGGTCGCCGAGGTCGGCTACGATCATGTCACCGGCGGCCGCTTCCGCCACGGCACCAAATTCCTGCGCTGGCGGCCCGACAAGGCGCCCGTCCAATGCACGATCGACCAGATCCGCCCGCACGCCTTGGTGGCGGGCTGATCGGTCCAGATTCAGTTGCACTTTGGCCGTTCTGGAACCATTGGAGCAAAGATGGGGACTGCACGACAACCAGGCGAGGATGACAATCTGAAGTCCCACTATGTCTATGTGGTCGACGACGACCGCGACGTCCGCCGTTCCTTGAGCTTCATGCTCGGCGCCGCCGAGATAAAGTCGCATCCTTATGGCAGCGGCATCGACTTCCTCGACGCTTTGCCCGATCTCGAGCCCGGCTGCATCCTGCTCGATCTCCGCATGCCGCAGATGGACGGCTTCCACGTTATGACCGCGCTCGCCGAGCGCAACGTCGATTGGCCGGTGGTGGTGATGACCGGCCATGGCGAGATCCCGATCGCGGTCCGCGCGATGAAGCTCGGCGCCGTCGATTTCATCGAGAAGCCCTTTTCGGAAGCGGCCCTCCTGGCCTGCTTCGCCCAGGCCTTCACCTTGCTCGAGGAGCGCGCGGTCAGCGGCAAGCGCCGCCGCGCGGCGCACGAGCGCGCCGCCACGCTCACCGTTCGCGAGAAGGAGGTGCTGGCGAGCCTGCTCGCCGGCCTCTCCAACAAGCAGATCGCGCAGGCGCTCGGAATCTCGCTCAGGACCGTGGAGATGCATCGCGGCAACATGATGGACCGGCTCGGCGCCTCCAGCCTGGCCGAGGCGCTGACGCTGGCGCTCGAGGCGGGCATCCAGCCGATAACGGACAAAGCGCCCTGATTTGATGGACCGCGCATCCTCTGGCTCAGCGGACAGGATCGCCGCGCTCGAGGCCGAAAACGCCCGGCTCGAAGCCGATCTCGCCAGGCTGCGCGAGAGCGAGCGAATGTACCGCTCCTCGGCCGAGCTCGCCGCCCGCCTGGTCTGGGCCGCTGACCCCGACGGCGGGATGGTCTTCCTCGATTACCCCTTCGTCGCGCTGACCGGGATGAGCGCCGAGGAGGGGCTGGCGACGGGCTGGTACGGGGTCCTCCATCCCGACGACCGCGAGCCGACGCGGAGGCGCTGGCGCCACAGCCTGGAGACCGGCGAGCTCTATCTCGCCGAATATCGCATCCGCCGCACCGACGGCAGCTACCGGATGACCCGCTCGCGCGGCGTCGCCGTCCGCGGCGAGGACGGGGCGATCCGCCGCTGGTACGGCACCACCGAGGATATCGAGGACGAGGTCCGCACCGAGGAGGCGCGGCGCGAGGCCGTCGAGCGCCTGCGCGAGAGCGAGGAGATGCACCGCATCACGCTTGAGATGAGCCAGCAGATCGCGTGGACCGCCGAGGCCGACGGCAGCGGGCTGGTGCTGAGCGAACGTTATCAGGAGCTGACCGGCCTCGCCCGCGACAATCAGGATTCGCGCGAATCGATCCATCCCGACGACCGCGACAGGATCACGGCGGCGTGGACCAAGTCGGTTGAATCGGGCGAGCCCTTCAATGTCCGCACCCGCCTGAGGATGAAGGAGGGCTCCTACCGCTTCATGCGCGTGCGGGCGTCGCCGCAGCGGGGCGAGGACGGTATTATCCTGCGCTGGTACGGCGTCACCGAGGACATTCACGATCAGGAGCGGGCCGAGATCGCGCAGCGCGACGTCGAGGAGCGCTACCGGCTCGCCGCCCAAGCCACCAACGACGCCATCTGGGACCATGACTTTCGGGACGGCGTGATCGAATGGAGCGACAATGCGGCCGCGATCCTCCGCGCCACCGCGCCGATCGGGCGGACGCCGGCGAGCTGGTGGGAGGAGCGGATCCATCCCGACGAGGCGCTGAGCCTGATCAAGAGCCTGTCCGACGCGATCGAGGGCGACGCGCGGCGCTGGTCGGGCACCTACCGGTTCCGCCGCGACGACGGCAGCTATGCCGACGTGCTCGACCGCGGCTTCATCATCAGGGATGCCAAGGGCCGCGCCATGCGCGCGGTCGGCGCGATGTCGGACCTGACCGAGCGGCATCGCGCCGAGGCCGAGATCCGCCGGATGCAGGCCGAGCTGATCCACGTCTCGCGAGTCTCGGCGATGGGGACGATGGCCTCGACCCTGGCGCATGAGCTCAACCAGCCGCTCACGGCGCTCAGCAACTTCATCAGCGGCACCAAGCGGATCGCGGACAATCCGGACGTGCCGCGCTCGGTGCTGGTCGAGGCGCTCGACGGGGCCGGTGCGGCCGCCCAGCGCGCCGGGGAGATCTTGCGCCGGCTTCGGGACATGGTCTCGCGCGGCAAGGTCTCGGTCGGCGCCGAGCATCTGCCGCAGCTGATCGAGGAGGCCTGCGTTCTGGCCTTCGTCGACGAGGATGCGCTTGGCGTCCATCACCGCCTCGATCTCGATCCGAACGCGGCCTGGGTCCGGGTCGACCGGATCCAGATCCAGCAGGTGCTGATCAATCTCGTCCGCAACGCGGTCGAGGCGATGGCGGGGAGCGCCGAGCGCGAGGTGGTGATCGCCACCCGGGTCGCCGGCAACATGGTCGAGATCGAAGTCGCCGACAGCGGCGCCGGCATCGCCGCCGAGCATCTGGGCAGCCTGTTCTCCGAGTTCATGACCACCAAGAGCGGCGGAATGGGCCTCGGCCTGCCGATCAGCCGAACCATCGTCGAGGCCCATGGCGGCGAGATCAGGGCGGAGAATCGCGAAGGCGGCGGCGCTTCTTTCCTCTTCACCTTGCCCCGGACGCGGCGGCGCGCGCAAAAGCCGCGCAAGCCGCCGCGGCTTTAATCGCGCGGCGGGCTTCCTATCTTCGTGGCGAGGAAAAGGAGACGGCGAAATGGCGGAAGAGCAGGCGATCCTGGCGGGCGGATGCTTCTGGTGCACCGAGGCGGTGTTCAAGGATCTGATCGGCGTCGGCGCGGTCGAGAGCGGCTATATCGGCGGCCATATCGCCCAGCCGACCTATCGCCAGGTTTGCGGCGGCGATACCGGACATGCCGAGGCGATCCGGGTGACCTTCGATCCGGACGCGATCTCCTATGACGACATTCTCGACATCCACTTCGCCACCCACGATCCGACCCAGCTCAACCGCCAGGGCAATGACGTCGGCACCCAATATCGCTCGGCCATCTTCCCGCTGGACGCGGCCCAGGAGGAAGCGGCGCGGCGCGGCATCGAACGCGCCGGGGCGGGTTCGCCGGCCGCCCCGATCGTCACCACGATCGAGCAGCCCGGCACTTGGTGGCCCGCCGAGAACTACCACCAGGATTATTGGGAAACCGAAGGCCGCTCCAATCCCTATTGCCTCGCCGTCATCCCGCCCAAGCTGCAGAAATTGCGCAAGAGCTTCGCGGCGCGGCTGAAGAGCGAGACTGCGGCGGGGTGACGATCAGGCCATGAGGATGATGCTGCCATAAGCGGCAAGCTTCTTGTCGCGGGTAAGGAGCTTAAGCGGTTCGATCATCGCTTGCGCGACGAGCATTCGATCAAATGGATCGGAATGGTGCCGGGGCAGGTCGGCGATCGCCACCGCATGGCCGGGTTCGACCGGCAGGATCGCGTAGGATGCGATCTGAAACAGCTCCAGAGCGCGGGCCGGGGCGACCGGCATTTCGTCGCGCCTGAGGACATGCTTGATCGCGATTTCCCAAATGGTCACGACGCTGACGAAAGAATGATTGTCTGGGTCTTCGATCAGGTCTCGCGCCCGTGCCGACAGCCTGGAATCACCCGTCACCGCCCAGAGGGCGATATGGGTGTCGAGGAGGAGCCTCATTCACCGTTGCCGTAGAAAAGCTTGGCGATCTCGTCGTTGGCGCCGTCAATGTCGTCGGGCACGACGAACTCCCCCTTGGCGATGCCGATCCGCTGGCCCTTCGGCCGCGTCTCGATCGGCACCAGCCGCGCCGCGGGCTTCCCGTTGCGGGCGATGATGATCTCGGCCTGCTTTCCGCTCTCCACCGCCTCGACCAGGCGGGAGAGGTTGGACTTGGCCTCCAACATGTTCACGATCGTCATATTCATTCTCTTAGCCAGACTTAGCTAAGGTAGTGCTGCAGCCGACGGCTTACAAGAGGCAGATGCCGAACACAAAGAGAACATTCCCTTGCAATGTAGGATTTCGCCTGCTGTTCGGGCCGATCTCACGAAGCGCGGAGGACGAACGATGACCGAGGGTGCGGAGACGCGGGGCGATGGCTTCGGCGGCGAGAGGAAGCGGCTCTTCCTGGCCGCCTTGCGCAACGGCGAATCGGTGCTCGGCGCGTGCCGGCTGGTCGGCAATCGGCGCTCGAAATTCCGCCGAAACTCGGTGCAATAGTGAACTAGCCGCGCGGCGCGGCGGCGCGGCGCAGGCGGTCGTTTATCGCGGCGCCGAGGCCGCCCGCGGGGATCGGCGCGACGGCGATGGCGGCGCGGCCGCTGCGCTCGGCCTCGTGCAGCAGGTCGAACAATCGGGCGGCGGCTTCGACGAGATCGCCCGCGGCGCTGAGCGTGGCGTCGCCGGATATGGCGCCGAAGCCGATCAGCCATTCGCCGGGGCGCCCGTCGACCGCGTCGAGCCGCAGCCGCTTGGTGGGGGCATAGTGGCTGCGGAGCTGGCCGGGCGCCTCGATCGCGCCGGCATCGTCCGCGCTCAGGCCGAGGTCGATCGGCCCGGGCCGGAGGAGGCGGGGCAGGCCGCCGGTCAGAGCGACGATGGTCGATTCGAGGCCGTGCCCGGTCGGCCCGGCGTCGACGATCAGCGGGATGCGGCCGTCCAGGCTGGCGAGGACATGTTCGGCGCGGGTCGGGCTGATCCGGCCGCTGGCATTGGCGGAGGGGGCGGCGAGGGGACGGCCGGCCGCGCCGAGCAGGTCGCGCATCGCCTGGTGGGCGGGCGAGCGGATGGCGATCGTGGCGAGGCCGGCGGTGACCAGGGAGGCGATCGGGGCGCCCCGTTGCAAGGGCAATACGAGGGTCAGCGGGCCGGGCCAGTGCGTTTCCGCCAGCGCCCTGGCCTCGTCGCCGAACTCGGCGATTTCAGCGGCCTGGCCGATGTCGGCGACATGGACGATCAGCGGATTGAAGGCCGGCCGCCCCTTGGCCTCGTAGATACGCGCGACCGCCTCGCCATTGGCCGCGTCGGCGGCGAGGCCGTAGACGGTCTCGGTCGGCATCGCCACGATCCCGCCGCCGGCGATCAGCCGCGCGGCCTCGGCGATCGCCTCTGGTCCATAAGGAAGGACACGGGTGTTTTGCGCGCTCACCGCGCCGCGCTATAGCCGCCCTTTCCGCCGCGCAACCTCCGGGGGCCTGCCATGACCTACACGCCGCCCGTCGAAGAACAGAAATTCCTGCTCGACCATGTCGTCGGCATCGCCGAGCTGCTCGACGACAGCGACCTGGTCGCGGCGATCGTCGAAGGCGCAGGCCAGTTCGCGGCCGGCGAGTTCGCGCCGTTGAACCGGATCGGCGACGAGATCGGCGCCAAATGGTCGCCCGACGGGGTGACGCTGCCGCCCGGCTTCAGGGCCGCCTACCAAGCCTATGTCGCGGGCGGCTGGGGCACACTGGCCGGGCCCGCCGAGCATGGCGGCCAGGGCCTGCCGCTGATCCTCGCCACCGTGCTGATGGAGGATCTGGGCTCGGCCAATATGGGCTTCTCTTTGGTGATGATGCTGACGCCCGGCGCGGTCGAATCTCTCCGGCATCATGGCTCGCCGGAATTGCAGGCCGCCTGGCTGCCCAAGCTCGTCACCGGCGAATATACCGGGACGATGAACCTCACCGAGTCGCAGGCGGGCTCCGACGTCGGCGCGCTCAAGACCCGCGCCGCGCCGGCCGGAGACGGCAGCTACCGGATCACCGGCCAGAAGATCTTCATCACCTTCGGCGAGCACGATTTGGCCGACAATATCGTCCACCTGGTCCTCGCCCGTCTGCCCGACGCGCCGCAGGGGACGCGCGGCATCTCGCTCTTCCTCGTCCCAAAGATCCTGGCCGACGGCACCCGCAACGATGTCCGCTGCGTCTCGATCGAGCACAAGCTCGGCATCCACGCCTCGCCAACCTGCGTCATGGCCTATGGCGACGAGGGCGGCGCTGTCGGCTGGCTGATCGGCGAGGAGAATAAGGGCATGGCGGCGATGTTCACGATGATGAACAATGCCCGCCTCAACGTCGGCCTCCAGGGCGTCTCGATCGCCGAGCGGGCGACCCAGCAGGCGGTCGCCTACGCGCTGGACCGGGTGCAGGGCAGCCGCGAGGGCCGGCCGGCGCGGATCGTCGAATTCCCGGATGTGCGGCGGATGCTGCTCAGGATGAAGGCGCTGACCCAAGCGGCGCGGGCGCTCGCTTATTATTGCGCGGGCCAGACCGACCGGGCCAGCCTCGGCGACGAGGCGGCGCGGGCCCGGGCCGACCTGCTGACGCCGCTGGTCAAGGCTTATGGCACGGACATCGGCGTCGAGGTCGCCGGGCTTGGCGTCCAGGTCCATGGCGGCATGGGCTATGTCGAGGAGACCGGCGCCGCCCAGCACCTCCGCGACGCCCGCATCTCGCCCATTTACGAAGGCACGAACGGAATCCAGGCGGCGGACCTGGTCGGACGCAAGCTCGGGCTCGAAGGCGGCGGGGTGCTTGCAAGCCTGCTCGCGGACATCCGGGCGGAGGCGGCGGACGAGGCCAATCTCATGGGGCTCGTCGACGATTGCGAGGATATCGCCACGCATCTGCTGACGGCGGGTCCCGACGACCGGCTGGCCGCTTCCTATCCGTTCCTCACCATGTTGTCGGTCGCCGTCTGCGGCTGGCTGCTGGCGCGGCAGCTCGCGGCGCTGGGGGCTTGTGACGGCGATCCCGCCTTCAGGGCGATGAAACGGGCGGCCGCGCGCTTCTATCTCGATCGGCTCGTCCCCGAAGCCGGGGGCCTCGCCGCGGCGGCGACGGCGAGCGCCGAGCTGCTTTACTCGGTCAACGAAGATGCCTTCGCGGCCTAGATTCAAATCGTCATTCCAGCGAACGCTGGAATGACGGATGTTTCAAATCGAACGGGACAGCGTCTAGCGCAGCCGGCGCTTGAGCCGGAAATAGCCGATCCAGCACAAGATCGCGGCGAGGATCACCGGCGCGAACAGGAGCGGCATTTCCAGCGCCAGCAGTTTCGCCGAGGTCAGCCGGCCGCCCTCAATGTGAAATTGCGAGGTCAGGCTCAACACCGAGAAGCCGATGGCCAGGCCGTAAAGCCAGCGCTGCCACCGCCGCAATCGCCGCGCCCGCGCCAGCGCCTCGATGCCGTCGCCGCCGGCCTCGTCCGGCCCGGCCGGGCTGCCCGCCCGCGCCTCCGGATGGTCGCGCAGCCAGGCCTCGACCAGCCGCCGGCTCGGCTCCGAGGCGAGCCCGGACTGGCAGAGCGGCAGCAAATCGAGGATGATCTCCTTGTCGATCGTCATGGTTCAGCTCCTGTCGGCCATCAGCCGGGTGCGGGCGCGGTGGACCTTCACCTTCGCCGAAGAGAGGGAGATGCCGAGCGCGGTGGCGATCTCCTCATAAGGAAAATCGTGGAAGGCGCGCAGCAGCAGCGCCGCGCGGTCCACCTCGGGCAGCGCCTGCAGCCGGGCCAGCATCGCCTCGAGCTCGCTGCGCCCGGCCAGCTCGCGCTCGAGACCGGGCGGCGCGTCCGGCGCCTCGAGCGCGGCCTGGCGGCGTCTGCTTCGGTGCCCGCGCCGGTGCAAATTGCGGGCGATCGAGAATAGATAGGCGCGCAAGGTCCGCGCCTTCAGCGGCGCATCGGCGGCCCAGGCGCGCACGAACGTCTCCGACGCGATGTCGTCGGCCTCGGCGAAGTCGCCGGTCAGATAGAGCGCGAAACGGTGCACGTCCGGGAAATGGCCGCGATAGAGCTGCTCGAAGTTCATCGGAAGGCGGCGAGGCCGCCGATCACATCGACGCTGGCATGGGCGATGATCCCGGGGATCAGGCTTCGGCGGCAGAGCGCGAGCGCGCCGAACATCATGCCGAGCAGCGCGATCTTGAGGACGAGGGCCGGGCCTTGATAGCCATGGGTCACTCCGAACAGGACGGCCTGCGCAAGCGCGCCCAGCCAGCGATTGCCGAGCAGCGCGCCGAACTGGCGCTGCAAATAGCCCCGGAAGGTCAGCTCCTCAACGACGCCGGCGCTGAGCGCAAGCAGGATCCACAGCGGAATGTCGGCGGCATTGCGGACGAGCAGCGGCTCCGTGCCCGCTTCGCTGGCCGGCCCGAAGGCGAGGTCGAACCCGTAAGAGGCGGCGAGGAAGGCGCCGAGCATGAGCGCGCCCAGCCCCATGTCGACCGCGATCGCGCGGAGCGTCAGCGGCCGCGCGCTGATCAGCCCGCTTATTGTCTTGCCGCGCCGGCGCAGGCCCATGCGGACGTAGAGGAACAGGCCCCATTCGGCCGCCAGCAGCGGCAGATAGAGCGCCGCTCCGGAGACGGCGCCCGCGCCCCCCTGGGAAGGCGCGCGCTGGAGCGACAGGAAGCCCAAAGCCGCGATGGCGATGAGGATGACGCACAGGATCGTGGTGTGCCGCCACGAGCCCAGCGGGCCGGCGCGGGCCAGGGTGATCTGGTTGTTCATGCCCCAGTGAGCCCTGGGGCGCCGAAAGGTTACAGGAGGCGCGGGGCTCTATGTCCCGTCCGCCGCGAGATGCGCGACCAGCCCTTCGCCGAGAATCGCCTGCCAGCCGCTGGTCAGCGAGGCGCGCATGTCCGGGCCGATCCGGCCGAAGACGGAATCGGTGAGCTTGAGAATGGCGGTGCCGTCCCGCGCGCCGGGCACCACCTCGATGTGGAGCAGCGAAGCGGCCGGGCCGCCGTAGCGCGCCGCCAGATGGCCGGCGAGATCGACCGAGCGGGGCGGGTCGAGGGCGATGACTTCGTACCAGACGATGCCGCCGCCGTCCGGACGCGCCTCGCGCAGCTGGCCGCCCAGGCGGGCCTCGAAGGTCATCGCGGCATCGCTGCCGACCGCGCGATGGGCGGCCGGAAACCAGGTCTCGACGCGGTCGAACAAGGCCTGCCAGACGCGCTGGACCGAGGCTTCGACCGGCCATTCGAGCGCGACGTCGACGATCTCCGCCTGCGCGGAGGCTTGGCCTTTGGGCATGTCCGTGGCTCCTATGTCGGTGGCGAGATCGATCGCGGCGTCGGCAAGGGCGTCGGCCCGCGCCGAGGACCAGCGTCTGTGCAGCGCGCGCAGCGGCGCGGCGTTGAGATGGTTGAGGCGCAGCCGCCCCTGGCGGCGGGCGACGACCAGCCCGGCGCGCTCGAGGATGCCGAGATGCTTCATCACGCCGAAACGCGACATCGGCATGTTCTCGCACAATTGGGAGGTCGTCCTGGCGCCGCCGGCGAGCCGGTCGATCAGCAGCCGCCGGGTCGGGTCGGCGAGCGCGTGCCAGATGTCGGGTTCCGACTCGGCTTCGGGGCGGATCGCGTACATGTGACCATATGGTCACATGTTAGTTTGGACGTCAAGCGGCGTCGGTCAGACCCGTCGCGCCAGCTTGTGCTGCCGCTGGCCGACGGTGCGCCAGATGCGCGGGCCCTGGTCGACCCGGAAGGCGCCCATCTTGGCGCTGGGCTGCTCGAGCTCGCGGCCGACGACATAGGATTTGGAGGTCTGGCCGGTGCGGCCGTCGCCCCAATCGTAGAGCACGTTGACCGCGATCACCGGCACGAACAGATATTTGTTCTCGAGCACGACGGCGCGCATGTCGGCCCGCGCCATCGCGACCTCGCCCTTGATCGCGACCGTCGTGTCGGCATGGACGCCCGGCAGGCTGCATTTGGTGCTCTCGCGCCCGGCGATCCGGAAGAAGGCGCCGATCTCCTTGTCCTGCTCCTGGCCGGCGTTGAACATCTTGACGTCGACGCGAAGGTTGCGCGCCGGCGCGGTGCCGGCGTTGACGATCTCGAGCTCGAACTGGACGACGCTTTCAGCGTCGGTCGAGGCGAGGCGCTCGGCCTTGAGCTCGAGCTCGAGCCAGGGCCGCGGCACCGGCTCGGGCCGGGCGCCGATGGCGGCGCGCGCCGAGACCTCGGGCACCACCGCTTCCACCGCCTCGCCGATCTCGGCGCTGCGCCGCCGCCGCCGGAACAGCGCGAAGGCGAGCAAGGCGAGCAGGGCGCCGGGAATGACATAGGCCCAGGGGAAGGCGCTGCTTTCGGGGGCCGGCACCGGCGCCTTCGCCGCCTTCGCCGCGGGCGTTTCGGGGCCGGGCTGCGCTTGCGGCACTGGCGCGGCGGCGGGCGCGGACTCAGCCGCCGGGGCGGCTGCCTGGGGCGCGGGCGCGGCAGCGGGAGCGCGCGCTTCGGGCGTCGGCCGGGTCGCGGGCGCGCGCTGCTGCTGCGCGGCGGCGACCGGCGGCGGCGCGGCGATGGTCGGCGGCTGGGTCTGGACGGGGGGAGGCTGGGTGACGATTCGCTGGCGCGGCTGGATCGAGAAGTCGCGCAGCTGCGGCGGGCCGATGGTCGTGGTCGGCGGGTTGGCGGGCGCGGCCGTATTGCCCTGCGCGCGCGCGTGCCCCGCGCCCGCGAGCAGCAGCAGCGCGCCCATCGCGGCGACCGAAGTCCTGATGCCAAATGCCTTCATTGCGTCGCCCGACCCGCTCCGAGCCCAAATTCCCGACCCCAGATAAGATGCAAGCAGCGAATTGCCACGTTTAGTCAACGCCCTGGCGCCGAACGGGCGCCGGCGTGCGGCAAATGTGCCACAGTGGAATCAATGGTGCGCCGGCTCCCCGGGCGCGGCCTCGCCGTCGCGCCGGCGCGGGCAGCTGATCTCGCGCGGGGCGGCGTCGGGGGGTGCGTCGTTCGCGATCGTCGACAGCATTGCCGTCTCGCCGCTCACCGACCAGGTCACGACCGACGGGCCCGCGACGCCGGCGTAGCGCAGGCCGTATTCGGCGGGCACCTGGGTCAGCTCATAGACCTGCCCGGCATGCTGGATTCGGGCACGGGACAAAGTGGAGGCGCCGCCGGCCCAATAGGTCACCCGCGCCTCGCCGCCCTCCGCGCAGGCATAGGGCACGCCGGCCGGGCCATGATCCTCATGGGCGGTGGCGCAGCCGGCAAGCAGCAGCAGCGACAAGCCAGCAGAGCCGAACGGGCGCATCCCCCACCTCCGTCATGTGCGCGGACGGCCATGGTGCGCCACGATGCGGGGCAAATCAAGGCGAAGAGAGGTTGGGCGCCTCAGGTGTTGGGGACGTGGATCGGACCAGCGCCGACGCGCGCGTCGGGCGAGGACTGCATCGTCGAGGCCACCCCGTGGCCGCTGAACAGCACGGCGAGGCCGGCGGCCATGGACAGCAGGAAGGCACGGAGCGGATGCATGGCGAGGTCCTTTCGGTCCGGCTCCATTGCCGGCCCGCCAACAAGTAAATTGGAGGTCGTTTCGCAGCAAGAACGCTCGTCGCGCGATCTGTCAGGTTGGTCGATGAGATGGGCCCGCGGGCCCGCATTCAGGCCGGATTCAAGCCAGCGCGCGCTCGACCAGGTCCTCGGCGTCGAGCCCGAGCCGGCGCATGTGCGAGACGATGCCCGGCCAGCGATTCTCGAGGAAGTCCTTGCGCTCGGACGTGCGCAGTCGCTCCGCCGCCATCGGCGCGACGAACATGCCGACGCCGCGCTTCACCGTCACCAGCCCCTCCTCCTGGAAGGTCTGATAGGCCTTGGCGACGGTCAGCGGATTGGCGCCGTAATCGGCGGCGAGGCTGCGCACCGAAGGCAGCGGATCGCCGTCGCGGACTCGTCCGTCGAGGATCATTGCCGCGATATTGTCGCGCAGGCGGAGATAGACGGGCCGGTCTTCGTTCATAGGCGTGATGGTGTACTAATACACTCTGCCGGTCAAGCGCTTTCTGGCGCTGGCGGGGTCCATTCGGAGACCACCTCGTCCGCCTCCGGGCGCAGCCTTTCCTCCAGCTCCGCGGCGGGCGTGCCGATGAAGATGAAGCCGGCGATCCGCTCGCCCGGCGCGCCGAAGGCGGCGAGCACTTGCGGTGAATAAGCGGCCCAGCCCGTCACCCAGCCGGCGGCATAGCCCGCGGCGTGGGCGGCCAGGACCAGGTTCATGCAGGCCGCGCCGCAGCTCAGCTCCTGCTCCCAGACCGGGATCTTGTGGCCGGGCGTCGGGCTGGACAGAGCGACGACCAAATCGGGCGCCTGGCGGGCGAAGCGCTCATTGGCCTCGAGCTCGAGCCGGCCCGGCGCCGGATTGCCGGCGCGGTAGGCGCGGTCGAGCAGGGCGGCGAAGGCGTCGCGCCGGTCCTGCCCGACATGGACGAAGCGCCAGGGGTGGAGCTTGCCGTGATCGGGCGTGCGCATGGCGACGGCGAGGATCTCGCGAAGCTCGGCCGGCGTCGGCCCCGGCGCGGCCAGGTCGCGCGGGCGGCCCGAGCGGCGGGTGCGCAGGAGGGAGAGCGTCGAGGAGCGATCGTTGAGCATGGCGCGGGCGCTAACAGGCCTGACAGAGCGCCACAATCCCGCTTCACAAGCCCGAATTGGCCGCTAGGGTGCCCGCAACATCGCCGGTTTTCAACGGCGGGAGATCAAGGGAGCGTATAATGGTCGACACACCGACCGCGGACAACCCGCGCGAGCCGGACATCAGTCACGTCAACCCCGCCTCCCAGGACACCTGGTTCGAGCACCCCCGGCAGCTCAAGCGCCTGTTCACCACGGAAATGTGGGAGCGGTTCGGCTATTACGGCATGCGCGCGCTGCTGACGCTCTATCTCGCCAATTATTTCCTGTTCAACGACAGCACGACGACCGGCCTCTATGGCGGGTTCACCGCGCTTGTGTATCTGACCCCGCTGATCGGCGGCCTGCTCGCGGACCGCTATCTCGGATCCAAGCGCTCGGTGAAGTTCGGCGCCATTCTGATGGCGCTCGGCTATTTCACCCTCTGCTTCGGCGGGCCTCCGGCGACCCCCTATGCAGAGGTTGATGGTCAGCGCATTGAGGTCGTCAGGCAGGGCACGGGCGACGCGCTCCGGCAATTCGCCATCATCGACGGTCAGAATCTTCTGATCCGCGGCAATGATGACAAGTCGGTGTCGCTGCTTGCCGCCAACGGCACCGAGGTGCGCCATTTCGCTAAAGGCCAGTTCGAGGCGAAGGGCGACCGGTCCTTCTTCTTCACCATGCTGATGCTGATGGCGCTATCGATGGTCACGATCGGCAACGGCTTCTTCAAGCCCAACATCTCCACCATTGTCGGCACGCTTTACGAGGATGGCGACCGGCGACGAGATGCCGGCTTCACCATCTTCTACATGGGCATCAACCTGGGCTCGCTCATCTCCCAGTTCTTCTGCCCGATTCTGTACGAGCAGATTGGCCCATGGGCCGGCTTCGGCCTCGCCGCCATCGGCATGCTTTCCTCATGGGCGCTGATCCAGTTCGATGGCGGGCGGCTCAACGGCTATGGCGACCGCCCGGCAAGCGCGCCCGCCAACAAGGACATGATCATCTATATCGGCGCGTTGCTGGCGGTGCCGGTGGTGCTGTTCCTGTTCTGGAACCTGATGAACAGCAGCTCTTCGGCCAGCAAGGCGCACGGCATCGTCGAATATCTGATCGGCCTGCCGATCATGGGAAAGGTCCTGTTCGGAACCTTCCTGATCGGGATTCCCGTGATCCTGATCTACGCGAAGAAGGTTGGCGACAAACGAGAGTTCCAGATGATGCTGGCGGCGATGGTGCTCATCGTCTTCAACGTCGTGTTCTGGACGTTGTTCGAGCAGGCAGGCTCCTCGCTGACCCTGTTCGCCGCCCGCAATACCGATCTGGCGCTGCAATGGACCGGGCCGCTCTTCGCGATGTTCCGGGCAACGCCGATCACTTATTATCTGGTCGCGGCGGCGCTCTCGGGCGGCATTTTCTGGCTGGCCTGGTGGTTCTTCTCGCGCGGCGAACCGGACGGCACCAAGCGCAGTATGGGCCTCTGGTTCGGCCTGGTGGCGGTGCTCGCCGTGATTGGCCTGCATTTCGCGAAGAACAATCTGATCAGCAACCAGGTCTACATCATGCCCGCGGGGCAGACGCAGATCTTCAACGCCCTGTTCATCGTGCTGCTGGCGCCGCTCTTCTCGATACTGTGGACCGGCATGGCCAAACGCGGCATCGAGCCCGGCATTCCGGTGAAGTTCGCGATCGCGCTGATGGGCGTCGGCCTCGGCTTCATGTTCCTGGTCTGGGGCACGCATTTCGCCGACAGCCAGTTCAAGGTCGGCCTCGTCTGGCTGGCCGGGCTCTATTTGATCCACTCGATTGCCGAGCTCTGCATTTCGCCGGTGGGTCTCTCGATGATCACGAAGCTCTCCATCGCCCGCATCGTCGGCCTGATGATGGGCGTCTGGTTCCTCTCCATCTCGGTCGCCCAATATGTGGGCGGCATCGTGGCGCAGGTGGCGAGCGTCGAGACGGTCGGCGGCGAGGTCACCAACCTTTCGGTCAGTCTGCAGACTTATGCCGGCGTGTTCTGGAAGATCGGGATGGCCTCGGTGATCATCGGCGTCATCCTGCTGGCAATCTCGCCGCTGCTGAAAAAGTGGATGCACGGTGTTAAATAGACTCGGTCCGATCGGCGCGGCCGCCGCGGCGGCCCTGCTCTTCGGCTGCGCGAACCAGGAGGCGAGGCCGCAGGCCTCCGCTTCCCCGGCTGCAGCCGCTTCGTCCCCCGCCCGGCCGCGCTACGTGCCGCCGGAGGATCCCTACCCGTCGACCTACCGCCCTTATGGCGGCGTTCCGACCGCGATTACCGGCGCGACCATCTATGACGGCGAGGGCGGCCGGATCGAGAACGGCACAATCGTCATAGTCGAGGGCCGAATCCAGGCGGTCGGCGGCTCCGACACGCCGATCCCCGAGGGCGCCACCCGGATCGACGGCCACGGCCGCTGGGTGACTCCGGGGGTGATCGACGTCCACTCGCATCTTGGCGATTATCCAAGCCCCGGCGTCGAGGGAAATAGCGATGGCAACGAGATCACCGGCCCGGTCCGCCCCGAAGTCTGGGCCGAGCACAGCGTCTGGCCGCAGGATCCCGGTTTCTCCCGCGCGCTCGCCAATGGCGGCATCACCACGCTCCAGATCCTTCCCGGCTCGGCGAACCTGTTCGGCGGCCGCGGCGTCACCTTGCGCAACGTGCCGGCGCGCACCGTCCAGGCGATGCGCTTCCCCGGCGCGCCGCGGGGCTTGAAGATCGCCTGCGGCGAGAATCCCAAGCGCGTCTACGGCAGCCGCAATCAGATGCCGCAGACCCGGATGGGCAACGTCGCCCTGATGCGCGCGACCTGGCAGCGCGCCGCCGAATATCGCGACCGCCGCGCGCGCGACGCCTCGACGCCGCGCGACATGGCGCTCGACACCCTGGTCGAGGTGCTGGAGGGGCGGATGCTCGTCCACAACCATTGCTACCGCGCCGACGAGATGGCGATCATGCTCGACATGGCGCGCGAGTTCGGCTTCCGAATCGCCGCCTTCCACCATGCCGTCGAGGCCTACAAGATCGCCGATCTGCTGCGCGAATCGGGCACCTGCGCGGCGATGTGGGCCGATTGGTGGGGCTTCAAGATGGAAGCCTATGACGCGATCAACGAGAATATCCCGCTGGTTCACAATGCCGGCGCCTGCGCGATCGTCCATTCGGACGACGCCAACGGCATCCAGCGCCTCAACCAGGAGGCCGCCAAGGCGCTCGCCGACGGGCGGCGAATGGGCATCAACATCAGCGACGAGGTCGCCTGGCGCTGGCTGGCGATCAATCCCGCCAACGCGCTTGGCATCGCCGACCAGACCGGGAGCCTGCGCGCCGGCAAGCGCGCGGACGTGGTGCTGTGGAACGGCAATCCGTTCAGCGTCTACACCCGGCCGCAGCAGGTCTGGATCGACGGCGCCCTGCTCTACGACATGAACGATCCGCGGCGCCGGCCGGTCAGCGATTTCGAGCTCGGCCAGCCGGGCGAGGGAGACACGAAGTGAGGCGGCCCCGGATCGAGAACCAGAATCCGTTCGTCCCGAGCGAGGTCGAGGGGCGCAGGCACGGGCTCATCACGGGCGCCCCTCGACTAAGCTCGGGACGAACGAGATTGTTGGCTGGCTTGAGCCTTTTGGCGGCTGTCTTCACCGCCTTGCCGGCCGCCGCCCAGACCGTCGCGATCACCGGCGGTCGGGTCGTCATCGGCGACGGCTCGGAGCCGATCGACGGCGGCACGGTCGTGATCCGCGACGGGCGCGTGGTCGCGGCGGGGGCCAACGTGGCGGTGCCGGCGGGCGCGCAGGTAATCGACGCGCGCGGCAAATGGGTGACGGCGGGCGTCGTCGCCGGCTTCTCGCGGATCGGCCTGGTCGAGGTCGACGCGGTCGATGCGACCAACGACACCCAGGCGAGCACGTCGCCGTTCAGCGCGGCGATCGACGTCGCCCCTGCGATCAACCCGGAGGCGAGCGCGATCGCCGTCAGCCGCGCCGCCGGAGTCACGCGCGCCGTGGTCTCGCCCGCGACCGCGCGCAGCATCTTCGGCGGTCAGGGCGCGGTGATCGATCTGGGCGGCGATATGTCGCCCATTACCCGCGCCCGCGCCTTCCAATATATCGAATTGGGCGAGGAGGGCGCCGGCGATGCCGGCGGCAGCCGCGCCTCGGCGCACGTGCTGCTGCGCAACGCGCTCAGGGAAGCGCGCGACCTGCGCCTGCCGATCGCCTCGCGCGGGCAGGGGCGCGCCGCCAATGTGGCGCCGCCCGAGGATCTGGCGGAGAACCCCTATCTGCTGCCGGGCACGCAGCGGTCCGACGACGTCCTGCTGACCCGCTTCGACGCCGCGGCCCTGGTGCCGGTGCTGCAGGGGCGGCAATTGCTGCTCGTCCATGCCGAGCGGGCGAGCGACATCCTCCAGGTGCTGGCGCTGACGCGCGAATTCCCGAACCTCAGGATCGTGCTGGTCGGCGCGACCGAGGGCTGGCGGGTGGCGGCGCAGATCGTCGCCGCGCGCGTGCCGGTCATCGCCAATGCGCTGAACGATTTGCCGGCGAGCTTCGAGCAGCTCTCCGCGACCCAGTCCAATGTCGGCCGGATGCGGGCGGCGGGGATCAACGTCGCGATCGGCATGATCAACGACGACGAGGCGCGCCAGGTGCGGCTCTCGACCCAATATGCCGGCAATCTCGTCGCGCTGAACAGCATTCCCGGAGCGACCGGCCTCAGCTGGAGCCAGGCCTTCGCCGCGATCAGCTCGGCGCCGGCCGAAGCCCTGGGCATGGGCGGCGAGATCGGCTCGCTCCGGCCAGGGCGGCGCGGCGACGTGGTGATCTGGGACGGCGATCCGCTCGAGCTTGCGACCGGGGTCGAGGCGGTCTGGATCGACGGCGTCCGCCAGAGCCTCGAAAATCGCCAGACCCGCCTGCGCGACCGCTACCGCCAGCCCCAGGAAGGCGCGCTGCCCCACGCGTACGATCGGCGCTAACGCCTCCGTCATTGCGAGCGTAGCGCCGGGCTCCTCGCAATGACGGCTCAGATCTTGACCCGCTTCATCCCCTCGGGGCTGTAGCGCGCGCCGGAGACGGCGCGGGCGGCCTCCAGCGCATTGAGGTCCTCCGCCGACAATTCGAGATCGACCGACGCGGCGCTGTCCTCCAGCGTCGCGCGGCGCTTGACGCCGGGGATGGGGACGATGTCGTCGCCCTGGGCGAGCAGCCAGGCCAGAGCGACCTGGGCGAGGCTGACGCCGTGGCGGTCGGCGACGGCGCGGATCGCATCGACGATCTTCAGATTGGAGTCCCAATTCTCCTCCGAATAACGCGGGTCGTTGTGGCGCCAGTCGTCGGCGGGCAGGTCGGCCTTGGTCTTGAACTGGCCGGTGAGGAAGCCACGTCCCAGCGGGCTGTAGGGGACGAAGCCGATCCCCAATTCGCGGCAGACGGGGAGAATCTCGTCCTCAACGTCGCGCTCCCAGAGCGAATATTCGGACTGTAACGCGGATATGGGGTGGACCGCGGCGGCGCGGCGGATCGTCTCGGGGCCGGCTTCGGAAAGGGCGATGTGGCGGACCTTCCCCTCCTTTACGAGTTCGGCCATGCCGCCGATCGTCTCCTCGATCGGAACCGAGGGATCGACGCGGTGCTGGTAGAAAAGGTCGATCGTCTCGATGCCGAGCCGCTTCAGCGAGCCCTCGCAGGCGCGCCGCGCATTTTCCGGACTGCCGTCGAGCCCGGCCATCTGGTCGCCGTTCCAGCGCAGGGCGAATTTGGTGGCGATGACGAGCCCGTCGCGCCTTCCGGCGATCGCCTTGCCGAGCAGCGCCTCATTGGCGAACGGCCCGTACATCTCGGCGGTGTCGAAGAAGGTGATGCCAAGATCGATGGCGCGGTGGATGGTGGCGATCGATTCGTCGTCGGTCGCGGCGCCGTAGACGATGTTGCCGCCGCTCACCATCGGCATGCAGCCGATGCCGAGCGCCGAGACTTCGAGGCCCTGGCCGAGCGTGCGATATTTCATGAGTCCGTCTCCCGATAAGAGTGGCGCAGGGTCGAAAATGCGAGCGAAGCGGCGCCGGCGAGCAGCAGCGCCTTGACCGCGACGACCACCCAGCCGGCCTGTCCCGACGGATCCGGACGGGCATGGCCGAGCTGGCCGAGCAGGCTCATCGCCAACTGGCCGGCCGCGAACGCCCAGGCCAGAGCGAGCGGCCCGGGCCGGCCGCGCATCGCCAGCAATGCCGCGCCGACCAGCAGGAAAGCGCCGATCGCGTCGTCGATCCAGCCAAGCACCTCTCCGAGCGTGCCGGCGCGGCGGACCAGCTCCAGCGCGAGGACCGCCGGCCCGCCGATCAGCGCGCAGGCGATGCTCATGCGCGGGGTTCGGCTCACACCTTCTCCATCAGCAGCCGGTCCTCCTCGCTCGTCGCCTCCTCCTCCGCGAAGCCGGAGCGCTTCGAGACGACCGCGGTTGCGGCGACGTCCATGCTGACATTGCCCATCGTGCGCATCAGATCGGGGATGACCTCGATCGCGATCAGGATGGCGAGCGGCTCGATCGGCACGCCCATGGCGAAGCAGATCGGCGCGATCGAGGTGACGAAGCTGGCCTGGCCGGGAATGCCGACCGCGCCCATGGTCGTCAGCGCCGCGGCGGCGACGCCGAACGTCAGCGCCATCGGCGTCAGCGGCGTGTTCGTCAGATAGGCGACATAGATTGCCACCGCCAGGTTCATGGCGGGGCCGGTGGCGCGGAAAAGAGCGACCGCCATCGGCAAGGTGACACCCGAAGCCTCGACCGGCACGCCCAATTTGGCATTGGCGCGCAGCATGGCGGGCAGGCAGGCGAGCGAGGATTGGGTCGAGAAAGCGAGCGCCTGGCTGGACGCTATCGCCTTGGTGAAGCGCACGGGCGAGATCCTGGCGCCGAACCAGGCCAGCGGCCAGGCGGCCAGCCACATCACGCTGCCGACCGCGACAACGATGAGGACATAATGGAGGAGGGCGCCGAACGCGGTCGCCCCGGCCCGCGCGCCGACCACATAGGCCAGAGCGAAGACGCCGATCGGGCCGATCCACAACACCCAGCCGATCACCACCAACATGGTATCGGCGACCGCCTGGAAGAAGCCGGTCAGCGTCTTGCGCGGCGCCTCGGGCAGGCGGATCATCGCGAAGGCGAAGACGACGACGAAGACGATCAGCGGGAGGATCGCGCTTTCGGACGCCGCGGCGATCGGATTGGTCGGCACGATCGAGCGCAGGAAATCGCCGAAGCCGGGCGCGTCGCCGACGGGTGCGGCGGTGGCGAGCGCGCCGCGCAGCGCGTCGGCCGATTCGGCCGGCAGCGGGAACCAGCTCAGGAGCAAGGGCGTCACCAGGGCGGCCATGATCGAGGAGATCCACAGCAGGGCCACGAACAGGATCAGGGCGCGGGTGGCGAGCCGGCTCGTCCGCGCGGCCTCGGCGGAGTCGGCGATGCCGGTGATCAGCAGCGACACGACCAGAGGCACGATCGTCATCTGCAGCGCATTGAGCCACATGCCCCCGATCGGCTCGGCGACGGCGACGGCGTTGTCGATCCAGGCGCCCCGGGTGGCCACGCTGGCAATGCCGGCGCCGAGGCCGAGCACCAGAGCGAGGAGGATACGGGTCGGCTGGGAGATCCGGATCGGCTTGGAGCGTTTCAAAAGCGTCGCCCTTCCTGACTTATGGCGCTATCAGGCCCTTGTTTATGGCCGTACGGGGCACGGCAAGGGAAAAGTCGGGGCAATCCTCAGATGACTCGCAAATTCTTCGGCACGGACGGGATCAGGGGCCGGACCAACGAAGCCCCGATGACCGCGGCGATGGCGCAGCGCATCGGCCAGGCGGCGGGCGCGCATTTCCAGCGCGGCGACCATCGCCACCGGGTGGTGATCGGCAAGGATACGCGGCTTTCGGGCTATATGATGGAGACCGCCTTGATCTCGGGCTTCACCAGCGTCGGCATGGACGTGGTGATGGTCGGGCCGGTTCCGACGCCGGCGGTCGCCATGCTCACCCATTCGATGCGCGCGGACCTCGGCGTGATGATCTCGGCAAGCCACAATAAGTTCGTCGACAACGGCATCAAGTTGTTCGGGCCGGACGGCTACAAGCTCTCCGACAAGGACGAGCTCGCGATCGAGGCCCTGCTCGAGAAGGAGCCGAGGCTCGTGCCGGGCGAGCAGATCGGCCGGTCGCGCCGGATCGAGGATGCGCGCGGGCGTTACATCCACGCGGCCAAATTGACCTTCCCCAAGCATTTGCGGCTCGACGGGCTCAAGGTCGTCGTCGATTGCGCGAACGGGGCCGCCTATCAGGTCGCGCCCTCGGCGCTCTGGGAGCTGGGTGCCGAGGTGGTAGCGATCGGGGTCGAGCCCAACGGCCTCAACATCAACGAGGGCTGCGGCTCGACCGATCCCGGCCTGCTCAAGCGCAGCGTGATCGAGAGCGGCGCCGATATCGGCCTCGCGCTGGACGGCGACGCCGATCGGCTGATTGTCGTAGACGAGGAAGGCGAGACGGTGGACGGCGACCAGCTGATGGCGCTGATCGGCTCGTCCTGGCACAAGCGCGGCCGGCTGCGCGGCGGCGGCCTGGTCTCGACGGTGATGTCCAATCTCGGCCTCGAACGCTTCCTTGGCGGGCAGGGGCTGAAGCTGGAGCGCACCCAGGTCGGCGACCGCTACGTGCTCGAGACGATGCGGGCCAAGGGCTATAATGTCGGCGGCGAGCAATCCGGCCACATCATCCTTTCCGAATATGGCACGACCGGCGACGGGCTGGTCGCCGGCCTCCAGATCCTCGCCGAGCTGGTCGCGCAGGACCGGCCGGCGAGCGAGTTGCTGAACCTGTTCGAGCCGCTGCCGCAGCTGCTCAAGAGCGTCCGCTTCGAAGGCGGCGCGCCGCTGGCGAACGAGGCGGTGCAGAAGGCGATCGAAGCGGGCAAGACGCGGCTCGGCGACAAGGGCCGGCTGGTGATCCGCAATTCGGGCACCGAGCCGGTCGTCAGGGTGATGGCCGAGGGCGAGGACGAGGCCCTGGTCGAAGCGGTGGTCGACGAGATCTGCGCGGCGGTGAAGGCCGCCTGATGCTGGCCTTGCGCCCGGATTGCGAGCGCTGTGGGCGGGACCTGCCACCGGAGAGCGCAGAGGCGCGCATCTGCACCTTCGAATGCACCTTCTGCGCGGATTGCGTGGAGAGGCCGCTCGCCGGCGTCTGCCCCAATTGCGGCGGTAATTTCGAGCCGAGGCCGATCCGGCCCGCGCATCTGCTGGCGAAGTTTCCCGCCTCGAGGGAGCGCAAAGGGCCGCAATGACGTCCTACCCCCCAGTCCGTCCGGGAGGAACGGGTTTTTCCATGACGACGGTCCCCCGCATCCTCATTATCGCCGGCTCGGACAGCGGCGGCGGGGCTGGCATCCAGGCGGACATCAAAACCGTCACCATGCTCGGTGGCCACGCAATGACGGCGATCACCGCCATCACCGCGCAGAACACTCTGGGCGTTCAGGCGGTGATGCCGGTGCCGGCCGAAATGGTCGTGGCCCAGATCGATTCGGTGGTGAGCGACATCGGCGTCGACGCGGTGAAGATCGGGATGATCGGCTCGCCCGAGACCGCGCATGCGGTGGCGGACCGGCTCGAGCAGCTCGCGGTGCCGATCGTGTTCGATCCGGTGATGATCGCGACCAGCGGTTCCGTGCTCGCCGACGCGGCGACGATCGCCGCCTTCGAGCGGCTGATGCGCATCGCCTCGGTGGTGACGCCGAACATTCCGGAACTGGAGGCGCTGGGCGGCGAGGCGGCGGTGCTCGCCCATGGCTGCCACCTGCTGGCCAAGGGCGGGCACGCCGACGGCCGTGAGGTGATCGACCGGCTGATCTCGCCTTCGGGCCCGATCCGCGAGCTGCGCGGCAAGCGCTTCGATACGAAAGATACGCACGGGACCGGCTGCACGCTCGCCAGCGCGCTGGCCACCGGTCTGGGCAGGGGCTTCGACATCGAGAAAGCGTTCGAGCAGGCGGTGAGCTTCGTCCGTATCGCGATCCTCGAGGCGCCGGGCCTTGGCGAGGGCAATGGACCGCTCGGTCAGCAATTTGTGACGGATTTCCAGTGGGGCGAGCGGGACAACGATTAGAACCGCAGCCGAACTATCCACAGGAAAGAGAAGCGGGATTCCAGCTTTTGCTGGAATGACGGGACGGGGATTCCTAGTCTGAGCGCCATGGCGCGGCCTTGCTTCAAGCTGGAGAAGATCCATCCCGATCCTTTGGCGGGCGTGGACGAGGCCGGTTGCGCGCCGCTGGCCGGACCGGTGGTCGCTGCCGCGGTGGTGCTGGACCGCAACCATTTCCCGCGCGGCATCGACGACAGCAAGGCCTTGCCGGCGTCGACGCGCGAGGCGATTTGCGCGCGGCTCTATAAGGTGGCGGTGATTGGCGTCGGCATCGCCAGCGTCGAGGAGATCGATACCCTGAACATCTATTGGGCGCGGATGCTGGCGATGAGCCGGGCGGTCGACGCGCTCGGGCTCGATCCGGCCATGGTGCTTGTGGACGGCAATCGCTGCCCGCGCTGGGAGCGGACGTCGATCGCAATCGTCGCCGGCGACACCAAATGCCGCTCGATCGCCGCCGCCTCTATCGTGGCCAAGGTGACTCGCGATGCGATCATGGCGGAGCATGCGCGCGCGCATCCCGGCTATGGCTGGGAGCGTAACATGGGCTATCCGACGCCCGAGCATTGCCGGGCTCTCAAGGCGCTCGGCCCGACGCCGCTCCATCGCCGAAGCTTCGCCCGCGTGCGCGAGCAGATGCAGCTGGAGCTGATCGCGGCGGAGTGACCGCTCAGCCGCTAACGATGCTGGTCGAACAGGATCGGGTTGCCGTCCGGGTCGGTCACGCTGAAGCTCGCGGGGCCGCTGGCGCTGGCGATCTCCGCGCCGACATCGAGGCCGGCCGCTCGCAGCCGCCGCTGGATACTGCGGACGTCCTCGAACGCGCCGGTCGGGCTGCCGTCCTGGTCCCAGCCGGGGTTGAAGGTGAGCGCGTTCCGCGGAAACATGCCCTGGAACAGTCCGATATTGGTGCTGCCGCTCTTCATGATCACCCAGTGCTGCGCCGGGTCGCCGCCAATCTGGACGAAACCGAGCTTTTCGTAAAAGGCCTTGGCGGCGCCGATATTCGTGACGGAGAGGCTCACCGAGAAATTGCCGAGCGCCATCCGGTTTCCCGCGGCCGGCGGCGGGGCCTGCGTCGCCGCGGCCAGGATCAGTCCGGTGAGGAGGATGTGAGCGAGTTTCATGAGCTGCGACTCCCTGTGTGAAGCCGCATGGTTAGGCGGAAGGGGGCCGCGCGGGTATCGCCCAGATGGGTGATTGCAGGAAAATTCACCCGCCGGGGCGAGTCTTTCGCGCCACACCTACCTCAGATTGAGTCTGAGGATCGCCTCGCACCACAAGATATAGCGGGGACTCCCTTCGTTCCCGCGCGGCTAAACGGCCCGTTAACCATAAGCTGCAAGTGTCTGAACTTGACCGATGAGTCCACGTGACTCAGCATGGCAGTCTTGTTGCCGGGGGCGGATCGAATGAGCGTGATGGGGCGTCTGGGTGCGGTCTTGCGGCCGAAAAAAGGAGGGGGACCCGTTGCGGGCCTGCCGCTCGGCCAGATCCTCCAGGACGATTGCATCGCCGCCATGGCGCGGCTTCCCGACGCCTCGATCGACATGATCTTCGCCGATCCGCCCTACAATCTCCAATTGGGCGGCGACCTGTTTCGGCCCGAGGGCGGCCGGGTCGACGCGGTCGACGACGATTGGGACAAGTTCGACACGTTCGCCAGCTACGACGCCTTCACCCGCGCCTGGCTCGCCCAGGCCCGGCGCATCCTCAAGCCCGACGGCACGCTCTGGGTGATCGGCTCCTACCACAATATCTTCCGGGTCGGCGCGGCGCTTCAGGATCAGGGCTATTGGATCCTCAACGACATCGTCTGGCGCAAGTCCAATCCGATGCCGAACTTCCGCGGCACCCGCTTCACCAACGCCCATGAGACGCTGATCTGGGCGTCGCGCAGCGAGGACAGCCGCTACACGTTCAACTATCGCGCGATGAAGGCGCTGAACGACGAATTGCAGATGCGCTCGGATTGGGTGCTGCCGATCTGCGCCGGGGCCGAGCGGGTCAAGGATGGCGGCCTCAAGGCGCATCCGACCCAGAAGCCCGAGGCCCTGCTCTACCGGGTGCTGCTCGCCTGCACCAACAAGGGCGACGTCGTGCTCGACCCGTTCTTCGGGACCGGCACCACCGGCGCGGTGGCGCGGCGGCTGGGCCGCCAGTGGATCGGCATCGAGCGCGAGAGCCGCTACATCCGCGTCGCCCGCGAGCGGATCGATTCGACGCTCGAGCTCGACGAAAGCGCGATGAAGGTGATGGCCTCGCGCGCGACCCAGCCCAAATTGCCGTTCGGCACCTTGATCGAGAGCGGGATCATCGAGCCCGGCGCGCTGCTCACCGATGCCAAGCGGCGCTGGAGCGCCCGCGTCCTCGCCGACGCCTCGGTCGAGCATGGCGGGCGGCAGGGCTCGATCCACAAGATCGGCGCGGCGGTGCAGGACGCGCCGGCCTGCAACGGCTGGACCTTCTGGCATGTCGAGCGCGACGGCAGGCTGGTGCCGCTGGACGTGCTGCGCCAGGCTTACCTGATCGACCACGCCTAACCCATCCATCCCCCCATCCGTTCGGGCTGAGCTTGTCGAAGCCCTTCCCTTCTCTTACCCGAGAAGAAAGAAAAGCCCTTCGGCAGGCTCAGGGCGAACGGAGTTTTGAGTGACCTCTCGGACCTATCTTCGCCCCACCGGATTCATCGATGCGCCGTTCGGCCATGATGGAAAGGTCGCGCGGCTGGCGGGCGGGCTGCAATTCTTCTCGGCGGTGGAGATGATCGGCGGGGAGGGGACCGAGCTTGTGCCGGTCGCCGGGATCGAGGCGCGGCTCGACGGGGCGGGGCTGGCGGCCTGGGCCCGGCTGACGTCGGCGCGGTCGCCGCTCATGCTGGGCGAGCGGACGATCCGGCTGGATCAGCCGCAGATCGTGGGCATCGTCAACGTCACGCCCGACAGCTTTTCCGACGGCGGCCTGCATGCGGACGAGGAGGCGGCGGTCGCGGCGGGCCATGAAATGGCCGCGGCGGGCGCGGCGATCGTCGAAATCGGCGGCGAATCGACCCGGCCCGGCGCGAAGCCGGTCTGGGAGGGCGACGAGGCAGCGCGGGTGCTGCCGGTGGTCCGGCGGCTGGCGGCGGCGGGCACGGCGGTGTCGATCGACACCCGCAAGGCGAGCGTGATGGAGCAGGCGCTCGGCGCCGGCGCCGGGCTGATCAACGACGTCTCGGCGCTGACCTGGGATCCGCGCGCGCTGGAGGTGGTCGCCAAAGTGGGCTGCCCGATCGTGCTCATGCACCACAAGGGGGCGCCCGAGACGATGCAGGACGATCCGCGCTACGAGAGAGCAGTGATCCTCGAAGTCTATGACTGGCTGGAGGCGCGGATCGAAGCGGCGGTGGCGGCCGGGATCGCGCGCGAGCGGATCATCGTCGATCCGGGCTTCGGCTTCGGCAAGGCGGTCCAGCACAATCTCGATTTGATGAACGGGCTCGCGCTGCTGCACGGGCTCGGCTGCCCGATCATGGTCGGGGCCAGCCGCAAGCGGACGATCGGGGCGCTGTCGAACGAGGCGCCGGCGGATCTCAGGCTCGGCGGTTCGCTGGCCTTCGCGCTGAAGGCCGCGGAGCAGGGCGTGCAGCTGCTGCGCGTCCACGACGTGCCGGAGACGCTGCAGGCATTGCGCGTATGGCGCGGGCTGCGCGACGCGGCGCTGACGCCGGGCTAGCATCGCGATTATAGCCGTCGGCCAGGAACACCACCCGGCCGTCGGCGGTCGGCAAGACGGTCAGATAGGTGATGTAGACGGGGACCGGCTCGGGCAGATCGGCCTGCTGCTCGGCGGCGCCGGTAGCTTGGGGCATCTCGCCCTGGAACAGCCAGCGCCCGAGCCTTTGCGCGTCCTCGAGCCGGATGCAGCCCGAGCTCTGGCGGCGGTCGGCGCCGGCGAAAAGGTCGCGGTGCGGCGTATCGTGCAGGTAGACGCCGAGATCGTTGGGCAGCATGAACTTGACCCGGCCCATCATGTTCTGCGGGCCCGGGAGCTGGCGCAGATTGACGAAGGTCCGGCCGGCCGCGACCGAGGCCCAGTTGACCTGCCGCGGCTGGAGCACGCGCGCTTGCGGAGACCAGTCGGAAAGCACCTGCAGCCGCTCGGCGGCGATCGCGCCGGGATTGCGCAGCGCCGCGCGGGCGCGCTTGCGAATCAGGTCCGGCGGCAGATTCCAATAAGGGTTGAGCGCCGCATAGCGGATCAGGCCGGCCATTTCGGGCGTCGGCATGTCGCGCTTACCGACGATCACCCGCATCGAATCGCGGATTTCTCCGTCCTCGACCATGAACAGGCGGGCCGAGGCGGTGTCGACGAGGACGTAGCGACCACCGGGCGCCGCGGGGATGGCCCGGGCGCGCTCGATATTGGCGAGGATCAGCCGCTCGTAATGAGCGGCGCCGCGGTTGAGGGCCGCGATGGTGGCGCGGTCCGCAGTGCCGGTGACGCGAAGGCCGTGCACCGCCTGGAATTCGCGCAAGCTCGCCCCGCCAAGCCGCTGCCGGAGCAAATCGGCGCGGCCCGCGCTCACCTGGACCTGCGGCAGGCGCGACCAGCGCGCGCGATAGGCGGCGAGCCCGCGCTGGAGCCCGTCATAAGCGGGATTGCGCCGGAGCGTCGAGCGCACATGGCCGGCGAGCGAGGGAGCGGCGGCCAAAGCGTAGAGCGTGTCGCGCTCCGACGCCGCCTGCGGCGCGAGACCGGCGTCGATATAGCGCATCCGGCCGCGCTCGGGCGGGCGGCTGCGCTCGCGGACCTCGTGGACGAAGGCGCGGGTCAGCAGCAGATCGGCGCGGGCGAGCGCGCCCGGATTGCCGGTCCGCGCGGCGGCGGCGGCGGCGGCGAGCTCGGGGTTCGGCGGCAAGGTCTGGAGGAGGATTTCGGCATCCGCGCTGAGCGCGCGGCCCTCCAGCCAGAGCGGCTGGAGATCGCGCTCCCGATAGAAAGAGACGATTTCGGCGTCGAGCGCGACCGGCTCGGCGGCAAAGGCGCCGGGAGCGGCGACGCGCCGGGCGGGCCCCTGCGGCGGCGCGCCGAAGCAGGCGACCGCCGCGAGGCCGACGGTGAGTGCGATGGCGCGGAGGAAGGCGGTGACGGCTCGCATGACAGGCGCGCAAAATAGGGCAGGGCGCCGCTCAGGTCCAATGGCCATGACGCCCTGTGCCGAACTGGCGCAGGCGGGAGACCGACTCTTCCCTTCATCGAACGGGCCGCCCGCCGGGGGAGATGGACCGGTTCGCCGCGCCGGTGATATATGGGGATCGAATAGGGGAGAGCCCGGATGAAGCGCCTATTCCTGCTAGTCGCCTTGTTGCTCGCGGCGCCGCTCGCCGCCCAGCCCGCGCCCGATTATTACAGCCGCGCCGGCCGCGACGACGCCTGGAGCGGCGGCGTCCGGATGATCGACATCGCCACGCCGGCCGGCAATTTCCGGGTGTGGACCCGCCGCGTGGGAAACAATCCGCGGCTGAAGGTGCTGCTGCTCCACGGCGGCCCGGCGGCGACCCACGAATATCTCGAAGCGTTCGACAGCTTCTTTCCCGGCGAGGGCATCGAATATTATTATTACGATCAGCTCGGCTCGGCTTATTCCGACCAGCCGAACGACGACAGCCTGTGGACGATTCCGCGCTTCGTCGATGAGGTCGAGCAGGTGCGCCGCGCGCTTTGGCTCGACCGCAGCAATTTCTGCCTGCTCGGCCACAGCTGGGGCGGGATGCTGGCGATCGAATATGCGCTCGCCCACCCGGAAAATCTCAAATGCCTGATCATTTCCAACATGATGGATTCGATCCCGGCCTATAACGATTATGCGCGGCGCGTGCTGATGCCGGCAATGGACCAGGCGCAGCTCGCCGAGGTGCAGCGGATGGAGGCGAGTGGCCAGACCCAGGATCCCCGCTACATGGCGCTGCTGATGCCGATGCATTACGAGCAGCACATCTTGCGCCGGCCGGCCGCGCAGTGGCCCGAGCCGGTGACCCGGTCGTTCGGGCATCTCAACCAGCATCTCTACAGCCTGATGCAGGGGCCGAGCGAATTGGGGGCGAGCGGCCGGCTCGTCGCCTGGGACCGCAGCGCCGACCTCCATCGAATCACCGTGCCGACCCTAGTGATCGGCGCGCGCCACGACACGATGGACCCGGAATGGATGCGGGCGATGGCCGGGCGGCTGCCCCACGGCCAGTTCCTGTTCCTGCCGCAGGGAAGCCATATGGCGATGTACGACGATCAGGCGGCCTATTTCGCCGGGTTGATCCGCTTCCTGCGCGGCGTCGAGCGCGGCGGATCCTGAGCGTCGAGCCGGCGCTTGCGCTTGCCGCGGGCGATCTCGGTGGCGAGCGCCTCCAGCTTCGGCTCCCACAGGATGCGGAACCGCTCGAGCCATTGGTCGACCTCGCGCAACGGCGGCGAATCGACCGAGTAGAGCCGGCGCTGGGCGTCGGCGCGAACTGTTGCGAAGCCGCTTTCGCGTAGCACCTTCAGATGCTGCGAGACGGCGGGCTGGCTGATGCCGAACTCGCGCGCGATGATCGCGACGACGTCGCCCGACGATCGTTCTGCATCCGCCAGCAATTCGAGGATTCGGCGGCGGACCGGATCGCCGAGGACGTCGAAGGCGTGCATCAGGCGCCCGCCGTATAGGCCGCCGTCGTACGGTCGGCGGCCCCCTTCGCTGCCGCCGGATCGGTGCCGAAGGCGATGGCGGCGACGCGCCAGGCCTCGCTGCTCGCGCCGACATAGGCCTTGCCGTTCGCGCTGGCGAGCCAGGCGAGATCGCCCTCCGGCGGCTTGCCGCGGCCGTCTTCGAGGTGGCTGGCCAGGCCGAGCAGCATGAGGTCCCAGCCGACGCCGACCGCGCCCGGCCCGAACTGCTCCCAGAAGCCCTCGAACTGGGGATCGATGAGGGCGACATGCTCGAGCTGCAGGCGAGTGGAGCCGTCGGCCTCCTCATCGAGGGTGACGGTGACCCAGGAGGTGCCGCCGCCATATTCCCAGCTCACCCCCAGCCGGCGCGGCGGCGCGCATTCCATGATCGTGCCGCCGGCATTGCCCTCGAGCTGGTAGCGGCCGCCGAGCCGCAAATCGCCGCTGACCGGCAGCAGCCAGCGCGGGATGCGCTCGGCGCTGGTCAGCGCGTCCCAGGCATCCTCGATGCCGGTGTCGAAGCGGCGGCCCGCGATCACCGCGCGGGCCGCCTTGCCGTTCCGCTCGCACGCCCGCACTTCGCGGGTCACCGCGCCGACATGGCGCGCGACGTCATAGTCCATAAGGCCTGCTCCGCGGTTCGAACGCGGCCTTATATCGATCTAGGCTTATATAAGTCAAACCCGATCAAATCGGGCCCGGCAGCTTGTGGGCGCCGTCGAACGGGGCGATTTCGAGTGCGTCGAGATCGATGTCCTCGGCGCAGCGCAGGTTGATCTCGACCATCGGGCCGTTGGGGCCGGTTCCTTCGGCGAAGGGCGCGCAGCCGCAATGCTTGCAGAAATGGAAGGCGATGGCGCCCTTGTTCCAGCGATAGGTTTCGAGATCGTCGCGCGACGTCTCCAGGGTGAACTTGTCGGGCGTGGTGAAATGGTGGAGCGCGCCGCGGCGGCGGCAGATCGAGCAATTGCATTGCATCGCCTTGTGGGGCGGGTCCTCGTCGACCGTATAGGCGATCTTGGCGCAATGGCAGCTTCCTTTGAAGGTCATCGGCGTTCCTCCTCTCGTGCAAAGACGGCCACGAGCGGCCCGAGTTCCGAATATCCGTCGCGGCGGCGGGCCGGCCGGTCCCAAAGGCTCGAGACCGAGCCGTCGAGATAGAGCGCGTTTCGGCAGCCGAGCCGGTCGCGCAGCAGGCGGGCGAGGCGGCCGAAGGAGACCGGCTGCTCCGAAATGGCGAACCAGGCAGTGTTCGGGTCGGCGACGCAGACGCCGTTGCGGATGTGGAGCGAGGGGCCGTTGGGCTGGATGGCGGGATGGAGCGCGCCGTCGATCACCAGCATCGGCCCGGATTGGGTCGCCCAAAGCGGGCGCGCGGCGGGATCGTAGCGGGCGGCCGGAAGGATGGCGACGCGGCCGTCGGCGGCGACGGTGAAGACGCCGTTGGGGAGCAGGTGGAAATTGCCCGCGCCGGGGCGGCGGTTGATCGCGTGGCGCTGACGCCCCTGCGCGACATAGAGGCCGATCGGGGCGCCCGTTTCGTCATACATGCCGGCGTTCATCGCGAAGCGCAGGCGATTGGCGCGCGGGCCGAGCTCGGTTTCCAGCGCGGCGAGGCTGCGCAGGCGGCCAGTGCGGCCGTCGAGGAAGAAGGCGATCTCGTCGCGGCGCCGGTCGTAGCGGCAGATTGTGAAGGCCGAGCCTTCGAAGTCGCGGCTCTCGCAGGCGGCGGCCGCGGTCTCGGCCGGAACGCCGGGCGCTCGCGCCGCGGGTCCGCAGGCGGCCAGCGCGAGGGCGGCGAGCAGGCTAGAGCGAATAACCGCCATCGCTGACCAGGCAGGCGCCGGTAATGTAAGTGGCCCGGTCCGACAGGAGAAAGGCGATCTGCCCGGCGATTTCTTCCGGCTTCGCATAGCGGCCGAGCGGGGTCGCCATCGCGGCCATCGCCTCGTAGGCGGCGGCCTCGCTGCCGGTCGATTCGACCAGGTCCTGGAAGAAGGGCAGGCCGCTCCAGATCGCCGTCTCGACCCCGCCCGGCGCGATCGCGTTGACCCGGATGTTGGCCGACGCGCCTTCCTTGGCGGCGATCCGGGCGAGGTGGATCACCGCCGCCTTGGACGCGCCATAAGCGGCGATGCCGGGCTCTGCCTTGACGCCTGCCGCCGAGGCGGTGAGGACGATGGCGCCTTTCTGGCCGGTCGAGCGGATCGCGCGCATCGCGGCCTGGAGGGTGAGGAAGGCGCCGTCGAGATTGACCGACAGGACCCGGCGCCATTCGGCGAAGGCGAGCGCCTCGATCGGCCCGCCGGCGCCGATGCCGGCATTGACGACGGCGTGGGTGAGGCCGGTCAAATCGGCGTCGGTCCAGAGCTGCTCGTCGGTGACGTCGCCGATCAGCACCTGCCGCTCGCAGGGCAAGGAGAAAGCGAAATCGCGCAGGCGATCCTCGTCCATGTCGATCAGGATCAGCTTGCGCGCGCCCTCATTGGCGATGTGGGTGGCGACGGCGGCGCCGATGCCGGAAGCGGCGCCGGTGACGAGGACGATGGCGTCGGAGAAGTCGGGCATTGGCTCGGCTTAGCGGGGTCCGGCCCTGGCGTCACCCCGGCGCAGGCCGGGGTCTCGTGACGAGAAGTCACGGCTGTCTCCACGAGATCCCGGCCTTCGCCGGGATGACGGATCAGGCCGCGATGTCGCCGATCCCCAGCTCGCCAAGCTTGCGGTAGAGCGTCGACCGCCCGATGCCGAGCCGGCGCGCCACCTCGGTCATGCGGCCGCGATAATGGCCGATGGCGAGGCGGATGACGTCGGCCTCGATCTCCTCGAGCGGACGCAGATTGCCGTCCGACGCGTAGAGGGTGACGCCCGGGCCGTGGGCCATGGCCGAGGTGTTGGATTGGCCGGTCAGCGGCTTGGCGTGATAATCGTCGGAGCGTCGGCCGCAGGTGGCCTCGTTGGCGATGTGCGGGAAGTCGGTCGCGGTCAGCGCGTCGCTCTCGCAGAGCACGGCGGCGCGGAAGAGGGCGTTCTGGAGCTGGCGGACGTTGCCGGGCCAGCCGTAGGACATCAGGATGGCGAGGCCGTCGTCGGTGATCGAAAGGTGCCGCATGCCCGGCTGATCGGCGATCCGCGACAGCAGGTGGCGGGCGAGCGCTGGAATGTCGCTCTGGCGGTCGCGCAAGGGCGGGATCGGCACGTGGACGACGTTGAGCCGGTAATAGAGATCCTCGCGGAAGCGGCCGGCGGCGACCTCCTCGGCGAGGCGGCGGTTGGTCGCGGCGATGATGCGGACGTCGACCAGCTGGGTGATCCGCCCGCCGACCCGCTGGATCTCGCCGGATTCGAGGACGCGGAGCAATTTGACCTGGGTCTCGAGCGGCAGCTCGCCGACTTCGTCGAGGAAGATGGTCGAGCCCTCGGCATCCTCGAAGCGGCCGATATGGCGGTCGAAGGCGCCGGTGAAGGCGCCTTTCTCATGGCCGAACAGGACCGATTCGACGAGATTGGCTGGGATCGCGCCGCAATTGACGATGTGCAGCTGCTTCTTGCCGCGCGGCGAGGCGGCGTGGATGGCCTGGGCGATGATCTCCTTGCCGGCGCCGCTTTCGCCCTCGATCAGCACCGAGACCCGGGCGCGGGCGGCCTTGGCGGCGATGGCGAGGGCGGCGCGGAACTTGGGCGCCGAGCCGACGATCTCCTCGAAGCCCAAGGTCTTGCTGATCTTCTCGGAGAGCGGGCGAAGCTCGCCCGAGCTCTTGCGCCGGTCGGTGGCGGTGTTCAATGCGGCGAGCAGCCGGTCGGGCGCGAGCGGCTTGACGATGAAGTCGCTGGCCCCGGCGCGCATCGCATCGACCGCGACATGGACGTCGTTCTGGGCGGTGAGCACGAGCAAGGGCAGATCGGGCCGGGTGGTGCGGATCCGGCGGATGAGGGCGCTGCCCTCCTCGCCGGGAAGCCAGTGATCGAGCAGGATCGCGTCGAACTTGGGCTCCTGCGGATCCTCGAACATCTTCTCGGCCGCGTCGAAATCGGAGGCGCCGCGCACCCACCAGCCGGCGCGCGCGCCGATGGCGGTGACGAGCCGCCGCTGGGCGGGCTCGTCGTCGATCAGCAACAGGCAACGATTGGGATCTGCCCGCATTCTCTTCCTCTCGCTCGGCAAAGTCGTGGACTAGACGAATTGGGTAAAGGCGGCCTTAAGAGCGTCTGCCCGGAAAGCCGCGAAGACTCGTCCCGGGGTTTTCGACAGAAAAGGCGCGGGCTTGACGGCGACGGGACGCCGCCGAAATTGACGACGTGGAGACGTTCGCAACGTCCATCGTGTCAATTCAGACAAGTTCCGGAAGCGCGCGCCCGGCGGCGTTGCGATCGGGATATACGGTTTGAAAGAGCCGGGGCGCGGACGAATCGCGGATCGCGGCAAGCATGACAGGCGAAATGCAACATTTCTCCATCAATCGGGCTAGCGGATACCGAATGCGACCCGCGCCGTCTCGGCGCCGGTGATGGTGACGGCGCGCCCGGCACCGCTGCCCTGGCCGGCTTCCCGCAAGGAATAGGCGCCGGGAGCGAGGCCGATGCTGCAATAGTCGCCCGACGCATCGGTGCTGCCCTGGGCGAAGGTGACGTTGGCGGCGCCGAGGATCAGGAAGCGGCGGCCGGCCAGCGGCGGCTCGCCGGCATCGCGGACGCCGTCGCCGTCGCGGTCGTCGAAGGCGGCGACGCAGATCCGCCCCGCGGTCGGCGCGTTTCTCGCCTCCATGCCGATCGAGCGTGCATTGGAGACTCGCGGCCCGTGCTGCGCCGCGGCGCCCGCGCCGGCGAGCGCCAATGTCCCCAAGCAGCCCAGCAGGCCGAGCGCAAGTCGAGATCCGGTCATCGCCGACCTCCCGCCCTCGTCCATAGCGCACCGGGCCGGAATGTTCGAGCCACGCGGGAAATGGCCGCGCTTTTCGCGCCTTCCATGGCGCGCGCCGCCTTGATAAGGATGCCCGCGCAGGAGGAGATGAGACATGGCAGCGGACGGTGAGGCCACCAAGGAAATGCGGGCGCACGAGGGTAGCTACGCGCGGTTCCTCTTCATGATGAAGTGGGGGACGATCCTGAGCCTGATCACCGGCTTCATCGTCATCCTGATCATCTCCAAATAGAGACGGAAGGGGGCCGCGCGATAGCGCGCGGAGCATCCGTGGGAACGCGGCCGGCGCGCCAGCGAAGGGGGGAAGCCATGACCGACAACAGGGATAGCGTACCGGGTTCCGATGGGAGCGGGGGGGGCGGAGTCGTCCCGCCGCCTTTCCCCAACGCGGCCCCGCCCGCACCGCCCGCGCCCTATCCGGCGCCCTATCCGGCGGCGCCGGCCAGGGGGGCGCCCTGGGGCTGGATCGTCGCGGCGATTCTCGCCGCCGCGCTGATCATTCTGCTCTGCCTCTATTTCTTCACCAGCCTGCTGGACAAGGCGCCGCGCGATTCCTGGGACAATGGCGGCTCCTCGTTCAGCCAGTCCGGCTCGGGATCGGGATCGGGCGCGCTCGGCTCCTCCGGCTCCTCCGCCGGCACCGGCTCGGGGCAGGGGACGTACGCGCCGCCGCCGCCGCCGCCGACCACCACCAATCCCGTCGCCGGCTATGCGCCGACCGCGGCCTGGCTCCAGGGGACATGGGGCCCCGGCTGTCCGGGTTCGTCCGCGCAGGCCATCGCCCTCTACGAGGGCGGCCGGCTGGTGGCCCAGGGGGGCGAGGGGAGCTGGTCTCTGGACGGCGACATCGTGACCCTGACCGGCAACGGACGCACGCTCGTCACGCGCTGGGAATATCTGAGCCAGGACATGGCGCGCGTCACCCAGACCGCGAACGGGCGAGTCGAGACGGTGCGGCGCTGCCCGTAACGGGCGACGCGCCGCTTTCCTCGGCGGGGAGCGGTTGCTAAGGTGACGGAAAGGCGGCCGGCCCCCGGACAGGCAGGCCGTGAAGGGGGCGAGCACATTGTGAAGATCGCGGTCATCAGGGAGACGGAAGAAGGCGAGCTTCGGGTCGCAGCCACGCCGGAGACCGTGAAGAAATATCTCGCGCTCGGCGCCAGCGTCGCGGTCGAGGCGGGCGCGGGCGAAGGCGCCACCATCGCCGATGCCGATTATCTGGCCGCGGGTGCGAGCGTCGGCCCGCGCAAGGACGTGCTCGCGGACGCGGACGCGGTGCTCGCCGTGCAGGGTCCGGACCCCGCCTCGCTCGACGGGATCGGGAAGGGCGCCTGGCTGGTCGCGTCATTGAACCCGTTCGGGCGCCGCGACCGGATCGACGCTTATGCCAAGGCCGGCATCGAGGCGCTGGCGCTCGAATTCATGCCGCGCATCACCCGCGCCCAATCGATGGACATCCTGTCGAGCCAGGCGAATCTGGCCGGCTACAAGGCGGTGCTCGACGGCGCCTCGGAATATGGCCGCGCCTTCCCGATGATGATGACCGCGGCGGGAACGGTGGCGGCGGCGAAGTTGTTCGTGATGGGCGTCGGCGTGGCTGGGCTGCAGGCGATCGCCACGGCGCGCCGGCTTGGCGCGCAGGTCTCGGCGACCGACGTCCGCTCGGCGACCAGGGAGCAGATAATGTCGCTCGGCGCCAAGCCGATCTTCGTCGAGAATGTCGCCGGAATCGAGGGCGAAGGCGCCGGCGGCTACGCGACCGAGATGTCGGACGAATATAAGGCCGCGCAGGCGGACCTGGTCTCCGCCCATATCGCCAAGCAGGACCTGGTCATCACCACCGCCCTCATCCCGGGCCGGCCGGCGCCGCGGCTGATCTCCGACGCGCAGATCGCGACGATGAAGCCGGGCAGCGTCATCGTCGATCTGGCCGTCGAGCAGGGCGGCAATGTCGAGGGCGCCGAGGCGGGCGAGGTGGTGGTGAAGCACGGCGTCAAGATCGTCGGCCACCGCAACGTGCCGAGCCGGCTCGCCGCCGACACCTCCGCCCTGTTCTCGCGCAACATCTACAATTTCCTCTCGGCCTTCTGGGACGCCGAGGCGAAGCGCCCTGTTTTCCCCGACGACGACGAGATCGTGCTCGGCGTCAGGCTGACGCGAAATGGCGAAGTCGTCAGCGAACGGCTGAAGGGATGATCGCCGCCGCGGCCCTGTCGCTTCTTCTGCAGGCAGCGGCCCCGTCCGCCGCGCCCCCGGCTCCGGCCCAGGCCGCGCCGGCGGGCGAGGGCATCGCGACGCTCTTCCTCTTCTTCCGCCTGCGCTATTATCACGACGTCGTCGTGGAGCATCCGTGCCGGCGCGCCGATCCCGACCGCATGCGGGCGCTCGACGAGCGCTATGACGCGCTGCATCGAGAGCTCGTCGCGCCGCGCACCGGTGGTCCGCCCCGGAGCGAGCCCGATCCGGGTTGCGGCATGGGCGTCATCTTCTTCGGCTATGACAACGCCCTGAACGAGATGGAGCGGCACTTGCGGGGAGCGGGCCTATGAGGCGCGCCGCGATCCTGCTCGCCGCGCTGGCGCTGGCCGCCTGCTCGACCGCGCCGGGCACGGGCTGGAGCCGCGCCAACGACCTTTCGGTCTACAGCGCGATGCATGTCTTCGCGCGCGCGGCGATCGACCAGGAAGCCTATTGCTTCGGCCGCGACCCGGCCCGGATTCGCGCCGACTGGGACGAGGATTTCCGCGCCAGGCAAGGCGCGGTCAGCGCCGCGCTGGTCCAGCGCTACGGCGCCGAGGCGCTGGCCGAGGCGCGGGCGACCTTCGCGCCGCGCGTGCCCTGCGGCGACGTGGCCGACCCGCAATGGCGTCTCCGCTACACGCGAATGCTGCGGCTGCTCGAAATCCGGCTCCGAATGGCGGCCGAGGGGGAAAGCTGATGGACTTCATTTCGATCCTGTCGATCTTCGTGCTGGCCTGCTTCGTCGGCTATTTCGTGGTCTGGTCGGTGACTCCGGCACTGCACACGCCGCTCATGTCGGTAACCAACGCCATCTCCTCGGTGATCATCGTCGGCGCGCTGATCGCGGCGGCGGCGACCGGCGCGCCGCTTGCGAAATGGCTCGGCCTCGCCGCCGTGGTGATGGCGAGCATCAACATCTTCGGCGGCTTCGCGGTGACGGCCAGAATGCTCGCAATGTACAAGAAGAAGGAGCGCAGCTGATGGCGGTGCCCGCTACGCCGATCGCGGTGCTGCCGGCGGTCGAGCATGTCGCGGCCGCGCCGTCCTGGGTGCTGCTCGCCTATCTGGTCGCTGGCATCTGCTTCATCCTCGCCTTGCGCGGGCTGTCGAGCCCGGCAAGCTCGCGGACGGGCAACCGCTTCGGCATGTTCGGGATGACGCTCGCCGTCGTCACCACGCTCGTCTATTATCGGCCGTTCGGTCCCGGGGGGCCGGGGCCCGGGCTTCTCGATAATATCGACTGGACGGTGGCGGGGCAGATCCTCGGCGCGGTCGCGCTCGGCGCGGCCATCGGCATCTTTACCGCGCGCAAGATCGCGATGACCTCGATGCCGCAGCTGGTCGCCGCCTTCCACAGCCTCGTCGGCATGGCGGCGGTGCTGGTCGGCGCCGGCGCCTTCCTCAACCCGCAGGCGTTCGGCATCGCCGACCCCGGCGGGATCATCCACGTCGGCAGCCGGATCGAGATGGGGCTCGGAGTCGCCATCGGCGCGATCACCTTCTCAGGGAGCGTGATCGCCTTCCTCAAGCTGAACGGCAACATGTCGGGCAAGCCGATCATGCTGCCGATGCGGCACGTGATCAACCTCGGCACCCTGGTCGCGATCCTGGGGCTGATCGGCTATTTCACGCAGGACCAGGCGCCGTGGATCTTCTGGACGGCGACCGCCTTGAGCTTCGCCATCGGCTTCCTCTTGATCATCCCGATCGGCGGCGCCGACATGCCGGTGGTGATCTCGATGCTCAACTCCTATTCGGGCTGGGCGGCCGCGGCGATGGGCTTCACCCTGCACAACAGCGCGATGATCATCACCGGCGCTTTGGTCGGCAGCTCGGGCGCGATCCTCTCCTACATCATGTGCAGGGCGATGAACCGCAGCTTCATCTCGGTGATCGCCGGCGGCTTCGGCGGCGGCGACGCCGCGGCGGCGGCCGGCGGCGGCGCCATCGACCGGCCGTGGAAGCGCGGCTCGGCCGAGGACGCGGCCTTCCTGATGAAGCAGGCCGAGCTGGTCATCATCGCGCCCGGCTACGGCATGGCGGTGGCGCAGGCGCAGCATGCGCTGCGCGAGATGGGCGACGTGCTCAAACATGCCGGAGTCGAGGTCAAATATGCGATCCACCCGGTGGCGGGGCGAATGCCCGGCCACATGAACGTGCTGCTCGCCGAGGCCAACGTTCCCTATGACGAGGTGTTCGAGCTCGAGGACATCAACGCCGAATTCGCCCGCGCCGACGTCGCCTTCGTGATCGGCGCCAACGACGTCACCAACCCCGCCGCCAAGACGGACAAGACCTCGCCAATCTACGGCATGCCGGTGCTCGACGTGGAGAAGGCCAAGACGGTTTTGTTCGTGAAGCGCTCGATGGGCGGGGTCGGCTATGCCGGCGTCGACAACGAGCTCTTCTACCGCGACAATACGATGATGCTCCTTGCCGACGCCAAGAAGATGGTCGAGGAGATTGTAAAGGCGCTGGCCTAGATCGCGGCGTTTGGGATTGGCCGGCCAAGGGGGAGTGCTGGGCGATGAATGTCGGTTCGATATTGCAGGGGGCCTTTGCGCTGTTCAAGGACCGGCCCGGCGCGGTTGCGGTCTGGGGCCTCATCTATCTGGCGGCCGACGTGCTCATGGCATTGGGGACGTCGGCCCTGGTCGGGCCGGACGCCTACGTGACGGGGAGAGGCTCCCCGGGCGCGATCTGGTCGGCGCTCGGCAACCTGCTGGTGCTCAATCTCGCTTTGCTCGTGGTGGTGATGGTGCTGTACACCGCGATCCAGCGCGCGGTGCTTTGGCCCGGCGAGCGCGGCTTCGCGTCGCTGCAGCTCGGCATGGACGAGGTTCGGGCCTTCCTGCTGGCGGTCTTCTATCTGGTCATCTTCTACGTCGGAATCATCTTCGTCGGCGTCGTCATGGCGCTCTTCGTGGGCGTGTCGTTGAGCACGGGCAGCCCGGGGACCGTGTGGTTCATGATCGTGATCCAGTTCCTCGCCTTGGTCTGCTTCCTGACCTGGCTCTATGTGAAGCTGTCGCTCAGCTTCCCGCTCACCTTGTTGCGGGGGCGCTTCGTCATCGGCGAGGCATGGGCCTTGTCCCGTGGCAAGTTCTGGACCTTGTTCGGCACCTATTTCGTGCTCTTCGTGATCATGTTCGTCGTGTCGCTGGTGGTCGGGCTGGTGACGCAGCAGGAATATTTCTCCGCGATCATGCGGGGCGGCTTCAACTCCGAGAGCGCGCAGCAGGCGGCCTATCGCCAATATGGGCGGCTCGCCTCCGGCGGCATCGACGCGATGATGATGCTCAACTGGGTGCTGAGCGCCGCGCTCGGCACGATCGGCCTGACGCTCTGGGGCGGCGCCACGGCGACCGCCGCGCGCGAGCTTTCGGGCGATGTGGAAGGCCTGGCCGACACCTTCTCCTGACCGTCCAACCCCCGAGAACCCCATCCGACGGCCCGGCGAGGCCGATCGGCCGCCTCATCTTGATCCGAAACGGAGGAGGTTTTCCGACAGGCGCTTTCTCGCTCCGAGACTATATTTCTTATTCACGGCGCTCGGCGGCGCTCGCGGCAAGTGCCCCGAGCGGCGCGGTTTGCACCGTTTCGGAGGGATTGCGCGCCACCGGCATGTCGATGAAGCCATTCGGCTTTTTCAACCGGCTCCGAATTGGAGCCGATATAAATTCCTCCCATCCGGGCTTGCGCCAAACTCCATTTCGGATCGTGGCGGGGGGTGCTGGCGATGAGCTGCAAGTTGGCGCATGATGCGCTCGAAATGGTCGAATATCGCGAAAATCCGGCCGTGCATCTATTCGGCGATACCGAGCCCGCGCTCGAGCGAATGCGGCGGGCGGCGCAGGCGGCCGATTGCCGAATCGTCTCATCCGTCCTGATCGGCGCGGATGCCGAGGCGTTCCGGCGCTCGGTGCCCAATGCCGCCGCCCTGATCGAGCTCGATGGCGCCCTGGGCCCGGACGCCCTGATCCCCCTGCTGGATTGGGCGCAGGGCGAGGCCGAGGCCGGCGCCCGGCGGAGCGTCGTCTCGGCCCCGGTCGACCTTCTCGATCTGGTCGCGGCGCGGGCGCCGCACGGCGACGTCGCCCATCTTTGCGAGGCCGGCGCGCTCGACCGGCTGGCGGCGGTCGCCGCCGCCGCCCGGCCCGTGGCCGCGCGCCTGCACGACGTCGGCCGCGACGACGGCTCGGTCATCCTCCAGCAGCTTTCCGAGGATGTCGGCCGGATCGCCGCGATCCTCGCATCTCTGTCCGAGGAGGAGGCGGCGGCCGCCGCCGCCGTCGCCGCCAGGACGGGCGCGGGCGAGGAGACGGCCGAGGCCGGCGTCGACGCCGCCACCATCCGCGCGATCATCCGCGCGCGGCGGCTGCGCGACCAATATTTCCGCGGCGAGCTGTTCGCCGATCCGGCCTGGGACATGCTGCTCGACCTGATGGCGGCGCGGCTCGAGAAGAACCGGGTCGCGGTCTCCAGCCTGTGCATCGCCGCGGCGGTGCCGGCGACGACCGCGCTCAGGTGGATCAAGGCGCTGACCGACCGCGGCCTCTTCGTCCGCGCCGCCGATCCCGAGGACGGGCGGCGGGTCTATATCGAGCTGTCGGACGAAGCGGCGCGGGCGCTCGCCGCCTATTTGCGCGCGCTCCAGCGAACCGCCCCGGCCGCGGTCTGACGCTTGCCCGGCCGCCGCCGCGATGGCAGTGGAAGGGGAAGGGCGCTTAGCTCAGTTGGTAGAGCATCTCGTTTACACCGAGAGGGTCGGCGGTTCGAGCCCGTCAGCGCCCACCAGGCTGGAGGAGCATCTCATGGCCAAGCGGACTTATCATGGCAGCTGCCATTGCGGCGCGGTGCGTTACGAGGCGGACGTGGATCTCGAGCAGGGCACGGGCAAGTGCAATTGCTCGATCTGCTGGAAGAAGCGCTATTGGAGCGTTGGCATGAAGCCCGGCGATTTTCGCCTGGTCGCCGGCGAGGACGCGCTCGGCGACTATCGGTTCAACACCATGCAGGCGCACAATTGCTTCTGCCGGACCTGCGGCGTGACGGTCTACGGCCACGGCCATATCGAGGAAATCGGCGGCGACTATGTCTCGATCAGCGTGGCGACGCTCGACGATCTCGACCCGGCCGCGCTCGCCGAGGCGCCGGTGCGCTACATGGACGGGCGCGGCGACAATTGGTGGAACGAGCCGGCGGAGACGCGGCACCTCTAGCGGGTGAGCCGTCACGGCACCATTGTGCCGTGACCTTGGTCGGGCTCGGCCAGCTTTCGGCTGGCCGCCCCGCCAGCCGGCTGGGCCGACTCCGGCGCCAAGGCCGGGGCCTTTGTACGTCCGCGGCCTTGGCGCCGGGACGGCCTACAGCGACCGGATCAGCCTCACCGCCACCGCCGCCCAGGGCGGGTCGGCGACCACGGTCTGGCGCTGGCCGGCGCCGTGGGGCAGGATGTGGAGCTTGTTGTCCTCGCGGCCGATCAGGCGGCCGAACAGGAAGCGGCCGGCGGGGCGGGGGACGAGGATGTCGCGGTTGAGCGCGCCGGCAAAAGCTTCGGGCGCGAGCCGGGTGAGCCAGATCTCGTCGCCGCTCCGATAATCGCCGCTCGACGAGGCGACGGTGACCGCGACCAGGCCGGGCGCGGCCTGGGGCGGGATGACGACGCCTTCGCGGCGCGGTGCGTGCGCGCCCTCATGGTCCAAAGTCGCGGCGACCGGTATGTCCTCGCGGTCGGGGAGCGTGACGAGATCCGAGGCCTCGACCCCGAGCGCGCGGGCGATCCGGTTCAGCCAGCCCACCGAGACGGTGCGGGTACCGGTCTCGAGCCGGCCGATCGTCTGCGGCGTCGTCGGCGGCTGGCAGCGGTCGGCGACGTCCTGCAGGGTCATCTTGCGGGCTCGGCGGACCTCGCGAATGCGGGTGATCATGACTTACCTCCAAACCGGACCGGTTCTTTCTTTCCTACACTTTTACCCAAATGGCAAGCCGGAGAGATGCCCGATTCGAACCTCCCCAGGAAAAACAGGCTGCTCGCCGAGCGGCCGCTGCCCCGCGACGGCAAGCCGCGGACGGCGCGGCGCGGCAAGGCGGCCCGCTCGGTCACCGTCAACCTCGCCGAATCCCCGCTCGGCTGGCTCAGGGCGCGCGGCCATGTCGACGCGCGGCAATATGCGGCGGGCGAGCTGCTTCGCGCGGATTGGGAAAAAGCGGCGCTGGGGCCCAGCGTGACGATGCGCTGGGATGTGCCGCCGCCGGGCAAGACCGCGCGCTCGGCGCCGGCGGCCGGAATGCCGACAATCGTCCAGATCGCCGCGCGGCGGCGGTTCGACGAGGCGGTCGCCGCGGTCGGCGCCGGCCTTGCCGACATGCTCTGGCGCGTGATCTGCGCGGGCGAGGGGATGCGCGACGCCGAGCGGGCTTTGGGCTGGCCCGCGCGCGCCGGGAAGATCGTGCTGACCATCGCGCTCGACCGGCTCGCCGACCATTATCGGCTGCGCTGAACGGGCCGGCGACGCTTGCGCGGCCGGGCTTTTGGCGCGAAACATCGCCGCCAAGGGGGGCTGCGAATGGCGATGGCGACCGGGGAACCAGAGGCCGCGACGGGCGTGGCGGCGATGCCGGCGGTGCGCCGGATCGAGGCGCTCGACTTCGTCCGCGGAATCGCTTTGTGCGGCATATTGCTGATGAACATCACCGGCTTCGGCCTGCCCGACGCTTATGCCAATCCGATGAATGCGGGCGGCGCGACCGGCGCCAATCTGTGGGCGTGGATCGTCACCGAGATCGGCTTCGAGGGCACTCAGCGCGCCTTGTTCTCGATGCTGTTCGGGGCGAGCGCCATCCTGCTCGCGTCGCGGCTCGAAGCGGCCGGCCGGACGGACGCCGCCGACATCTATTTCCGGCGCAATTTGTGGCTGATCGCCTTCGGCATGGTCAACGCCTTCGTGTTCCTCTGGTATGGCGACATCCTCTACGCTTACGGGGTGATCGCCCTGTTCATCTTCCCGTTCCGGAAGATGGCGGCGAAATGGCTGCTTGCGATCGGCGCCGGCACTTTGCTGCTCAACGCGGCGTGGAACCTCCACGACACGAATGCCCTGCTCCGCAAGCATGAGGCCTGGTCGGCGGCGAGCGCGGCGCAGGCGCGCGGCGCCGAGCTCAGCCCGGACCAGCAGGCGGCGATCGGCGCATGGGAGGAGGCGCGGGCCGAGTTCGAATCGACACCCGAGGAGATCGCCGACGCGGTCCAGGCGCGAGTCGACGGCTATGGCCGCGCCTTCCAGCGAACCGCTTTGATCAACAGCTGGTTCCAGAGCTGGGGCCTCTACCGCTTCTTCTTCGACATCTTCGGGATGATGCTGATCGGCATGGCGCTGTTCCGGATGGGCGTCCTGACCCTCGAGCGGCGGACCTCGCTTTACGTGGCGATGGCTTTGCTCGGCTATGGCATCGGGCTCGCGGTCAACGCGGTCGAGACGCGCTGGATCATCGACCATCGCTTCAGCGCGGTCTCGTTCGCGCAGGCCCATGTCAGCTACGATCTCGGCCGGCTGGCGATGACCATCGGCCATGTCGGCGCCCTGCTCCTGTTCGTGCGCTCCGGGCTGCTTGGCTGGCTGCGCCGCGCCTTCGCCGCGGTGGGTCGGATGGCGGTGACCAATTATCTCGCCCATTCGGTCGTCTGCGGGATCCTGTTCATCGGGCTCGGCTGGTATAACCAGCTGGAGCGGCACGAGCTTTATTATGTCGTCGCCGCGATCTGGGCGGCGCAGCTGGTCATCAGCCCGCTCTGGCTCAGCCATTATCGCTTCGGGCCGGTCGAATGGCTGTGGCGCAGCCTCACCTATATGAAGCGCCAGCCGATGCGCCGCGCGGCGGGCGAGGCCGAAGCGTGACGGCGCTCGCGCTCGCCTTGCTGGCGCTGGCCCGCCCCGCGCCGGGCCGCTCTGGTTCGACGCCGCCCAGGGCCATATCATCGAGGCGCGCTGGGGCATTCCCAACCATGCCGAATATCGCGACTTCCGGCTCAGGCTGACCGGCGTCGGCGACGGCGGCGCGCAGGCGTGGCGAGCGCTGCTGACCCGGCATTTCGAACATGGCCCGGCGCGCGCGGAGTGAGACGATCAGCTTGTCGCGCGCGCCCGGCAGGCGCATTGAGAGGCGTTGCAGATCAAAACCCACCTGGGGAGTCGCCTTTATGATCGTCTATGGAGCCTCGCTGTCGCCGTTCGTGCGCAAGGTCCTCGTCTTCGCCGCCGAGAAGGGGATCGAGGTCGAGCTGAAGCCGACCGGGCTCGGCAACAAGGATCCCGAATTCATCGAGGCGAGCCCGTTCGGCAAGATGCCGGGCCTTCGCGACGGCGATTTCGCAATCTCCGATTCCTCGGCCATCGTCGCCTATATGGAGGCGGTGAAGCCCGAGCCGAACCTCATCCCCACCGAGCCCAAGGCGCGGGCGCGGACGATCTGGTTCGACGAATATGCCGACACGATCCTGTTCGCGTGCGGCGGAAAGATGTTCTTCAACAGGATCGTCGCTCCCAGATTCCTCGGGCAGGCCGGGGACGAGGCGGTGGCGGCGAAGGCGGAGTGCGAGGAATTGCCGCCTTTGCTCGACTATCTGGAGAGCGTGATCCCGGCGAGCGGCTTCCTGGTCGAGGACCGGCTGACGCTGGCCGACATCGCCGTCGCCAGCCCATTCGCCAACCTCCAGCACATCCAGGTCGCGCTCGACCCGCAGCGCCACGCCAAGGTGGCCGCCTATGTCGAGAAGATCCTCGCCCGGCCGAGCTTCGCGCCCCTGATCGCGCGCGAGGCCGCCTTCCTGGAGCGGACCGCGGCCTGACATGGCGCGCAGGGTCGCCGAGATCGCCTCCTACCACGCCCATGTCTATTTCGGCGCGGACGACGAGGCGGCGCAGGCGGCGGCGAAGCGCCTGCGCGAGGACGTCGCGGCGCGGTTCGCGGTGCGGCTCGGCAGCTGGCGCGACCGCCCGGTCGGCCCGCACGGAGCGCCGATGTTCCAGATCGCCTTCGCCACCGAGACGTTCGCGACCCTGGTGCCCTGGCTGATGCTCAACCATGAGGGCCTCTCGATCCTCGTCCACCCCAACACGATCAACCAGCGCCGCGACCATTTGAAGGACGCGCTCTGGATCGGCCCGGCGCTGCCGATCGACGAGGAGGCGCTGCCCGAAGGCGAGGAAGAGGCGGAGGGCCCGGGCGAGACCAACACCGCGCCGACGCTGGCGCCCTGAGCATGAGAGCGCTGCTGCCCCTGCTCGCCCTCGCCGCCCTGCTGCCCGGACCGGCGCAGAGCGTGGCGCAGCCGGCTCGAAGCGGCGAGACGATGTATGACGAGCTGCGCCGGATGGCGCTGAACATGCGCCCCGCCGATCTCGGCATCGATGTGCGCGGCAGCCGATCGTCTACGGGATCGTGATGGACATGGACGTCGATGGGCACACGGCGACCCTGGTCTCCTTCGCGGCCGGCGATACCAGCCTCTATCTTAGCAGCGGCGGCGGGACGATCGGCGGCAGCGCGGACCACGATGTCGCGGCCGCCTCGCGGGACTTCGTCGCGGCGGCGCGGCCCCATCTGGCCGCGATGGCGGCCCCCCGGGACCAGCCGCGGCCCGGGCGCGGCGAGACCAGCTTCTACCTGATCACCACCGCCGGCCTGCGCGGCGCGACCCGGTCGACCGAGGCCCTGGTGAATGAGACGGACGCCCTGTCGCCATTGTTCATGGCCGGCCAGCGCGTCCTCCACTTGATCCTGCAGGCCTCGCCGTCGCGATAGGGCCGGGCAGGGCGGCCGGTAGGAAAAAGGGGACACACACCTGCGTGCCCCCTTTTCGCAAAAGCTATTCCATGCGCTCGCGGAAGCAATTGCGCTGGGCGCGGTCGCGCTGGCGCTGGTCGGTGAGGGCCGCGGCCTGGGCCCGGCACTGTCCCAGCGGCGTGCCCGCCGCCGCCGCCGCCATCGCGGCCGCGCCGTCGTAGGACGGCGCCAGGTGGCCGTCGGCGGTGAAGTCCACGGCCTGGGTGAGCTGCGACATCAGCTCGCGGCCGACCGGGAGGCGGGCGCGCTTGCCGGTGACGAAGCCGGCGAAGATGCCGACGGCGAGGATGGCGACGCCGGTCGCGATCGTATTGCCTTCACCTTCCTGGCGATAATCGCCGGAAACCGGGATGTGCTGTCCGCCCAGATCGATGTGGCGAAGCGAGAATTCCAGCTTGCCGGATTTGCCGAACGCACCCTTGCCGGTGCGCCAGGTGATCTCGCCCACCGCCGGGCTGCCGCGCGGGATGACGATCGTGTCGCCGATCCGGACGTCGTTCAGCACCGTCAGCTGGATGGCGTCGCCGGCGCGGTGGGTGCTGCTGTTCGCTTCCTGGGCCACGGCCAAAGTGATCGGCGTGCCGGCGGCCAGGGTCAGCATCCCTGCTTGCGATGCGGCAGCCGGCGCTGGATCCTGAATCGCGGCCGCCGTCAGCGGAGCAGACAATGACGTGGAAATGAGCGCGGCAATCGCCACGCCGCTCAGAAACTTCTTCATGTAATCCCCCTCGACTAGATACCGGTCCCCGACCGGCGTTTAGATACCGGCCCCCCGGCCGGTCTTTTGCCAACGACATCGAATCCTTTGTCGAGTCAAGGTCCCATTGATTGGAGAAGGGTGCCTGAAATGCTGCTTTCAGAGAGCTTTAGCTCTACCGCAATGGCGGATTCCAGGGCGTTAATGGCCGCCTCTATTATACCGGTGGAGCATAGTTGCGCCCAAAGTGGGACTTTACCAGGCGCACCGCGCTCAAATCGCCATTTGGCTGCCAAGCTCCACGACGCGGTTGGTCGGCAGCCTGAAGAACGCCATCGCGGATGCGGAGCTCTTCATCATCCAGCCGAACAGATGCTCGCGCACCGCCTGGGGCCCGGCGCAGGAGGGCCAGACCGAATATCTGCGCGTCGCCATGCGGGCGCTCCGGCGGAAGCTCGAGCGCGACCCGTCCAGCCCGGCGATGCCGATCGACGAACTCGGGGTGGGCTACAGGCTCCGCGCGGGCCGGGACTAGCCGCCGCGCCCCGGGTTCAGCTGCCCGCTTCCTCGATCTCGGTCATCAGCCGGTCGTAGCTCTGAGCCTCGGGCGAGGCCGCGAAGGCCTGGCTGTGGCGCCACAGCGACAGGTTCATCTGCATGAAGAGATCGGCGACCAGCACGGTGGTGAACAGCGAGCGCACGAAATATTCGAGCGGCAGCTGGTAGAGGGTGGTGTTCCACGGACGCATGAGCGAGGTGGTGTGGTCCAGGCCGACCAGCGACTTGCCGAAGATCGTGGCGGTGAAGGCGTAGACGACGAGCAGCCCCACCCCGATGCTGAGGATGATCATGGCGGTCGTCTGGACCTGGCCGACCTTGGCGATCTCTTCCGGAGTCCGCAGCGGGCGCGTGAACGTGCCGGCGTTGAACAGGTAGAGAAGCGGGGCCATGAGCAAGGCGAGCACGGCGAGGATGAGCACCAGATTGCCCGCCACCTGATTGATCGTGGTGAAGATGACGAGGAAGAACAGGATATAGAGCGGCGCCGCGGCGATCAGGAAAAGGCCGGGGAGGATCGATTCCGGAATCAGGGCCTTGATGCGCAGGCAGCCCCTCAGCACGCCCGGGATCAGGGAGAGGACGGCCGGCATCAGCGTCACATAAGCGACGACCGCGCCGATCACGCCGAACCCCGATATCATATTGGCCAGCTGCGTTGGGTCTTGGGCGGAGCCGGCGTTGGAGAGGTCGTAGCGCCAGGCGAAGGGGAGTAGCGCGAGGACCAGCGGCGTCAGGAAGGCGACCAGCCAGCCGCGCAGCAGGATGTTGCGCGAACTTTTGTGCCTGTCCCAGGCCCGCGCCGCCAGCCAGGCGGTGATCGGCAGCGCGTAGAGCGCCGCCAGCTGGACGATCTCGAGCAGGCTTCCCAAGGCCGAGAGGTCCGGGAGGTTCGACCGGTCCGTGGTGGCCCAGCCGAGCGTGGCGAGCAACGCCGAAACCAGCATCGGCCAGGCGACGACCAGCAGCACGCTGCGGCGCCAGACCAGATAGCGGCGCGCATCGGCTTCATCGACTCCGTTCGCGATCAGCCGCGCCTCCTCGTCCGGCTGCACCGCCAGCGACCGCAGATTCCAGCTCAGCGAACGGATGAAATGAAGCCTGATCCTGGCGCCCGCCGATGGGCCCTGAGGCGCGAGGGGTGCCGGCTGGAACGGCGCCGGAGCCTGCTGCGCAGGTGGCGTCGGCGAGGCCTTCGCCACGCTCACGGCGGCCGGCTCGGCCGGCACGGCGGGGGCGGATTGGCCCTGGGGCAAGGTCGAGGCCGGCAGCCGGTGCAAGGCGAGCCGGAGGGCGGCGCCCTCGTGCCAGATCTCGTCGCTCGGCTGCAGCCGCCCCTCGGCGAGGAAGCGCGCCACCTCCGCGAACGCATAGGGCCCGAATTGCTGCGATCCGCCCCGAAGCAGCATCCAGGCGCGCGCCGCCGGCGCCGGCAGCGACGCCCCGCAGGCCGCGCAGGAAACCGCGGCGGCGCCTTCCTCGGCGGGGGTGCCGACGCGGCAGGCGAGGCATGGGATCTGGACGATGGTCATGCATGTTTGTCAGGCACCGCCCCGCCGCCGTCAAGATGCGCCTTTGCCGGGCGCTTTTGGAAACGCAAAGATGTGCGTCCCCATCCGGGATGACTCCCCTTCGTTCGTGTCGCTGCGCGTGCGTGGAGCGCGTTGCCGATCGAATCCCGGCCCTAGTCGCGGCACTGGAACTGGCGGCGGCCCTCGGCGATCTGCTCGGGCGTGGCGTTGGGCGCGTCGGCGCGCATGGCGGCGTGGGTGACCTCGCGGAAGAGGCGCCAGGCGCCGTCGGGCTGGCGCTCCCAGATGGCGACCCCGCACATGAAGACGAGATCGGCATAATCGCCATTATATTCCACCACGCCGAAGGTGCCGGTGATGCCGCCGCCCGGATTTTCCAGCCAGGTGACCGCGGCGATTCGCCGGCCGCGGGAGGCGCCCGCCTGGGCGTTGAACTCGCGGGCGGCCGCGACCCACGGGTCGTGGGGCCGGCGCGCCCGCCAGTCGGGGCTCAGCATCGCCCAGGCCAAATCGTAGCGCCCTGCGTCCCGCGCCGTGAGATAGGCGTCGGTGGCGGCGCGGACCGCCCGGTCGGCGGCGGCATCGGGCGCCGTCTCGCTGACGACGGGAGGCGCGGGCGGCGGCGCGGCGGCCTGCAAGGCGAGGGCGGCGAGGACGATCAGCATGAGCCCATCCTATCAGAACGATCGGGGGCGTGAAGGCCGCATTCTCGGGAGAAAGCCGGCTTTTGCGCGGGGGCGATGAACCCTTCCGCATCCGGGTCGTTTCGCTGCTACATCAACGGGAGGAATTTCATGACCACCATCATCATCGTCATTCTGGTTCTGGTCCTGATCGGCTCGCTGCCGACCTGGGGGCATAGCCGCAACTGGGGTTTCGCGCCGTCGGGGCTGCTCGGCACGATATTGATCGTCGTGCTCATTCTCTGGCTGCTCGGCAAGATCAGCTGACCGCTCGCCGCCCCGCCCGCCGCATCAGTGACGGCGGGCGGGGCTGGCCTCGTCCCCAAAGCGCCGCTATGCCCCGGCGACCGACCATCGCCGGGGTTCCTCGAATGTTTCGCGCGCTTTACGACTGGGCCCTTCGGATGGCCGGGCATCGCCACGCGATCCGCTACATGGGCGCGGTCTCGTTCGCGGAATCCTCCTTCTTCCCCATACCGCCCGACGTGATGGTGGTGCCGATGGTGCTGGCGCGGCGCGACCAAGCCTATCTGATCGCCACCGTGTGCACCGTAACGTCGGTCCTCGGCGGCATCTTCGGCTATATGATCGGCCACTTTCTCTATGAGAGCGTCGGCCTGTGGCTGATCAACCTCTACCATATCGAGGAGAAGATGCAGGGCCTGAAAATCCTCTACGACCAATATGGATCCTGGGTGATCCTGGTGAAGGGCCTGACCCCCATTCCCTTCAAGCTGGTGACGATCGCCAGCGGCGTCTTCGCCTTCAACTTCCCCTTGTTCGTCCTGCTCGCGACGATCACCCGGGCGTTCCGCTTCTTCCTGATCGCCTTCCTCTTGAAGCGCTACGGCGAGCCGGTCCAGGCCTTCATCGAGAAACGCCTGACCCTGGTCAGCTGGCTGTTCCTCGCCGCCCTCGTCGGCGGCTTCGCCCTGATCGCCTTGCTGTGAGCGCGGCCCTGATCCTCGCGCTGGCGCTGCAGGCGGCGCCGCCGGCCTGGCAGAGCCTGGGCACGCATGAGCGGATCGAGACCGCTTTCGATCCGGCCAGCGTGCAACCGGCCGGCGGGCGCCGGGTGCGGGTGCGGGTCCGCGGCATCGTCGCCACGCCCGGCGCCGACGACATCAAGACCGTAACCGGCGTGCTCGAGATCGACTGCGCCGCCGGCACCGCGACCCCGATCGAGGTCCGCGGCACGGACGCCAATGGCGGCCTCGTCCTCAACGCCCTGATCCCCGCCGCCGACCGCCGTCCCGAGCCGATCCGCCCGGCCAGCCCCAATGCGGCGGTCCGCGACGCGGTATGCGCGGGCGCCCGACAGTGAAGCTGCCCGCCGCGACGTGAGCAGCGGCTCTTGGGGCCCGGGAAATGCCCTGGCGCTTGCCGGGGGGCGGGCTAGACTGGACCGCGGCCACAAAGTTTCGGGGAATGAAGATGCTGATCCTGCTTGTCGCCCTGATCCAGGCCGCGCCCGCGCCCGCGCTTGCGGCCGATCCCGTCCAGGCGGCCATGACCTGCCGGAGCGCGACCCTGGCCGGCTGGAACCCGCTCCCGCTCGAAATAGCGGCGCGCCATCTCTATTTCACGATGGCCGCGGCGCGCGCGCTGCCGGGAAACGACGATTATTTCCAGCGGATGGCGGCGATCGCGTCCCGCCCCTATCCCCGCGTCCGCCCCGAGGATGCGCAGCGGATAGGCGATTTGTGCGATCGGCTTCACCCTCCGGCCCGGCGGACCGGACCGGTCGCGCTGCCCGCCGACGCCTTCGACCGCGACATGATGTGCGCCGGGGCGGCCGCGGGCTTCAGCGGGACCGCGCGCGCGCATGCCGAGCGGAACGGAGACACCGCGCCCTCCACCCGGCTGGACGCCCTTGTTGCCCGCTACCAGCCGCGCGCCATCGCCGGCATGATCGAGCGCCGGATGACCACGGCCGACGTCCAGCGGCGGGCGATCGGCGACCAATTGTTCGCGACGCTGGACCTCGGCAACCTCGCGGTCGTCACCGACGCCTGCGAAGCCCAGCTGCCGGGGGACTAGCCGCATGGTGAGGTGAGCAACGTTGCGGGAGAGGCGGTCTTGCACCGACAATCGACCAGACCCGAAGCGGGATGGGGAACCCGACCGGGCGGATTCAGGTTCATGGCTTCATGGAAAACACGCCCCACCACGAGGCCAGCCAAGTCACCGCCGAAGAGGGCGAAGTGATGATGGACGGGCCCGACGGATACGCCGTCTCATTCACCCCCGACGCCGCCTTGGAAACATCGGAACGCCTGTTGCGGGGCGGGCTGGAGGCGCATGGGCAGATCATCGAGGCGAAGCGCCGCGCGGGAGAGAGCGATGCGGCTTGAGGCAATGGCGATGCTTGCGCTGCTGGCCGGTTGCGCGGCGCCCGCGGCGACGGCGGGCGCGCCGGTTGAGCAGGTGGCGGCCGACGAGGCGGCCGGCACGGTCGAGGTGCGGCTTGGCGGGACGGCGCGGCTCGGCGACGTCAGCGTGCGGCCGATCGCGGTGATCGAGGACAGCCGCTGCCCGGCCGACGTCGCGTGCGTGTGGGCGGGGCGGCTGCGGCTCAGGGCGGCGATTACGCGGCTAGGGGAGACCGAGCTCATCCTGGGCCAGCCCCTCGCGCTGCCCGGCGGGGGCAGCCTCACGCTGGTCGCCGCCTTGCCCGCGCCCCGGCACCGGCCGCCCCCCGGCGCCGAAACCGGCCCCGCCACCCGCTTCGCCTTCCGCCGCGACTGAGCCGCCGCCGCCGGCCGGGGCGAGACCCGATGCGCGCGCCGGCACCGTACCCAACCGCTCGGGCTCCGCGCACCATTCTCATCGTTCAGCGGAAGGACGGCGCGCCCACGAACCGGCCGGTTCGGTGACAGGTACGTAGGAATTTTTCCTCGGTGACAGGTACGTGCCGGTCACTACCGGAAGTCTTTGCTCGTTGTTGCCCTCCTGCTTTGATGTTATCGCCGCAGAAGATCATATATTATTGATATTGACTGTATTTTTTCGGGAGCAGGTCATGAAGGTGGCAATTCTTTCCGGCCTGCTTCTCGGTCTGGGCGGCAACGCCGCCGCAATGGCGGCGCCGCTGAATTTCGATTGCGCCGCCCCGATCGGACGCGATTCCACAATCTGGCGAATGCGGCCGGAAGCGCCCCCGTTCCATGTGCGGGGACGCATCCAGCCGAGGTGGCTCTATCCCTTGCCGGCCAATCCGCAGCAGATGGATGGCTATAGCGTCATAATTGCGGACAGCCGCGGCGTCCATGTCACGATCATCGATCACGACGCGGACAATGCCATCGTCTTTGGCGTCGGTTCGGAGGGGGACGCGCTTCACGCCGTCGTCACGATGGGCAGAGACGGTCGCGAGGACAGCCAGCTCATCGAAAGCTTCGCCTGGCGACACGGCGACCAACTTTCGATTGCTTTCGAGCTTTCGATCCTGGCCGGCGGACGTGCCACGCTTCGGGTCGGAACGCGCGAAATCCCGCTCGATATCGCCCTGGGCGCGAATAGCCAGATCATGGTGAGCTGCAGCGGCGGAGAGTTCGGCTTCAGGGACCTGGAGATCGATAACTGATCCACGGCCCCGCCCATGCGACGTCGCCCGCGGCAGCCGCGGGCAGGGTCATTGGTCCCTGATGTGGGTTCCAGTCCCGACCTCCGGTAGCGGCATCGGGCTCCCGGCATCCTGGCGCCAATATTCCAACGTGTTCGTTTCGCCTGCCCTGCGATAGCCCCCCTCCCCGGGGAGGGTCCTGATCGGGCCGGCGCCGTCCTTGCTTCGAACCATCGTCCCGCCCGCGCTATCCACCTCCACCACGCGCCCGGTATGGACAAGCACATTATCGCCGTTACGACGATATGCTGCCACGTCGCCAACGGCCGGGGTATCGACCCTTGTGTATCCGTCGTTGTCCAATATAGTTTGCGCTTCCGTGTTGTTTATCCAATATCGTCCTCCCGTAAACGTCAATCCATGACAATTCGTATTAAAATCCCTGTCGTTGCTTGCATTTCTTAGGGCTCGAAATGCCGTGTTATTGTTCGTATACAGGTCGCGCACCAGGAACTCTGGTGTCCGCCCATCGTCATAACGTCTTGTTTCCCGGAGAGGAACCAGGGAGCGGGGGCCAATGGTTATTACAGTGGATTCATAGTCTCTGCCACTTTTATTGAGCTTTATCGCGCCGGTTGGTCGGTGAAGTTGACCGGGTCATTCCCCGCATAGGCATAAAGGTTGAACTGATCCTCATAGCCAACCGGATCGGTCTGCAGGAACCGGCCGAGCGTCGGCGAATAGATGCGGGCCTTGTAGTGGTACATGCCGAGCTCGGGGAGCCAGATCTGGCCGGTGTAATGGAACCGTCCGCTATTGCTCGCGCCCGGTATGCCATATTCGTCATAGGTGTTGATGGTTCCCGCGCCAATGGCGTCGCTGACCGCGACGATCGAGCCCTGATGGTCGGCGTGGAGCCAGGTCGGCTGGGCGATGCCGGAGCCCGCATAGCTCAGCAGCGGCACGTCGGCGCCGACATTGTGGACGTAGCGCCGGGTCATCGCCCCCGACACATATTCCGCGACCAGCGCGTCGCCGTCGTAGAGGAACCGCGTCGTGCCGGATGAGCCGGTGACTTCGTAGAGGCGGCCCAGCGGGTCGTAGCTGAGCGTCACGCCGCCCGTCCGGCCGACCAGCCGGTTCTCGATATCGTAGGTGTAGGTCGCCGACACGACGTAGGCCGTCCCGTTCCACGTCGCCTCCGAGGCCAGGTTGCCGTTGGCGTCGTAGGTGAGCGCCACGCTGCCGGCCGTGCTGGGCTGTCCCGTGACGCTGTACTGGTTGAGCCCGTTGGTCGCATAGGGCCGGGCGATGTTGTAGGCGCCCGTCCAGGCATAAGCGTTGTTGTCGCGCCAGACGCTGGCGAGCTGAGGCGCCGGGTTGTGCGTGTAGAGCCAGACCGCCGTCGAGGCCGCATAAGGGGCGTTGAAGTAGATTGCGTGGCTGTAAAGCCGCTGGATGCCGTCATATTCCCAGTAATCTTGCACATTGTTGGCCCGCACCCCCACGTAGAGCGCGCCATGATGCTTGTAGGCGAACCACTCCCGCCAGGCCGTCTGGTCGTAGAGGATGTAGGGGCGGTTCAGGCCGTCATAGGTGCTGGTGAAATAAACGCCGTCCGGATGGGTGATCTGCGTGCGGTTGGCGTTGCGGTCGTACTGGTAGCTGAGCGTGCGGGTCGTCCCGCCCATGTTGGTGCTGCTCGAGGCCAGGCGGCCGAACCCGTCATAGGCGCTGGTGATACCCTCGCCCGACTGGCTGGTGAACCGTGCCGAGAGCTGCATGCCGCGCAGATCGTAGGCATAATAGACCGCGGTCGCGCCGCCGTTCGGATAGGTTTTCGAGGTCACCCGGCCCAGCGCGTCATAAGCGAAGACGATGTTGCGCCCGTCGCGCTTGCGCAAATTGGTGCGGTTGCCGTTGGGGTCGTAGGTGTAGGCCTCATAGTCCGCCGCGTTGACCGCGCCGGCGCTGGCCAGCGCCGTCGCGGGGGTGGCGTCGTTAAACGAGGCCGCGCGGGTCGTCGACGGCAAGGTCCAGCGGTCCTGGCGGCCATGCCCGTCATAGTGGATATCGGCCCGATTGCCGTTGCCGTCGACCAGCGTCACGACCTGGCCGTTCAGATCATAGGCCCAGGTCGCCTGTGTGCCCTCGACGCTGCTGCCGACGCCGATGCGCAGCTGCAGCCGCTGGCCGGCCACATCGTAGAGGTCGCGGCTGATCCGGTCGGCGCCGCCCGTCCCCTGCGTGCAGGCCGAGACGGGCGGGGAGGCGAAATCCGCGGGGTTCATGCGGACCGCGACGCAATCGGGACGGCCGAAGGCGTCGTAGCTGTACTGGGTGAGGCTCCGCACCGTCCCCGCCGCGCCCTCGCGCAGCCTGTCGCGAAGCTTGCGGCCCATGAGGTCGTAAGTCGATTCGATCGTGCGATCGGCGGTGAACCCGGTCCAGGCCGCGGGCGCCACGCCCTCGGACTGCCAAGCGCTGAGCGTGCCGGTCTCGACTTTGGTCAGCCGGCCCGCGCCATCGTAGCTGTTGCGGGCCGCGAGGAACGGGTTGCCGCTCCCCACCCCGTCCGGGTCCGCCGAGATCGTCCCCGTCACCCGACCGACCGCGTCGTAGCGGGTGGCGCTGGTATAGGGCGAGGCGGCGGCCTGGGCGAAAGCGGACGCCGGCGTCAGCAGCGCGGCGGCGGCCAGCGCGGCGGCGGCGAGGGCGCGAAGGCGGCTCACGAGCAGCTCGCCAGATTGGCGCCGGGCTGGGTCTCGCTGATCCTTCGGCCGTCGCGGTCGTAGCTGTAGCAGGTCCGCAAGGTGGTGGTGACGCCGCCGTCGGTCGAGATCACCGTCTGCCCGCGCAGCAGCAACGTGTTGGGCCCGCTGTTCGGCCCGTAATCGTAAGCCGTGCGCACCTCGTCGCCGGCCGTGGTGCAGGGGCTGGCCGGGTTGCCGGTCGCCGCGCTGGTCCGGCACAGGCTGCTCGCCGTCCGCACCCAGACCGGCGTCGCCGCCTGCACGTAGCCGCCGCCGCTCGCCAATATCCAGGCGTAACGCTGCGCATATTCGTGACGGGTCTGCGGCCTCACGCCGCCCGGCGCCGGCGCCGGCCCGGTCTCGGTCAGCGCCCCGCCATGCGCGGCATCGTAGGTGTAGTCCGTGGTGTTGCCGTTGGCGTCGGTGACGGAGGTCGGCTTGTTGCAGATCCGGCGATTGGTCGCGTCGCAGCTCGCGGGGAACACCGCTGTCGTCGTGCGGGCGGGAAGGCCGGAGCCGGGAATCGCGGTCTGAATCTGCTGATAGATATTGCCGCGGGCGTCGTACAAGGCGTCGACCGCATTGCCCAAAGGAGAGGTCACGCCGACCAATTGCCCCGGTTCGGCCGCCCAGCTCTCGCCGATCATATAGCGGAAGGACATCGTTCTGTTCAGCGGGTCGACGATGGTGACCGGTAAGTCGCCGGCGGGGTAGATATGTGTCACGGCGGTGCCGTTGACCGTCATCGTCGTGTCGATGCTGTAGACGCCCTCGCATTGGTCGCTCTGGAAATTATATGCAAAAGCATAGGTCTCGCCGGTCGCGGTCTGTTGCCCGGTGACATAGGCGCCGCCCCACAACGCGCCCGTGCCGGTGGCCGGGTCGGGGTGGAAACACGACGAATAATCGTTGTGGATCAGGCAGGACGATTGTCCCGGCAGGGTGATGCAGGCCAGGCGAGGCAGGCCGTTGGGATCGCCGGCGCCGGCAAGGCCGTAAGTTTGATAGCCGTAGGTGGTCGCCTGCCCGCCCGGATCGGTCGCGCCGGCGAGCACGGGCGCCCCGAAGCGGTGAGCGCATAGGAATAAGTGACGGTCTGAACGCTCTCCGGACAGGTCGAGGTCGCGGTGACGACATGCTGGGTCAGGTTGACCGCGCAGGCCTTCCAGGGTCCCGGCGGCGTCGTCGTCGTCCCCGGCGTCCCGGGCTCGATCAGGATCGCATAGCCGCGACTGCTGATCACGTGCAGGCGTCCCGTGGCCGGGCCGTGGGTATAGTCGAGCCTGGTGCCATCCGGCAGCGTCATGTTCTGCATGAGCTGGGGCTGGCCGCCGGACAGGAAATTGATCACCGCGCCGTCGGAATCGGTGAAGATGTAATAGCCGTTGGTCGGGTTCGTGCCGGTGTAGACCAGGGTGGCACCGGTCTGCCTGATCGGCTCATACGTGCCCTCCGGACATCCGGTCGTAATCGGCTGGGAATGGCTGCCGCCGATGAAGCCGGCCGAGCGCGCCCCGACCGTGACGTTGTAGATATAGGGGATGCGGGTCGGCTCGCTCAGCGGACTGCCGGGATCCAGCGGCATCGCCTGAAGGCTGATCCGCCCCGTCATATTGTGGATCCAGTTCATGCCGCCGAGCGGAATATAGCCGACATTGCTGATATAGGTGCGGTCCAGGGTCAGGCCCTGCTCGCCGCCGATCGCAAGGTCGCGCGCCTCGTAGGTGAAGGCGCCGCTGCCATAGCTCACGCCGGTCGGGCTGCGCGCATCCTCACGCGGCGGGATCGACAGGCCCTGGCCGAACGCCGGGGTCGCGAATGCCAAAGCGGCCGCAAGCAGCGCGCAAGCGAGGCTCCGGCTCAATTGGGGGAGATCACGTTGACGTTGGTGCGGTTGTCGCCCTTGTCATATTTGTACTCGGCCTTGACGCCGTTATTGACCGTGCCGCTGCGCTCGACCTTCACCAGCCGGCCGCGCGCGTCGTAGGTGTAGGTGACGGTCTCGCTCGCCATCGCCGCCGCGGCCGCCACCGCCAGTGCCGCCGCCGCCAGCGCGATCTTGCTGCCGTGTCTCATTCCGATCCCCCCAAACCAGAGCATTTTCCGAGTCTTGCCGGCTTTTTTAGGCAATAGCACGGGCCAGCACGACTCAATTCTGCGCGTCTCGCGAAGAACGGCCAGCGCCAGAGGACCGCCGCCGGCCTTCGCCCGCGAGAAGAAAGAAGGTGACGGGCCCGGGCGGCGTGATATCCAAAGGGGGACCGGCTGGAGAATGACCCGATGACGACGACCCTGTTCGCTTTGACCGCCGCGCTCGCCGCGCAGGCGCTGCCGGCGCCCGCCGCCGTGACCTGGGAGGCAGTGGCCGAGGATAGCGGCGGGCGCTATTCGATCGACCCCACCAGCATCGTCCGCGACGGCAATCGGGTGCGCTTCCTGATGCGCGCCTTTGCCGCCCGGCCGGAAGCCGACGGCACCAGCTCGGCGGTGGTGCGCTACCTGATCGACTGCCGGGCGCGGAGCGCGGGCATGCTTGCGGCCGATTTCTATCGCGGCGACGCCTTCGCCAATTCGCTGACGGTCGACGAAGACGAGATCGAGCTTCGGCCGATCACCGAGGGCACCGGCGAGGTGCAGCTCCACCGCCGGGTCTGCGGCGGCTGAGGCGGGAGGACAGGGAAGATGATGACGATGGCGATCACGACCTTGGGCGCGACCCTGGCCTCAGCGCTCGCCGCGCAGCTCCTGCCGGCCCCCGGCTCGGTGCGCTGGGAGCGGATGATCGAGGAGCCCAGCGGCGCGAGCTATATCGATCCGGCCAGCCTCGCCCGCGACGGCGACGTCGTCCGCTTCCTCAACCGCACCGACCGAAGCGCCCAGGGCGACGAGATTCGGATGCTCGTGGTGCGGGTGGCGGTCGACTGCCGCCAGCGGCTGATCGGCATGGTCGAGGGCGACGCTTATGGCGAAGGCGGCCGCTTCCTGCGCTCGATCCCGGCCCAGGCCGGCGGGGTCGCGTTCCAGCCGCTGGCCGCGGGCGCCGGCCCCGACCAGGTCTTTCAGCGCGTCTGCGCCGGCGCCGGGCGGCGCTAGCGGCGGGCGATTGGAGGGAGCGAGATGGCAGCAACGATCCTGATGGCCGCGCTCGCCGCGCAGGCGCTGCCCGCCCCGGGCTCGGTCACCGGCTGGGAGACCATGCCGGACGATCCGTCGGGCCACAATTTCCTCGACCCGGCCAGCATCCGCCGCCAGGGCGACCTCGTCCGGGTCGTCGTCCGCGGCGTCGCCCTCAGCGCCGAGGGGACCGGAATCGCGAGCATCATGATGCGATTCCGGATCGATTGCCGCCGGCGGGCGATCGGCGTCGAGGCGGCGGACGGCTATGGCGCGGACGGCCGGCTGCTCGGCTCGCGCGTCGCCCCGGAGGCGGCGGTGACGATGGCGCCGGTCACCGACATGGCCAGCTTCGCCGCCATCGTCGCGCGCGCCTGCCGGCGGGGCGCGCGCTGAGGCGGGCGCCGCCGGAGGAGAGAGACATGGCCGACGCCTGCCAGCATCTGCCCCTGGTCGCCGAGGTGACGCCGAGCGCGGACGGCTGCGAGGAATGCCTGAAGACCGGCTCCTGGTGGGTGCATCTGCGGCTGTGCCGGATCTGCGGCCATGTCGGCTGCTGCGACGACAGCCCCAACCGCCACGCGCGGGCGCATTTCCACGCCAGCGGCCATCCGGTGATCGAAGGCTACGACCCGCCCGAAGGCTGGGGCTGGTGCTATGTCGACGAATTGGGCTTCGACCTCAGCGACCGCAAGACGCCGCATCCCCGGCCGATCCCGCGCTTCATGTGATCACCCGCCCGAGGGAGCAAGATTCATGACCATCGCCGTCGCCGCGGCCGCTCTCCTGCTCCAGTCCCTGCCCGCGCCGCGCAGCGTGCAGTGGGAGATTGTCGGCGAGGGCGGCACCGCCTACGATTTCATCGATCCGGCGACGGTCGTCCGCGAGGGCGACATTGTCCACTACACCTCGCGGCTGACCAGCGTCCTGCCCGACGAGACCGGCGGCATCAGGATCATGGTCATCCGCAATGCCCCCAATTGCCGTACGGGCCGGACGGGATTCAGCGCGATCGACGGCTATGATGCCGAGGGGCGGCTGGTCGTCGCCCGCCAGACCCCGCCTGCCGACATCCTCTACCGGGAGGATAGCCCCGGCCCCCGCGCGCCCCTGGTGCATCGCCGGGTCTGCGGCGCCGCGCCCTAGCAGCCCGCCGGGCCACATGCCGAGCGACTTTCGGACCAGGGGCAGCGCTACTGGGAAGTGCGGGGCCGAGCGGCGCGCCGCCGCCGCCGATTTTCGTTCAGTCCCCGTTGTCGTTGCGGGCGGAAAAGAGGGACTGTCCCTTTTTTCGGGGGCGGGCGGCTTGCCGGCACCGGCGGCGGCGATGCGATTCGTGGATGAACATGGGGAGGGCCGCCTTGTTGTCATTGTCCAGCCCGGCCTGGCGGGGCGGCCCCGGCGTGGCGCGATCGGGCCGGGCGTGGGCCGCCGCCGCGATCTGGCTTGCCTGGCCGGCCGCGACGAGCGGGCAGGTGGGGGTGGAGGATCCGGCGGCGCGGCTCAGCGTGCTCGAGGTGCTCGGGCGGTGCGATGCCCCGGGGACCGACGAGATCGTGGTCTGCGGGCGGCGCAGCCAGGACCGTTACCGCCTCTCACCGCTCGACCGGCGGGAGTCCGGCGTCGGCGCGGGGAATGTGCGGGGCTATTGCTGGTTGCCCGTCACCAGCCCGTAGGTGATGTCGCTGCCGTCGCAATAATAATCCGTGTAGCCGACATAGGGATAAGGGAAACCGGGCTCGCCGTTGCCGCTTTCGGTGAGATAATGGATCCGGTAGTTGATGGTCGATGAAGTGACCGCCCCGCTGGAGGTGCTGGCAAGCATGATCGCGGCGAGCACTGCGAACTTGAGCGATTTTCCAATGCCCTTCATAATCAATCTCCCTCGGCACCGGTGTGGATGTTCGATCTTCCCGGCATCCGTTTGGATAGCGATTCGCCAACTCGTCGTCGACGGAAAAGCAGTCTTACCGTAATATTACGTAGCGCTAGTCCACCAGTGAAACTCACACGGCTTTTCCACCGATTTACTACGGAATGGGGACGCAAAGATGCGCGTCCCCTTTTCGTCGTCTTCAGCCAGGCGGGCTCGTCACCCTGCTCATCGATCCCGGCGCCGACTCGCGGACCGGCGCCGCCCGTCGCATGAGAAAAAAAGAAACCAGCACGGTAAAAAGCCCTTGACAGCGTCACGCTGATATGGCACAATTTACACAGGCTGGAGAATTGTAGCCGAATCGCACGGCCCCCTTGGCGGGGCCTTTTTCATGGGTCCCTTTCCGGGGCCCTTTTTCATGTGGATCGAACGAACCGGCGCACATCAGGCCGTAAAAGGCGACCCAGGCCCAGAAGGCGGGCGGGGCGGCGATTCTCCCGTCCGCCTCCTCCCAGCGGAAGCGGCGCCGACCAGCGCGGCGACGAACTCGGGCAGGAAGACTGAGAAGGCGAGGACCACGGCGACCAGCCCGTTCGGCACCAAGGTCGCCGCGCGCGTCGCGCCGACGCTCAGGCAGGCCTCGCGGCCGACGTCAAGCAATAGCCCAGCGCGTCCTGGGCGCGGTCCGGGACCAACCGGCGGGACCACCAGCGGCCGGTGACGAGGGCGTCGACGAGCGTGATCGCGGCGAAGATCGCGAGCGCGCCGCAGATCGCGCGCAGGATGGCATAGGCCGGGTCGTGCACGCGCCGAACGTAGCAGCACGCCGCCCGGGAATGAAACGAAGGAGCTTCAGCATGAAATGGTTCGGCCGCAAGGGTTCCCATCAAAGTGGTACTTTGATGGGCTCCCTGAAAGCCGTCCGGGGAACCGGGCGGCCTTTCCTTTTTTCGGGGTGGCCCGGGCCGGTCTCGGGCGAGCCCTGGCCGCGGGGCTACGAAGCGCAGGTGCGCGAGGCCTATCTCGGCAACCCGATCGCGCAGCGGGCGGTGCGGCTGGTGGCGGAGAGCGTGGCCTGGGCGCCGGTTTATGCGCTGCGTTCCCCGGCGGAGGCCGCGGTCCAGAAGGGAGAAGGGCCTGGGCCCCGGCCTTCGGGGTCCCCGCAAAGTGGTACTTTGCGGGGTGCCCCTGCGCCGGGGAACATGGAGGGTCGCGCCGGCGCCCTGGTGACGCCGAGCTTGCTCGAGACCGTGGCGACGCAGCTGCTGCTGCACGGCAATGCCTTCGTGCAGGTGGTTCAGGATGCTGAGGGGCTGCCGGCTTTGTTGTTCGCGCTGAGGCCCGAGCGGGTGGGCGTCGAGGCGGGGGCGGACGGGTGGCCGGCGGCCTATCTCTACAAAGTCGGCGCGGCGAAGAGCCGGATCCAGGTGCGCGACGCGCTCGGCCGGCCGGGGCTCGTCCATCTGCGCTCGGCCCATCCGCTTGACGACCATTATGGGCTAGGCTGCCTGGGCGCGGCGGCTGGCGCGGTGGCGGTGCACAATGCGGCGGCGAGGTGGAACAAGGCGCTGCTCGACAATGCGGCGCGGCCGTCCGGCGCCTTGGTCCACGATGCCGGGGCCGGCGAGATGCTCTCGGAGGCGCAATTCGCCCAGCTCCGCGAGGAGATGGAGGCGGAATTCGCCGGCGCGCGCAATGCCGGGCGGCCGCTGCTGCTCGACGGCGGGCTGAAATGGCAGGCGATGAGCCTGACGCCGGCCGACATGGACTTCGTCGGGCTGAAGGCGGCGGCGGCGCGCGAGATCGCTCTGGCCTTCGGCGTGCCGCCTTTGCTGCTCGGCCTGCCGGGCGACGCCACCTACGCCAATTATCGCGAGGCCAACAAGGCGCTGTGGCGGCTGACCGTGCTGCCGATGGCGGAGCGGATCCTGCGCGAGCTCGGCGACGGGCTGGCGGCCTGGTGGCCGGGACTCGCCCTCAAGGTCGACGTCGACCAGATCAGCGCGCTCGCCTCGGACCGCGAACGGCTGTGGCGGCAGGTGAGCGCGGCGGATTTCCTAAGCGACGACGAGAAGAGAGAAATGCTGGGGTTCGGGAGAAAAAGCCATGACTGAGGCCAATGCATCGATGCTGGCCTTGCTCGTCGCGCAGGCGGAGGGGCAGGGGGTGGACCTGGCGACCCTGCGCGCGCTGATCGAGGAGGCGAGCGGGGTCGGGGCGGAGCGGGCGCTGGCCGCGCTCGGGCTCAGGGACGAGCATGCGCGGCGCGACATGGACGATTTGCGCGAATTGCTGCGCGCCTGGCGCGACGCCAAAAGGTCGGCGACCCGCGCGGTGCTGAGCTGGGCGGTGCGGATCGCGCTTGCGCTGCTGGTCGCGGGGATCGCGGTCAAGGCGGGGCTGCTGGAGCTCGTCCGGTCATGAGGTTCGCTGGTTACGCGGCGATCTTCGGGCGGGCCGACCGCGGCGGCGACGTGATCCGCGCCGGCGCCTTCGCGCGCAGCCTGAAGCGCGGCGCCGGGGCGGTGCCCTTGCTGTGGCAGCACGCGCCGGGGCGGCCGATCGGGCGGGTCGATTATCTGAAGGAGGACGGACGCGGGCTGCGCGTGATCGGGCGGCTGTCGGCGGGCGCGGCGGGGCGCGAGGCGGCGGCCTTGCTGAAGGACGGCGCGGTGCGGGGGCTGAGCTTCGGCTATCGGGTCCGCGCCGCGATCGGGGAAAGCCCCCGCGAGCTGACCGAGCTTGAGCTGGTCGAGATCAGCCTGGTGACCTTGCCGATGCAGCCCAGGGCGCTTGTGCATGCGCTGGAGGCAGGTGTAGCGGAGGCGGCATGACCAGGGCCTTCGCATTGCTGATCGCCGCCGCGCTCGCGGGCTGCGGGCCGGGCGCGAGCGAGGCGCCGGTCAACCGGCAGAGCGGAGACGGGCCGATGAACCGGCAGGACGGCGACAAGCCGGCCAGGCGCGTGGCACAGGAGAGCGGGCCGTGCATCGGGCCGATCACCGACGAGGCGCTGGCGAATTGCGATTTCGGCCCGGCGGAGCGGATGCGCGGGGTCTGGGTGACGGGCTTCGAGCGGTCGGAATATGTGCCCGGCGGGACCGGGGGGAGAGCCGAGGGCGATCCGGGGCCGCCGCGGGCCTGGCTCGCCTTCGCGCCGGGGGCCTATCCCGATCCGGCGCTGCGCGCCGAGCTCGACGGGCTGCGCGCGACCGCCGCGGTCGACATCGAGTTCATCGGCCGCCGGGCGCGGCCGCCGGGCGCGGTGGTGGTGGTCGACCGGATCATCTCGGCGCGGAGCCTGGGGCCGGTGCGGGCAGACTGACCGCCTGACGTTTCGAAGATTCTGAGTTCCTGGGTCCCGGATCACCTCCGGGGCGCCGGATTCGTGCGTGCAAATTCAACCCGAGGAGACGTGAAGATGTTGGAAGTGAAGGCTGATGCGCTGGAGGCGTCGTTCGAGGCGCTGGAGCGCGAGGATGAGGATGTCGCGGCGTTGCGCGAGGAGGTGGCCGGGCTGAAGGCGCGGGTCGAGGCGCAGGCGCTCGCCGGCGCGCGGCCGGCGCTGAGCGGGGCGAAGAGCGAGGCATCGCCCTTCGTCGAGCGTTATCTGAGGAAGGGCATCGAGGGGGGCGTCGAGCTGAAGGCGCTGTCGATGGCGCCCGATTCGGCCGGCGGCTATGCGGTGCCCGAGGAGCTCGACCAGCAAATCGACAAGGCGCTGACCGCGATCTCGCCGATCCGGGCGATCGCCAATGTCGTCAGGGTCGGCACCGCCGGCTATCGCAAGCTCGTCACCACCGGCGGCACGCCGTCGGGCTGGGTCGCCGAGACCGCGGGGCGGCCGGAGACCGGCACGCCGGTCTTCCAGGAGATCGCGCCGCCGTTCGGCGAGCTCTACGCCAATCCGGCGGCGAGCCAGGCGATGCTCGACGATTCGGCGTTCGACGTCGAAGCCTGGCTGGCGAGCGAGATCGCGACCGAGTTCGCCCGGGCGGAAGGCGCGGCCTTCGTCTCGGGCAACGGCACCGATCGGCCGAAGGGCTTCCTCGCCGCGCCCAACAGCGACGAAGGAGACGGCGACCGCGCGTTCGGGACGCTGCAATATCTCGAGACCGGGGTGGCCGGCGGCTTCCCGGCGGAGAGCCCGCAGGACAAGCTGATCGACCTCGTCCAGGCGCTTCGGCCCCCCTACCGGCAAGGCGCCTTGTTCGTGATGAACTCGGCGACCGCGGCGCGGATCCGAAAGTTCAAGACCGACGACGGCGCCTTCCTGTGGCAGCCGGGGCTGGTGGCGGGGCAGCCCGACACGTTGCTCGGCTATCCCGTGGTCGAGGCCGAGGACATGCCCGATCTGGCGGCCAATTCGCTGTCGATCGCGTTCGGCAATTTCCGGGCCGGCTATCTGATCGCCGAGCGGTCGGAGACGCAGATCCTGAGGGACCCGTTCACCAACAAGCCGTTCGTCCATTTCTACGCGACCAAGCGGGTCGGCGGCCAGGTGATGAACTCCGAGGCGATCAAGCTGCTGAAGTTCGCGGCCTGAGCAATACCCCTCCACCACCCTGCGGGTGGTCCCCCTCCCCGGCAAATGCCGGGGAGGAAATTCCTGGAGGCAATGATGAGCTTCTATCTGAAGAACCCGCGATCGCGGGTCGATTATGCGATCGACTGGGCGGCCACTCTGGACGGGCAGACGATCGTCTCCAGCCTGTGGTCGGTCGCGCCCGTCGAAATTGGCGGGATCGCGGTCGACGAGGACAGCTTCACGCCGAACCGGTCCGCGGCGCGCCTGACCGGCGGCATCGTCGGCCATTGCTACAGCATCTCCAACCAAGTGACGCTCTCCGACGGCACGTCCGACGTGCGTTCGATCACCCTGCGCGTGGAGGACAAGTGATGGGCAGGATCAGCGCCGAGGCGCCGGCTTTGCCGATCGCGCTCGCCGAGCTGAAGGCGTTCCTCAGGGTGAGCGTCGGCGACGAGGATGCCTTGCTCGCCGGGCTGGCGCGCGGGGCGGCGGAGTTGTGCGAGGCCTTTACCGGACGGGCGCTGATCGACCGCGCGGTCAAAGAGGTGCTGGCCGCCTCGGCCCGCTGGGCCAGGCTCGGCGCGGCGCCGGTGCGCTCGATCGAGGGGGTCGCCGCACTCGCCGGGAATGGCGAAGCGAGCCCGCTGGCGGCGGAGGCCTTTGCGATCGACGTCGACGCGGCCGGCGACGGCTGGGTGCGGGTGCTCGACGCCGATGGCGCGAAGACGGTGCTCGTCTCGTATCGCGCTGGGATGGCGGCGGAGCCGAATGGAGTGCCCGAGGCGCTCAGGCACGGCATCGTCCGGCTGACGGCGCATCTCTACACCCACCGGGACCAGGCGGAGCAGGCCGGGCCGCCGGCCGCGGTCACCGCTTTGTGGCGGCCCTGGCGGCGGCTTCGTTTGCGATAGGACGAGATCATGTTCGAGACATTGGAAGCGCGCGCCGCGCGGGCCGCGACACGGCGGGCCAGGCAGCGCGCGGCGGCGCTGGCGGACGAGATGCGCGCGGCGCTGCCGCCCGATATAAAGGTCGAGGCGGATCGGGAAAGCGTGCGGCTCTCGGGCCTGGTGCTCGGGCGGCGGCGGGCGCTCGACGCGGCCTTGCGCTGGACGATCGCGGGAGCGGGGCGATGACGGGCGCGGGCGAGGCGCTGGCCGAAGCGGCAATGGCTGCGCTGAACGCGGTGGAAGGGCTGAACGGCGCCTATGACGGGCCGCCGCTGACCGCCGCCTTTCCTTATGCCCGGATCGAGGCGGGGCCGGAAAGCGACTGGAGCCACAAGAGCGGCGCCGGGCGCGAGCTGCGGCTGGCGATCATCCTCCACGATCAGGGGGAGCGGCCGGCGCGGCTGCGCGCGCTGATGGGCGCCGCCGAAGCCGCGGCCGGCGCGATCGGGCCGGGCCTGGACGGCTGGCGGCTGGTCAACCTGGTGTTCCTGCGCAACTCCTTGCTGCGCGACAAGGGTGCAGCATGGGCCGCAGCAATCGAGTTTCGCGCGCGGCTGCTGAAAACCTAGTTCGGGCTCGACGCGGGCTGCGGCGCCGGGGTCTGCTGCGCCGCGGTTTGCGCGGCCGGTTGCGCCGGGGTCGGTGCCGCCGGTTGCGCGGCGGCCTGCGCGGCCGGCGCGGCGCCGGGCGGCGTGGCCGGCTGGGCCATTTCATAGCGCTCGCGGAAATTGGTCCGCGCGTCGTCGATCTCCATGGTCGCCGATTCCCGGGCGTCGGCGGCGCTCATCCGCGACGCCGTCTCGCGCCGGATCACGGCCTCGCGATAGGCCTGCTCCTGCGGGCTGCATTGCGTCGGATAGGCGGTGGTGAACTCGGCGACGGGCATGCGGGCCGAGACGCTGCGGTCGACATAGGTGCGCAGGCAGGTGGTGAACGCCTCGCGCGACGCGCGGGTCGTGTCTGCCGGCTGCATGGACGCCGCCATGGCGAGCGCCAGAACAGATGAAATCATGGTGAATTCCCATCCATCCAAGAGTCTGATGAGCAAGGAGAATGATGCATGAGCGCGGAAAAAGGAAGCGCCTTTTTGCTGAAGGTGGGCGATGGCGCCACGCCGCCGGTCTTCGCCACCGTGGCGGGGCTGCGGACGACCCAGCTTTCGGTCAATGGCGAGGCGGTCAATATCACCAGCAAGGACAGCGGCGGCTGGCGCGAATTGCTGTCCGGCGCCGGCGTGCGCTCGGTCTCGGTGGCGGGCAGCGGCATCTTCACCGGCTCCGACGCTGAGGCGCGGATCAAGGCCAATGCGCTGGCCGGCCTGATCGACGATTATGAGCTGAGCTTCGAGAGCGGCGAGCGCATGCGCGGGCGCTTCCTGCTGACCCGGCTCGATTATGCCGGCGATCACAATGGCGAGCGCACCTACGCGCTTGCCCTCGAAAGCTCCGGCGCGGTGGCGGCGTTATGACGCGCCCGGCGAATCCGGCGCGCGGCGAGGCCAGCCTGACCGTCGCCGGCGCGGCGATTTTGCTGCGGCCGAGCTTTGCAGCATTGGTCGCGGCCGAAGAGGAATTGGGGCCGCTCTTCGCCCTGGTCGAGCGGGCGGCCGAGGGGCGGCTCACCCTCGCCGAGATGGCGGCCTTGTTCTTCCATTGCGCGGAAGGCCGGCCGGACGGCTGCACGCGCGAGCGGATCGGCCAGGCGATCGCCGAGCAGGGGCTCGCCAAAGCGACGCCGGCGCTAAAGGCGCTGCTGACGCAGATCCTGCAGGGCCGTGTTTAGCGACTCCGCAGGCCGGCTGGCGGGGATTGCGGGGGCCTTGCTCGGCTGGCGGCCGGAGGAATTCTGGACCGCGACGCCGGCGGAGCTAGCGGCGGTGCTCGGCGCGATGAGCGGCGGCGATGCGGCCAGCGCCGACGGCGAAGACCTGGCGCGGCTGAAGGAGATGTTTCCAGATGGATGAAGAGATCGAGACCCTGCTGGTCAGGGTCCGCGCCGACACGTCGGTGTTCGCGCGCGACGTGGCGATGATGCGGGCCGAATTGGCCGGGCCGTTCGCGGCCGGGGCCGACCAGGCCGGGCGGATGCTGGAGAATGCGCTGGTGCGCGCGCTGCGCACCGGCAAATTGGGCTTCGAGGATTTGAAGCGGGTGGCGCTGTCGGCGATGGCCGAGATCGCCTCGGCGGCGATCGGGAACGGGCTCAAGAGCCTGTTCGGCGGCGGTGGCGGCGGCGGCCTCGGCGGGCTGATCGGCACGATAATCGGCCTGGTTGCGGGGGCGCCGGGCAAGGCGATCGGCGGCCCGGTCTCGCCGGGACGCGCCTATCTGGTCGGCGAGCGCGGACCGGAATATTTCGTACCGACCTCGGCGGGGCGGATCGACGCGCCGCGCGCATCGGGCCCGCGGGAGCTTCGGCTCAGCATCAGCGTGAACGCGCCGGCGGGCAGCGAGGCGCAGGCGCTGAAGGCGTCGGGCCGGCAGGTGGCGCGGGCGGTGCGCCAGGCCTTGCTGCGGGCGGAGGATTGAGCCCGGTCAACAGGTGCCGGACTCGAAGAAGACCATCACCCCCGGGCACGCGTGAGTCTGCATTTGCGGAGCTGGCCCGGCGCGCATGAGCGCGACGAGAATCGCGGGCGGCATCCGGGTGCCTTGGCCCGGATCGAGACTAGGGGCGATAGGGCTCGCAGCCGATGCCGTCGCCGTCGCCGTCGAGATGCGGGCCATAGCCTGGATCGCCCCGGTAGACCGGGCTGGCCTCGGCGGCGCGGGCAGCCTCGCAACTGGCAAAAGGCGCCGGCACGGCCACCGCCGACCGTGCGCGGACCAGGCTTTCGACCGGGCGTCCCGCGCCGTCCAGATCCGTCTGAAAGACGATCACGAAGGTGATGAGCGCCAGCATGACGACGATCGGCGCGAAGGCCAGCGCGACGACCATCGGGGCTAAGGAAAATACGTGCCCGCGAGGGCGATCGGGATCGAACGGCCTGCCCATGACGCATCGGAGTATCGCGCGGGCGGGTTAACAAGAGGCAAAGGCAATGGGACACTGGCTGGCGCCGCCGGGCAGCGCGAAGGCGCTTGGGCATATGAAAAGGTTCGATGCCCGCTACTGGACGGTCAATTTCCCGCGGCCGATGATGGCCTCGGTGGTGACGATTGAGCCGGACGCGCTGCGCGTCGAGGCCTTGTTCTACAACAAGGACGACCTCGCCGGATTGATCTGGGAGGCGGAGGATCGGTGGGATCATCCGCTGCTGGGCTATGAGACGGCGCGGGATTTCCGGCGGTGCCGGCTCTCCTTTCGCTGGCGCTCGGATGGGCTGAAGCCGCTCGACGCGGTGCACGGGCCGACCCTGACGATCGAGGGGCGGGATTCGGACGGGGCGGCGCGCAGCTGGTATGTGCGGTTGTGGAACCATGCCGACGGCGATCCCGAGGATGCGGCGATCGACCTGGATTTCGGGGCGATGGCAGGCGGCTGGGAGGCGGACGATCCAGTCTGGGCGGGCGACGTCGACCGGATGTTCGTGTCGCTGGTCGCGCCGGATTACGACGCGACCGACGTGCCGCTCGCGGCGCCGGCGCCGGGATGGGCGGAGCTAAGCGGGATCGCGTGCGACGGCTCGGGCTCGGTGCTGGCGATCGGCGATCTGCTCATCCCCGAGCATAAGCTGCGGATCGCGACCGGCTATGACGATCATTATCACCTGACGCCGGCGCGGCTGCTGAGGAACGCGCTGCAGCTCGGCTATCGCGACCTGATCAACCATTATGTCGGGATGAGCCATTATTTCGGGCTCGGCGGGGACGGGCTGGTGGCGGGGACGCTGAACGGACCCTGCGCGGCCTGGCATTCGGATTTCCTGGCGCGGGCCAAAACCATGGGGTTCGAGGTGATCCTCTCGTTGAGCTACGAATTGCTCGATTTGCATTGCCCTGGCGACTGGAAGCAGCGGGCGGAGAATGGCGATTCGGCGCTCACCGCGTGGGAGCCGCCCTCGGCCCTGCTGTCGCCGGCCAATGCGGCGGCGATGGGCTGGCTGCAAGACGTGGCGCGGGCGTTCGTGGCTTTGGCGGCGGCGGCGGGACAGCCGGTCCGCCTCCAGGTCGGCGAGCCCTGGTGGTGGGTGATGCCGGACGGCCGGATCTGCCTTTACGACGACGCGGCGGTGGCGGCGTTCGATCCGGTGCCGATCGCCGATGTCGGCGCGGCGCTCGACGCGGGGCAGCAGGCGACGCTCGACGATGCGGGCGCCCTGCTCGCCGCCTCGACCGCGGCCTTGTGCGGCGCGGTCCGGGACGAGGCGCCGGGCGCTTCCTGCCTGCTGCTCGTCTATCTGCCGGCCGTGCTCGGCGCGGCCGAGGTGAAGCGGGCCAATGCGCCTCTGGGCTGGGCGGCGCCGGCCTTCGATGCGCTGCAGACCGAGGATTACGACTGGGCGACCGCCGGGCGGACCGGCGCCGCCGGGGCCGCGGCCGCGGCGATGGCGGCGCGGCTCGGCTACCCAGTGGCGGAGCAGCATTATTTCGCTGGCTTCGTGCTGGACGGCGGGGACAGCCATCTCTGGCCGCGGATCGCGGCGGCGGCCGAGGCGGCGGCGCGGCGCGGGACGGCGGAGGTATTCGTCTGGGCGCTGCCGCAGGTGCTGCGTGACGGCTTCGTGCATTTCGATTTGGGAGCAGAAGAGATGGACGCCTTCGAGGATGTGAGCTTCCCGATCGCGCTCGGCCGCGAAGCCGCCGTCGAGGCGGCCTTCTCGACCGCGATCGTGACCGTTGCGGGTGGCGCCGAGCAGCGTAATTCGGAATGGGCGGACGCGCGGCTGACCTTCGACGCCGGGCCGGGCCTGCGCGGCGAGGACGATCTGCACGCGCTGATCGCCTTCTTCCGCGCCAGGCGCGGGGCGGCGGTCGGATTCCGGCTCGAGGACCCGCTCGACCATAGCTCGAACGCGATGGCCGGGGAGCCGGGGGCGGCGGATCAGATGCTCGGCACGGGCGACGGCGTGAGGACGGAATTCCCGCTGACCAAGGCCTATGGCGCGCAGATCCGCCGCATCACCCGGCCGGTGGCGGGGACGGTGCTCGTGTCGGTGGACGGGGAGGAGAGGGTGAGCGGCTGGACGCTGGCCGGCAAGGGCGTGGTCGCGTTCGACGCGGCGCCGGCGGCGGGAGCCGAGGTCCGCGCTGGCTTCCGCTTCGACGTGCCGGTGCGCTTCGCCGAGGACCGGCTGAGCCTCAACCGCGCGACCTTCGCGGCGGGGGAGATCCCCTCGGTGCCGCTGATCGAGATCAGGGAATAGGGCCGATGCCGGAATTTCTCGAACGCGACCTGGTGACCATCGCCTTGTGCTGGCGGCTGGAGCGGCGGGATGGGGTGACCTTGGGCTTCACCACTCACGACCGCGATCTGGAGATTGCCGGGCTCCTCTACCGTGCCGCGCCGGGCATGCTGCCGTCGGCAATCAGCGTCTCGGACGGATTCGACGCGGATTCGGTCGACATCAAGGGCGCTCTGACCAGCGATGCGATCAGGGCCGCCGATCTCGCCGCGGGGCGCTGGGACGGGGCCATGGTGCGGATCTTCATGGCCGATTGGGAGGCTCCCGGCGGCGACGTCTTTCCGGTCGCGCGTGGCGAGCTCGGCGAGGTCTCGGCCAAAGGCGATGCGTTCGAGGCCGAACTGCGCGGCCCGACCGCCTTGCTCGACGCGCCGGTGGTCGAGCAGACCTCGCCCGAATGCCGGGCCGCGCTCGGCGACAAGAGGTGTCGGGTCGACATGGCCGGGCGAAGGCGGCTGACCAGGATCGCGGCGATCGTCGCGGCGGACGTCGTCGAGGTCGAGGCGGCGGCTGCAGGCAATGCCCATGGCGGTGGCCGGCTGCGCTGGATCGGCGGCGCCAATAGCGGCCTCGAAAGCGCGATCCTGCGCTCGGAGGACGAACGAATGATCCTGCACGAGCCGCCGCCCGCGCCGCCGGCGATCGGCGATCTCGTCGAGATCGAGGAGGGGTGCGACAAGATGCTCGCCACCTGCTCGGGGCGGTTCGGCAACGCCGTCAATTTCCGCGGCGAGCCGCATCTGCCCGGCATCGACCTGCTGACACGCTATCCCGGGGCCTGAAGGCCCCACCACCCGACCCCCTGCCGCCAGCGGAGGGGGCTTTCACCAAGGAGAAGGACCATGCGGCTGCGTGCTTGCATTGGAATCATGTTGCTCGGGCTCACCGCCTGCGAGAGCGTGCCGTCGATCGTTCGGATCGAGGTCGACGGAAGCACGCTCCAATTCCAGAAGAAGCCGGAACCGCCG
>DASYKV010000054.1:0-13592 GCA_035994965.1 Allosphingosinicella sp.
AAATATTCGGCATAGACCGCGTTCATCGCCGGATAATACGCCCAGTCGGTCAGGAAGATGTGGTTGAACGCGACGTCCGCCATCGTCGCGCCGGCCGCCTCCAGCGTGATCTTGATCGTCTCCAGCACATGCCGGGTCTGCGCTTCGGCGTCGCCGGGATGGAGCACCGTGCCGCCGGGGCCCAGCGCCAGCGTCCCCGAAACGTAGACCGTGTCGCCTGCCTTGGTCCCCGCCGAATAAGGCGCGATCGGGGTCGGGAATTGCGGCGGGTTGATCGGCTCGAAGGGCATTAGTTCATCTCCATGTTCGCATCGCACCACAGCCGTTCGGGCTGAGCCTGTCGAAGCCCTTCCCTTCTCTCATACCGCAAGAAGGAAGGCCCTTCGACAGGCTCAGGGCGAACGGAGCGGGGGTCTCCATATCAGTTTTCACTCTCCGGGATCTGGCCGAACGTGCCGCAGAAATCGGCGACCGTGGAGACCCAGCCGAAGAATTTCTCGACATTGTAGACGCTGGCGGCCTGGATGAAATCGGGGCCGAGATGGTGGGTCGCGTCCTCCAGCATCACCCCGAAATATTCGAGGTGGAAGCCGTCGCGCAAAGTGCTTTCGACGCAGACGTTGGTGGCGATGCCGACGAAGACGATGTTGCGGATGCCGCGCGCCCGCAAGGTGCTGTCGAGCTGCGAGTTGAAGAAGGCGCTGTAGCGGGTCTTGCCGAGCACGATGTCGCCCGGCCGCGGCGCCAGCGCCTCGACCAGGTCGTAATCCCAGCCGCCCCTCGCCAGCAGTTTGCCCTCGAGCTCGGGCTGCGCGCGCATGGTCTTGAGCGCGTTGGACTTGTGCCAATTGGGCGAGCCGGGGCCGCCCGCCTCGACATAATCCGGGTCCCAGCCATTCTGCAGGTAGACGATCTGGACGCCAGCCGCGCGGCCCGTCTCCAGCACCTTGGCGATCTGCCCGATCGTGCCCGCCGCGCCCTTTATGTCGAAGCCGGCCAGATCGACATAGCCGCCCTGGCTGGCATAAGCATTCTGCATGTCGATGACGACGATCGCGGTCTCCTCGACCGCGACCCGGATCGGCTCCGGGCGCGCGGGCAAAGTGACCATGCGGCCGCCTCCCCTGCCCGTTTCAACCGTCATACCGCGCAGCCCCCTGAAATCAGCGGCGGAATGTTCACCCTTTGGCGGCGCGGCGCAAGCCCTCAGGGGAGGCTGCCCGCGTGGACGAAGTCGCTCTGCGGCTTGCGGTCCGAAGGATGCTCGCGCGCCTGGAGCTTCTCGTCGAGCTGGGCAAGCTCGCCGATCCGGCCGATGACGCAGGCAGCATTGAGCTGGTAGCGCTCCGGCAGGCCGAGCTCGGCGCGGGCGAGCTCGTATTGGATGCCGGACATTCCATGGGCGTGATAGCCCATCCGGGTCGCCTGCAAGGCGAGGCTGACCCAGGCGGCGCCGGCATCGAAGGCGTGGGTGGTGGAGGGCGCCGGCTCGCCGGTCTTCCTGTCGGTGAAGGGCAGGCTGTCCGAGACGATGTAGACCAGCACCGAGGCGGTCTGCGCCCAGCTCCGGTTGAAGGGGATGAGCAAAGAGAGGAACCGCTCCCAATTGGCATCGCCGCGCTTGGCGTAGAGGAAATGCCAGGGCTGCGAGTTGAACGCCGAGGGCGCCCAGCGCGCCGCCTCGAACATGGTCTCGAGGTCCGCGTCGGGCACCTCCGACCCGTCGAAGGCGCGCGGCGACCAGCGCTCGAGGAAGAGCGGGTCGATCGGACGGTCGGCGCGGCGGTCGGTCATAGCGGGCTCTTTGGCGAGTCGGCCGGAACTATACAATCCATACGCGACGAAGGCTTGACTCATTCATAACTGGTAAGTTATTAATTGGACATGGACGCAGCTTCCGACCTCCTCTTCCGGACCCTAAGCGACCCGACCCGCCGGGCTTTGTTCGAGCGGCTCGCGGGCGCCGAGGCGCTGACTGTGCGGGCGCTGACCGAGCATTCGGGCGTGTCGCAGCCGGCGGTCTCCAAGCACCTCGGCGTGCTCCGCCGCGCCGGCCTGGTCGAGGGCCGCGCCGCCGGGCGCGAGACCCATTATCGCGCCCGCCCCGAGGGGCTGAAGCCCTTGCTCGGCTGGATGGCCCGCTACGCCGAATTTTGGGAGGCGCGCTTCGACGCGCTCGAGGATCTGCTGAAAAGGATGGACCAATGACCGACGCCAGCGCAGCCACCAGGAGCATCGTCGTCGAGCGCGAGATGCCGCACCCGCCGGAAAAGATCTGGCGCGCGCTGACGACCTCGGCGCTGATCGCCGACTGGCTGATGGAGAACGATTTCGAGGCCGAGCCGGGCCGCAAGTTCCAGTTCCGCGCCAGGCCGATGCCGGGCTGGTCGGGCATCACCAATTGCGAGGTGCTCGAATGCACGCCGCCCCACCGCCTCGCCTATCGCTGGGGCGACGGCAGCGAATCCGCCAGCGGCCTCAAGACGATCGTCGCCTGGACGCTGACCCCGATGCCGGGCGGCACGATGGTACGCATGGAGCAGAGCGGCTTCCGGCCCGAGGACGAAGGCGGCTATCAGGCGATGAGCGGCGGCTGGCCGCGGATCGTCGAAGGGCTGGAGCGCGTGGCCGGCGCGCTGGGCGATTAGGCGAATTCCATCGCTATTCCGCCCCTTCGGTGGTAGGCCCGGGCCATCACCCGCTGTCCCCGACGCAAGCGCCCGTGACTGAGAGACCGCTCTGCGCTCCCGCTTGCACAGCTCGAGGTGAGCCCATGAACGAGAGATATTGGATCGGCCGCAAGCGCGCCGCCATGGCCATGGCGCGCGCCGCGACCAGCGCCGAGGCACGGCTCATCCATTACGACATGGCTGGCCGCTACAGCGTCAACGCCGCGTTCGACGCCCCCTTCCTGCTGCCCATCGAGGGGCCGGCGACGCCGGGCGAGCGTCTCGCGCTCGACCGGTCGCTGCCCGCCTTGCCGCGACCGCGCCCGACCTACCGGCCCCGGCGCGGACCAAGCGGGCCGGCCGAGGGAGGGCGATGAGCTTCGGCAACTTCCGCAAGGCGAAGAAGGGCCCGATCCTCTCGCGTGACGAGAGCGCGCGCCAGGGCCGCGCAGTCCGCTCGGCGCAGGCGGCCCTCGGCAGCGTGGAGGCGGTTCGCGCCTTCCTCAACAGTCATGACGAGACGTTGAGCGGCCGTCCGATCGACCTCGCCGTGGCCAGCGAAGCCGGGCTGATCGCGGTCGAGGCGGCGATCGCGCGCCAGGCGGAGACCGGCTCATGAGCCTCCACGACTGGCTCGGCACCCACGCCGCCGATACCAAGACCAGCCATTGGGAAGGCGGCCATTTCGTGACCCGCTGCACCGTGTGCGGCAAGACGATGGTCAAGCTGCCGGGGCTGCCGTGGCGGCTGAAGGCGGGGCGGGTCTAGGCGCCAAGCCGCGCCCCCTCACGGCAGGCGCCATCCTTGATAGCCATGTTCGGGTTTCGCCGGCGCGGGCGGCGGACGGCCGGTGCGGGCGGCGAAATCGTCGACGGCGACCAGCTCCGCATGGACGATAAGCGCGACCGCCTTACCGTTCGCCCCGATCGGTTGAAAGGCGAGGCGAAGGCCCGGCTCGGCGAGCGGCAGGAAGCCGCCGCCGGCCAAAGGCAGGCCGGGCAGCACGGCCCGCGGATCGCAGGAGATCGACATCGCCCCGGCCAGCGCGGCCGGGCGGCCGTCGCTGAGGTCGCGGCCGGTCGCGGCCGCGCGGAGCGCCGGCCATTGCGGACCGCCCTCGACGCCGAGCCAGACCGCCTCGCCGGGGTGGAGGGGGATGAGGAAGGCGCCGCCGCGGCTCGCGCAGGGCTCGAGCGCGCCGAGGCTGGCGGGCGCCGCGTCGAGGCGCGCGCGGCCGTCGCGAAGGAAGCGCTGGAAGCTGATCGTCAAGGCCCCGTCCAGCACCAGCCCGGCGCGGGTCGCGGTCCAGGCGAGGGTGATCGGGGGCTGCGCCACCTTGCGATTATGCGCGCCGGACCCGGGCCCTACAACACCTCCAGCACCGAAGCGGACAGGCCGAGCGCCTTGAGCCGGGCGTGAAGCGTGCGCGAATCCTGGGTGCGCGCGGAGCCCGCGCCGACCGCCTTGACCCACGCGGCGGCGGTTCGCATCGCCCCGGCCCCGCCAGCCGCGGCCATGGGCATCTCCAGCATCGCCGCCCCGGCCGCCATGATCCCGGCCGGCGCCAGGCTGGCGATGATGGCCTCGCGGCTGCGCGTCTTCGACAGGCGGTCGGACGACCAGGCGAGGAACGGCGGCACCGGGGAGAGCGCGTGGACGCGCTTCCATAAGGCGCCCGCAATGAGCTCGGGACGCTTGCCGCTGGCCTCGACCAGGATCTGCCAGCTGGCCTGGAACATCGGCGGCGCGGCGACCGGCGCGCGCGTGCGCAGGCGGGCCGCGGTGCAGCGCAGCGACAGCGCCTCCACATCCGGGTGCCCATCGCCGACGAGCCCGCGCAAATTGGCCACCACTTCGTCGAGCAAGGCGATGCGTCCGGTCGGCTGGCGGGCCTGCTCGACGAGCAGCAGATGGCCGCCGATGATGCCGGCAATCGGATTGTCGAACTTGACGAGCAGCAGATCGTCGAGCTCGCCGCCCAGCACCAGCCGCTCGTCCGCAAGCGCCACCCGCGCCTGATCGATCATCAGGTCGGCCGGCGTCATGGCCGGGCCGCCCAGCCTGTGCATCAGCACCGCCAGGCGCAGCCAGGCATGGTCGCGCATCTCCTCGCTTCGCGGCGCAAGGAGGGCGTGGAGATCGGTGCGCCAGCCGGGTGAGACGACCAGGCTCTGCTCGAACTCGCGGCCGCTCTCTTCCTTGAGGCGAAGGAAATAGACGCCCGGATCGACTCCGACGGACATCGTCGCCCAGGCGTCGCCGCCGCCGTCGCGCTTGCCGTCCCGGCTCAAGTCCGCGACGGTCGCGCCCCTGCCGTTCACCAGCCGGATCCCGGCCCAGGGTTCGAAATCGTTCGGGGCGCGGTCGTCGGCCCGCCATTGCCGCGCCATGACCAGGATCTCGCCGCCGGTGCCGTTCTTTAGATCGAGCCTGCCGGCGGCGTCGTGGAGCGCCGCCATATGATATTCGTGGGTGGCGGCGCTGCCGGGCAGCGGCGCCGGCGAGGAGAAAGGCGGGAGCTCGGGGGCGGCAGCCGGGGCCGCGGGCGCCGAATCGAGCAGGTAGATTTCCTCCGACAGGCGCCGGCCCGAGCGCACCCGCACCTTGTAGATGCCGAAGGGCAGAGTGGCGGTGAGCTTGTCGACTCCGCGATCGACCAGGTTGAAGGCCTCGTCGACGACGAAAATCTCCGCGCTCGGCTCGCCGGGAGCGATGTCGAGCGACGCCATCTGCCCATGGGACTCGACGACAGGCGGGCCCTTCCTGTCGACCGTCAGCGTCAGCGGCGCCGTGACCTGGAAGCCCTGGCGGAGCTGGCTTTCCGCAAGATCGACGACATACATTCCGGGCGCCAGCGATCGCTCGACCTTGCCCGAGGCGGGGATGTCCAGCGTCTCGAAGCGCGGCGGCCGCGACGACCACAAGCGGGCCTGCTTGCCGCCGGACGCGCCGCCGAAGTCGAGCGTGACCGCATAGGGGCTGGCGGGAAGGCCGCGCGCGAAGATCAGATCCTGATCCTCGCGGAGGATTTCGGGCTCCTTGGAGACCCGCGGATCGTCGAGGTCGGGACCGTCGACCCGGCCGCGCTGGGCGTTGCGCAGCCAATCGGCGAGGCTTCGGCCGGTGACCATGCCATAAGGATTGGCGGCGGCGCCGCGCAGGCCCTCGAGCAGGATGGTGGTGAAGACGCCGTTGATGGTCCCGTCCGGCTTCGGCCGCTCGACCGCGCGCAACGGCCGCCGCGCGGCGAAGGCGACGAAGCTCGGCCCGGCCGGATCGGCCGAGACCTTCTGCGTACGGGTCGGCGCGCTCGGCAGGTCCCTGCTGTCACGGTTCATGCAGCAGTCCATCCACAGCACCGTTTCCTTGAAATAGCCCGCCTCCTGAAAGAGCTCGAGCCAAGCCGTGAACAGGACGTTGGTCCCGGTCGAGCCGCTGGTCGCGTTGGCGGCGTGGAGGCAGCCCTGGTTCAGCGTCGGCGAGAAGCCGTGACCCGAGGCGAAGATATAAAGGCGCCGGCCGAGCTGGGCGCCGGTCCCCCCGCGCCCATGTTCCGCCTGATCGACCAGCTCCTCAAAGGCGACGTTGATGGCGTCGCGGCCCGGCTGGCCGCGCGGATCCGGCGTCTCCGGCGATTTGACGCACCATACATGGCCGGGATCGAGGCCGCCGCCGGCCGGATCGACCAGCCAGTCATGGATCGCGTCGACATCGTTGTTCGGCCCCTTGAGATCCGAAGGCGGCGGCTCTCCCAGCTTGGGATAGTGCGAGACGCCGACCAGCACCGCATAATGATCGGGGTTTCTTGGCGGCGCCGGCACGATCCCCTCCGCTCAGGGATATTGGTTGGCGATGAGGGCTTCGTCCTGCGGCGAGAGCTCGCCGTTGAGCGCGGCGGAGAAGCCGTTGGTCGTCCAGGCTTCGGGTATCGGATACATCATGATCGAATCGGGATCGACCGGCGTCGCCGCGACCCGAGCGGCGTCGTAAGCCTTGAACATGTTGTTATCGATGGTGGCGGCGGTCCAATTGTTGGGCGGGCCGCCAAGATCGTTGTAGACGGCAGGCTTGTTCCACTGGATCGGGTCTTCCGGGCTCTGGTGCTCGTGGATGAGCCCGAGCGCATGGCCGAATTCGTGCAGCACGACCCGGCGCAGCTCGTCTTCGGGCGACTCCGCGTCGAGCCAGCCATAGTTCATCGTCGGCTTGTCGTCGGCAATCGTATGGCAGTCGGTGCCGAGATAGGACCAGGAGCCGGCGCCCTGCCTGAATGCGATCCTGATGTCGGCGGGGCCTTCGTCGACGAAAACCAGGCTGAGATTGGCGCGGCCGGGCCGGGTCCACTCCTTGGCGACGCTCGCGACCCGGTCCCTGAGGCCCTGTTCCCCCTCCAGGAATATCACCGTGATCGACTGGCCGGGCTCCCATTTGGTGGAGAGCAGCAATGCTGCCTTGTGCGATCGAACCCGGGCGAGATCTTCCGCGGTCGGAGCGACCGGTGCAATAGTGGCGCAGAAGCGAGTCTCGGCCATCGTTTTTCCTCCCCGGAGTCGACCCGAGTCGATCCAGGCAAATAGTCTCCCATTTCAGCCATGTTGGCAAATGCCGCGGACAATGATTGTCCCGGCAAAGACGCGCGCAAATCAGGGCGTCGCCGCCGGCAGCGCGATGCTGAAGGCGGCGCCGCCATCCGCGCCATTCTCGGCCCAGATCCTGCCGTCATGGCCCTCGACGATGGTCCGGCAGATCGGCAGGCCGAGCCCGAGCCCGTCCTTGCCGGTGCTGAACCCATAATCGAACAGGCGCGGCAGCACCTGTGCGGGGAGGCCCGGGCCGGTGTCGGCGACGGTGAGGACGAATTCGTCGCCGTCGCGCGCCACGTCGATCGTGATCCGGCGCAAGGCCCGGCCGGCCAGCGCCTCGCCGGCATTGACGAGGATGTTCGAGAGCACCTGCCCGATCTGGATCCGGTCGGCGACGACGATTGCGGAGAGCGGGACCATGTTGACGATCTCGACCCCCTCCCAGTCCGGCCCGTCGAGCAGGGCGGTCGCCGCCTCGACCATCGTTCGCAGGGGCTCGGGACGGCCGGCGATCTTGCCGGTCATGATGAAGGCGCGCATCCGGCGGATGATCTCGGCGGCGCGCAGCGTCTCGCGGCTGGCATCCTCGATCAGGGCCAGCACGTCCTCGAAGCCCTCGCCCTTGCGGCGCAGATGCCCGGCGCAGGCGTGCATGTAGTTGGTCGCCGCGGTCAGCGGTTGGCAAAGCTCATGGGCGAGCGTCGAGGCCATGGTCGTAGTCGCGGCGAGGCGATCGCGCGCATCGTCCGTGTCGAGCTGGCAGTGAAGGCCGAAAAGCGGCCGCCGCTGTGCAGTCATGCTTCTGGGTAACGACATTCTAGCTCCTCGAAACTCCGGGCCACGGGGCCCTTGGTACCAATGACACCGCTGGAACCGCCTCGCCGCATGTCGGCCGTTATTGACTTCCAGGCGGCAAGTTCGGATGGTCGTCCCTTAGGGGCATGCGCCCCGGATCGGCTGTTCGGATGGCGACACGGCCTTGCCAGTTCGCGCCATCCCGGATGCCGGGGCCGGAAGTTGGGCCGATGGGGCGATGCCGCCTGCGTTGAGGGGAGGTGGAGGCGAAGTGCTGCCTCAGGTTCGCGCCGCCGCGTTGACCAATTATGTCGAGGTCGCCCGATTCTGCGGGCTCGATCCCACCCTGATGCTCCGGCGGGCGCGGATCAACCCGGCCATCCTGGCCGACCCGGACGACCCGGTCGCCGCCAATGTCATCGGCAAGCTGCTCGAGGCTTCGGCCCGGGAATCGGGCTGCAGCGTGTTCGGCCTGCTGATGGCGGAATCGCGCAGCATGGCGAGCGTCGGCGCGATCGGGCTGCTGCTGAAATACCAGGGCACGGCGCGCGACGTGATCGAGGCGATCATCCGCTACCAGGCGCTGATGGGCGACGCCCTGCTCCTCGACATGGAGGAGGATCGCGGCACGACCACCATCCGGCTCGACGTCGAAACCGAGGTCGGCGGGCACCAGGGGATCGACCTGCTGATGGGCTTCACATGCCGCACGATCAGCGAGGTGGTGAGCGGGCGATGGCATCCCGAGAGCGCGCATTTCGTCCACGCTGCGCCCGACGATCCCGGCGTCTACCGCCGCGTCTTCCAATGCCGGCTGGTCTTCGAGAGCCCGTATAACGGCTTCGTCTGCCCGACCGCGTGGCTCGACGCGCCCAATCCGGACGCCGAATCGACCATGGCGCGCCATGCCCGGCGCTATCTCGACGCTTTGGTCCCCGAGTCCGCCGGCGGTTCGGTGGCGGCGCGCACCCGGCGCTCGCTCTATCTGCTGCTCCCGGCCGGGCGCGGCACGATCGGGCAGGTGGCCGAGAATCTGGGCCTTCATCCCCGCTCGCTCCAGCGGCTGCTCGGCAAGGAAGGCAAGAGCTTTGCTGCGGTGCTGAACGAGGTCCGGCGCGAGCTGGCGCTGCGCTATCTCGCCGGCTCGGCCCACAACATGACCGCGATCGCGGAGATGACCGGCTATGCGACCGCGAGCTCGTTCACGCGCTGGTTCGCCGCCGAGTTCGGGACCTCGCCCGCCGCCTGGCGCAACGAGACGCGGCAGAGAGAAGGTGAGGCGTGACACCTCAGGTTCGCGCGGCAGCGTTGACCAATTATGCGGAGGTCGCCCGATTTTGCGGGCTCGATCCCGATCTGATGCTTAAGGAGGCGGGGATCGACCCGGCGGCGCTCGGCGACCCCGACCGGATGATCTCGCGGGTCGCCGCCGCCCAGCTGCTCGAGGACAGCGCCGCTTCATCCGGCTGCCAGAGCTTCGGGCTGCTGATGGCCGAAGGCCGGCCGCTGTCGAGGCTCGGCCCGCTCAGCCTGCTGATGACCCACCGGGAAACGGCCCGCGGCGCGATCGATGCGCTGATCCAGTATCAGAGCGTGCTCAGCGAAGCCCATGCGCTCGGCATCGAGGAGGCGGACGGACTCGCGATCGTCCGCACCGGCTTCACCACCGGCATCGGCAGCCGCCAGGCGATCGAGCTGCTGACCGGCACGGTCTGCCGGGCGATCAGCGAGGTGGTGAGCGGGCGCTGGCATCCCGAAAGCGCGCATTTCATTCACGCCGCCCCCGACGACGTCACCATCCACCGCCGGGTCTTCCAATGCCCGCTCGTCTTCGACAGCGATTTCAACGGCCTCGCCTGCCCCTCGGCCTGGCTCGACGCGCCCAATCCGGCGGCCGAATCGGTGATGGCGGAGCATGCGCAGCGCTATCTCGACATGCTGATCCCCAAGCCCGCCGACGGCAGTGTCACCGAGCGGGCGCGGCGCTCCATCTACCTGCTGCTTCCGGCGGGACGGGCGACGCTCGACCAGGTGGCCGACAACCTGGCGCTCCACCCGCGCACGCTGCAGCGCCTGCTCGACCAGGAAAAGCGCACCTTCGCGATGCTGCTCGGCGACGCCCGGCGCGAGCTCGCCTTGCGCTACCTCTCCAACTCCACCCATTCGGTGGCGGCGATCGCCCAGATGACCGGCTATTCGAGCCCCAGCGCCTTCACGCGTTGGTTCGCGGGCGAGTTCGGCGTGGCGCCGGCCCAGTGGCGGGCGGAGGGGCGGCGGGCGGACGACCGGGCGTCCTGAAGATTACGAAGATGACACTTGCCATTCGTTCCGTCACCCCTCGGCGCGGGCGCGGAAGTTTCATAAGTTTCAGGTCCCTGGGGCGAAAAAACTTCGGCTGAACTTTAGGGCGGAAGTACACAAAACATCCTCATATCGCGCCAAAAAACGCTTTGTTTTCAGCAAGGCCAGTTTTCACGCGAAGGCGCGAAGACGCAAAGCAGCGCGCGGCGGGAGTTTGAGGGGAGATCGACAGTCGAAAGAGCCGCGAGTCGGGGAGGATGACAGACGAAATCCTACATTGGAAGGCGAAACGGCCCTGCCCCTCCAGTTGCGAACCCTACTTTATCCAACTCCTTTCGGCTCCAAAAACATAACGAGATTTTTGCTAAGCCTTTGAAAAGGGATTCTGATTTCCAGTTTCGACCAAGCCTTTGATTCTATGGACTGAATCTGCTACGTTCGCCTCGGAAGGCAGGTAGTTGTGGCGCAGCAGTCGAAGATCGAATGGACCGACGTCACTTGGAATCCCGTGGCGGGGTGTACGATTGCTACGGCTGGATGCACGAATTGCTATGCCATGCGCATGGCCGCGCGGCTCGAAGCTATGGGTGTGCCGAAATATGCAGGCCTAACGCGTCGCAGCGGGGGCAGATCCGTCTGGACGGGCAAGGTTAATCTCGACCCGAAGTCACTCTCCGCACCATTCCGTTGGCGTCAGCCCCGAAAAGTCTTTGTAAATTCAATGTCGGATTTGTTTCACGAAGCTGTTCCTGACGAGTTCATTTCCCGCGTCTGGACCGTGATGGGGGAGACGCCCCAACATAGCTATCAAGTGCTGACGAAGCGACCGGACCGTATGGCCGATTTACTGGGACGGCCTGGCTTCCGCGTGGCGCCGAACATCTGGATTGGCACGTCGGTGGAAAACGCAGATGTTCTGTATCGCCTTGATCAACTAAGAGGGGCTCAGGGCTTCATACGTTTTGTCTCCTTCGAACCCCTCATTGGCTCGGTAGCAGGAGCGGATCTACAAAGTGTCGATTGGGCGATTGTGGGCGGCGAGTCTGGCCCTAACTCGCGTCACATGGATGAGGAATGGGTGGATGAAATCGAGGCGCTTTGCCGCGCTGCTGGAACCGCCTTTTTCTTCAAACAATGGGGGGGGAGAAATAAGAAGGCGACGGGTCGGCTCCTCAGGGGCCAGACCTACGACGAGATGCCGGAGCATATTTCTTCAGCACATGCTTAACACCTCGTTTGATGAGGTCGACAGCATAGGGACTCGTTGAGCCAGTGGCGCAGAACAATGAGAATTTCTGAAGGCTGCTATCGTCAGCAAGAAGAGGCAACGGATCGGAGACGTAGGTGAAAATCGTCTCCAGCCTCTTTTTCACATAAGCTTCGATTTGTTGCTGATCCGCTATCCGCCGCGTCTTCGAATGGTCTGTCCTGAATAGGTCGCGGCTAACCTCGGTTTGATAAAGTTCTGTCACCCATTCGGTGGTCCCAAAAATCTCGCTAAGCGCCATCATCTTGCTCTCGTCGACGGCTTCCATATCATGAGCGAGTTGCCGAACCACGGCATTAAGCGGAAACAAATACCATACATCGACCGCTGCAGTTTTCGCTAACATATCGAGAGTTTGCCATTTTACCCCCATACCATAGGGATCGAGAAACGCGACCGCCCGGTGCCTGCCACGACCCCGGACTTGGCTGGACCAGGGTGGAGAAGCGAAGATTCCTGTGAGTTCGGTATTCGCATCTCGATTCCTGCAGTCGATTTCCCGATCCGGAAAGGCATCCCTTAGTTCACAGAGTTGGCGGAATCGCCCTTGGTTGCCCTCAATGAAAACTAGACGATGGAACGGGGGATCGACTGCCAGTGCGCGCTGAGCAGAACCTGCCACTGTAATCAGCTCTTTGCCGATTGGCCTGCCCTCCAGCAAGCCACCAGAGGAGCGGTGCTCAGATCGCGTACCGCTTCCGGCAAAAGCATCGATATACCAGCGTTCGAAGGGGCTGCTGGGTGACGGCTTGTATCTAAGAGCCTTATTATAAAAGTTCAGATAATCGGAGATGGCCTCAAGCTTCACCTCCGTCCAGCCGCCACCGAAAATATGGGGCTTCTTCTCGCCACCCACAGATTCAACCCCAGCGCTTTGCGTCTATTCCGCACCACATTCGTCGAATGAACCAAAGGTGCAACTTATTTGTGCGGGTGATGCTGCGCCGCGCGGATAGCGGCGCCAAGACCGTCCTCTTCCTCCCCACTTCCCCAAAACCCCTCTTTCTGGCAGCGAGGAGTCACGCCAAGACGCACACAGACGAGAGGATTCCGGCCGCATGGAATTTGACCTTACGGAACGGCAGGCTTTTTACCGGGACCGGGTGAAGGAGTTCATCGAGACTCGGATTCGGCCGCGCATGGGCGATTACAAGGCGCAGCTCGCCGAGGGGGATCGGTGGCAGCCGATCCAGGTGATCGAGGAGCTGAAGCCCGCGGCCCGGGACGCCGGCCTCTGGAACCTCTTCATGCCGCCGGGGCAGGCGCTGCGCCATGTCGATGAGAGCTTCGACTTCGAGGGGACGCAGCTCTCCAACCTCGAATATGCGCTCTGCGCCGAGGAGATGGGGCGGATCATGTGGTCGAGCGAGGTGTTCAACTGCTCGGCGCCCGACACCGGCAATATGGAGGTGCTGCATCGCTACGGCACGCTCGAGCAGAAGGAGGAGTGGCTGAGGCCGCTGATGGAAGGGCGGATCCGCTCGGCCTTCCTGATGACCGAGCCCGCCGTCGCCTCGTCGGATGCGACCAACATCGAATGCGACATCGCCCGCGACGGCGACGAATATGTGATCAACGGGCGTAAATGGTGGTCCTCGGGCGCGGGCGATCCGCGCTGCAAGGTCGCGATCCTCATGGGCAAGACCGACAAAAGCGCCGACAGGCACCGCCAGCAATCCATGGTGCTGATGCCGCTCGATGCGCCGGGCGTCGCCATCGAGCGGGCGCTCACCGTCTACGGCTATGACGACGCGCCGCACGGCCATATGGAGATCGCGCTCGAGGATGTGCGCGTCCCGGCCACCAATCTCCTGCTCGGCGAAGGACGCGGCTTCGAGATCGCGCAGGGGCGGCTCGGGCCGGGGCGCATCCATCATTGCATGCGCACCGTCGGCGCGGCCGAGGAAGCGCTGAAGGCGATGGTCAAAAGGCTCCAATCGCGGGTCGCGTTCGGCAAGAGGCTGATGGAGCACAGCA
>DASYKV010000055.1:0-10543 GCA_035994965.1 Allosphingosinicella sp.
CTGGGCGCGATCGTCTCGGGCCTCGTCAGCCGCTCGATCCTCAACGACGCGCTTGTCGGCCCGGGCGATTTCCACGCCTGCGTCCACCACCGCCATCTCGCGCCGCACGATCTCTCCCGCGCCTTCGTCGACGCGATCGACGCGCTGGCGAAAGCGGAACGGCCGCGCCCGCTCACCCGCACCGAAGCCGAACGCGCGGAGTCGGCGCTGGCATGCGAGGCGCTGGTGGCAAGGCTGATGCGCGATCATGACGTCGCCGACCCGAACCGGATCAAGCCGGGCATCGCCGAGGCGACCCGGGCCGTCCTGCGCCGGCTCCCCGAGCGGCTGCTGGTCCGTGATTGCGAAGATCCGGACGTCCGCCATCTCCTCCTCCTCGCCGGCGAGCGCGGCCTCCATGTCGGCCGCCTGCCGGCGGACTGCCGCTACCGGGCCGTCACCATCATCCAGGACGTTTTCTAATGGACGCCATCGCTCTGGGCGCGACGCTCTACGTCCCCGCCAGCCGCACCGATCTCGCCGCGATCCTCGGCGGCCGCCATCCGGACCTGCGCTCGGCGGTCCTGTGCCTGGAGGATTCGATCCACCATCAGGAGATCCCGCTCGCGCTCACCAATCTCGCCGCGCTGTTGCGGGCAGAGCGGGCGCCCGGCGGCCCGGCTTTGTTCGTTCGGCCGCGCGACTCGGCGATGCTCACTCATATCTTGAGCTTCGAGGGCGTCGAGAACCTCGCCGGCTTCGTTATCCCCAAGGCGACGCCGGACAATTTCCCGGCCTGGCTCCACTGCCTTGCCGACGACCGCCACCTGTTGATGCCGACCCTCGAGACACCGCAATTGCTGGACGAGTCCGAGCTCAGGAGCCTGCGCGATCAATTCCTCGCGGTGCAGCCCCGAATCCTGGCGATCAGGATCGGCGGCAACGACCTTTTGAAGGCGATCGGCGCGCGCCGCTCGGCGGTCCGAACCGCTTATGACGGGCCGCTGGGCACGATGATCGCAGGCTTCGTCGCCGCCTTCGCGCCCTTCGGCTTCGCTCTGTCGGCGCCGGTCTTCGAGCATTTCGCCAATGCCGAATTGCTTCGCGAGGAGGTCGAGCGCGATCTCGAGCACGGCCTCTTCACCAAGACCGCCATCCATCCCTCGCAGATCCGCGTCATCCAGGCCGCCTACGCGGTCGACGCCGACGCGCTCGCCGAAGCCGAGGCGATGGTGATGGGCGAGCCGCGCGGCGTCTTCGCCAGCCGCGGCGCGATGTGCGAGCCCGAGACTCACGGCAATTGGGCCCATGCCACGATCCGCCGCGCCCAGGCGTTCGGCGTCACCGGCGGGGCCCGGGTCAGCGGGCTGCGGTCCTGACACCCTGAAATCCCTCCTCCTCGAAGGGGAGGGTAGGGAAGGGCGTTCGGCGTTTGAATTTATTCTCGATCCGCCGAGCCCCCTCGTCGCCGCAATCCCCGCTGGGGAGAGGGAGCTAGTCGAACGGCGAGGAGGCGCCGTACTTCGTGTCGACGAAGCGGATATTCTCGGAGAAAGCGTCGAGATTGCCGCGCGCGAGCTGGAGCGACATCTCATCCAGCCGGCCATGAATCTTGTCGAGCCTCTCGTTCAAAAGGAAGCTCGCCGAGCGGCCGGTCTCGCGAAAGATTTCGGCGCGATACTCGGGCGGGATATCCGCATAAGAGCGCAGCAGGGCGGGCAGATGCTTGGTCCTGAGCCGCTCCAGCTCGAGCTTCTCGTCGAACAAGGCGCGTTCCCGCGCCCTTTGGTCCAGCTCGCTAAGCAACTTGCGGATCTCCTGGACCTTGGCCAGCGACGAATCGGGCAGGCGGTCGTCGCAGGACGTGTCGTCGGCGGCCGGCGCCGCCGAGGCCGGGGGCGGCAGTGCCGCCTGCTCCTCCGGCGCGGGCCGGAAGAAGAAGGCTTTCAGCCTTTCCCAGAAGGTGGGTTTCGCCATGGCGCGCTTTTAGGTGGAAAAGCACGCGGACGGAAGGCACAGCCCCGCCGATGCGCCTGATCTATCCCCTGATGTGGTCGCGGCCCGACCGCAAGGCCTGCCGCGAGCAATCGGTGAACACGGCGGCGGCGCTGGCGCGGCGCGGGGTGGAGGTGACCCTGATGATGCCGCGCGGGGCCGAAGACCCGGCGCTGACACCCACCGACCTGCGCGAATATTTCGGGGTGGAGGGCGATTTCCGCCTCGTCCAGCGGCCGAGCCGCTGGGCCGGCGAGGCCCTGGTCCGCACCCTGATGTGGCTCCGGCAGGTCTATCGCGACCCGGAGTTGGCCGGGGCCGACCTCATTTATTCGCGCATTCCGGCGATGCTGGCGCTCGGCGCGCGCGCGCCTCTGCCCTTCGCCGTCGATCATTACCGGCCCTGGCCCGACGATCTGCCCGCGATCCGGCCGCTGCTGCGGCGCACCGCGCGGAGCCCGAAGTGCCTCGGCTTCATCCTCCATTCCGCCTTCGCCGCGGAGGCCTATCTGCGTGCCGGTGTTGCGCCCGAGAAGATCCTCGTCGCCCATAACGGCGCCGAGCCCCGCCGCATGGGCCCGCCCGCGGACAAGGGCACGGCGCGCGCCGCGCTCGGCCTGCCGGCGGGGCGGTTCATCGCCGCTTATGCGGGGCGGATCAACGCGCAGAAGGGGCTCGACCAGATACTGGCGCTCGCCGACCTCCGGCCCGACACCCTGTTCCTGCTGATCGGCTCGGAAGGCGAGGGCGGAATCGAGGCCGAGGCGGCGGCGCGGCCCAATGTGCGGGTGCTGCCCTGGCAGGCCCCGGCCGAGCTGCCCGCCTGGCTCCACGCCGCCGACGTCTTGCTGATCCCGCCCTCGCGCGCGCCGCTCGATCACTATCGCAATTGCGTGCTGCCCCTGAAGCTCTTCTCCTACCTCGCCGCCGGCCGCCCGATCCTTGCGCCCATCGCGCCCGACACGGCGGAATTGCTCACCGACGGCGACAACGCCCTTCTCGTACCGCCCGGCGACCCCGAAGCGGCCGCCGCCGCGCTCGACCGCCTCCGCGACCCCGCGCTGGCGGCGCGGCTCGGCGCCAATGCTTATGCCCGCTCGGCCGAGCTCACTTGGGATGCCCGCGCGGACAAGATCCACCTGTTCCTGAAGCGCGCCTCGGCTAGCGGTTGAGCCAGACCGCCAGCGCCAGGCCGGCGATGACGAGCACGCCCCAGCGCACCTGTCGTTCGAGCGCGAGATCCTCGTAGCGGGTGAGGATGATGGCGGAGAGCGGCATCAAAACGAGGAGCAGGCCGAAGGCCAAAGCCGCCCCCGCCCACATTCCCCCGAGCACCGTCCCCGCGATTGCGAGCAGCGCCCAGACGACGCAGAAGAGGAAGGGCTCGAGGCGGAATTCGGGCAGCTTCACCGTCAATGCCCCGCCTGCGGGCCGCGCGCGATGCCGGAGAGAGCGAGCTGCGCGTCGATCTGGGCGACGAGCCGGTCGAGCCCGGCCTGGGTCGCCGCCTCGGCGCGGGCGACGAGCACGTCCTGCGTGTTGGAGGCGCGCAGCAGCCACCAGCCGTCTTCGGTGTTGACCCGGGCGCCGTCGGTGCGGTCGACAGTGGCGCCCGACGCGGCGAGCCGCTCCAGCACCTCGTCGACCGCCGCGAACTTGCGCGCCTCGTCGACCTGGAAGCGCATTTCGGGCGTGTTGATCACCGCCGGCATCGCCGAGCGCAAGGCGGTCAGCGAGCCGCCGAGCTGGGTCACCGCGCGGATTAGGCGGACGGCGGCGTAAAGCGCGTCGTCATAGCCGTAATAATCGTGGGCGAAGAAGATATGGCCGCTCATCTCGCCGGCGAGCGGCGATCCCGTCTCCTTCATCTTCGACTTGATCAGGCTGTGGCCGGTCTTCCACATCAGGGGCACGCCGCCCAGCTCGGCGATCCGGTCGTAGAGACTCTGGCTCGCCTTGACGTCCGCGATGATGGTTGCGCCGGGGATTTCGCGAAGCACGGGCTCGGCGAGAATGGCGAGCAATTGGTCGCCCCAGACCACCCGGCCCTCGCCGTCGACCGCGCCGATCCGGTCGCCGTCGCCGTCGAAGGCGATGCCGAAATCGAGGCCCTCCCTGGAGACCAGCGCCTTCAAGTCGGCGAGATTGGCCTCGTCGGTCGGGTCGGGATGGTGGTTGGGGAAGCGGCTGTCGACGTCGGTGTAGAGAAGGTGATGCTCGCCGGGCAGGGTCTCGACCAATTTCTCAAGCGCAGGCCCGGCCGCGCCGTTGCCGGCGTCCCAGCCGATGCGGAAGGCGCCGCCGTCGAAACCGCGCTGCAGCCGCGCGACATAAGCGTCGAGCACCGCTTCGTCGGACACCGAGCCCGCGCCCGATTCCCAGTCGCCGGCCGCGGCCATCCGCCCGAGCGCCTGGATGTCCGCGCCGAAGAAGGCGCGGTGGCCGAGCGCCATCTTGAAGCCGTTATAATCGGCCGGATTGTGGCTTCCGGTGATCATGATGCCGCCGTCGACGCCCAATTCGGCCTCGGCATAATAGAGCATCGGCGTCGGCCCGAGGCCGATCCGCACCGCGTCGACGCCGCTTTCGTTGAGCCCGCGCACCAGCTCGGCCTCAAGCGCGGGCGAGCTGGCGCGCCCGTCGCGGCCGACCGCCACCTTGCCGCCGCCGCCGCGTCGCACCAGGGTGCCGAAGCCGCGCCCGACCGCATAGCCGTCCGCCGGCCCCAAAGTCGTCCCGATCACGCCGCGAATGTCATATTCGCGCAGGCTCGTCGGATGGAAATCGTGGCTCACGCGATGCTCCTTCAGCGCCGGCTCTTATGGTCGGCGAGCAAGGCGTCGCGCGCGGCGTTGAGCTGCGAGGCGAGGCCCGCCGAGCCGCCGGCGTCGGGATGGACCCTGGCGATCAGCCGGCGGTGCGCGGCGCGGATCTCCTCGACATTGGCGTCGTCGCGAACGCCGAGCAGGGTCCGCGCCTCATTGGCCCGCATCGCCGGCGCGCCGAAGCTCCGCCGCAGCCAGCCATAAAGCAAGGCGGCCGCGACCAGCCCGATCAGCAGCTTGACCAGGAAGCCCATCAGCCCGCCATCGCGGTCTGGCGCGGGAACGCGCCCGGCTCGGCCCCCGGCTCGGGGAGGGCGAAGCCCGCGATCATCTCGCGCAATTCCTGGCGCGCCGCGATATGGCCGAGGCCGACCTCGCCGATCTGCTGCAGGTCCAGAAGCGTCAGCCCCTTGGGGAAGAGCTCGCGATAGATGACGCGTTCGCCGAGGCCCGGAATGATTCGGAATCCGACCCGGCGCGACAATTCGTTCAGCGCCTCGCCGACCCGGCGCATGTTGCGCGCCTCGATATGCTGCATGCGGTTTCTCAAGACGACCCAGTCGACGCTTGCGCCGTGCGCCTTGGCGCGCTGGGTGCGGCTGTCCCAGACCAGTTCGGCATAGAAGCTGGGCTTGCGCACGCGATAGGTCTCGGCGTCGACCTCGCCGATCAGGTCGAGGTCGACGAAGCTGTCGTTGATCGGCGTGACGAGCGTGTCGGCGCGCACGATCGCGGCGCGGGCATGAGGATCGTCGCGGCCCGGCGTGTCGATGACGACGAAGTCGGCGCCCTCGGCGATCCGCTCGATCGCCGTCTCGAGGCTTTCGCCCGTGTCGGGATCGAACGTGGCGTAGATGGGCATCGGCAGATCGAGCCCGAGCCGGCGCGCCGAGGCGGCGCGATTGTCGAGATAGCGGCCCAAAGTGCGCTGGCGGCTGTCGAGGTCCAATGCGGCGACCTTTCGCCCCTGCGCGGCCAGAGCGACGGCGCTGTGAACCGCGGTGGTCGACTTGCCGGTGCCGCCCTTCTCGTTGGCGAAGGTGATGAAATGCGGCACTGCGCGGGAACCTCGGGCGACTTGAACATGGGGCATGCGAGCCGCTACGGGACCCGCCTCCCATCCTCTATCGGAGCCCTCGAAGCGGTGCAAATCATCCGTGACGCCGACATGCTGAAGCACGAGATCGCCGTCCTTCGCGAAAGCGGCGGCACGATCGCCTTCGTGCCGACCATGGGCGCGCTCCATGCCGGGCATATGGCTTTGGTCGCGGAAGGGCGGCGCCGGGCGCGCTTTGTCGTCGCCTCGATCTTCGTCAATCCGACCCAGTTCGGCGCCAATGAGGACCTTGCCACCTATCCCCGCCGCGAAGCCGCCGACGCTGCGATGCTGGACGAGGAAGGCTGCACGATCCTGTGGGCGCCGGACGTCGCCACCATGTATCCGGACGGCCCCGCCGCGACGATTCATGTCGAGGGCGTCGGCGAGGGGCTGGACGGCGCCGCCCGGCCCGGCCATTTCGACGGTGTCGCCACCGTCGTCGCGCGATTGTTCGATCAGGTCCGGCCCGATTTCGCCTTGTTCGGCGAGAAGGATTATCAGCAGCTCGCCGTGATCCGCCAGATGGTCGATGATCTCGGCCTCGCCGTCGAGATTATCGGCGTGCCGACCCAGCGCGACGCCGACGGCCTCGCTCTGTCCTCGCGCAACGCCTATCTGTCGGAGGAGGAGCGAGCGGCGGCCCGCGCCTTGCCGCGCGCGCTCGGCGAGGCGGCGCAGGCGATCGCCGAAGGCGCCCCGGTCGCCGAGGCGCTCGACAAGGCGCGCGCCCGGCTCGAAGCCGCGGGCTTCGATCCGATCGACTATGTCGAATTGCGCGATTCCGGGACGCTGGCGCCGATGGCCGCGCTCGACCGCCCCGCCCGCCTGCTCGCCGCCGCGCGCATGGGTAAGACCCGGCTGATCGACAATCTGCCGGTCGAGCCGAAATAAAGGTCACCGCCGCGTTAACCATTTGTTGTGAGATGGAGCGCCAGAACGGCCCCGACACGAAAATAAGGGGCACGAAAATGGGTCACAGTCTCAAAGCCGGCATGTTCCTGATCGAGAGCCGGATGGCCGACGCCGCGATGGGCGACGTCCACGCGCTCTACGAGCTCGGCGTCGCTTATTCGACCGGCACCGCTGGCGTCGATGTCGATTTCATCGAAGCCCATAAATGGTTCAATCTCGCCGCCCTCAACGGCTCCATGCTCGCCCAGGAATGCCGCGCCGACATCGCCGAGGACATGAGCGCCCGCGAGATCGCCGAGGCCCAGCGCCAGGCCCGCGCCTGGCTCGCCGACATCGCCGACCGCCGCCACGCGGCCTAGGCTCCCGTCATCGCGCCGCCGGCTGCGGCGGCCGTGGCGGCGCTCCATTCCGCCAGCGTTCGAACCAGGCGAGGATCGCGCCCGCCTTTGCCCCGCTCTGCGAGGGCCGCGATGATATCCCGCCATGGCTGGCGCCGGGCACCTTCACCAGGGCCGTCGGCACGCCGCGCAGCTGCAGCGCCGTATAATATTGCTCGGATTCGCTGACCGGCGTCCGATAGTCCTCGCTGCCGACCACCACCAAAGTCGGCGTCTGCACATTGCCGACCAGCGACAGAGGCGAGCGGTTCCAATAGCCCTGCGGATCCTCCCATGGATAATTGCCGAACCAGTAGCGCGAGAAGAAGGCTGGCCCGTCCGCGGTCAGCACGAAGCTCGCCCAGTCGATCACCGGCTTCTGCGTCGCCGCGGCGCGGAAACGGTTGGTCTTGCCGACGATCCAGGCGGTGAGCACGCCGCCGCCCGAGCCGCCCGTGACGAACAGGCGATCCGGATCGGCGAAGCCCTGCGCGACCGCGGCGTCCACGGCGCTCATCAAATCGTCATAATCCTGCCCCGGATAAGCGTGATGGATCAGGTTGGCGAACTCCGCGCCGTAGGAGGTCGAGCCGCGCGGATTGGCGGAGAGCACGGCATAGCCCGCCGCCGCATAGAGCTGGTTGTCGGTCGAGAAACGCGGGCCGTAGGCCGCAAACGGCCCGCCATGGATTTCGAGGATCAGCGGGTGACGCTGCCCCGCGACATGGTTGGGCGGCAAGGTCAGCCAGGCATCGATCGGGCGCTGGTCGACCGAGGAGGCGATCTGGATGTGGCGCACCTCGCCGAGCCGCTTGCTGTCGAACAGCTCGGCGTTGAGCCGGGTCAGCTGCCGCCGCGCGCCGCCGCGGACCAGCACGACATCGGCCGGCCTGGCCGCGCTGCCGCCCGCCAGCGCCACCGCGCCGTCGCGCGCGACGCTGAAGCTGCCGCCGGTATAGGGCCGGTCGAAATCCGCGCCGGCCAGCCCTTGCGCGATCGTGCGCGCCGCGCCGTCGAGCCCGATCCGCGCCACCTTTGTCTCGCCATGATCGTCATACTGGACGTAGAGCGCGCGGCCGTCCGCGGCCCAGACCGGTCCGCTCACGCTGCGGTCGAGCGTCTCAGTCAGCGCCCGCCGGTTCGAGCCGTCGGCGTTCATCACGTAGAGGATGGCATTCTCATAGCCGCGCTGCCGGTCGTCATAGCCGGTGAAGGCGATCAGCCGGCCGTCGGGCGACGCCGCCGGCTCGTTGTCCGGCCCGTCGCGGCTGGTCAAAGCGGTGATTCGGTTGGAGGCGATGTCGAGCGCATAGACTTCGGTGTTGAAGCCCTCGCGCTCCCAATTGGGCGAGCGGTTGCCGCTGAACAAGAGCGTGCGCCCGTCCGGTGTCCAGCTCAATGGCCCGCCATTGTTGTACGGACCGTAGGAAAGCTGGCGCGGCGCCCCCCCTTCGGACGAGACGAGGAAGATCTGGTCGTAGCCGGCGCGCAAATAGCCCGCCCCGTCGGCCCGGTAGGTGACCGCGGTGATCACCTGCAGAGGCTCCGCCCACACCGCGCCTTCCGGCCGCGGCTGCGGCGTCCCGAGCCTCTGCCCCTCGTCGGGCACGAACATCGCATAGGCGATCTGCCGCCCGTCCGGCGACCAGGCGACGCTGCTCGGCGCAAAACCGAGCCCGGTAATCGGCACCGCCTCGCCCGACTGCATCCAGCGCACGTAAAGCTGCGGGCGGCCGCCATCGGCCGCGGCGATGTAGGCGAGCCGGTCGCCGGCCGGGGACCAGCGCGGCTGCGCGGCATCACGCGCGAGGGGCATCTGCCGGCCTGTCATTGTATCCACCAGCCAGATCGAGCGGCGGAAGCGGTCGGTCATGATATCGCCGGAGCGGCGGACATAGGCGATCGAGCGCCCGTCCGGGCTGATCTGCGGATCGTCCGCGGCCTCGAGGTCGAACAGGTCGCGGGCCGTGAAAAGCTGCTCCGGCGCCGACGGCGGGGCCGCGGCGGATGCGGCACCCGTCCAGAGAAGGATGATTGCCAGGCCCGCCAGATATTTGCGCATGACTCGCCCCCCACGCCAGGAGGCGCGGATCATATCGGTTCGCAAGACGGCGGCAAGCGCGGCTCGACGAGCGTCGGGTGGAGGGACACGAACGACAATTCGTCATGCGGTTATTTGCTGGGCCCTCAGCCTTTCTTGAAGGGGGTCATTTCGTCCAGCGCGTGGATCTCGTGCGCCACCGCCGCGCGCTCCCTTTCCAGATAATCCTCGACCGCACGGCGGAAGCCCGGATCCCGGATGAAATGGGCGGAGAAGGTCGGCACCGGCCGGTAGCCGCGCGCCAATTTGTGCGCGCCCTGGGCACCCGCCTCGGCGCGTCCGAGCCCGCGCGCGATGGCGGCGTCGATCGCCTGGTAATAGCAAAGCTCAAAATGGAGGAAGGGCACCTCCTCGAGCGCGCCCCAATAGCGGCCGTACAGCGCCTCGGCGCCGATCACGTTGAGCGCGCCGGCGATCGGCCGGCCGTCGCGCAAGGCGAGGATCAGCAGCAGCCTGTCCGCCATCCGCTCGCCGAGCAGGGAGAAGAAGGCGCGGGTGAGGTAGGGATGGCCCCATTTGCGCGCGCCAGTATCCTGGTAGAAGGCCCAGAAGGCGTCCCAATGCGCCTCGACGATCGCCGCCCCGCTCAAATGGACGATCTCCAGCCCCGCCACCGCCTCGGCCCGCTCCCGCCGGATCGCCTTGCGCTTTCGCGACGACAAGGTGGCGAGGAAATCCTCGAAGCTGCTGAAGTCCCGGTTCAGCCAGTGGAACTGGCTGTCGGCGCGGATCAGCCAGCCGGCGCGCTCGAACATGGCCGCCTCGGCCGGCAGGATGAAGGTCGCGTGCGCCGAGGAGAGCCGATTCGCCTCGACCACCCGCTCCGCCGCCGCGATCAGGGCCGGCGGCAGCGCGGCGTCGCGCGCCAGCAGCCGCCGGCCCGGCACCGGCGTGAACGGCACCGCGATCTGGAGCTTGGGATAATAAGCCCCGCCGGCCCGCTCGTAGGCGTCGGCCCAGCCATGATCGAAGACATATTCGCCAAGGCTGTGGCTCTTCACATAAGCGGGCATCACCGCCGCCGGTCGCCCATCCGTGCCCTCGATCGAGACCGGCAAGGGGCGCCACCCGGTCGCCGCCGTCGCGCTGCCGCTATCCTCGAGCGCGGAGAGGAAGCCATGGCTCAGGAAGGGGTCGTCCGGCCCGGCGCAGCGGTCCCAATCCGCCGCCGCGAAGGCCGCGACACCCTCCGTGAGCCGGGCGACGACCGGCTCGCCGCTCATCGCGGAAAGGTCTCGTAGATGATCTGGTCGGC
>DASYKV010000056.1:0-21448 GCA_035994965.1 Allosphingosinicella sp.
CGTCGACGAGCAGGAGGAGGCCGCCCGGCGCGCCGCCAATATCGGCCAGCGCCTTCACCACCCGTTCCTCCAGCGCCGCGCCGCCCTCGCCGGTGCCGCCGGGGACGTGAACGCCCCTGCCGACCGTGTCGGTGAAGCGCAGCCATTCCTGGCGGTAATCGTAGCGATGCTCGAACAGATGCTTGGCGAGAGTGACGCGCAGCCAGGCGCGGAGCTTGGCCGAGGGCAAAAGGATGAAGGCCGCCAGCGTCATGCCGAGGACGAGCGCGACCTGGCCTATCCGCCCCCAGTCGCCGCCGACGATCTCGATCGCCCGGGCGGCAAGCATCATCGTGATGATGTAGGCGAGGATCGCGATCACCGAGAGCGACTGGAAGGTCGCGACCCGCGAGATCTGGATCCGCCAAGTGGCATTGCGGAGGCCCAGCGCGAACAATGGCGCGACCAGCGCGAGCAGCACGCCGCGGCCCGCGAAGAGCTCGTGGGCCGGCGTCCGCAGGAAATAATCGACGGTGTAGAGATGGAGGTCGACCGCCCACATCACCGCCAGCGCGAGCATCGGGAAGCGCAGGGCGGAGCGGCTGTCCGGCGCGGCGAGGCCGTAAATATTGTGGACGAGGATCAGGGCGCCGGCAGCGATGGTGAGGCCGATGATCTGGCTGGTCGAGGCGAGCGCCTGCAGCACGAGCGGCGCGTGCTCGAATTGCGGCATCACCCCGCCGATCACGATCTGCAGGCCGATCACCGCGGCTACCGCGGCGAACACGCCCTTCAGCGCCTTCTTGCCCTGGTCGCCGCCGGCGCTCGCCATCAGCCCGTACATGAAGGCGAGGAAGGCGAGGTTGCGCCCGCTCTCGGCGAGCTGCGCCATCAGGTTATAGGGGCCGACCAGAGCGAGGAAGATCGTCCAGACCGACATTGCGGCGAAGGCGGCAAGCAAAGGCCGGTTGCGCGGATCGCCGTTCCAGCGGCGCAGCTGGAACACCGCCAGCGCGCCGTAGAGCGCCGCGGCGACCATATGGCCCCAAAGGATGACGAAGGCGGTCATCGCGCGCCCGCCCCTTCCGGCCAGAGCACGACGCGCGCGGTCTGGAGCAGGATCAGAACGTCGAGGAAGGGCGAGTAATTCTTGGCGTAATAGAGATCGAATTCGAGCTTCTCGCGGGCATCCTCGACCGAGGCGCCATAGGGATAATTGATCTGCGCCCAGCCGGTGATGCCCGGCTTCACCACGTGCCGCTCCGCATAATAAGGCAGGCGCGCCTCGAGGTCGGCGACGAACTGGGGCCGCTCCGGGCGGGGGCCGACGAAGCTCATCTCGCCCTTCAGCACCGACCAGGCCTGGGGCAATTCGTCGATCCGAAGCTTGCGGATGATCCGGCCGACGCGGGTGACCCTGGGATCGTCCTTCTGCGCCCAGACCGCCTTGCCGCCGACCTCGGCGTCGACGCGCATCGAGCGGATCTTGAGGACGTCGAAGAGCTGGCCGTAAAGCCCGACCCGGCGCTGGCGGAAGAAGGCCGGGCCCCTGCTCTCAAGCTTCACCGCGAGCGCGAAGCCGAGGATCAAGGGCGCGGCCAGCACCAGGATGAGCGAGGAGACGACGACGTCGAACAGCCTCTTGCCGGCGCTCGACAGCCGCCGCCCGGCCGAAAAGCCGTCCGAGAAGATCAGCCAGGAGGGGTTGAGGCTGTCGAGATCGACCCGGCCGGTCTCGCGCTCGAGGAAGCTCGAAAAATCGCGGATGGAGACGCCCGTGGTCTTGATCCGGAGCAGATCGTTGAGCGGCAGCGAATTGCGCCTCTCCTCCATCGCAAGCACGACCTCGCTGGCGCCAAGCGCGAGCAGATGATCGGGCAGGCTGGCGAGACCGGCGCGGTTGACGGAGGCGGCGACGGCGCGGGCGCCGTCGTTCATGCCGACGAAGCCGACCACGCAAAAGCCGGTGCCGCGCGAGGCGGCCAGCGCCTCGATCCGCGCCGCCCTCAGCCCGTCACCGAGCACCAGCACGCGCCGCTTCAGCCGCTCGCCGCCGAGCAAATCCTTGAGCGCGATCCGCGCGATCGCCATCGCGATGAGCGCGAACCACATCGCGTAGAGCAGGCTCGACCGCCAGAAGCTGACCGGCGGGAAGACGAAGAAGAGCAGGCTCAAGAGGATGATGCCGAGCATCACCGCGACCAGCAGTCGCGCGATCGCGAAGCGCAGGGATTGCAGCGCATCCATCGAATAGACGCCGACCGCGACCATCGCCACCTGTAGCGCGGCGGCGAAGGCGACCAGGCTCGGCAGCCGCGCCACCTCGGGATCGACCTCGCCGCCCAATTGCCACAGCCGCAAGGACCACCCCGCCTCCGCCGCGCCGACCAGCAGGGCGAAATCGAGCAGGCCGAGCAGCAGCACGGCATAAGGGACGTAATGCTTGAAGAGGCGGATCATGCCCGGCCTCTTTGCGTCACGCCCTCAAGTGTAAGCTTCTCCGACACGGGGGCCAGTGTCGGATAAATTGACAAAGGTTTCGTAAAGACGCCTGCTCGCCCCGGCTTTTCGGCAGGAGGCGGCGATGACGACGGGAGCGGCTGGAACGCAGGAGGCCGGCTTCGGCGCGGACGAGGCCGAATTGCTCAGGACGCTGCGCGGCGTGCGGCGCCGGCGCCGCGCGGAAGGGCCGGCCGAGACCGTCGCCAGGCTCACCCCCGGCCAGCGCATCGCCGATCTGGTCGCCGGCACGATGGGGTCGTGGCGCTTCATCATCATCCAGACGACGATCCTGCTCGCCTGGATCGCGCTCAACATCACCGCCTGGATCAATCATTGGGATCCCTATCCGTTCATCCTGCTCAATCTCGCCCTCTCCTTCCAGGCCGCTTATGCAGCGCCGTTCATCATGATGAGCCAGAATCGCCAGCAGGACGTCGACCGCAAGCAGGCGGCCGACGATTTCCACATCAACGTCAAGGCCGAGCTCGAGATCGAGCTGCTCCACCACAAGCTGGACGAGCTCCGCGCCAAGGAGGTGCTGGCGCTGACCGAAGCGGTGCAGGCGCTGACCCGCCGGCTGGAGCAGGGGCCGGCCGGGGGCTAGGCCGCGGGGCGGCGGGCCTTCCGTGTGCGCGAGGCGGCGGCGAACGCCGTTCATCCTTGTTGCGCAAATGGGAGGTAAGCGGGGCACTCCACGCATTCTGGCGCCCTAAATGGGGGATTCCCTCGCCGTTCGCGGGCTTTTTCGTCACCCTGACCTTGTTTCAGGGTCCAGCGGGCCATGCGCGCTGCCGGGGGAGACCTGAATGCTGACCCTGAACTTGATTCAGGGGAGTTCAGCATGATGGGGAATGGCGGTATATAGTCGGTGCGAAGAACGGACATGGCATCGCGACCGGCTTCTTGGGAAAGTAAGCCGGGGCTAATATAGGAGGAGGATGCGCTACCCGACCATCCACGAGTTTCTCAAATGGGTGCCGCCCGCTATCGGCGGCGGACTTCTCGGCGTGGCGGCCATTTGGACGGAGGCGAAGGACTGGATAGCCCAACAGGTGGTCTGGGGGTGGGCGCAGATGAGTTCCCCCCGGGTCGCGGCCCTGACGTTCCTGGGCGTCTGCGCTTATGGGTGGGCGATCATCTGGACCGGTCAGACGCCCGCGCCAGTTCCCGAGGCTCTGCCTGACGGAGCGACCGGCGCGGCTCCTTCGTACCCATGCCACAAGACGAACGGCAAAAGGCCGCCTGGGACGGCGCCGAGGAGAAAGCCGGTCCGGATGCACCGCCGGCCGTCCGCAGCCTGGCCGACAATGTCAGGGCGTTTTGCGGCAAGGATCCGGTGGCCGGGGCGCATTCGATTGCCGCGCTGACCGCGCAGGGCCCGCAATTCCTCGCCGAGTTGCTGCCCCTGTCTCCCTTCGCCGGAGACGCTGATGCCCAAGGCCAAATCCACTACTCCAAAGCGCCGCTACGTTCCGTTCACCCGCTGGCGCCGCCGGCGCTTCTTCGCCCTGCGCGAGGAGAGCGGGAATGTGCGCGCGAAAAATCCCGGTGCGGCGATCGCCGCCCCTACCCGCCCGGCGCCGGCCCCTCCGCCTGCAGCGTACGGAGGGTCTCGGTGGCCTCGCGGGTGAGGTAGGGCTGCAGCCGGTCGAAGGGCAGGGTGAACGTCTCGGCGCACGACTGCACGACGTGGGGGAGCAGCGGCGTGAAGACGAAAGCGTCGCGGGTCAGGCCGATGTTCCAGTAATCCTGGCTCCTGACGATCTCGTCGCACTGCGCGTCCCCGGCGCGCCAGCCGGCGAGGATGACGGTCCGGAAGGCGGGCTGCAGGGTCTTGCTCTCCTCCTCGACGCCCTCGAAGCGCTCGCGATGCACCGCGGCCGCGTCGAGCCAGTCGTGCAGGTCGATCTCCCGGCCGCTCGCCCGGTCGAAGGTCCGGTAGGTGCTGCTGCTATTGGGATGGGCGCCGCCGCAGAAGCCGTCATATTGGCCGGCAACGCTCAGCCAGCGCCGCGAGATCATCGCGGGCTCGTCGCTTTGGCTGTCGCCGCCCTCATTGGGGCCCTGCTCGAGCCCGCCGGCGACGCACTCGAACCATCGCGGCGGGTCGCCGGCCAGCGCTTCGCCCAGCGTCGCGTTCAGCCGCCGCACCGCCTCGCCGTCGCCGTCGAGCGCGAAGGTCTCGACCCTGGTCTCGAAACGCCCGCGCGTATCGAGCGCGAGGTGCGTATAGGCGACGCCGTCCTTCGACGCGCGCCGGGTCAATGTCCGCACGCCGGCCAGCCGGGGCCGGTGAAAGGCGAGGCCGGCGCACGGGCCCGCCTCGCCTTCGTCGCCGCCGAGCCTGCGCAGCCGCACCGCGAGCGCGCGGCCGCCGCTCGTCCAGCGCCCGGTCAGCCGGGAGGCATCGGCGCGCTCGATCCGCCAGCGCGGCGCGCCGGCCCCGTCGCCGCCGCCCTCGTGGAAGGCGGTGCCCGCGCCCGCGTCCGCCTCGAGCGCGATGAGCCGAAGCCGCGACAGATAATAATAAGCGCCGAAAATGGCCCATTCCCGCCGCACGAAACAGGCGCGCACCGGCAGCGACCCGATCGTCCCTTCCCAGGTGCCGGCCAGCGCGGCGGGGGATGCGGGCGCCGCGGCGGCGGCGGCGGATGGTGACAAGGATGCCAGCATGAGCAGCGGCGCGCAGATCTTCAACATGGGCCCTCCTCCCCGTCCGACGACGGCGGGATGACCAAGGATGAAGGCCTGCCGCCCAACAAGCAAGCCGTCGCCGCGACGGGCTTGCAATGTAGGATTTGGATGTATTCACGGTTTGTTCCACCTGGCAGCCGCCCTGAACCGGCGGCCGATTCTTAAGGAACATGACCATGGCACAGCTCTTGAAACTGCCCCTCTGCCGGCTGACGGACGGCAGCGGCGCGATCATCGCCAACGGGCGGCTTTACAGCTACCTCACGGGCACCACCACGGCGGCCGCGACCTATACGACGCCTGCCCTCACCACCTCCCACGGCCCCTATGCGCAGGCGGATGCGGGCGGGCTGCTTCCGCCAATCTACCTCGATCCGGCGGTCATCTATCGCTTCAAGGCCAAGACGGCCGGCGGGGCCGCGGACGTGCCGGGAATGGACTTCGATCCCGCCGGGGCGGAGAGCGCGGCGGACTTCAACTTCAACCAGACCGGGACCGGGGCGGTTGCCCGCACCATCGAAGCCAGGATGCGCGACGTCATTTCGGTGAAGGATTTCGGCGCGGCCGGCGACGGCACGACGAACGACGCCGCGGCGTTCCAGGCGGCCCTCGACTATGCCGCCGCGCTGGGCGGGGCGACGGTCTACGCCCCCAGCGGCAGATATCTGATCAATACGACGCTCACCATCGCCGCGGCGGTGCAATCCATCACCATCGCGGGCGCGAGCAAGGGCGGGACGGTGATCGTTTCGGGCGTCGTCGGCGCGGCCGCCGAGCCGCTCATCAAGATCACCTCGTCGGCCCTCTTCTTCACGCTCCGGAACCTCGAGCTCCAGGGTAACAGCCTCACCGGATCGTCGGGCAACGGCCACGCGCTGGCCTGCATCTCGCCTGGCGGGCTTGCGCCGTCGAACGTGTCGCTGCTCGACGTCGCGATCCGCGGCTTTCGCGGGACCGGCAAGGACGAGGCGGGCTCGTCGATCCCGGCCTGCGGCTGGTACGCCTATCGCAGCACCGATTTCACGGCCGTCAACGCCCTTATCGCGCGCTGCGGGATGGGCGTGCGGTTCAAGGAGATGGACGACAGCTCGTTCCACGGCTGCCTGCTCGATGCTCACGACTATAATTGCTATTATTTCGAGACCTGCCACGCGCTCAGCGTCCACGGCGGGACGGCGCAGGATTCCGGCTCCGCCGGCGCGACCGACGGCATCGTCTATGTCTCGGGCTGCGAGTCGATCTCCTGGTTCGGCGGCGAGATGAAGAACGGCGACCCGTATCTCGTCAACGCCGGCGCCACCAACATCGTCAACAACGGCATCTCCCTGAACGGCCTCTACCTCTCCCAGCTCGACAACATGATGGGGGATACGGCGATCGTCGTCGGCAATGCCGTGAGCGGCATGTCCGTCGAGAATTGCTATTTCCTCTTCGTCAACACGATGAGCAGCGCGACCGGCATCGAGATCGTCCAGAATGCGGGCGGCTACGACATGGGCGGGCTGAGCATCAGGGGAAACGAGTTCGTCATCGGCTCGGGCGGGACCATCGCCCAGTGCATCTACTTCAACAGCCTGGCCAACAGATGCGATGCGCCGGTGATCGAGAGCAACACCTTCGGCAATTCCGCTTCCGGCTCGGCCACGAACATCACCGACGCGATCCTGATCGTCGGCGACGTGCGCAGCGCCCGAATTCAGTACAATACGTTCCTGGCCGGATCGAACTGGACGATCACCGACGCCATTCATCTCGGCTCGAGCGTCGCCAATCCCGTCATCGTCGGCAACGAATATGCCGGGTTCGGCACGCTCACCAACCAGGTCAACAACGCCGGCGGCGTCCAATATGAGCGCAGGGAAAGGGCGTCGGGCTGCCTGCTGTCGGGCAATGCCACCTACGATCCCGCCAACCTCGCCGACGGCGCCGGAGTCACCACGACCGTCACCGTGACCGGCGCGGCCCTGGGAGATTATGTGGAAGGCCTGTCCTTCTCGCTCGATCTTCAGGGGATCCTGCTCACCGGCTACGTCTCGGCCGCCAACACGGTGGGCGTCCGCTTCCAGAACGAGACCGGCGGCGCGATCAACCTCGCCAGCGGCACCCTGCGGGCGAAGGTGCGGACCAAGTGAAGCTCCGTCGCGCGACCTGCGCGACATCCGGTTGAAAGGGGACAGTCACCGTGACTGTCCCCTATTCAATCGCCGAGCAACTCCAGATATTCGGCGCGCATCTCGCCGAGCGTTTCGCGGGCGTCCGATGTCCAGCGCGCCGACGCAAGCTCGCTCTCGATGAGCGCGGCCTGGGCGGCGACCAGCGTCCGGCACGCCGCCGCGCCGATCAGGCCAGCCTCGGCGGCGATCCGCCAGGCGATGTGCATCGAGACCGTGGTCGCTCCGAACGGCGCGTCGGCCTCGATCTGGCGAAGGCTTGGCAAGGCATGATCGCCGGCGCCCGTCTTCAGCCGGCGCACTATCGCTTCGGCCCAGGGCCGGTCCTGCCCGGCGAGCGCGATCGCCTCGTCGCGGGCGCGGCGCGCCTCGGGATCCACGATCCGGCCCGCCTCGAGGACGATCGGCGCGCCGGCGCCGGTGTCGCAGCCGAAGCCGGGGGTCGCGACAAAGGCCTCCAGCTCCCGTTCCGCCGACGCTTCGGGGCGCGAATAATGGAAGGGAACGGTCCGGCAGGCGAGCGGCCGGCGCGCATAGATGCCGCAGCGCCCATTGCCGAGCGCGGTGCAGGCGCCGGCGCCGGCATCGAGGGTCAGCGCCGAGATGGCGACGTACCTGACATAGTCGACGCTCTTCCCGCTCTGCCGTCGCCTGGCGGGATATTTGCGCGCGGCGAAGGCCGCGAGCAGGCGCTTGGTTTCGTAATATTCCTCGCCCGAGCCGGCGCCTTCATCCCCGGAGGCGAGGTGGCCGGCCAGGGTCCGCGGCAATTCGTAGAGCCGGAACATCAGGCGAAAGACGAAGATGTCGGCCAAGGCGGCGGCTTCCGACAACAGCATTTCGGGCGAGCGGTTGCAGCAGGCGCCGCACGACGTGCAGGCGAAGCGCAGCTCGCGGCGTGTCTGTGGAGCGGCGACCATGTGTGCGATCCTGTCAGATCGCGCGGCGGAGTGAAATGCCGGACGTTCGCCGGCGCGCGCCGCCGGCGACTCCGTGGCGGTCTGGGGCTCAGCCCGGCGGGCCGGGCTCGCGGACCTCCATCGTTGCGAATGGCTGGAGCACGATCGCGCCGTTCAAGCCCGGACCGCGCACCGCCTGGCCCCAATGCAGCGCGTCGGTCAGCGCCTCGTCGGCGCTCGCGCACCATGGTCCGAGCATGGCGTTCGTAAACCATCTATGGGTCATGTTTCTCATCCCTCAATTAAATTCTTACGACGCTGGTCTCGATCAAATCGGTCAACAGTCATCGTCAATAATAAATATATTTATCATTTATTATTGTTCTACACCAGTTAAGCGAACGAAGGGGGTCAAATGTTCCTTCACTTGATGAAGACTTAGCCACTTAAAAAAGCAGTAGGTGCGTCATTATGCATCTAAAGCAGCGCGCTAGCCCGGGACAGGCGCATGCCGCCGCGCGCCAGTTCGCCCGAAAAGCGCGCCGGACGCCGCATGCGGGCCGTTAACCCGAAAGTGAAGACGCGCCGCTAGACAAAAGAGGAAATTTCCGGAGGCACAGGCATGAAGTTCGTTTTCCTCAAGTCGCGCGGCGGCGACTATCTGGTGATTACCCAGCAAATCGCTTATTTGCGCGGGCATGAGAACGGGCAGACCAAGGTCGGCCTCGTCGGCGGGGATTCGCTGCTCGTCGCCGGCAGCATCGAAGAGACCGCCGCGGCGATCCTGGCGGGGTAGAGCCGCCGCTCGGCGAAGGATCGAGTTCATTTGGCTAAGCCTCTGATCGGGGGCGGTAATAACCTAGGTTGGCGATTTTTTTCGGGATCAATTTTCCGCGCGGGTCGTTTGCGCGCCGAAAGGAGATTGCCATGAGCCAGCGCGAATTGATCGAGCCCCGCAAGGGCGACAAACGCTTCCAGCGCCGCAACGGCGACGGCACGTTCGGCGAGTCCGACGACCAGACCGCCTCGTTGCGCCAGGACGTGAAGCGCCATGCCGAGACCAAGAAGCCGCGCGGCGAAGGCGACAAAGGGGATTGATCCGAATCCGGGCCCGGCAACGAAGGTGGCCGGCTCCGCACCTGAATAACTTACGTGAATGACGGACAAATTCGAATCGCGTTAGCTGGCACTTCGTTCATCCACCGTCTGGGGACCGGTCCGATGCCCGACTATCGGTTGTATCTCTTGAATCCGCACACGGGTCATATCGACGGCGTCGACGAGTTTCACAGTGCCGACGACGTCGAGGCGATCCACCTTACCCGACAGCAAGGCCGCGACGTGCCGACCGAGCTCTGGCGCGGCGGCTGCAAGGTCGCGCGGTTCGATGCCCGGCCGGAACGGGCCACGGCCATCCCGCCGGCCCGGAAACCATCCCGGCTTCAGCGAACATATTGATCCAGGTCGAAGAAGGGATGGAAGACGCGCCGGCATCAAGCGCACGGCTGAACGATGGGATGAGGGACCGGATGCAGAGCAAAGACCGCTGCTATTATGAGGCGCGCGCCGAGGCCGAGATCGAGGCCGCCCATCAAGCGAGCCACCCGGCCGCCGCGCGCGCCCATTATGTGCTCGCCGCTCATTACCTGGACCTGGCGCACAATCCCGAGGCCGGGGATATCGTCACGGTCGCCGCAATCCCGGCCTTGACGCCCGTCGCCGCCTGACGGCAATTTTTACGCGCTGTCGTGCACAGGGCGATCGAAGACGGGGCTTAAGCTACCGCCGCCGCCCCCCCCCCGGGTGTCGCCCTGGAGGTGGAGGTAAGCGGGGTCGAAATCGCCTTCCTTGGCGAGGCGCGGCCAATCGTCGATCCGGACCGAGCGCTGGACGCGGGTGATCAGGCCCTCGCCGGCCAGCGCCATCAGTGTGCGATTGACGTGCACCGAGGTCAGGCCGAGCGCGTCGGCGAGCTGCTCCTGGGTCATCGGCAATTCGTAATTGCAGCGCTCGCCGAGGCCCGCAGTCTCGAGCCGAAGCGAGAATTCGCACAGCATGTGGGCGGCCCGCGTGCGGGCGTCGCGGCGGCCGACGTTCAGCGTCCATTCGCGAAAGATCGAGGCGTCGACCAGGGTCTCGTACCACATCGCCCGGCCGATTGCGGGGCGGGTGAAGGCGATCTCCTGGATCGCCTCGACCGGGATCAGCGCGACCTCGACATGCGTCAGCGCCTGGAGATTGTGATCGGCGGTGCCGAGCAGGCTGTTCTGCAGGTCGGCGAGATCGCCCTTCATGTGGATCGAGAAGATCTGCCGGCCGCCATTGCCGGCGACTTTGTGGCGGAAGGCGAAGCCCGACAGCATCAGGCAGGAGTTTTGCGGCCGGTCGCCCTCGCGCACGACATATTCCTGCGGACGAAGCTTGATGATCCGGTGGGGAAGCGCGCGCAACGCCTCCTGGTCGTCGGCATCGAGCGCGCGCCAGCCGTTCAGCTTTTGCACCATGGGGTCCAGAATCGAATCCGGTGATTTCGACATTGCGGCTCTCCACCACAGGCGGGAGCGCTGCCTCGTCTCTCAGCCACCGGTTGCGCCAGGATAGGGAACCGGTGATCGACGCACCTTAAACTATTTGAGATGAATTGCCTAATCTGGGTTGAACCTATCGACCTGCCGTGCATTTAGCCTCCATCGCCGCAACGCTTCGGGCATCGGCGGCTGAGAGACATCGCGCTCCCGCCCCCGCGGAGACAGAGCGATGCATGCGCTCATCATCGAAGACGAACCGTTGATCGCCTTGCTGATCGAGGATCAGCTGCGCGCTATCGGCTATCTCAGCATCGATTTCGCGGTGACCGAGGCGGACGCGGTGGCGGCGGCCCAGCGGCGCTGCCCCGATCTCATCACCTCCGACGTGCGGCTGGCCGCGGGCTGCGGGATCGCGGCGGTGGAGGCGATCTGCAGCGAGCGCCCAGTCCCGGTGGTGTTCGTCACCGCAAGCGCGCAGGACGTGCGCCGGCGGATGGAGGGCGCCGTGGTGGTCGCCAAGCCGTTCGCGGCGGCCGACCTCAGCCGGGCGCTGCACGCGGCCCGCCTGGCCTGATCCGCTCGCGCCGAGACGCGAAACCGCTCAGTGGACGGTGGGCAGCATCCGCGCGCGCGCCTCGAATAGCTCGGCGAGGCGCAGGCGCGCGCGCCGTTCCTCCTCGCACGCCGCGGCCTCGGCCTTGCGCCGCTCTTCCCGCGCGCGGCGCAGGTCGTAGGATTTGGCTGACATTGGCCTGTCCGCCTTTTCCGCTTGTTTTTGAACTCTTCTTATCGGAACCGGGCGCGGACGCCGGTTCTGCTGTTATCCGAAACGGGCCCATCCGGCCAGCCGCCTAATCCGGCTTGCGGCCGATGGCGACCGCGCCGATCCTGCGCCCCGCCGCGCTGTCCGCGATCAAGGTGGCGAGGCGGCGGGCGCGGGTCTCGGGCCGTTTCGCGCTGGTCACCCAGTGGAGCGCGACCTTGCGGTAGCCGGGCGGGCGCTTGCTCCAATCGGCCCAGGCCGCCTCGTCGCCGCGGAAGCGCGCGGTCTCGGCTCCGGTCAGCTTCGCCTGCGCATTTTCATAGGCGTAGACGCCGCGGCGCGCGGTCTCGTCCTCGAAGGCGCGGACGCCCGCCTGCGTCATCTGCCCGGCGGCCGTCAGCGCCGCGTAGCGGGCGACGTTGACGTCGGACCAGATGCTGCCCTTGCGGCGCGGGGTGAAGCGGATCGTATAGCTCTCGTTCCCAAGGGATTTGCGGACGCCGTCGATCCAGCCGAAGCAGAGCGCCTGGTCGCGCGCCTGGGGCCAGTCGATCGAGGGCTTGCCTCCAGCCTTCTTCCAGAAGCCGACGAGGAGCTCCGGCGCGGTTTCGTGATGGGCGGCGAGCCAGGCGCGGAAGTCGGGCTCAGTGGGGAAGAAGGTGGGGGTGGCGGTCATTGGCGGCTTTCCTAGCAGCAAAGGGCTGTACCCTCACCCTCCCACGCCTTCGGCGCGGGCCCCTCCCTCTCCCCAAATGGGAGAGGGGTTGGCGCGGCGCGGGCCTCAAGCCCCTCTCCCATTTGGGGAGAGGGGATGGGGTGAGGGCCCTTCCTTACTCCGCCGGCTGCGGCGCCACCGCGCCTGTCCCGCCGCCGCGCGCCTTGCGCTTGCTGGCGAGCTTGCGGCGCCAGCCTCGGCTGCGCAGCCACATGACGATTCCGGTCACCGCAAGGATCGCCGGGATGATGCCGCCGATGAAGATGATCGTCTGCCAGACCGGGCCGAGGCCGGTGCCGTCGTGGAGGCGGCGCATCAGCCGGGCGTTGGTTTCGGGGCGCGGCGGGCGCGGCGGGGTGACCTCGCCGCTCGCATCGTCGATCGCGACCTCGGCCGGGCCGCCCTCGCGCTCGAAGGCGATCTTCCACTCGCTCGACTGGTCGGTCGGCCAGGCGATGGTGGCGAGGCGCTGGCCGCCGGAATGGCGCTGGGCTGCGGCGAGCGCCGCCTCGGCGGTCATCGCGGTGTCGGCGAGCGGCTGCGCGCGCATCGCCCGGGCGCGGTCCGGCGGGGCGCCGCCGCCTTTGGCCTTGCCCTCGGCCTTTGGCTGGCTTGGCTCGAAGGTCGAAAAGACGTTCGGGAAGGATATCCAGAAGCCGGTGAAGCTCAGCATCGCAAGCGGCAGCAGGATCCAGAAGCCCATCTGGTGGTGGAGATTGGCGTTGGTCGAATTCTGCCGCTTCCAGCGGAAGCCACGCCGGAGCGAGCCGGTGATCGGCCACCACAGCCAGATTCCGGTCAGGCAGGAGATGAACATGAAGACACCGACCCAGCCGACGATGGTCCGCCCCCAGACCGGCACCAGCATCGTGCCGTGGAGGGCGTGGAAGACCTGGACGAGGCCGCTGCTGCTGGACGCGCTGTCGAGGACGGCGCCGGTGCCGGGGTCGAGCCAGACGTTGGTGCGGGCGGGGCGGCCGCCGGCCTCGCCGGGCTGCGGCCTCGTGCCGGAGACGAGGATCGGGCCCCCGCCGCCTTCGGGATAGCGGATCTGCGCGACCGCGCCGCCGGGCGCCGCGGCCTCGATGGCGGGGCGGGCGGCGGCGGCATATTGGCCGGGCGTGAGCCGCGCCTCGCTCGAGGTGACCGCGTAACGCTGCGGGTTGATCCGCGCGTCGAGCCAATCGTGCCAGACCAGGGCCGCGCCGGTGATCGAGATCGGGATGATCAGGATGGCGAGGCTGATCCCGATCCATTTGTGGACCTGCAGCCAGAGCGCGCGCAGGCGCATGGTCGTCGATTGGGCCACGAAATTCTCCCTGCTTTTGCCGCAGCCTAAACGCTATTGAGAATAGATTGCAAGACGGGGGTTTGTCGCGAGATTTGGTGGGGCGAGTGGCCCTCACCCTCCCACCGCTTCGCGGCGGGGCCCTCCTTCTCCCCAAGTGGGAGAGGGGTTTTGCGCAGCGCGGACGTAAAGCCCTCTCCCCTTTGGGAGAGGTTTGGGTGAGGGTTCTTCTTGCCTCAGCTGTCCGCCCAGCGCCTCAGCAGATTGTGATAGACGCCCGTCAGGCGGATCACCTCGCCATCGTCCTGGCCGCGATCGGCGGCGATACCCTGGATCGACCGGTCGAGATCGAACAGGATAGCGCGGGCGCCATCGTCGCGGACCATCGACTGGACCCAGAAGAAGCTCGCCACCCGCGCGCCTCCGGTCACCGGCTCGACCCGGTGCAGGCTGGAGGCGGGATAGAGGAGGAGGTGGCCGGCCGGCAGCTTGACCGCGCCGGCGCCGAGATTGCCCTCGACGAGCAGCTCGCCGCCTTCATAGGCGTCCGGATTCTCAAGGAAGAGGGTCGCCGAAAGATCGGTGCGGACGCGATATTCGCTGGCGCGGTGGATGCGCACGGCATTGTCGATATGGGTGCCGAACGCCTCGCCCCCCCGGTAGCGGTTGAACAGAGGCGGGAAGATCTTGAGCGGCAGCGCGGCGGCGATGAACAAGGCGGAGCGGCCGAGCGCGTCGAGCACGATCCGGCCCGCCTCCTTCGCGGCCGGGCTGTCCTCGGGGAGCTGCTCGTTCCTCTTGGCCAGCGCCGATTGCGGGCCGGAGGTGGCGTTGCCGTCGGCCCAGGCGCCGGCGTCGACGATCGCGCGAACGCGCTTCACCCCCTCGGTGTCGAGCAGATCGGGGATGGCGAGCATCATGAGAATCACCTTGCGCGGACGAAAGCGCATTCTGTCCCCCGGCGAAGGCCGGGGTCCAGTCTTAAGTTCGCGCCGCTGAACCCCGGCCTTCGCCGGGGAACAGGGAGATCAGAACGAGTAGAAGACGCTCAGCACCGCCGAGCGCCCCTCGCCGGGCGCGGCCCAGCCGCCGGTGACGACGCCGTTGTTCGCGGTCGCGCCGGTCAGCGCCGTTCCGACATTGTTGCGGATGTTGGTGAAATAATCCTCGTCGAACAAATTCTGGATGTTGAGCTGGACCGTCAGGCCGTTGTTGAACGCGTAGGACGCGAACAGCCGCTGGACCAGGAAATCACTGGCCCGATATTGGGTGCGCTGGAGCAGGGTCCGCTGATGCGTGGCGAAGCTTCCCTGATAGGTGAGGCCGTAGCCGATCTGCAGGCCGAAGGGCAGGCGGTAGGTGGTGAACAGGCTGCCCGAATGGCGCGGCGTCTGGATCAGGTCGTCGCCGCGCTGCGGATCGGCGACGACGATCGATCCGGCCGGCGTGCCCGCGGCGGGGAAATTCACCGGATTGGCATTGAGGCAGGCGACGCTGGGAGCGGCGAGGCAGAAATCCGAGACGCTCTGCAGCACCTTGCTGTCGAGATAGGTGTAATTGGCGAAGATCTGCCATTCGGGCGTGATGTTGCCCGACACGCCGAGCGCCAGCCCGTTCACCCGCGAGCGGCCGTCGACCACCTGCAGCGTCGGATTGATCGGATCGTTGGAGGGCACGCGGAAATTGCTGCGCTCGTTGCGGAACAGCGCCGCGGTGAGCTGCAGCCGGCGGCCGAACAGATCCGCCTTGACGCCGATCTCGTAATTGACCGCGGTCTCCGGCGCGGCGGCGCACGGATCGGGCGCGCCCACCGCGGTCGGCGTGCCGCAGCCCAGCCGCACCGTCAGCGATGACGGCGTGCGGGCATTGCCGTAGGCGATGTAGATCGAGGTGCGCGGCGTCGGCTTGAAGACGGCGCCGAAGCGGTAGGAGAAAAGCCCCTCGTCGCTCTGCTGCGGAAGCAGAGCGAGCGCGGTCGGCGCGGTCGTGCCCGGGGGATAGGCGCCGAGGTTGAGGACCTGGAAGGTCGCCTTCGCCCATTCGTAGCGGATGCCGGCGTTGAGCTCGAACATCGGGCCGATCTCGAACGTGTCGAAGGCGTAGATGGCGTAGTTGTTGCTATTGGCCTCCGAACGGCCGGTCTCCCGATAGTTGATCGGGCCGTTATAGACGCTGGTCGGGTTGGAGATGCTCTCCTGCGGTAGCAGGATCGGCGCGCCGGCGGCGTTGCGCGCGAAGGTGCCGGTCGCGAAGTCGTAATCCTCCCAGGTGAAGGAGGCGCCGACGACCAGGATGTTGCGCATCCCGCCCGCGCGGCCGGCCTCGTGGCGGAAATCGGTCTGGCTGTAATAAAGCTCGTTCGACTGGTCGCGGAGCAGCGTGCGCGGGCCCGACGGTTGGTAGAAGCCCGGCGGGATGACGACGTTGATCGTGCCGACGCCGGGGCCGTTGCCGGCGGTGACGAGGGTGACCGCCGCCGTGCAGGGCGCGCCGACCGTGTCGTTGGCGCTGGCCGGGACCGGCTGGCGGCCCGTGCCCGACAGGCAGAAGGTGCCCTGCGGCGCGCTGGTCTGGCTGTGCTGGTCGACCTGCTGCCAGCGGCCGAGGACTCGCACCGAGAAATTGGGCGTGAAATCGTGGCGCAGCGTCGCGGTGATCCGGTCGACCGTCGTCTCCTGCTCGTCGAGGTTGCGATAGCCAAAATAATCGCTGTCGTCGGCCTCGGGCAGCGGCCCGCCGTTGAGCTGGTTGAGGAAATAGGGGACGCCGTAGATCGGGATATTGTCGTCGCGCTGGTGGAAATAAGCGAGCGTGAGGCTGGTCGGGCCGCCGATGCCGAAGGTGATTGCGGGCGCCACGCCCCAGCGCCGGTAATTCTCGACGTCGCGGCCGGGGACGTCGTTGCGGTGGACCATCGCGTTGAGCCGGATCGCGACCTCGGGGCTGACCCGGATGTTGCCGTCGACGGTGCCGCGCAGATAATTGTCGGTGCCGACCGCGGCGGAAAGGATGGTGAGATCGTCGCCTTGCGGCACCTTGGAGACCAGGTTGATGGTGCCGCCGACCGAGCCCGAGCCGTTGAACACGGAATTGGCGCCGTTGTAGATTTCGATCTGCTGGAGGTTGAACGGGTCGGTCCGGCTGTACTGGGCCGAATCGCGGACTCCGTCCTGGGTGATGTCGTTGCTCGCCGCATAGCCGCGCAGATTGATCGAATCGCCATAGCCGCCGCCGCCCTCGCCGGCGCCGAAGGTGATTCCCGGAATGGTGGTGAGCGCGTCGCGCAGGGTCAGGAGGTTCTGCCGCCGCAAGGTCTGGTCGCTGATGATCGTCACCGTCTGCGGCGTGTCGAGCAGATCGGAGGTGGCCTTGGGCGATTCGACCCGGGCGTCCTGGCGCTCGCCGGTGACGATCACCGTGCCTTGCCTTGGGTCGGCATCCTCCCGTTGCTCGACATCGTCCTGGCTGGCCGCCGCCGCAACATGGCCCTCGGCGAGCGCGGGCGAAGACAGGAAGCCGACGCAGCCCAGAGCGAGATAGAGCGGCGCGCGCGCTGCGGCGCTCTTGGCGGAAACACGGTCGGTCATGGAAAGCCCCTGCGTGACGAGCCGGGTGTTCCCGGTCACCAGAGGCTATTGCAATTCACTCGCAATAGTGTCAACACATTTGCGAACGGTTCGCAAAAAGACGGGCATATCCTCTTCCCAAGGGCCCGTCGGCGCCGGCGTGACAGCAGCCGTCACGCCGGCGCCTCCATTTGGGGGCAGTTACTTTCCCCTCAGGAGGGGGATGGCGCGGGCGTTGCCGGGGCGGGAGCCGGCGCCGGAGCGGGAGCCGGCGCGGCGAGGAATTCGCGCAGCGCCGTCTGGAACACCGCCGGCTGGTCGAGCATGATGAAATGCGCGGAATTCGGGATCCTGCGCACCACCGCCTGCGGGGCGCCGCGATAGGAAATCCGGTAAAAATTGTCGATCTGCTCGGGTGTCGGCGCGGTGCCGTTAGGCCCCGCGGCCGGCTGAACGTAGAGCACCAGCATCGGCACGCGGATGTTGGCGACCTCGCCGAGCAGGTTGGTGACAATCAGGTCGGCGAAGCCCTGGGCCGAGACCGCCGGGTCGCTGGCCAGGCCGGCGGCAATCTGGGCCGGGCGCTCGCTTTCGGTCCTCACCATCTGCGCGATCATGGTCGAGGTCATGATCCGCCTCTGCTCGCCGGAGACCGCCGCCATGCCGGCGCGGATCTGATCGGCGATCGTCGGCAGCCGATCGGCGGTGACGCCCGCCTGCTGCATGATCATCGCGCCCAGGAAGGGCATCATGTCGACCACCATCACCCGTGAAACCAGGCCGGGATGGCGGCCCGCGACCAGCATCGCCCAGCTGCCGCCCATCGAATGGCCGACGATCGCGGGATGATCGAGATGCGCCTCTGTGATGTAGCGCGCAATCTCTTCGGCGACCGGGACCAGATAGGATCCGGTTGCATTGGCGCCCGCCGGCCGCCCGGCAAAGCCCGAGACGTGGATCAGGTGGTAGCGATAGCCCGGTAAAGCGGTCATCGTTGTCCGCCACACGTTCGGCGTGGAATTGAGGCCGGGGATCAGGACTACGTCCGGTCCGGAGCCGACCACGGTGACCCCGATCCGTTCGGAGGTGAAGCCAGGCGCCGGCGTGCCGGGATCGGCGACCGGGGCCGGCTCGGGCTGGGCGGCGGCGGGGACGGCGGCGGGGACGGCGGCGGCGAAGGCGAGCATGAGGAAGGCGAGGAAGCGGAACATGATGGGGGTCTCCTGAATGTGGGAGACAGTTACTCTTCCCGTCATTCCCGCGAAAGCGGATATTTCTTTCCTGCCCGGCATTTGCCGGGGAGGAAATCAGATCCCCCGCATATAGCTCTCGCACGCCGCAAGCGTGCCGCCGCGATAGCCGCGCATCAGCGCTTCCTGGCGCTGGGCGGCGCTGCCGTGGGTGAAGCTTTCGGGGACGACGACGCCGCGGCCGGCGCGCTGGATCGTGTCGTCGCCGATCGCGGCGGCCGCGGTCATGCCCTCCTCGAGATCGCCGGGCTCCATCGCTCCCTGCTCGCGCGACGCCCAGACGCCCGCCAGGCAATCGGCCTGCAGCTCCATCCGCACCTGCAGCGCGTTGGCCGCGGTCTCGGAGACGCCGCTTTTGGCCCTCTCGATGCGGTCGGAAATGCCGAGCAGGGTCTGGACGTGATGGCCGACTTCATGCGCGATGACATAGGCCTGGGCGAAATCGCCTGGCGCGGCGAAGCGCTGCGCCAGCTCGCGGAAGAAGGCGACGTCGAGATAGATGCTTCGATCCGAGGGGCAGTAAAACGGCCCCATCGCCGAATCCGCGGCGCCGCAGCCCGAATCCGTGCCGCTCATGTAGACCACCATCCTCGGCGCGGCGTAGCGCTGGCCCGAGGCCTGGAAGAGCGCGGCCCATTGCTCCTCGGTCGAAGCCAGGGTCTGGCAGGCGAAGGTGATCGAGGGCTCGGACTGGCAATTGCGGGTCGCGCTCTGCCGGGTCGGGCCGATTGCCGGCTGGCCGCCGCCGCCGCTGAGGCCGAGCGGGTCGCCGCCGAGCAGGAAGCCCAAGCCGACGAGCACGACCACGCCGACGATGCCGAAGCGGCTGAAGACGAGGCCGAGCAGCATGCCGCCGCCCCCTCCCCCGCCGCCGAAGCCGAAGCGGCCGCCGCCGCTGCCCTCGTCGCGAAACTCGACATTGTCGCTCGTCCTGCGCCCGCCGAACCGCATCCCCTATTCTCCTCGATCCCCGCTCAATGCATCGGGGGCAATCATGGTTGCGCCGTCGTCACTTGCATGAAGCGGCGCGGCGCGCGAGAGGGCGGCGATGGCCACACCCCCCAGCCGGCGGCGCGCGCTCACACCCGAGCGGCTGCCGCTCCCCGATCAGGTCGCCCTGGTCCTCCAGGGCGGCGGCGCATTGGGCGCCTATCAGGCCGGCATCGTCGAGGGCCTGGAGGCGCGGAAGATCGACATCGACTGGGTGGCGGGCATCTCGATCGGCGCGGTCAACGCCGCCATCGTCGCCGGCAACCCGCCCGAACAGCGGGTCGCCAGGCTTCGCGGCTTCTGGGAGGAGATGACCGCGGCCCTGCCCGCTCTGCCCTTCACCGGCGGCGAGCAATGGCGCGAATGGATGCACATGCTCTCGGCCGGCTTCGTCGCGGCGCAGGGCGTGCCCGGCTTCTTCGCGCCGCGGCTGCTGCCGCCCGCGCTGGCGCCGGCAAAGAGCGTCGGTGCGCTCAGCTTCTACGACAGCGCACCGCTGGCCGCGACGCTCGACAAATATGTCGACTGGGATCTGCTCAACCACGGCCCGGTGCGGCTCTCGGTCGGCGCGGTCGACGTCGAGACCGGCAACCTCCATTATTTCGACACTGCGGGCGCGAAGCGCGACCGGATCGACGCGCGCCACATCATGGCCTCGGGCGCGCTGCCGCCGGGCCTGCCGCCGGTCGAGATCGACGGCACCTATTGGTGGGACGGCGGCGTCGTTTCCAACACCCCGCTCGCTTACGTCCTCGACAATCAGAGCCAGGATCTGTTGGTCTTCCAGGTCGATCTCTTCCCCGCGCGCGGCGCGCGGCCGGCGACGATCATGGACGTCTATGCGCGCGAAAAGGACATCCGCTATTCGAGCCGCACGCGGCAGGTTACCGACCAGCTCATCAAATTGCGCAAGGAGCGCGAGGCGATCCGCAAGGTGCTCGCCAAGCTGCCCGAGGCGCTCGCCGGCGATGCAGACGTCGAAGCGCTCGCCGCGCTGGCCGCCGAGCATGCGGTCAACGTCGTCCACCTCATCTACCGCAAGCATGGCTGGGAAGGCGGCGCGGCCGATTTCGAATTTTCCAGGCCGACGATGGAGCATCACTGGAGCGAGGGCCGCGCCGCGCTGGCCGAGACGATGCGCCACGACGCCTTGCTCGCCCGCAACATCGTCGACGGCAAGACCGCGGCGTTCGATCTGGCGCAATAATCGTTCCCCGGCCTTCACCGGGACACAGAAAGTGAAAGGACCCGATCCATGTTCCTCCAAGGCAAGACAGCGCTCGTCACCGGCTCGACTTCGGGCATCGGCCTCGCCATCGCCCGCGCGCTCGCAGCCGAGGGGGCGAAACTGATCCTCAACGGGTTCGGGGATCCGGCCGAGATCGACAAGCTCCGGGCCGAGCTCGGCGCGGGCTATAGCGGGGCCGACCTGACCAGGGCCGACGCCATCGAGGGCATGATGGCGCAGGCGGGCCAGGTCGACATCCTGGTCAACAATGCCGGCACCCAGCATGTCGCCCCCGTCGACGAATTCCCGGTCGACAAATGGGACCTCATCATCGCGCTCAACCTGACCGCCGCCTTCCACACAACGCGGCTCGCGCTGCCGGGCATGAAGGCGAAGGGCTGGGGCCGGATCGTCAACACCGCCTCGGCGCACAGCCTCGTCGCAAGCCCCAACAAATCCGCCTATGTCGCGGCCAAGCACGGCATTGCCGGCTTCACCAAGACTGTCGCACTGGAAGTAGCGACGCAGGGCATCACCGCCAATTGCATCAGCCCGGGCTATGTCTGGACCCACCTGGTCGAGGCCCAGATCCCCGACCAGATGAAATCGCGCGGCCTGACCCGCGAGCAGGTGATGAACGACGTCCTGCTCGCCGCCCAGCCGACCAAGCAGTTCGTCACGCCCGAGCAGGTCGCGGCGCTCGCCTTGTTCCTGTGCAGGGACGAGGCCGCCTCGATCACCGGCGCCAATCTTTCCATGGACGGCGGCTGGACGGCGGCCTGACTGGACGGTGGTGCGCTTCTGACCTTAAGAAGCGCCTCCCAACCCGAAGCTGCGGAGTCGGCCCATGCGCGCTTTCCTTCTCGCCACCGCGT
>DASYKV010000057.1:0-56662 GCA_035994965.1 Allosphingosinicella sp.
GCCGATATGGAAGCGACGCCCGCAACACCCTGCTTAAGCTGCTCTTTTTCTAAAAGCCCCGGATCGCTTGTGATTTGCGTCTGAAAATGCTTCATTCCGGACGCATCCAGACAGGGGAGACTATTCAATGACCGACGGACCCACGATTCCGCCGCCGCCGCCGTCCACCGGCGGCAGCTCGTTCATCACGCGCGCGATCAACATCCTGACCAAGCCCAACGAGGAATGGGGGGTCATCGACAACGAGCCGGCGACGATCGGGGGCATCTTCACCACCTATGTGCTGATCCTCGCCGCGATCGGCCCGATCGCCATGGTGATCGGCCAGCAGCTGATCGGCACTTCCTATGCGGGGTTCACCTATAAACCCAGCATCACAGTTTCGATCGGCACGGCGGTGATCACCTATGTGCTGTGGCTGGTGATGGTTTATGTGGTGGCGCTCATCATCGACGCGCTGGCGCCGAGCTTCAACGGCACGAAGGACCCGGTCAAGGCGTTCAAGGTGGCGGCCTATTCGGGGACCGCCGGCTGGGTGGCCGCGATCCTGTACATCATTCCGATGCTCGGCATCGTCGCTTTGCTCGGCTCGCTCTACGGCCTCTATCTACTGTTCCTCGGCCTGCCCCGCCTGATGCGGGTCGCCCAGGACAAGGCCGTCGGCTACACGCTCGTCGTCATCCTCATCCAGGTCGTCCTGTACGTCGTCGTGACGGTGGTCGTGGGCATCCTGGTGTTGAATATCCTCATGGCCGGCGTGACCCCGGGCATGCCGACGACGACCTACCACTATTGAGCGAACAGATCCTGGACGGCGCCTGAAAGGGCGCCGTCCAGCACGGCCGCCTTCGCCCATGCGACGTCGGGGGCCAGATAGCGGTCCCGATCGTGGAAGGGCACCGCCGCGCGGATCGCGTCCCGGGCCGATTTGAGCGCGGACGACGTCGCGAGCGGCGCGTGGAAATCCACGCCCTGCGCGCCCGCCAATAATTCGATGCCGATCGCACCCGCCGCATTGTGGGCGATCCGCCGCGCCTTCAGCGCGCCGTGCGTCGCCATCGAGACATGGTCCTCCTGGCCCGCGGACGTCGGGATCGAATCGACGCTTGCCGGAAAAGCGAGCGACTTGTTCTCCGAGACCAGAGCGGCGGCCGTTACCTGCAGGATCATGAAGCCCGAATTGACGCCGCTGTCGGCGATCAGGAAGGCGGGCAGGCCGCTCATCTTGGGATCGACGAGCACGGCGAGCCGGCGCTCGGAGAGCGAGCCGATCTCGCACAAGGCGATCGCCAATATGTCGGCGGCGAAGGCGACCGGCTGCCCGTGGAAATTGCCGCCCGAAATCGCCTCGTCGCCGAACAAGAGGGGATTGTCGCTGACCGCATTGGCCTCGATCTCGAGCGTCCTGCTGACATTGCGGATGAGGTCGAGCACGGCGCCCATCACCTGCGGCTGGCAGCGGAAGCTGTAGGGATCCTGGACCCGGTCGCACTCCGCGTGCGACACGCCGATCGCGCTGCCCGCCAGCAGCCCGCGCAGCGCGGCGGCGACCGCGATCTGGCCGGGCTGGCCGCGCGCCGCGCTCAGCCGTTCGTCGAATGGCGCGACGCTGCCCTTGAGCGCGTCGGTCGAGAGCGCGCCGGCGATCAGGGCCGATCCGAACACCCGCTCGGCGGTGAACAAGGTGTCGAGCGCGATCGCGGTCGAGATCTGGGTGCCGTTGATCAGCGCCAGCCCCTCCTTGGGGCCGAGCGCGAGCGGCTCGAGGCCGAGATATTTGAGCGCCTCGCTGGCATGGAGCCGCTCCCCGCCGAGGACGATCTCGCCCTCGCCGAGCAGGGCCGCGCTCATATGGGCGAGCGGCGCGAGATCGCCCGAGGCGCCGACCGAGCCCTGGCCCGGAATCACCGGCAGCGCGTCCGCCGCGACCAGAGCGAGCAGCCGCTCGACCAGATCGCGCCGGACGCCGCTATGGCCGCGGCCGAGGCCGATCGCCTTCAGCACCATTGCCAGGCGGACGATCGCCGGATCGAGCGCGTCGCCGAGGCCGCAGCTGTGCGAGAGGATCAGGTTGGTCTGCAATTCGGCGAGCCGGTCCTCCGGTATCCTCGTCTGGGCGAGGATTCCGAAGCCGGTATTGACGCCGTAGACGGTCCGCTTGCTGGCGAGGATCCGGCCGATGCTCGCCGCCGAAGCCTCGATCGCCGCCCATGCGTCGGCGTGGAGCGCGACGGGGGCGCCGGCCCAGATGGCGCGGAGGGCGGCGAGGGGGACCGAGCCTGGATTGAGGGTGATGGTCACGACGCAACTCCGTCATTCCCGCGAAAGCGGGACTCCAGTGGGCGTCCGCGCGGCTCCGGCTTCGCCTGGATTCCCGCTTTCGCGGGAATGACGAGGTGGAGAGGTATCACAAATCCACCATCGGCAGATCGAGCCCCTGCGCGCGCGCGCAGACGATCGCTTCCTCATAGCCGGCATCGGCGTGGCGCATGACGCCGGTGCCGGGGTCGTTCCACAGCACGCGCTCCAGCCGCCGCGCCGCTTCCGGCGTGCCGTCGGCGACGATGACCATGCCGGCATGCTGCGAATAGCCCATGCCGACGCCGCCGCCATGGTGGAGCGAGACCCAGGTCGCGCCCGAGGCGGTGTTGAGCAAGGCGTTGAGCAAGGGCCAGTCGGAGACCGCGTCGGAGCCGTCCATCATCGCCTCGGTCTCGCGATTGGGGCTGGCGACCGAGCCCGAATCGAGATGGTCGCGGCCGATCACGACGGGCGCCTTCAATTCGCCCGAGGCGACCATCTCGTTGAAGGCCAGGCCGAGCCGGTGGCGCTGGCCGAGGCCCACCCAGCAAATCCGCGCCGGCAGGCCCTGGAAGGCGATCCGCTCGCGGGCCATGTCGAGCCAGCGGTGGAGATGCGGATCGTCGGGGATCAATTCCTTCACCCTGGCGTCGGTCCTGTAGATGTCCTCCGGATCGCCGGAGAGCGCCGCCCAGCGGAACGGGCCGATGCCGCGGCAGAAGAGCGGGCGGACATAAGCCGGGACGAAGCCGGGGAAATCGAAGGCATGGGTGACGCCTTCGTCCTTGGCGACCTGGCGGATATTGTTGCCGTAATCGAAGGTCGGCACGCCCATCTCGCGATAGGCGAGCATCGCCTCGACATGGACCGCCATCGACGCGCGCGCCGCCTTCTCGACCGTCCTGGGGTCGCGCTCGCGCCCCTCGATCCAGCGCTCGACGGTCCAGCCGATCGGGAGGTAGCCGTTGACGGGGTCGTGGGCCGAGGTCTGGTCGGTGACCGCGTCGGGGCGGATGCCGCGCCTGACCATTTCGGGCAATATCTCGGCGGCATTGCCGAGCAGGCCGACTGAGATCGGCACCGGGCTCTCGCGCAGCATGTCGAGCGCCTCGTCGATCGAGGTCGCGCGCCGGTCGAGATAGCGGGTCTCGAGGCGCTTCTCGATCCGGCTCTCCTGGCATTCGATGGCGATGCAATGGGCGCCGGCCATCACCGCCGCCAGCGGCTGCGCGCCGCCCATCCCGCCGAGGCCCGCGGTCAGGATCCAGCGGCCCCTGAGGTCGCCGTCATAATGCTGGCGGCCCATCTCCGCGAAGGTCTCGAAGGTGCCCTGAACGATGCCCTGGGTGCCGATATAGATCCAGGAGCCGGCCGTCATCTGGCCGTACATCATGAGCCCCTTGCGATCGAGCTCGTTGAAATGGTCCCAGGTCGCCCATTTCGGCACCAGGTTGGAATTGGCGATGAGGACTCGGGGCGCGTCCGCATGGGTACGGAACACGCCGACCGGCTTGCCCGACTGGACGAGCAGGGTCTCGTCGCCTTCGAGCCGCCGCAGCGTCTCGACGATCCTGTCATAGCTCTCCCAGTCCCGCGCGGCGCGGCCGATGCCGCCATAGACGACCAGTTCCTCCGGCGCCTCGGCGACGTCTGGATCGAGATTGTTCATCAGCATCCGCATCGCCGCTTCGGTCGCCCAGCTCCTGCAGGTCAGCCCGGTACCGGTGGGGGCGGATATGTGCCGACTATTGTCGCGTCGTGAATGCATTCGAGCCCTCTACCCCGTTCGCCCTGAGCCTGTCGAAGGGCTTTCCTTTTCTGTCCCGCCCTAGGAAGAAAGTGAGGGCTTCGACAAGCTCAGCCCGAACGGTGTCTGGGTCGGGGCGCTCTAGGCGTCCTCGCCGGCCACGATCCTGCGCTCGGGTCCGGGCATTCCGATCCAATAGCAAAGCTCGGCCGGGCGGCCGATCCGCCAGATGCAGAAATCGGCGGCCTTGCCGGCGCTAATCGTGCCGCATTCATTTGCCAGGCCCAGCGCCTTCGCGCCCTCGCGGGTCATGCCGGCCAGCGCCTCCTCCGGGGTCAGGCCGAACAGGGTGCAGGCCATCGACATCATCAGGGTCGGCGACAGCACCGGCGAGGTGCCGGGATTGCAGTCGGTCGCGATCGCCATCGGTACATTGTGGCGGCGGAGCAGGTCGACCGGCGGCTTCTTCGTCTCGCGCAGCGCGTAGAAGGCGCCGGGCAGCAGCACCGCCACCATGCCGGCGCGTGCCATCGCCGCCACCCCATCCTCGTCGGCATGTTCGAGATGGTCGGCCGAAAGCGCCTCGTAATCGGCGGCGAGCGCGGCGCCGCGCAAATTGCTGAGCTGCTCGGCGTGGAGCTTGACCCTGAGGCCATGGGCGGCCGCGGCCTCGAACAGCATCGCCACCTCGTCGGGAGTGAAGCCGATCCCTTCGCAAAAGGCGTCGACCGCGCCCGCGAGGCCTTGGGCGGCGGCGGCCGGCAGCAGCGAATCGATGGCGAGGCGGACGAACGCCTCGCGCCGGTCCTTGAATTCGGGCGGCAAAGCGTGGAGCGCCAGCAAGGTCGTCTCGACCCGCACGGATTCGCTCCCGCCGAGCGCCTTGGCGGCCCTGAGCATCTTCAGCTCGGTCTCGATGTCGAGGCCGTAGCCCGACTTGATCTCGACGGTGGTGACCCCGCCTTGCATGAGCGCCCGCAGGCGCGGGCGCGAGGCCTCGACCAGCTCGTCCAGCGTCGCCGCCCGGGTCGCCTTCACCGTCGAGGCGATGCCGCCGCCGGCGCGGGCGATCTCCTCATAGGTCGCGCCTTCTAGGCGCTGCTCATATTCGCCGGCGCGGTCGCCGCCGAAGACCAAGTGGGTGTGGCAATCAACGAGGCCCGGCGTGATCCAGGCGCCGTGCAGCGGCTCGACCTTCCGGGCCTGGTAGCCGGCCAGCTCTGTCCGCCCGCCAACCCGGACGATGCGCCCGTCCTGGATGCCGATGGCGCCATTCTCGATCGCCCCGAACGCGCCGGGCACGGCCGGGTCCATGGTCGCGAGGTTGCAGTCGACGAGGAGGCGGTCCCACATGGCTCGCCTTTTAGGGGCATCGCGCATAGGAGCAAATGATGAGCTGGAAATCCGTCGCCGACCTCCTCACAGCGGATGCGGACGCGCCCGTCGCCCTGCTCGGCGCCCCCATGGAGGCGGGCTCGGTGACGCCCGGCCGCTGCGACCTCGCGCCGGAGATTGTGCGGCGGACGCTGAAGCGGTTCAGCACCTACGATCTCGTCGAGGCGATCGAGCTCGACCTTCCCCTACACGATGCCGGCGACGTCGCCGTGCGGGGGCTGATGCCGGCGGACGGCTTCGATCCGATCCGCGCGGCGGCCGAGGCCTGCACGGCCGGCCACGAGCTCACCATCCTGCTCGGCGGCAACAATGCGGTCACCCGGCCGGCCGCGCATGGCCTCGGCCTGCCGCTGGCTGAGATCGGCCTGATCACCTTCGATGCCCATTTCGACATGCGCGACACCGACGCCGGCCCGATGAACGGCAATCCGGTCCGCTGCCTGCTCGAGGACGGCCTGCCCGGCGCCAACATCTGCCAGATCGGCCTCGCCCCGTTCGCCAATACGAGGCTGATGCACGACGACGCTTTGGCGGCCGGGATCGCGGTCTGGGACATCGCCATGGTCCTCGAGGAAGGGATCGAGGCCGCGATCGACGAGGCGCTCGAGCAGCTCAGCCATGTCGAGGCGATTATCGTCGATTTCGACATCGACGTGATCGACCGCGCGCAATGCCCGGGCGCGCCCGGCGCCCGTCCGGGCGGGCTCCCCGTCATCGACTTCTTCCGCGCAGCGCGCAGGCTCGGCGAGGAGGCCCGAGTCCGCCTCGTCGACCTCACCGAGTTCGACCCGAGCCTCGACCTCTCCGACATCACCGCGCTCACCGCCGCGCGCTGGGTGTGCGAAATCCTCGCGGGCGTTAAGATGCGCGGATGAACGAGACCGATCCGCAGCTGGCTTCGTCCTTCAAGGAGGCGATGCGGCGAGTCGCCGCGACGGTGAACGTCATCTCGATCTGCGTCGACGGCAGGCCGATGGGGATCACCGCCACCGCCGTCTCGGTCGTGTCGATGGACCCGCCGAGCCTGCTCGTCTGCGTCAACCAGGCCGCCTCGGTGCATCCGCAGATCGAGAATGTCGTCCATTTCAACGTCAACGTCCTCCATCGCGACCAAGCCGAGGTCGCAACCATCTTCGCCGACCGCAAATTGGAGGCGCAGCGCTTCATCCGCGGCTGGGAGAATGACTGCGTGACTCCGCCGCGGCTCAGGAACGCGCAGGCCTCGATCCTCTGCCGCCGGATCGACCATCACCGCTTCGGCACGCACAGCATCTTCATCGGCGTGGTCGAGGACGTCGTGGTCCGCGAAGAAGTCGCGCCGCTCGTCTATCTCGACGGCAAGTTCGGAAGCGCCGGCTAGACGAACAGATTGGCGGGGTTCGCCATCGCCTTGATCTCGAGCGCGTTGCCCGAAGGATCGCGGAAGAACATCGTCGCCTGCTCGCCGGGCTGGCCTTTGAAGCGGATGGTCGGCGGGATCGCGAACTCCACCCCCGCCGCCTCCAGCCGCGCGGCCAGCGCTTCCCACTGCGCCATCGCAAGCACCGCGCCGAAATGCGGGACCGGCACGTCGTGGCCGTCGACCGCATTGCTGCCGCCTTGCCGCGCCGAGCCGGGGACGAGGTGGGCGACGATCTGGTGGCCGAAGAAATCGAAGTCGATCCACTCGCTTGAGCTGCGTCCCTCGGGGCAGCCGAGCAGCCCGCCGTAAAAGGCGCGCGCGGCGTCCAGGTCGTGGACGGGGAAGGCGAGGTGGAAGGGCGGGAGCGCGGCCATGAGCCCACCTATAGACCAGCATCGTCATTCCCGCGAAAGCGGGAATCCAGACCAGCCTTGGAGGCGCTTCGACGCCGCTTGGACTCCCGCCTTCGCGGGAGCGACGGAAGAAGAATGTTGCGATGGACCGTGGCCACCGCGCGCCGCCCCGGCTTGTCCCGCGCCGGCGAACATGATTGCCTCGCGCGCGAAGGGGAGCAAGCATGCGCATCGTCATCGCAGCCCTGCTGGCGGCAATGATCGTCACTCCGGCGGCCGGGCAGCGGAGCCGGGGCCGGGCCGCGCCGGCGGTGCGGCCGCCGGCCCAGCGCCAGGCGCAGCCGCCCGTCCCGCGCGCCCGCGGCCTCGACGATGTCATGGGCCGCGACGCGCGCGCGCTCGGCGCCCTGCTCGGCAATGCCGCGCTCGACGTCCGCGAGGGGCCCGCCCGCAAGCTCCAGTTCCTTGGGCCCGCCTGCGTGCTCGACACCTATCTCTATCCCCCGCGCGGCGGCGGCGAGGCCGTGGTCACCCATGTCGACGCCCGCCTGCCCGATGGCCGCGAAACCGACCGCTCCGCCTGCATCGCTTCGCTCAGCCGGCGGTGACTTCGCATTCCTCCCCTCGTTTTCGAGGGGAGGGGGACCGCACGGAGTGCGGTGGAGGGGCTTGTTCAGCTCAAGAGGCCCCTCCACCATGCTTCGCATGGTCCCCCTCCCCTGCAAAAGCAGGGGAGGAATTGAGGCGCTCCAAGGCCCAGCGGGCCGCCTCCGCCACCACTTCGTCCTGGTCCTCGACAAGCCCGCGCAGCACCGGCGCCAGCTCAGGCCGGCCGCTATTGCCGGCCGCGATCGCGGCGTTGCGGACCATGCGGTTCCGCCCGATCCTTTTGATCGGCGAGCCCGCGAAGACCGTGCGGAAGCCGGCGTCGTCGAGCGCGAGCAGGTCGGCCAAAGCGGGGGCGGCGAGCTCGGCGCGGGGCAGGAAGGCGCGGTTGGCGCGGGCGGCGTCGGCGAAGCGGTTCCACGGGCAGACGGCGAGGCAATCGTCGCAGCCATAGATGCGGTTGCCGATCGCGGCGCGGAATTCCTCCGGGATCGGGCCCTTATGCTCGATGGTCAGGTAGGAGATGCAGCGCCGGGCATCGAGCTGGAAGGGCGCCGGGAAGGCCTTGGTCGGGCAGGCGTCGAGGCAGGCGGTGCAGCTGCCGCAGCGCGGCTCGTGCGCGGGATCGGGCTCCAGCCCGGGCCCGAGTTCCAGCGTCGTGTAGATCGCGCCGAGGAACAGCCAGGAGCCGTCGGCGCGGCTGACGAGGTTGGTATGCTTGCCCTGCCAGCCGAGCCCGGCGGCCTCGGCCAGCGGCTTTTCCATCACCGGCGCGGTGTCGACGAAGACCTTGACGCCTGCGCCCGCTTCCCCGGCGAGCCAGCGCGCGACCGTCTTCAGCGCCTTCTTGACGACGTCGTGATAGTCCGCGCCCTGCGCGTAGACCGAGATCCGGCCACGCTCCGGCGCGCCGGCGAGCGTCAGCGGGTCGCGCCCCGGCGCATAGCTCATGCCGAGCGCGATCACGCTTTTGACCTCGGGCCACAGCCCCTTCGGGCTGCCCCGCCGCGCTTCATTCTCCTCCATCCAGATCATGTCGCCATGCGCGCCCGCGTCCAGCCACTGGCGCAGTCGCGCGGCCGTCTTCGGGGCGGCGTCGGCGCGCGCGACTCCGACCGCGCCGAATCCCGCCTCGCGCGCTATTTCGCCCAGTCTGGCGCGAAGCTTTGACTTGCCTTCCAACACTTAATTCGCTTTACCCTTTTACTTGTTCGGGGGGAGTCCTGTTGCGGTGAGTGCCGGGTTAGCGATTGAGGCCAAAGGCCTTTTCAAGTCATTCGACGGCAAACCCGCGGTGCGCGGCATCGACATCGCCGTCCCCGAAGGCACCATATACGGCATATTGGGTCCCAATGGCGCGGGGAAAACCACCACGCTTCGAATGCTGCTCGGGATCATCGAGCCCGATGCCGGAACGCGCAGCCTGCTCGGCCATGAGCGGCCGCTCGATGCGGCCAGGGAGGTCGGCTATCTGCCCGAGGAGCGCGGCCTCTATCCGGCGATGACGACGCGCGAGGCGGTCGCCTTCATGGGCGCGCTGCGCGGCCTGCCGCTCGATACCGGGCGCAAGCGGGCCGAGATCTTGCTGCGCGAGAACGGGCTCGGCGATTATGTCGACAAGCCGATCAAGAGCCTCTCCAAGGGCATGGCGCAGACCATCCAATTGTTCGGCACCATCGTCCACAAGCCGAAGCTGATCGTGCTCGACGAGCCCTTTTCCGGCCTCGACGCGATCAACCAGGGCCGGCTCGAGCATCTGATCCGCGACGAGGCGGCCGCGGGCAGCACGATCATCTTCTCGACCCATGTCATCCACCATGCCGAGCGGCTGTGCGAGCGGGTCGCGATCATCGCCGGCGGCCAGATCCGCTTCGAGGGCATGGTCTCCGACGCGCGCGACCGGCTTCGGCCGCAGGTGCGGCTGAAGACCCGGGCGGCCGAGGGCGAATGGCGCGCCGCGCTTCCCGCCGAGGCCGCTCTGCGCGACGGCTATTGGCATTTCGAGCTGCCCGCGGGCGGGGTCGAACCCTTGCTCAAGGCGCTGATGGACGGCGGCGCGGGAATCGAGGAATTGTCGGTCGAGCGGCCCGGCCTGCACGACGCCTTCGTCGCCATCGCCGGCGAGGCGGCGGCGCGCGAGATGGACGAAGCCGCGCTCGGGGAAGCGGCATAATGGGCCTGTTCGACTCCGTCTGGGTGATCGCCCGCCGCGACTTCATCGCCTTGGTCTTCTCGCGTTTCTTCATCATCTTCCTGGTGGCGCCGCTGCTGCTGTTCGGCTTCTCGATCTTCATGAGCATGGCGGGCCGGGCGCAGGATCGCGCCGCGACCCAGCCCGTCGTCGCGATGGTCGTCGACGGCGCCACCGCCGATGCACTGACGCGCACGCGCGAACGGCTGGCGGCGACCACGTCGGAGCAGACCTTCCCGACACTCAGGGCCGTCGCGCCGGCCGAGAATGTCGCGGCGCAGGCGCAGAATCTGCTCGCCGACGAAAAGGGCAATTATTCGGCGGTGCTGAGCGGCTCGCTCGAGCGGCCGGTGCTGACCGGGCCGAGGGGAATCAGCGACTTCGTCGGGCGCCGGATGCAGCTTCTGCTCGACGAGAGCCGGCGCACCGAGGCGCTGGACGAGGCCCGAGCGGCGCCGCCCGCCTTGCAGCTCCAGCGCGTGGTCACCGAGCAGGCGGCCGGAAGCCTCCATTCCGCCCGCCGCGCCTTGGCGCAGGCGGCGCAGGTGGTGATGTTCATGATCACGCTCATGCTCGCCACCCTGCTGCTGTCGACCCTGGTCGAGGAGAAATCGAACAAGATCATCGAGGTGCTCGCCGCCTCGGTGCCGCTCGACGCGATCTTCCTTGGCAAGCTCCTCGCCATGCTCGGAATCTCTTTGGTCGGCCTCGCTTTGTGGGCGGGCATGATCGGCGTCGGCCTGACCCTGTTCCTCCAGCTGATGGGCGACTGGATCACGCTGCCGCAGATCGATCCGGCGGTCGGCTGGCCGGTCTTCGTCATTTTGATGCTGCTTTATTATGCCGCCAATTACATGCTGCTCGGCGCCCTCTTTCTCGGCATCGGCGCGCAGGCCAGCAACATCCGCGAGATCCAGACCATCTCGATGCCGATCACCCTGATGCAGCTGATGGTGCTCCTGCTCGCCTTCATGACGGTCGGAAGCACCGGCGGCCTGCTCTACTGGACTGGCTATCTCTTCCCGTTCAGCTCGCCAATGTCGATGGTCGCGGTCGCCGCGCAATCGCCGAGCCTGTGGCCCCATGCGCTGGCTCTAGCGTGGCAGGCCTTGTGGGTGTTCATCATCATCCGGCTCTCCTCGCGGATGTTCCAGAAGACCGTATTGAAATCGACGGTCGGCGGCTCAATGTTCAGGCTCCGTCTCCGGCGCAAGCCGTCGGCGGAATGAGGACGCGCGCCGGCCTTGCGGCGCTCACCTTGCTCGGCGTCGCCGGCCCGGCGGCGGCGGCGGATTGGTACCTGACGAGCGAATCGGCTTATGCGACGAACGTAATTTTCGTGGACGAGGACAGCATCCTTGCCTCCGGCGCGTTCCGGCAGGCCCGGATCTACATGGTCCTGGCCGAAGCCGACGAAGACGGCGCATCGGCCATCGACGTGCTGATGGAATTCGATTGCACGGAGCCGCGCCGGCGGTTCCTGCGCCTCGTCGGTTTCAACGAAGCGGAGCGCCGGCTCTACGACAGCCCCGGCTCGCGCACCTGGGCGCCGGTCGTGCCGGGCACCCAGGACAAGGCCTCGCGCGACTTCGTCTGTTCGGGCGGGCGGTCGCTGGACGTGTCGGCCTCCCATGGCGCCGCCTATCCGTTCGCCGTCGCCCGGGCGCTGCTGGCGCGGCACCGCGCGGAGGATGTCAGGAACAGCCTCTAGGGTCCGCGACCCTCGCGCGACCTCACTCCTCCCCGTCCTCGGTCCCCAGCCTGGCGGCATAGGCCCTGGTTTCGCCAATCCCCTTGAGGACCACGATCTGCTCCTCATAATCCTGGATCGTCCGGGTCTGGAAATAGGTCGCCTCCGAGACCGCGACGCCGTTGAGCGGCGCGGCACCCTGCAGGCGGCTGGCGATGTTCAGCGTGTCGCCCCAATAATCGTAAGCCAAGCGGGTGCTGCCGATGACGCCGCCGACGGCGGGGCCGGTATGCACGCCGATCCGCGCCTTGAGCGGCACGCCGGTCTGTGCCGCCATGATCTCCAGTTCGGCGATCAGGTCGCGCGCGAACAGGATCGCCGCCTTGCCGTCGCGCCCGGCCGAGGCCATGCCGCCGCAGACCGCCAGATAGGCGTCGCCGATCGTCTTGACCTTTTCGAGCCCATGCCGCTCGGCGCATTGGTCGGCGGCCGAGAAGAAAAGGTTGAGCAATTTGACGAGGTGCCCCGGCGACAGCCTCTGGGCGAGCGCCGAGAAGCCGGCGAGGTCGACGAAGACCGCGGTCAGATCGGAGAAGCTGTCGGCCACCGCCTCGCCGGCCCTGAGCCGCGCCGCAACCTCCTGCGGCAGCACGTTGTAGAGCAGCTCCTCGGTCTTGGCCCGCTCGGCCTCGAGCGCGGCATTGGCGGCGAAGACCTTGCGGGCGCGCCGGTCGACGTCCCAGTTGAAGTAGAGCGCGAACACGAAGAAGGTCGAGAAATTGGTCAGCGTGTAGACCCGGCTGATGTCGGAAATGCCCGAGCGCGTCATCAGCCAGGCGGTGAACAGAGCGAGCAGGGTCAGCGCCCAGGCCAGGAACAGGCGGAAGGTGCCGGCGAAGCCGACGCTGGCGAAGACGATGAGGATCGCCATCTGCACCATCGCCATGACGTGCGGCGGAAAGCCGGTATAGGCCGACAGGCCGGCGAGCACCAAGGCCAGCCACTTCATCCCCGCCGCCATCGCGATGAAGACCGGCAGATCGAGCCAGGCCTTGTCGAGATAGGCCTGGGTCCGGGTGAGCAGGAAGAAGCCGGCCATCAGCACGATCAGCGCGCCCGCCGCCTGGGTGTAGGCGATGACGCCGTCGCGCGGGAAATGCATCGGATTGAGGATGATGTAGGAGATCAGGGTGGCGGCGGCGATCAGGATCAGAGCCCGGATCGCCTGCCCGCGCTCGACCCGCTCGGTGCGCAGGAAAGCGCGCTCGGTCTCGGGATCGTCGAACCGCTGGAGGAAGGCGCTCATCGGCGCGGAGGCTAAGAGGCTTGCGGCGCTAAGTCCATGACGGCCGGGGCGCCGCCGGTCAGCGCGAGGCCTAGAAGTCGGTCTTGCCGAAGCGGGCCACGCCCTGGTTTTTCCCCGGCGGATCGAGGACGGTCAGATCGAGGTCCACGGGCTCGCCGATCCAGTGCGCCAGATCGGTGTGATCGGCCACATCGTCGTCGGTGAGCGGATGAACCAGCGCCCGCAGGCCCGACGCCTCGATCGCCGCGGTCACGCCGGCGAGCGACGCTTCGAGGAAATGCACCTCATATTGAGCGATCGGGTGAGGTCCCGCTTTCCCGTCCGTCAGCCGCCCGACGAAGAGGATATGCGGCTCGCTCCCCGCCGCGCTCAGGCGGATGAAGTCCTCCCGCAAGGCCTCGGCGGCCGGGCGCTCATCGGCCGAATAATAGATGTGGGCGTGATGAGGGGCGTCCCGGGCGGCCATCCTAGGCGCTCCAGCCGCCGTCGATATTATAGACGGCGCCGGTCACGAAGGCCGCCGCGTCCGACGCGAGATAGGCAACGAGCCCGGCCACCTCGTCCGCCGTGCCGTGGCGCACGATGGCGAGCGGCGTTCGGTTGCCGGCGGCATTGGGGCCGTCCGCCGGATTGCGCTCGGTGTCGATCGGGCCGGGCTGAACGAGGTTCACGGTGATCCTCCGGGGACCGAGGTCGCGCGCCAGCCCGCGCGTCAGGCCGCCGAGCGCCGACTTGCTTGCGGCATAGAGCGTTCCGCCGCCGCCCGGCATGCGGTCCGCGACGATGCTTCCGATGGTGACGATCCGGCCGCCCTCGGTCATGATCGCCGCCGCCTTCTGGGCAGCGAGAAAGGGCGCGCGCACATTGACCGCGAACACCCGGTCGAAGGCGTCCGGGGGATAGTCTTCGAGCGGGCCGGTCAGGGAAAGGCCGGCATTGTTCACCAGGACATCGAGCCGGCCGAAGCGCGCCACAGCCGCGTCGATCGCATCGAGAAGCGCTGCCGGATCGGCGACGTCCGCCTGGATCGCCAGCGTCGCGATCCCCGCCGCCCCGATCTCGGCGGCAAGCGCGGCGGCCTCATCGGTGCGGCTGAGGTGGATGATCGCCACCGACGCGCCGTCGGCGGCCATCCGCCGGCTGATCGCCGCGCCGATGCCCCGGCTGCCGCCGACGATCAACGCGACCTTTCCATCGAGGTTGGCGGACAAAGGCTTGCTCCCGTTGCGGGCCCGTCGCGGCTAGCCGCCGCCGGCGAACGGATCGAGATCCGGTCCATCCGACATGGCATTGCCGCATTCCGCCAGCGCCCGCCAGCCGTCGCGCAACGGGGCCAGGGGCAGGGCCACGATCTCGCGGTTGCCGCGCCGGATCGTGAGCCGCGCGGCCCGCATCAGGCCCGGGCCGAACCCGGCCTCGCCGGGATTGCGCGCGAAGATGAAGCCGTTGCCGTCGGCGCTGTACAGCCCCATCGCCTCGACCGCATGGCTTTGCGCGTCGAGCGAAGCGGTCATCGCCTCCCGCCGGCCGCCGCGGAAGTCGTGCCAGGCCCGGCTGGCGAAGCTGAAGTACATCCGCCGGTCCTCGACCCGCATCGCGCTGCGCAGCACCGCGCCCGACGGCGCGCGTGCGCTGAGGAAGCAATTGGCTTCTCCGTCCGCGACCTCGCCAATGACTGCCCAGCCCGTCCCGTCCCGGTTGAAGGTCTGGGAGGCGGGCGCGGCGGCGGCCGGCAGCAGGCAGCAAAGCAGCAGGAGGGTCGAGCGCATCGGCTTGGCTCCGGTGGCGGGCCCGGCGAGGCTAGGGAGGTTGGCCGCGCGAGTCCATGCGCAGGCCCGCGGCGCCGATCTAGGGCCGGATTCTGGCTAATCTGAGACTCACAACCGTTCGGGCTGAACTTGTCGAAGCCCTCTCCTTTTCTTTCTTCAGCAAAGAAGGAAAGCCCTTCGACAGACTCAGCGCGAACGGGTGGGTTTCAAAGCTGCGGGATCAAATCCTGGGCGTAATGCTCCCGCGCCGCCTCCCTCAGCGCCTGCATCGCCAGCTTCCAGGGAAAGGGGCCGTGGCTGATGCGGGCGATGCCGGTGGCGGCGATCTCGGCGGCGGGCGGGGTGCCGGGCCAGGCCATGAAATTGACCGGCAGCGGCGAGGCGGCGCAGAGCTTTTCGAGCAAGGCGAGATCGGCGAGGCCGGGCGCGAAGAAGCCGCTGGCGCCGGCTTGCGCATAGGCCGCGGCCCGCGCCAGCGCTTCGTCCACCTTGGCCTCGTCATGGTCGCGGCTCTTGAGGAAGATGTCGGTGCGCGCGTTGATGAAGAAATCCGCGCCGACGGCCGCCCGCGCGGCGGCGATGCGCGCGGCCTGGACGGCCATGTCGTGCAGGCCTTCGCCGCCGACGATCTGGTCCTCGAAATTGCAGCCGATCGCGCCGGTCGCGGCGAGCCTCGTCATGTTGGCGGCCACGTCGTCCGGCGCCACCGCATAAGCGCCTTCGAAGTCGATCGTCACCGGCAGGTCGACGCAAGCGACCACCCGCTCGGCATTGGCGAGCGCGAGCGCCAGCGGCAGCGACTCGGCGTCGTCGAAGCCATGCGCCTGCGCCACCGAGGCGCTGCCCGTCGCGATCGCCCTGGCGCCGGCCTCGGCGATCACCTTGGCGCTGCCCGCGTCCCAGGCATTGTAGAGGATGAGCGGGTCGCCCGGCACGTGCAGCGCGGCGAAGGTCTCGAATTTGCCGGGCATGGCTTCTCCCTCCCAGGTTGCGATTCAGCGCTGCGGCTGCCAGCGGAAGAAGCGGATCGCGAGCAGCGCGCCGAGCGCGCCCCAGCCAAGCACGATCGCAAGGTCCGCGATCGAGATGCCGGCCCCGAAGAAGGCGCCGACGCTGGCGTTCGAGAGCGGCCTGACCGGCAGAGCGTGCATCACCGCGTTGAGCCAGGCCGGAAGCCGCTCGATCGGATAGAAGACGTTCGAGAGGAACAGGATCGGAAAGCTCGCGGCATTGAGAATCGCTGGCGCGGCCTGGGCGTTCGGAATCGCCGAGACGACGGCAAGGGCCAGCCCGCCAAGGCTCGCCGACCCGATCAGGACGGTGAGCAGGAAGGCGAGGAGATTGGGCAGCGAAACCCTGACCCCGAAGAACAGCGCTCCGTCGGCGACGCAGAGCAAGGCGGTGAGCAGCCCAAGCCCCACCGCGAACAGCAGGCGCGCCGACACATAGGCCGAAACCGGCGTCGGCGTGCCCCTGATCCGCTTCAGCCGGCCCATGTCGCGGTCGTAGGAGATCGCGGTCGCCAGGTTGGTGAAGCAGCTCATGACCACGGCGAAGACCGACATGCTCGCGACGTAGAAGGCGGCGACCGTCGCGGCTTCGCCGTTCATCCTGATCCGGCCGGCGCCGAAGATCGCGCTGTTGATCGTCAGGATCATCAGCGGAAAGACGATCCCGAAGAAAGCCGCGCTCGGATTGCGCCAGAAGGACAGGTTGATGAAGCGCAGATGATGCAAAGTGATGCCGAGCCAGCGCATCATGCCGCCTCCCCCTTGCTCGCATCGTGCCCGGCGATCAGCGCCAGATAGGTCTCCTCGAGGCTTGGCCTTGTGACCTCCAGCCCTTCCAGCTTCACGCCATGCTCGAGCGCCCAGCCCGTCAGGCTGTTCAGCAGCGGCACCGGATCGTCGGCGTGGAGCAGGATCGTGTCCCCTGCCGTGTCGGCGATGCCGGCGGCCAGCGAAGCGGGCAAAGGCGGGCCGGAAACGGGCCGGCGAAAGCGGATCCGGCTCGCCGCCTGGCCGCGGCTGCCGAGCGTGTCCGGCGTGCCTTGCGCGATGATCCTGCCGGCGGCGATGACCGCGACGCGGTCGGCGAGCTGCTGCGCCTCGTCCATATAATGGGTGGTCAGCAACACGGTCTTGCCAAGCGCGCGCAGCTCGCGAACCATCGCCCAGGCCTCGAGCCGCGCATCGGGATCGAAGCCAGTCGTCGGCTCGTCGAGGAAGAGCAGATCGGGGTCGCCGACCAAGGCGAGCGCGACGTCCAGCCGCCGTTGCTGGCCGCCCGACAGCCGGCCGGCGCGGACGTTGCGCTTGTCCTTCAGGCCGACCAGGTCGATCACCTCGTCGACCGGCCGCGGCGCCGGATAGGTGCCCGCGATCATTCGCATCATTTCGGAGACGGTGAGGAACGGATCGGCCGCGGTTTCCTGGGCGACGATCCCGATCCTCGCCTTGAGCGCGGGCTCGTTCTTCGCGGGATCGTGGCCGAGAACGCTGACCGTCCCGGAATCGCGCGCGGTGAAGCCTTCGAGGATTTCGACCGTGGTGGTCTTGCCCGCCCCGTTCGGCCCGAGCAAAGCGAAGACCTCGCCCGCCGCGATCGTGAGGTCGACTCCGGCGACCGCCCGCACCGGCCCATAGGCCTTGGCGAGACCGCTCACTTCGATTGCCGCGACCCCCATGCCCCGCCTTTCCAACATCAATGGACGAAGCGCGCCACCACGTCGCGATAGCTTCGGCTGACCTTCACCTGGGCGCCCGAATCCAGCACCAGGAAGCACTCGCCGTTGGTGTGCGGCTTGACCTGGCGGACCTGGTCGAGATTGACGATCGTGCTGCGATGGACGCGCTGGAAGCGGCGCGGATCGAGGCGCTTCTCCAGGTCCTTCATCGTCTCGCGAAGGATCAGGGTGTTGTCGCCCGTATAGATGCACATATAGTCGCCGGCGGCGTCGATCTTCTCGATCGAATCGACGTCGACCCGGAAGATCTGGCCGCGATCCTTGATGTTGATGAGCTTCTCGTAGCGGTTGGAGGCGTGGGCGTCCTCGACCCCCTCGACATTCTCGGCGGCCTCGGGCGCGACCTCGGCGAGTACCTCCTTCAGCGCCGCCACCTCCTCGACTCCGCGCTTCTCGGCGAGGCGGACGCGGACCCGCTCGAGCGTGTCGGCGAGCCGCGCCTCGTCGACCGGCTTCATCAGATAGTCGACCGCGTCGGCCTCGAAGGCGCGCAGCGCATGGTCGCCGTAGGCGGTGACGAAGACGAAGAGCGGCGGCTCGACCTCCATCAGCCCCTGGATCACCGAGAAGCCGTCGAAGCCCGGCATCTGGATGTCGAGGAAGACGAGATCGGGCTTGTGGGTCTTGATCGACCGTATCGCCTCGCGCCCGTTCGAGCAGGTGTCGATGATCTCGACGTCGTCATGCGGCTGGAGCCTCAATTGCAGCCCCTGGATGGCGAGCGGCTCGTCGTCGACCAGGATGGTGCGAATGGTCATTTCGGGTCCTCGGTTTCGGTTTCGTATTGATAGGGAATGTCGATGAAAACGCGGAAGCCCCCAGTGATATCCGATTGTGTCTCGAACCGGTGGTTGTCGCCATAGGCCTGCGCCAGACGGTCTCTTATGTTCGCCAGACCGACTCCGGTCGATTGCTCGGCGCGGACATTGTAGAGGGCGTCGGTGCCCGGGCCGGTGTCGGAGACGGTGATCAGCACCCGGTCGGCCTGGAGCCGCGCATCGACCGAAATGTCGGCGCCCTCCTCCTGGGGGGTCACCGCATATTTGATCGCATTCTCGATCAGTGGCTGCAGCAGGAGCGAGGGGAGGTGCGCGTCCATCACCTTCCTGTCGATGTGGAAATGGGTCCTGAGCCGGTCCTCGAAGCGCATCTTCTCGATCTCGAGATAGAGTTTCAGGGTCTCGATCTCCTGCGTCAGAGTCACCGTGCCGGTGGATTCGTTGACCAATGTGTAGCGCAGGAAGGAGGAGAGGCGCGAGAGCATCGCATTGGCGCGCTCGGTCTGCTTCAGGAGGACCAGGGTCGAGATCGAGTTCAAAGTGTTGAACAGGAAGTGCGGATTGAGCTGGTAGCGAAGCATTGCGAGCTGCGCGTTCGAGGCCTGGCTTTCGAGCCTCAGCAGCCGGTCCGACTGCTCCTCCAGGAGGATGTAGAAGTTGATCGAATAATAAAGCGCCGACCAGGCGATCAGCAGCGACACGGTGAACAGGATCGCGCCGAAGAAGCGTATGCCTTCCGGCGTGAATCCCGGATTGACGAAGGTCGCGTAGCTCCAGGTCTCGATCGCCGAGAAGCCGGCGGCGGCGATGCCGACGATGAGGATCGAGCCGCCCCAGGTGTACAAGGGCCGCATCTTGATCAGGCGCCGATAGGCGGCCGCCATCAACAGGGTGATCGAATAGCCGGCCGCGGTCAGCAGCGCGTTATGGATGATGTAGCGCCCGACATTCTCATTGGCGATGTTGGAGAGCGTGCGGAGCATGAAATAGCCCGCCCAGCCCACCGACTGCAGGATCCAGAAGGCGCGGTTCTTGTCGTCGAAAAAGGGCTGCTCGCGGAACCGGAGCGGATTCCAGCCGCGCTTGCGCCGCCGCGAAAGCGCTGGCTCGGCGATCGAAACGGCTTCATTGGTTGTTGCCATTCGCTTCCCTTGCGCCGGCTCCTCTACTCGGAAGCACCAGCATCGACCAGTCTCCGGCATCGGTCACGTAGGTGGCGACCGCGCGGCGCACGTCGTCGGCCGTCAGCGCCCGATAATCGGCAAGATAGGTGCGGACATTCTCGATTGCACGCGGATCGCGGTGCCAATCCTCGATCGCGTCGATCCAATAGGCGTTGGTCGCGAGCCGCCGCTCGATCCCGCTCAGCACCGGATTGACCGCCCGTTCGAACTCGTCGGGCAAGGCCGGGCGGGCGGCGAGATCGGCGACGATCTCGCGGGCGATCCGGAAGAAGGTGTCGGCGCTTGCCGGCCTGATCTCGGCGGCGGCGTAGAGCACGCCCCATTGGGCGAAATTGTCGGCGGCGAGGTGGGTCGCGTCGGGCGCGTAGGTGGCGCCCTCCTGCTCGCGAAGCCGGTCGAACAGGCGCGTCTCGAACATGTTGGCGGCGAGCGCCAGCGCGCGCCGCTCGCGGATATGCGCGATTCCGCCAAGCGTCGACCAGCCGATCAGCGCATAGGCCTGGTTGGGATCGCCCTGATGGGTGAAGGTGTGCGGCGCCGGATTGGGCGCCGGCGGGATCAAATTGCCTGCGCCGGGCGGGATCCTGGGCTCCGACCGCCGCGGCAGCGCGCCGACGGTGCGCCGCATCGCCTCGACCGCCGCCTCGAGCTCGACGTCGCCGACGATGATCGCGTGGACCGGTCCCTGAGCCAGGAAGGGCCGGTAGAAGTCGCGGAACCGCTCGACCGTTGCGGCCTCCATCTCGGCCTTGTCGATCGGCCGCCACCGTTCGTCATTGGGGCGGATGATTCCGCCAAGCTCGCGCCCCGCCCGCGCGGCGGCCGAGGAGAAATGGAGGTCGAAGCTCTCGACCGCCGCGCCGCGGAAGCGGGCGAGCAGGGTCCGGTCCCAGCGCGGATGGGTGAGCTTGAGGGTGAGCAGGCGCAATTGATCGGGCAGATCGGCGGCGCTGGTCTGGCCGATCAGGGCGAAGGCATCCTCGTCGATCGCGAAGGAAAGGCCGATCCGCCGCCCGGTCAGCAGCCGCTCCATCCCGCTCAGATCGAGACCGGCGAGGCCCGAGGGCGCGACCAGCCCGGCCAGCCAGCCCAGAGACGGCCGATCGGGGGCGATCCCCGAGACGCCCGCGCCGAAGCGCAGCTGGACCAGCGCCGAGCCGCGGTCGTAATCGGTATGCTTGAAGGTCAGGGTCGAGCCGTTGGCGAAGGTGACGATGGTGACGTCCATGTCCTCGATCCGCCGGCGCGAGACGACCCGCCCCGGCGGCCCGGGCCGCGGCAAATCGGCGAAGCTGACCGGCCGCTCCGCCGTCCGCACCGCCGGCGCCGCCGCCTGCGCCGCCGCAAGTCCCTCGGCCAGAGCGGTGTCGCCGCCCGCGATCGGCGCCGGAGTCACCACCAGCATGCGCGGGCCGGAGCCGGTGAACATCGCCTGCATCGCGGCGCCGATCCGCGCCGGCGTCATCAGCGGCGCATTGGCCTCGAAATTGTCGAGCACGGTGCGGGCGGTCGAGATCACCGAGGCGTTGTCGACCGCACCGATCAGCTGCTCGGCGCGGACCTGCGACTGGACGGTGGCCTCGCCCTGGACGGCGGCGGCGACCGCGGTTCGGATATTCTCCAGCTCGCGCTCGATCTCCTCCCGGCTCGGCGGCGCCCGAAGCGCATCGCCGATGATCGCATAGGCCTCGGTCAGCGATCCGCGCCAATCGCCGCCGCGCGCGTAGAGCGACAGCGAAGTCGCGTTGGCGATGCTGCGCGAGCGCGACGTGCCGACACCCCCGCCGATGAAGGCCGAATTGCCGCGCGCATGCGCTTCCAGCCGGCGGTTGATGATCTGCGCGGCGAGCCCCTCCTCGAGGAACAGCCGCTCGCGCGCCATGGTGTGGGGGAGCGGCTCATAGGGTCTCAGCCAGACCAAATTCACCCCGGTCGGCGTGCCGGGATAGGCAAGGCCGGCGACCGGCTGCGCGACCTCGGCGATCGAGCCGTAATCGGGCTCCGCCGGCGCCGGCCCTTCGTCCCGCCAGCCGCCGAAGCGGTTGCGGATCAATTCCTCCATCATCGCAGGATCGGCGTCGCCGACCATCACGATCGTGGTCCGCTCGGGCCGGTACCAGCGCCGGTAGAAGGCGCGCAGGCCCTCGGCGGTGGCGCCGTTCAGAGTCTCCTCCGTGCCGATCGTGTCGCGCCGCGCGTAGAGCAGGCCGGCATAGAAAAGGCGCTGGCTGATCTCGGTGACTCGAACGCCGAGCTCCGGCTGGCGGTCCTTCTCTGCGAGCACGACCGGCCGCTCGGCGGTGACCGCGGCCGGATCGATATTGGCGTCCGCCATCATCTCGGCGAGCACGGCCAGGCTGGTGTCGAGCGGCGCCCGGGCGGCATGGGGCAGGTTCAGCACGAAAACGGTGTTGGTGGCGTCGGTCCGGGCATTGGTGTCCGAGCCGAAGCTCGCCCCCAGCTGCTGCCAGATCTCGCGCGCGCGATGGTCGGGATAATTGCGGGTGCCGCGGAACAGCATGTGCTCGAGGAAATGGGCCCAGCCGCGCTCATTGTCGGCCTCGTGCAGCGAGCCCGCGTCGATCCGCACCCGGATCGAGACCTGCTCCGCCGGCAAGGCGTTGCGCCGGACCGCATAACGAAGCCCGTTGGGCAGGGTCCCGAAGGTCCAGGCCGGATCGGGGGCGATGTCGGAGCCGCGATAGAGCCAGCCGGAATCGCCCCGCCCCGCCGCGCTCTGGGCCAAAGCGGGGCCCGAGACGAGCAAAGCGAAAGCCAGAAACAGGATGCGCAATAGGGCCATCGCGCGCTTGTGGTTCAGCATGTCTCGAATGTCGAGCGTGCGTCATGCTATGGGCTGCGCGCAGAGGTGCTCATGCGGACGCGGTTTCCGGCGGCCTTGCTGCTTTTGCTCGGCGTGGCTGCCCCGGCTTCGGCCCAGCCCGGCGGCGCGGACGAGGAGGCGCGTGTCGAAACCGGCCAGCTCCGCGGGCAGCATCTCGGCCCCGCGGTCGTCTTCAGGAACATTCCCTATGCGCGGCCGCCGGTCGGCGCCTTGCGCTGGCGCCCGCCCCGCCCGGCCATAACCTGGCGCGGCGTCCGCGGCGCCATCGAGGCCGGCCCCGATTGCATCGGCGGCGACCGGTCAGCCGCCGCCGGGGCGGAGGATTGCCTCACGCTCAGCGTCTGGGAGCCTTATGCGCCGCTCGGCGGGCGGGTGCCGGTGGTCGTCTGGTTCCACGATGGCGGCGCGGCCGTTCATGGCGGCGCCTTCGCCGACGAATATCTGGTCTTCGTCAGCGTCAATTACCGGCTCGGCCGGTTCGGCACTTTCGCGCATCCCGCGCTCGCCGGCGAGGCGCGGGGCGCGCCGTCGGGCAATTTCGCCCTGATGGACCAGATCGCCGCCTTGCAATGGATTCGCCGCAACATCGGCCAATTCGGCGGCGATCCGGACCGGATCGTGCTGATGGGGCAGGGCGCGGCGGGCGGCTCGGTGCTGGTACTGATGACCTCGCCGGCGGCGCGCGGCCTGTTCCACCGCGTCATCCTGCAATCGCCGGCCCATCCCGGCCCGCGCGACTCCGCGCTTCCCGATTTCGCCGCCATGGCGCGCGTTGGCATTGCTTTCGCCCGGCGCCTGGGCCTGTCCGGCAACGATGCACGGGTGCTGGGGGCCTTACGCGCCTTGCCCGCCGCCAGCCTCGCCGAAGACCCCGCGCCGCGCGGCCCGATGATCGACGGCACCCTGGTCGTCGAGCCGCCCGAGGCGGCCTTGCGCGCCGGGCGCCAGGCAAGGGTGCCGATCCTGGTCGGCGCCAACGGTTTCGAGGACGAGACTGCGATCCTCGAGCCGGCGCGCTTCGTCGCCCAGGCGATGGCGCGCGCCGGCCAGCCGGTCTGGCATTACCGCTTTTCCTATGTGGCGGCGGCGCGGCGCGGACAAAGCGGCGGCGCGGTCCATGGCTCCGAAATTCCGTTCCTGCTGGACGATGGCGGGGCGGACGCGAGCGCGCGGGATCGCTCGGAGGCCCGGTCCCTCGTCGCTTATTGGACCGCCTTCGCCAGCACCGGCGACCCCAATATACGCTATTCGGCACGCTGGGAGCCGTTCGACCTGGAGACTGGGAGGATCATGCAGTTCACCGACGACGCCCGTTCGTCCGGCCCCGACCCCCGCCGCGCCAGGCTCGACGCCCTGCAGGCGCTGCGCGAAGGGGCGACATCGCTTCCTTAGCCCATTGTTCCCCGGCGAAAGCCGGGGTCCAGTCCTTACCGACGGCGCCGCTGGCCCCGGCTTTCGCCGGGGAACGGGCTCGGCTTGACTCTACGGGCAAGCAGGGGGAACATAAAGCGAACAAATGAGTCCGAGTCGCAATGTCCGCTTCGTCCCCTGCAAGCCCGCGCCTCGAGGCGCTGAGGGCCGAGATCCGCGCCATCGAGCGCGGCGGCCCGGCGCGCGCGGAGCATGAGGCGCTTCCGTTCGGGATCGACGAGGTCGATTCCAGGCTCGCCGGCGGCGGCCTCATGCGGGCGCTGCACGAGGCCGCCGCCGCCGGCCCCGCGCCCGGCGACGAGGCCGCCGCCATCCTGTTCTTGGCCGCCGCCGCCGCCCGCTTCGCCATCGCCCGGGGGGCGGGGCAGGTATTGTGGGCGCTCGCCCGACGCGATCTGTTCGCGCCCGGGCTCGCGCAGGCGGGACTGACGCCCGACCGGCTGCTCTATGCCGAATGCCGCAATGATGCCGAGGTGCTCGCGGTGATGGAGGAGGGGGTGCGCCATGGCGCCCTGGCGGCGGTGATCGGCGAAATCGGCCGCGCCGACATGGCCGCGACCCGCCGGCTCCAGCTCGCCGCCGAGGAAAGCGGCACGCCGGCCTTGCTGCTGCGGCGCTGGCGCAAGTCCGATATGGATCCCTTGGCGGTGCCGTCCGCCGCCTTCACCCGCTGGCGGATCGGCTGCGCGCCTTCCACGCTTTTGCCTTATCCGGGCCTCGGCCGCGCCCGCTGGCACGTCGAGCTCGCCCGCCAGCGCGGCGGCCCCCCTCATTCATGGCTGTTGGAGACCCCCGATGCCGAGGCTCGCCTCGCTCTTCCTGCCCCAGCTGGCGATCGAGCGGACCCGGCGCGCCGAGCGGCGCGCAAAGCGGCGTGATCCTCCTTCTCCCTCTCCCACTTGGGGAGAGGGAGGGGCCCATTGCGTTAGCAATGGGAGGGTGAGGGAAAGTGGAAATGCCGTTCCCTCACCCTCCCACCCGGCTGCGCCGGGCGGGCCCCTCCCTCTCCCCGAAACGGGAGAGGGGAAATCGGGGCTGAAACCCGGCCATTGGCGCCCCGGCGCGCGCTGGGCGCGGGAGGCGGTGGTGCGGACGGACACGCTTACCACGGCCGCAGGCGCCCTCGTCACCGCGCACCGAATCGGCAATCGCGACCTGATCGCCGCCGCCTGCCCGCGCGCCCGGGCGCTGGGGCTGGCGCCGGGCATGGCGCTGGCCAAGGCGCGGGTGCTGGTGCGGGGGCTCGACGTCCGCCCCGCCGATCCGCAAGGCGATGCCGCCTGGCTGGCCCGGCTCGGCCTGTTCGCCGCGCGCCGCTGGACTCCGCGCGCAGCTATGTCCGGCCCGGACGGGCTCTGGCTGGACCTGACCGGCGTCGCCCATCTGTTCGGCGGCGAGGAGGCCATGTGCCGGCGCATCCTCGCCTTCTGCCGCCGGCTCGGCTTTTTCGCCCGAATCGCCGTCGCCGGCACGGCGGGCGCCGCGCATGCGCTCGCCCGCTTTGGGGGTGAGCGGCCGCTCCTCCTCTGCCCGCCCGGCGGCGAGGCCGATGCGATCGCGGCCATGCCGCTCGCCGCCCTGCGGCTCGACCCGGACCTGCTCGGCGCCGCCGATCGGCTCGGCGTGGAGCGGATCGGCGAGCTGATCGCAATGCCGCGCGCGCCGCTCCAGCGCCGTTTCGGCGCGGCCCTGCTGACCCGGCTCGATCAGGCGCTGGGCCGCGCGGCCGAGCCGTTCGATCCGATCGTGCCGGAGGCGCCGCCTGCGATCCTGCTCCGTTTCCTCGAGCCGATCGCCACCGCCGAGGCCATTGCGGAGGCCGGCGGCGAAGCGGTGCGCCGGCTCATTCCGCTGCTCGCCCAGGCGGGCCTCGGCGTCCGCTGCCTTATCCTCCAGTGCGAGCGGGTCGACAACGAGGCCCAGCACGTCATTGTCAGCCTGGCCCGAGCGACCCGCGACGGGCCGCATCTCCACGCCTTATTGTGCGCGAAGATCGAGACGATCGAGCCCGGCTTCGGCATCGAGCGGCTCCGCCTCGTCGCCGCCCGCGTCGAGCCGCTCGGCCCCGAAGCGATCGAGGGCGCGCTGGCCGGCGAAGCGCCCGCGCCCGACCTCGCCTTGCTGGTCGACCGCCTCGCCGCCCGGCTCGGCGCTCGGCGCGTCTATCGGCTGGGCGCGGTCGAAAGCGACCTGCCGGAACGCAGCGTCCGATCCGTCGGCCCACTGGCGGCGCCCGCGGCCTGGCCGCAATGGCCTCGTCCCGTCAGGCTTCTTTCCCCGCCGGAGCAGGTGGACAATGTCATGGCGCCGCTTCCCGACGGCGCGCCGGTTCGCTTCAAATGGCGAGGCAAGGCCTATCAGGTCGCCGCCGCCGACGGGCCGGAGCGCGTCTATGGCGAATGGTGGCGGCAAGAGAGCGAGCAGGCGGCGATCCGCGATTACTTCCAGGTCGAGGACCACGAGGGCGCCCGCTTCTGGCTGTTCCGCAAGGGCGACGGCGAGGATCCGGGGACGGGCGATCTCAGCTGGTACCTGCACGGCATCTTCGCATGACCTACGTCGAGCTTCAGGCCGCCAGCCATTTCAGCTTCCTGCGCGGGGTTTCGAGCGCCGAGGAGCTGTTCGCGGCGGCCGCGTTGCTTGGCTATAGGGCGCTCGGCCTCGCCGACCGCAACAGCGTCGGCGGCCTCATAAAGGGGCTGCGCGCCAGCGACGAGACGGGCGTGCGGATGGTCGCCGGGGCGCGGCTCGATCTGATGGACGGCAGCGCGCTGCTGGTCTGGCCGGAGGATCGCGCCGCCTGGTCGCGGCTGACCCGCTTGCTCAGCACGGGCAAAAAGCGGGCCGACCGCAAGAAAGGCGAGAAGGGGCAATGCTTCCTCCATTGGGAGGACGTCGCCGCCTGGTCCGACGGCCTGGTCGCGGCGCTCGTCCCGGACGAGGCGGACCGGGTGGCGGACATCGCGCTTGCCCAGATGGCGGATATTTTCGGGGGGCGCGGCCATCTCGCGCTCACCCATCGCCGCCGCCCGGGCGAGGCGAAAAGGCTGCATGCGCTGGATGCGCTCGCGCGGCGCCACGGCCTCGGGAGCCTCGCGACCGGTGACGTGCTCTACGACGGCCCCGACAAGCGCATGCTCCATGACGTCGTCACCGCGATCCGCGAGCATGTCACGATCGACGCGCTCGGCTTCCGCCGCGAGCGCTTCGCCGACCGCCATCTCAAATCGCCGGCGGAGATGGAGCGCCGCTTCGCCGCCTTCCCCGACGCGATAAAAGCGACGGCCGGCATCGCCGAGCGCTGCACGTTCTCGATGCGGGAGCTCGGCTACCAATATCCCGACGAGATCGTCATGTCGGGCCGCTCGCCGCAGGACGCGCTGGAGCGGCTGACCCGCGCCGCAATGGCGGCCCTGTTCCCGGACGGCGTCCCGCAGGCTTATGCGGACCTGCTGGAGCATGAGCTGCGGCTGGTCGCCTCCTGGGGCTATGCGCCCTATTTCCTGACCGTCAATTCGATCGTCGGCTTCGCGCGCAGCCAGAAGATCCTCTGCCAGGGGCGGGGCTCGGCGGCCAATTCGATGATCTGCTACGTGCTCGGCATCACCTCGATCGATCCGGTCAAGCACAAGCTCCTGTTCGAGCGCTTCCTCTCGGACGACCGCGACGAGCCGCCCGACATCGACGTCGATTTCGAGCATGAGCGGCGCGAGGAGGTGATCCAGTGGATCTACCGGACCTATGGCGAGAGCCACGCCGCGCTCACCGCCGTGGTCAGCCGCTACCGCACCCGCGGCGCGGTGCGCGAGGTCGGCAAGGCGCTGGGGCTTTCGGAGGATGTGACCGCGACCCTCTCCGGCCAGGTCTGGGGCTGGTCGAACGAGGGCGTCGCCGAGCGCCATGTCGAAGAGCTCGGCCTCGACGCGCGCGATCCGCGGCTCGCGCTGACCCTCGATCTGACCCGCCAGCTGGTCGGCACGCCCCGCCACCTCAGCCAGCATCCGGGTGGCTTCGTGCTCACCCGCGACCGGCTCGACAATCTGGTTCCGATCGAGCCGGCGACGATGGTCGACCGAAATGTGATCGAATGGGAGAAGGACGATCTCGAGGCGCTGAAGATCATGAAGGTCGATGTGCTCGGCGTCGGCATGCTTGGCTGCATGCGCCGGGCCTTCGATCTGCTCGCCGAGCATAAGGGCCGGCGGCTCACCATGGCCTCGCCGGAAATGCAGGAGGACGATCCCGCCGTCTACGACATGATGTGCGAGGCCGACACGATCGGCACCTTCCAGATCGAGAGCCGGGCGCAGATGTCGATGCTGCCGCGGCTTCGCCCGCGCGAATTTTACGACATCGTCATCCAGGTCGCGATCGTCCGGCCGGGGCCGATCCAGGGCAATATGGTCCATCCCTACCTCCGCCGGCGCGAGGGCAAGGAGCCGGAGGACTATCCCTCCCCCGAGCTCAGGGACGTGCTCGAGAAGACCAAGGGCGTGCCGCTCTTCCAGGAGCAGGCGATGAAGGTGGCGATCGTCGGCGCCGGCTTCTCGCCGGCAAAGGCCGACGCGCTGCGGCGCTCGATGGCGACCTTCAAGACCACCGGCGGGGTCAGCCATTTCCGCGACGACATGATCGGCGGCATGCTGGAGCGCGGCTATACGCAGGATTTCGCCGAGCGGACGTTCAAGCAGATCGAGGGCTTCGGCAGCTACGGCTTCCCCGAAAGCCACGCCGCGAGCTTCGCCAAGATCGCCTACGCCTCGTCCTGGATGAAATGCTACCATCCCGACATCTTCTGCGCGGCTTTGCTCAACGCCCAGCCGATGGGCTTCTATGCGCCCGCCCAGCTCGTCCGCGACGCGCAGGAGCATGGCGTCGAGATGCGCCCGGTCTGCGTGAATCGCAGCCGCTGGGATTGCACGCTGGAAACGCCAAATCCTCCCCTCGATTTCGAGGGGAGGGGGGCCATGCGAAGCATGGTGGAGGGGCCTCTTGCGGCCAAAGAAGCCCCTCCACCGCATTTCGTGCGGTCCCCCTCCCCTGCAAATGCAGGGGAGGATCTTCTCCCCCTCCGCCTCGGCCTGCGCATGGTGAAGGGGCTCTCCAACGATCATGGCGCCAGGATCGCGGCGGCCGCGATGGACGCCCCCTTCACCTCCATCGACGACGTCTGGCGCAGGGCAAGCGTGCCGGCCGCGGCGCTGGAGAAGCTCGCCGACGCCGACGCCTTCCACGCGCTCGGCCTCGACCGGCGCCAGGCCTTGTGGAAGGTGCGCGGGCTGGGCGGCAAGCCGCTGCCGCTCTTCGCCTTCGCCGAGGCGCGCGCGCTGGAGCCCGAGGTGGCGCTGACTCCAATGAGCGAAGGCCGCGAGGTGGTCGAGGATTATCGCGCCGTCCAGCTCTCCTTGCGCGCCCATCCGCTCGCTTTCCTGCGCCCCGAGCTCGACCGGCGCGGCATCGCCTCCTGCGCGGCGCTTCGCGACATGAAGGACGGGGCGAAGGTCCATGTCGCCGGCATCGTCCTGGTCCGCCAGCGCCCCGGCGCCGGCAACGTCACCTTCATCACGCTGGAGGACGAGACCGGCATCGCCAATGCGATCGCCTGGCAGCGCATCTTCGAGGCGCACCGCCGGATCATCCTGGCCAGCGCGATGATCGGCGTGCGCGGCAGGGTGCAGCGCGAAGGACAGGTGATCCATGTCGTCACCGAGACGCTGGAGGATCTGACGCCTTTATTGGCGCAAGTCGGCGCGCTCGATTTCCCGCACCGGACCGGGCCCGGCGCCGGCGCCCGCAATGGCGGCCACGACCCCCGCGATCCGCCCGAGCGCTACGCCAATCTCGCCGGCCGCGACGGCGGGATGCGGATCAGGTCGCGCAATTTCCACTAAGTTACCCCCGCCAACCCTCCACCACCGAATCCGGATGCCGGTCCAGCACGAAGCCCGGCTCGATGCCATGCTCGAGCCAGATCTTGGCGCCGGCCAGCACCAAGGCGAAGCCGCCAGTCGAATCGAGCGCCCGCGCCGCTTGCGCGTCCGCATCGCCGTGGAAACCGCGATTCTCGACTTCGACCCAGGTTCGCTCCGGCCCGCGCGGCGCGAACGTCCATTCGACCTCGGTCGCAGGCTCGTCCCAGTCGATCAGGATCCGGCGCCCGGGCTCGACCGCCTTGACCACGACGTCGGAGCCGATTCCGTACATCTCCCACGCCCAGCGCACCCGCGCGCCGGGCTCGAGCCGCCCGCTTCCCTTCGAGAACCAGAAACGCGCGGTCACCGCCGGATCGGCGAACGCCTCGAAGACCTCGGCCGCGGGCCGCCGAATCAACATGCCGGCTCTGGCCACCGGCCCCTTCGCGTCGTCCATCCGCTTCGCCTTTCCCATCCGCCGCTCCTGTCCTACATAGCCAATTCCCTGCCGGAGAGTATCATGCGTTCCCTTCCTGCCGCCGCCCTTCTCCTTCTTTCCGCCGCGCCGGCTTTGGCGCAGCCGGCCCAGCCGCGGCTCGGCGCGCGCACCGCCTCGCCCGAATCGATGGTCGCCCAGCTGAGCCCGGTCTCGCCCGAGGAGGAGATGCGCGCGCTCGTCGCCGCCGCCGACGCTCATCCGCTCGGCACGCTCGAAAATCCGGTGCGCGTCGGCGGGCCGGAGGGCGAGCGCGCCTATCTCGCCCGGTTGCGCTGCGCCGACGGCAATGCAGCCAGGGTCGGCGCGCGCCGCGAGGCCGGCGTTGGCGCCTTCGGCTCGGTGGTCGGCGCCTACGAAATCTTCTGCGGCGACGCCGCCGGCCGCATCGTCTTCGACATGTATCATGAAGAGCATGTCGAAACCCGCGCCCCCGCCGGCTTCACGCTCCAGCCTTAGCGGCCCCCGCGATTCGGCTTGTTCCGGACGCGCATCCGAGTAAGCTCGCAGCCGACAAAACAGGAGAGCCGCCATGCGTCTGCGTCTTTTCGCGATCGCCCTGATCCTCGCTCTGCCGGCCGCCGCCGAGACCCAGACCCCGCGCCAGATGATGGTGGAGCTGGGCGCGGCGCCGTCCGACGAGGACCTCGCCCGCTCGATCGAACAGGCCCGCGGGCATCCGCTCGGTTCGCGGCAAAATCCGGTGCGGGTTAGCGGCGTCGAGGGTGAGCATGCCTATATGCACCGGCTGCGCTGCGGCGACGGCAATGCGCCCAGGATCGGCCAGCGCGCCAATATCGGCGTCGGCGTGTTCGGCTCGATCGTCGACCTCTGGCAGCTCGATTGCGGCGACCCCGCGCCCGGCAGCTTCAGCCTCGCGCTCGACATGTATCACGACGATCACGACGAGACGCAGGCGCCGGCCGGCCTCACGCTCGCGCCGCGCTAGCTTCTGCGCGATCCATGCAGAGGGTCCTGAAATGGCTTGGGACCGTCCTGCTTTTCGTCCTGGTCGCGTTGAGCTTCGCGCCGACGCTCGTCCCGCCCTTCCTCGACCGCATCTATTATAGCGGCCCGGCCAGCGATCATTATGACGGGCACCGCTTCTTCAACCCGGGCGCGAAGGATCCGCCGAGGCTCGATCCGAGCCGTTTCCTCAACCGCTGGGCACGGGGCGAGCGCGCCGCCTGGCCCGAAAGCGTCGCGGTCCGACCGACCGTGCCGCAGCGCCGCGTCATGGGCGGCGAGATGCGGGTCACCTGGATCGGCCACGCCACCGTGCTGGTGCAGACCCAGGGGCTCAATATCCTCACCGACCCGATCTGGTCGGACCGCGCCTCGCCTTTCTCCTTCATCGGCCCGACCCGGGTCCGCCAGCCCGGCGTGCGCTTCGAGGACCTGCCGCGGATCGACCTCGTCCTCATCAGCCATGATCATTACGACCATATGGACCTGCCGACGCTCCGGCGCCTCTGGGCGCGCGACCGGCCGCTGATCGTCACCAGCCTCGGCAACGACACGATCCTGGCCGGGGCGGGGGTGGAGTCGGTGACTCGCGACTGGGGCGGGCGGGTGCCGGTGCGACCCGGCATCGAGGTCATCGTCGAGCGCAACCATCATTGGGGCTCGCGCTGGGGCGCCGACCGCAACCGCGCTTTGTGGTCCGCATTCACCATCGTGACGCCCGGGGGCAACATCTTCTTTGCCGGCGACACCGGCTGGGGCGACGGCGCCTGGGTGCGCGCGGCCGCCGCGCACGGGCCGTTCCGGCTCGCGATCATCCCGGTCGGCGCCTATCTGCCGCGCGACGTCATGCAGAACAGCCATATCGGCCCCGCCGAGGCGCTGCGCATCTTCGCAGCGCTGAACCCGACCCGCGCGCTCGCCATTCACTGGGGCACGTTCCAGCTCGCCTTCGAAGGCATAGACGATCCGCCGCGCAGCCTCGCGGCGCTGGCGCGCGCGCAAGGCCTCGCCCCGGGCCGCTTCACCGCGACCGAGGCCGGGCAGACGTTCAGCGTTCCGGCGCGATAGCCACCACCGCCGTTCGCCCTGAGCCTGTCGAAGGGCCTTACTTTCTTATGGGGCGCGCGGAAGAAGGGCAGGGCTTCGACAGGCTCAGCCCGAACGGGGAAGGGACGATTCAATCGGCCGGAGAGTCCGCCGGCACGATCAGCCGCAACGCCTTCGGCCGAATCCTGTAGCGCAGTGGCGTCTCCATCCGCAGGGTCTCGCCATCGGCGGAGAGCGCCAGCATCGGCCGGTCCGAGCCGATCTCGGCCTCGCTCACATAAGCGGTGATGAAGTCGCGCTGCTGGTCGAGCTTGCCGAATATGCCCCTGATCCCCGCCCAGAGCAGATGGAGCCGGCTGCCGGCCCGGATCGCGTAGAGGCACAATTCGCCCTCGTCGAGCGTCTCGCGCTTGCCCAGGCCAAACAGGTTCACCTGATAGCGATTGTTGCCGACGAACAGCAAAGGCGTCTTGATCGGCGCCTCCAGCCCCGGCGCGCTGATCCACAGGCGGTGGCGGCGGAAGGCGCGCAGCGAGGCGAAGCCGGCCGAGAGCATGGCGAGCCTTTTGCCGCGGCCGCTCCGCTCCTGCTGGGCCTCGCGCAGCCGGACCATGTCCGGATAGAGGCCGACCGAGCTGTTGTTGACGAAGACCCGGCCGTTGATCTCGGCAACGTCGACCTCGCGGACATGGCCGGCCGCGATCACCGCCGCCGCCTCCTCGATCCCGAAGGGGATGCCGGCGTCGCGGGCGAGATGGTTCAACGTGCCCAGAGGCAGGATTCCGAACGCGCGTCCGCTATCGGCCAGATGGCCGGCGGCGCAGCTCAACGTGCCGTCGCCGCCGCCGGCGACGACCGCGTCGAGGCCGGGCGCCGCCGCGGCCTCCTTCAATGCGTCGAAAATGTCGGCGGATTCGGTCATCCGGACGTCGGCGTCGACGCTCGCCGCCTCGAACGCGGCGACGATCCGCGCCTCCTCGTCCCCAGAGCCCTTCAGGGTGCCGCCGCTGCGATTGACGATCACCCTGATTTTCATGGCTTATTCCTTTAGGGTGCCTCCTTAGGCCGGTCCCATCCGGAATACACAGAGTTTATTGCCCTCGGGGTCGCGGAAATAGGCGCCGTAAAAGGCTCCCGGCCCTTCCGGCGTGCGAAGCCCCGGCGCGCCTTCGTCGCTGCCGCCCAGCGCGAGCGCCTTGGCGTGCATCCGGTCGACCATCTCGCGGCTCTCCATCGCCAAAGCGGTCATGTTGCCGTTGCCGGCCGAGGCGGACTTGCCGTCATAGGGCCTGGTGATGGCGATTCCCGGCCGCCGGTCGCCGGTGCCGTAGAGGGTGAAGCCGGTCTCCGGAAACTCCATCTTGCGGGTGGCGCCGAGCTCGCCGAGCAGCGCGTCATAAAAGCCAAGCGCCTTATCCAGGTCGTTGGTGCCCAGGGTGACGTAACCGATCATGGCCTTCCTCCTCCCGGTGAAGTCAATTCTCCCGCGCAGGCGCCTTCATGGCCTGGACGGCGGCGGCTCGGTGACCGGCTCTTCGGTCGCGGGCGGCGCCGGCGTTGCCGGGCATTCGCCGATGCGGCGGCCACTGACATTGGCGGACAAGCGCATGCCGCCCAGGCCGGGGCCGGGCATCACCGGATTGGCCCTCTGCACGCCGATGGTAAGAGACGTCTGGAGCGTGGTCGCGGTGAAGCTTCCGTCCATCGACATCTCCCCCGCGGGTCCTTCGCCGGAGGGGCAGGTCATGCGGACTCGGATCACGCCGTCGCCGAAAACTTCATCGGTAAACCGGCAATTGGGCCCTTGGGTCAGCGACATCTCGCGCATTTGCCGGAGTGGATTGTGGGCCAGCTCGGCGGTCATGCACGTCTGGTTGGTTTCCGACTGGCCGACCTGGCCGCGAAGCAGCGCTTGCGCTTCCGGAGACGCGCCCGGACTTTCGACCGACGTCACCTGCGTCACCATTTCCCACTGTCCGGGCTGCATCGTAACGCCAGCCGCCGCGTCCTGGCCCGCGGCCGCGCCTTTGCCGACGCCGAGCGCGACGACGGCCAGCACCGCCGCCGCGGCGGCGGACGCCTTCACGGCCTGGGCAGCGGCGGCGGCGGCGCTGGCACCGGCGTCCTGATTGCGGGCGGAACGGGCCTTGCCGGGCATTCGCCGACGCGGCGGCCCCTGAGGTCGGCGGCCATGTTCACGCCGGTCACCCCCGGCATGGCCGGATTGGCGGCGCCCTGCGCGCTGAAGGTAAGCGTCGCCTGGACGGTCGTCGCAGTGAAGGTGCCTTCCATCGCCACCCGTCCCGAGGATCCCCGGCCGGCCGGACCCGCGCACGTCGCGCGGATACGGATCACGCCGCCGCCAAAGACCTGATCGGTGAACTGGCAACTGGCTGCCCGTCCCTGAGCCACCATATCCCGCATTTGCCCTATGGGATTGCGGGCCTCCTCGGGGGTTATGCAATTCCGGTTGGTTTGCGTCCGGCCCACCTGGCTGCGAATCCGTGCCTGCGCTTCCGGCGGCGCGCCGGCAACATCGAGCGACCTTATCTGCACCGCCATTTCCCACAGGCCCGGCTGCATCGTCAGGCCCGCCGACGCGCCCGGGGCGGGCACGGGAGCGGTCCCCGAAGCGCCGGGTTCGCCGGGGGCGACCGCGCTTGCATTGTTGGTCGCGCCGCCGGCGCGATTCCCGTCCTGCCCGCCGCAGGCGGCGAGAAGGAGCGCCGCGGCCGCGGCTGCCTGGGCCCTCACAGCCCGTTCCCCGGGCGGGCGGCGCCGGCGGCGCAGTCTCCGGTGCGGCGGCCACTGATCTCGGCCGTCATGCGCATTCCGGTCACCCCGGGCATCATTGGGCTGGCCACCCCCTGTCCGCTCACCGTCAATGTCGCCTGCAGGGTGGTTTCGGTAAAGCTGCCTTCCACCGAAAGGGTCCCGCTTTCGTTCTGGCCCGCTCCACCACAGGTCGCGCGAATGCGGATCACGCCGCCGCTGAAAGTCTCATCGGTGAACCGGCAATTGGCGGCGCGGCCCTGCGCCGCCATCTCGCGCATTTCCTGGAGAGGATTGCGGGCTTTCTCGGGCGTGATGCACTCCTGATTGGTTTGCGACTGCCCGACTTGGCGGTTGGCCCGGGCCTGCACCTCCGGGGACGCGCCCGTCAGCTCGAGCGATTTGAACCGCAACGTCTTCTCCCACTGGCCGGGTTGGAGCTGGTCGGCGCCTCGCGAGCAGCCGGCGATCGTAACCAGCGCGATCGCTGGCGCCAGGATAATGAGTCGCTTCATGAGGGCCCCCTTCTTCGATTCCGTGCGGATTCGCTTCTTTGGCCCGACTGTGTCTCAATATTGGGAGCGAGGCAACCGGGGGCGATGCAAAGCCGTCCGCCGGCCTAGTTTCTCGCGCAGTCGCCGACGCGGCGGCCGCGGACTGTGCCGCGAGTCCGCAAGGTCACCGTCCCCGATCCGTTCGGATTCGGGCCTTCCGCGGTCACCGACACGTTGGCGATGAGCGTGATCGCCTCGAACCTGCCTTCGAGAGCGAGCTGCACCCGCGCCGAGCTGCCGTTGCTGCCCCGGCAGCTCGCGCGGAACCGGATGATGCCGCCGGAAAAAACATCGTCTGTCGTTTGGCAGCTCGCCCCCTGGTTCCGGGTGAATTGCTCCCGAATCTCGCTCAACGGATTGGCGGCCTCGTCCGGAGTCACGCATTCCCGATTCGTCTGGGGCTGGTTGAGCCCCGCCCGGGCCTGCTGCTGCTGCTCGGCAGATAGGCCGGTCGCGTCGAGCTCGGTCATGACCACCTCGAAGTCCCAGCGGCCGTGCTGGATCCGGTCCGGCCCGCGCGAGCAGGCCGCGACGAGCGCGATCAGCGGCAACAGCATGCGGAGTCGCTTCATCGAGGCCCTCTTTCCAGCGCGGCGCGGAGCCGGGCATCGCACGATTGTGTCGGAGGCGGCATAGCGTTGCAAGCCGATGCGGGGAAGCAGGCGCCGTTGCGCCTTCCGGCCCGCGCGACCATATCGGCGACATGGCGATCACCATCCGCACCAGCCTGGAAGAGCCCGAGACCGGCCAGGCCTTCGTCCCCCACCGTCCCGCCCGCCCCGAAAAGGCCGAGGGCGGCAGGCCGTTCCGGCTCGTCTCCGATTACCAGCCGGCGGGCGACCAGCCGGCGGCGATCGCCGAACTGGTCGATCAGTTCCGCCAGGAGGAGAAGACCCAGGTCCTCCTGGGCGTCACCGGCTCGGGCAAGACCTACACCATGGCCCAGGTGATCGAGACGCTGCAGCGCCCCGCGCTCGTGCTCGCCCCCAACAAGATCCTCGCCGCCCAGCTCTACGGCGAATTTTCGAGCTTCTTCCCCGACAATGCGGTGGAGTTCTTCGTCTCCTATTACGATTATTACCAGCCCGAGGCCTACGTGCCGCGCTCGGACACCTACATCGAGAAGGAAAGCTCGGTGAACGAGGCGATCGACCGGATGCGGCACTCCGCGACCCGGTCCTTGCTCGAGCGCGACGACGTCATCATCGTCGCCTCGGTCTCGTGCATCTACGGCATCGGCTCGGTCGAGACCTATTCGGCGATGACCTTCGCGCTCAAGAAGGGCCAGAGCGTCGACCAGCGCGAGATCATCCGCAAGCTCGTCGCGCTCCAGTACAAGCGCAACGACCAGGCCTTCGCGCGCGGCAATTTCCGGGTGCGCGGCGACAATCTGGAGATCTTCCCCTCGCATTACGAGGACATGGCCTGGCGGGTGAATTTCTTCGGCGACGAGATCGAATCGATCGTCGAGTTCGATCCGCTCACCGGCAAGAAGATCGCCGCGCTCGAATATGTGAAGGTCTACGCCAATTCGCACTACGTCACCCCCGGGCCGACGATGAAGCAGGCGATGGAGGCGATCCGCTTCGAGCTGACCGAGCGGCTCAAGGAGCTCGAATCCGAAGGCAAATTGCTCGAGCTGCAGCGGCTCGAGCAGCGCACCAATTTCGACCTCGAGATGATCGCCGCCACCGGCTCGTGCGCCGGCATCGAGAATTACTCCCGCTTCCTCACCGGCCGCCTGCCCGGCGAGCCGCCGCCGACGCTGTTCGAATATCTGCCCGAAAACGCTCTCCTCTTCGTCGACGAGAGCCACCAGACCGTGCCGCAGGTCGGCGCGATGGCGCGCGGCGATCACCGCCGCAAGCTGACGCTCGCCGAATATGGCTTCCGCCTGCCGTCCTGCATCGACAACCGCCCGTTGCGCTTCAACGAATGGGACGCGATGCGCCCGCAGACCGTGGCGGTCTCGGCGACGCCCGGGCCGTGGGAGCTGGAGCAGACCGGCGGCGTCTTCGTCGAGCAGGTGATCCGCCCCACCGGCCTGATCGACCCGCCGGTCGAGATCCGCCCGGTCGAGGACCAGGTCGACGATCTCGTCGCCGAGGCGCGCGCGACCGCCGCCAAGGGGTATCGAACCCTCGTCACCACGCTCACCAAGCGGATGGCCGAGGACCTCACCGAATTCCTCCACGAGGCGGGCCTGCGGGTGCGCTACATGCATTCGGACGTCGAGACGCTGGAGCGGATCGAGCTGATCCGCGACCTCAGGCTCGGCGTCTACGACGTGCTCGTCGGCATCAACCTGCTGCGCGAGGGGCTCGACATCCCCGAATGCGGCCTGGTCGCGATCCTCGACGCCGACAAGGAGGGCTTCCTGCGCTCGGAGACCTCGCTGATCCAGACCATCGGCCGCGCCGCCCGCAACGTCGAGGGCAAGGTCATCCTCTACGCCGACCGCATGACCGGCTCGATGGAGCGCGCGCTCAACGAAACCAACCGCCGCCGCGAGAAGCAGGAAGCGTACAACGCCGAGCACGGCATCACCCCGACCACGATCAAGCGCGACATCTCCGACATCCTCGCCGACGTCTCCAACCGCGACAGCGTCATCATCGACACCGGCGACGAAGGCACGCCCCACCTCCTCGGCCACAATCTGCGCAGCCACATCGACGATCTGGAAAAGCGCATGCGCAAGGCCGCGGCGGACCTGGAGTTCGAGGAAGCCGGCCGCCTGCGCGACGAGATCAGGCGGCTGGAAGCGGACGAGCTCGGCCTGCCGGACGGTCAGAAGCGGGCGCCGGTGCTTGGCCATTCGACGGAAGGCAAGCCGGGGACGAGAAAGACGAAGTACGGCAAGGTGCAGCGTAAGTGGGGCGCCGGGCGCCGCGCTTGACATTAGCCTCTAAAGTTACTAATAGTGCTCCGTGCTTCGGAGGCTCCTAAAATGCATATAGAGGTCGATTTCGGCGTTTTCAAGGAACTCACTGTACGGCGGGAGCATGAGGGCCACACATACAATGACGTCCTACGCGAGTTGCTCGGGTTGGATTCCATCCAGGAACCAGAGCGCGCGGAGACGCCGCTGCAAGCGGCGGCAGATGCGTTAAGTCGGCCATTTGGCGTTAACGGCTTCTTTTCACGCGGCCTGCATTTGCCGGAAGGCACGCAACTCAGGGCGCGGTATAAGCAGCGTGAATATCGGGGCCACATAGAAGGCGATCGCTGGGTCGACGAAGGCGGCCGAGAGCATACCAGTCCATCGGCTGCGGCTGCTGCCATCACTGGCACAAACGTGAATGGCCTCCGATTTTGGGAAGCAATGCGTCCCGGTGATTCCGCCTGGCGTCGGCTTGAACTCCTACGTGTCCCATGATCCGCAGCTTTGCCGACAAGGAAACGCCGAAAATCTGGGAAGGCGAGCGCAGCAAGAAGTTGCCCGCCGACATTCAGAACCGCGCCCTGAATCTGCTTAAGCTGGTCGACGCCGCCGCCGAACTCGGCGATCTTGCCATCCCACCCGGCAATCGCCTCCACGCGCTCAAGGACGATCGCGAGGGGCAGCACTCCGTTTCAATCAACAAGAAATGGCGTATATGCTTCGTCTGGCGCGACGGAGGCGCGGACGATGTCGAGATCACCGATTACCATTGATGCGGACTGGCTGCATAATGCCCATGCGGGCGAATTGCTGGCCGGCGAGTTCATGGCCCCGTTGGGCCTCGACACCGCCGCTCTTTCGCGTGCCCTCGATCTGTCGGCCGCGCGGCTCGAGGAGGTGATCGCGGGCGAGCAGGCAGTCGATGCCGACCTCGATCTGCGCCTTGCCCGCTATTTCGGCCTGTCCGAGGGCTATTTCATGCGCCTCCAGATCCAGTACGAGCTGCTCGAAGCCAAGCGCGCCCTGAACGGGGACCTCGATCGCATCGTCCCCCACGCCGCATGAATCCGCGCTATCACATCAACGTCTTCTGGTCGGACGAGGACAGCTGTTGGATCGCCGATGTCCCGGACCTTCGTTACTGCTCCGCCCACGGTGATACGCCCGAGGAGGCCTGACCGAGCTTCAGGTCGCCGCCGCACTCTGACTCGAAGTTGCTCGCGAGCTTGACCTGCCGATTCCGGAACCCTGCTACCGGCCGCCGATGGGCAGGGAATTTACCCCATCGCCCCCAAGATCACCCCGTACAGCGTGAATTGCAGCGTGAAATAGCCGCCGTTGATCAGCCACAGGCCGAACGGGCGGCGCTCGAAGAGGTAGTTGAGGCCGAGGCTGGCCGTGACCAGGCACAGGCCGGTGACGAAGCCGGCGATGGCGGCGGGCTTGATCTGCGGACGCGGGCCGATGAACGAGGCGAAGGCATAAGCGGCGATGAGGTTCATCAGGAAGGCGCCGCCGAAGATCATCGCCATCGATCCGGATTTGAGCTTCTCCTCGCCCTGGCCGGTCAGCGCGACCCATTTGTTCGCGAACAAGGCCGGCGAATACCAGAGTCCGCCGAGCAAGAACGCCGACAACGCCGCCAGGACGACCGCGAGATAATTGACCTCAGGCATGTTTTCCTCCCCTTTTCGTCATTCCAGCGAAAGCTGGAATCTCCCTTCTTGAAGAACAACAGGATTCCAGCTTTCGCTGGAATGACGGTCCTCCCCCTTACGCCGGCACGCGCTCCCGCTGCGCCTCCCTGATCAGCAAATCGAACTGGTCGCGCAGCATCGCGATGTTGCGGTCGAAATAGCCGATGTCGCGATAGGTGCGCGCCTGCATCACCGCGCCCTCCATCACGGTCAGCACGAACTCGGCGAGCCGGCGCCGGTCGAGCGCGGCCGGCAGCCGCGCGCCGGCCGAATCGAGGCAGCGCTGGATCGCCAGCGTCCAATTCTCGAAATTGGCGGCGAGCAGGTCGCGAATCGCCGGGTCGGGCTCGTGCAGCTCCAAGGCCAGGCTGCCGATCGGGCAACCATAGGTGCATTCGCTCGTCGCCAGCATCGTGCGATAGGCGCCCAGCAAGGCGAAGATCCGCTCGACCGGATCGTCGATGCCGCTCCAGGCCGGCGCCAGCAGCCATTCCTCGATGCCATCGCGATAGGCTTCCAGCACGGCGGCAAGCACGTCCTGCTTGCCGGGAAAGACGTGGTAGAGGCTGCCCGAATGGACCTGGGTGCGGCTCAATATGTCCGCCACCGAGGTCGACTGGAAGCCCTTCTCGGCGAACAGGTCCATCGCCGCCATGACGATCTTGCGGCGGGTGTCGGCATTCATCGGCCTCTCCTCAGGGCTTGATTGAACGATCAATCAAATCATTTGTCAAGCGCTTCAAAAATAGGAAATCGTCTGCTTGAATCGTGGCCATGGACGCTCGTCGCTCATTCCTTCACACGTCCCCGGCTCGGGCACGGAGCCTCTTTTAGCGGTGTCATCCGAACTCAATGGCAAGTGTCATTGTCGTCATCATCATCAACTTCCAGAAGCAAAGGGCGATGACCGGCGCGGGACGAATCACATCGCGAGCGGCGCAATCCGGGCTTCGCCACCTGCGGCCCGCCGACTCGGCCCGAATTCCTCGCGCTATGGGATGCGCGCGGCGGCGTCCCGGGCTAAGGAGTGGCCAAAGCCCATCCGGAGGATCCAGAATGACCCGCTTCGCGCTCCCTCTCGCTTTCGTCCTGCTCGCGGGCTGCGCGCGCTCCGAGCCGGCGGAATATACGCAGTTCGACAACAATGCCTCGCTCACGGTCAATGCGCCGGCGGCCGACGCCGAGGACGACGAGATCGCGATCGGCGCCTGGCGGATGGGCCTCCAGGACACCCAGTCGGTGCTCGAATTCGGCCCCACCGGATCGGCGCCCGCGTTCAGCATCGGCTGCGACGCCCGCCGCAACCTGCTGCTCCAGCGCCACGGCGCGGCGCCGCCGGGCGACCTGCCGGTGATGATGGTTCAGGTCGGCAGCGAGACCCGGCGGCTCGCCGTGGTCAGCACCGGCGGCGCCATTCCGATGCTGCGCGCAACCCTGCCCGCCAACGATCCATTCCGCGCCGTGCTGGTCGCCGCCGCTACCCCGATCACCGTTCGGGTCGGCGATTCCGAGCCGCTGGTGCTTCCGACGAGCCCGACGATCAGCGCTTATGCCGCGCAATGCGCGACCGGCGAGGTGCGGCCGCCGGAGGCCGCCGGCAACGGCGTCGCCCCGGCCGGGGACGGGAACGCGGTCACGGTCAATGTCGCGGGCAATGCCCAGTGAACCGCTGATGCGGAATTTCGGAACAATGGGCGCGGCGCTGGCCGCCGCCGCTTCGCTCGCCGCCTGCGTGCCCCGCCGGGAGGCGCCGCCGCCGGTGGCGCTGCCGTCGCCGGTCCCGGAGGCGCCTCCAGTCCGCCCGCCGCCGCCACCGCCGCCGATCGCCGATTGGCAGGCCGCGCCGCTGAGCCCCGGCGACTGGTCCTATCGGCCGAACCCGGCGACGCCCGAGGCGACTTTCCGCTCCGAAGGGGTCGTCTCCTTCACGATCAGCTGCGAGCGCGGCCGCTCCGTTCGCCTGCGCTGGGCCGGCGCGCAGGCGCAGGCGATCGGCATTCATACCTCTTATGGCGAGCGCCAGCTGCGGGTGAGCGAGGTCCATATCAACATGGTCTTCGTCGATCTGCCGACCAATGATCCCCTGCTCGAGCAGATCGCGTTCAGCCGCGGCCGCTTCCTCGTCGAGGCCGAGGGCGCCCATAGCCTCATCCTTCCCGCCTGGCCGGAGCCGGCGCGGGTGATCGAGGATTGCCGCGGGCAATAAAAAAGGCGCTCAAGACCAAGATCGTTCAGGCGATGCCTGAACGTGAATCTTGGTCTCACCATGAAGTGAGCCTGATTCACGCCTCCGGTTGAAGTCTCGCTTCACCCTCCGGCGATCAGGCTCGCAGGCGCGGCGAAGCATGGAATCCTAGCGTCAAAATATTTGAGATCAAGTCTTGATCCGCGATTCGGCGCGAATCATAGTGGCCCGGCAATTCAACTAGCGAAAGGAGGTGATCCGATGTCTCATGGTTCAGCAGAGGGGTCGGTCAAGTCCGTTCGGGAGCTGGAAGCCTAAGCTTTCCAGAAGCTTCCGGGCAGTCGGCTTCCGGCCGCTGACCATGTCGAAGGGCCGCCCGGGAACCATCCCGGCGGCCTTTCGCTTGTTCAGGCTGAAGGAGACCAGGCATGGCGACGGAGCGTGACGAAGCCGGGCAGGGCCATCCGCTGCCGGCAAGCGACGAGGCGCGGACCGAGGCGCTACCCGAGCATCTGCTTCGCGAGAAAGGCCGAGGCGACGACGACGCAGGCGCGGCCCGGCCCGCCGGCGATGCGGTCTCGCCCGACGGCGAAAGCTACCCGACCGGCCGCGACGACGGCTGACGATCGCCCCCGGGGCGGAACTGTTCGGGCGTTCGTGGGTCTGTTACGCTTCAGATATGATCAACCCGGAGACATGAATCATGGCAAAGAAACCCTCTGGCAAGGGGAATGAAGGCGTGGGCGGTCACAGCGCCGCCGACATGATCCCCGACGCCCTGCGCGAAGCGGGCCGGCGCGCCGCCGATCTCGCCCGCAATCCCGTCGCGCGCAGCCTGCTCGCCGCCGGCCTCGTCACTGCCGCCGCGGCGCTCGCCGCCAACAAGAATGTCCGCGACAGCGCCAAGCGCGGCGCCCGCAACGCGCGCGAGGCGGCCGAAGCCGCGGCCGATGCCGCCGCCGACAGCGCCAACAAGATCGGCGCGGCGATGATCAACGCGGCGACCGAGGCGGTGCGCCGGATGATGGGCGAGGTCGAAGCGGCCCAAGCGCCGGCGGCGGCGCCGGCCGCCACTCCGCGCAAGGCGCCGGCGCGCAAGGCTCCGGCCCGGAAGGCTCCGGCCAAGGCCGGCGCGGCCGCGAAGGCGCGCAAGCCCGCTGCGAAGAAGACCGCCAAGCCCGCCGCGGCGAAAGCCACGCCCGCCGCGAAGCCAGCGCGCAAAGCCGCGGCGCCGCGCAAGTCCAAGCCGGCCGGAAAGCCCGGCGCCGGTCCGAAGGCCGGCTGAGCGCGCGTCTCCACACGCACGAAAAAAGCGGGCCGCCTCCTCAGGGAAGCGGCCCGCTTTTCGTTTCAGAGACCGTTAGCGGCAGCGGCGACCGCTTCTGCTGTTCCGCTGGATTTCGCGGCCGACCAGCGCGCCGGCGACTGCGCCCACCACGGTGCCGGTGGTGCGGTTGCGGCCACCGTCGATGGCCCGGCCGGCAAGGGCGCCGGCGGCGCCGCCGATGAGCAGGCCGGTGGTGCCGTTGGACCGGCGGCAGCGATAACGGCCCTGGCGGTCGCGCCAGACGCGGCCGTTATAATAGCCGTCACCCCGCTGCGCCGCCTCGGCGGTGGCGGTGGTGGTGGGCGCCACGAAGGTCACCGGTATGGCGACGGCCGTGGCGGCGGCGGCAAGAAGCAGGTTACGCATGTCATTCTCCCTTTCAAGGAACCTTGCCCCCTCAACGGTCCGCGATGCAGGGAGTTTCATTAACCTGAAACAACGATTCCGTCAGATTCGGCGCGGACGGGCCAGGGCGTGGCTGGACGGCGACGGCGACGCTGCGTAGAGGCGGGCGGCACAATCTGGAAATGGGCAGGCTTTGGCGAACGTCACCGTGATCGGCGGCCAGTGGGGCGACGAGGGCAAGGGCAAGATCGTCGATTGGCTGGCCAGCCGCGCCGATTGCGTCGTCCGTTTCCAGGGCGGCCACAATGCCGGCCACACGCTCGTCGTCGGCGACACCACCTACAAGCTCTCCTTGCTGCCCTCCGGCATCGTCCGCGGCACCTTGTCGGTGATCGGCAATGGCGTCGTGCTCGATCCCTGGGCGCTGAAGGACGAGGTCGAGCGGCTGACCGCGCAGGGCGTCGCGGTCACGCCCGAAAATTTTCAGATCGCCGACATCTGCCCGCTCATCCTCCCCTTCCACCGCGATCTCGACGCGTTGCGCGAGGATGCCAGCGGCGCCGGCAAGATCGGCACCACCAGGCGCGGTATCGGCCCGGCTTATGAGGATAAGGTCGGCCGCCGCGCGATCCGGGTCTGCGATCTCGCCCATCTCGACAGGCTGGGGCCGCAGCTCGACCGCATTTGCGCCCATCACGACGCGCTTCGCGCCGGCTTCGGCAAGAAGGGCATCGACCGCAGCCGGCTGGTGCGCGATCTGCGCGGGATCGCCGATTTCGTGCTGCGCTTCGCCCGCCCGGTCTGGATCACCCTCAACGAGGCGCGGCTGCGCGGCCGGCGGATCCTGTTCGAGGGCGCGCAGGGCGTGCTGCTCGACGTCGATCACGGCACCTATCCGTTCGTGACCTCGTCCAACACCGTCGCCGGCACCGCCGCGGCCGGCACCGGCCTCGGCCCGTCGGCGGCGGGCTTCGTGCTCGGCATCGTCAAGGCCTATACGACCCGGGTCGGCTCCGGCCCGTTCCCGACCGAGCTCGACGACGAGGTCGGCCAGCGGCTCGGCGAGCGCGGCCGCGAGTTCGGCACGGTGACGGGGCGCAAGCGCCGCTGCGGCTGGTTCGACGCCGTGCTGGTGCGCCAGTCCTGCGCCGTCTCGGGCGTCACCGGCATCGCGCTCACCAAATTGGACGTGCTCGACGGGCTCGACGAGATCCGCATCTGCACCGGCTATCGGCTGCATGGGGAGACGCTCGATCATTTCCCGGCCCATGCCGCCGATCAGGCGGGGGTCGAGCCGGTCTACGAGGCCATGCCGGGCTGGACCGAATCCACCGCGGGCGCGCGCAGCTGGCGCCATCTCCCCGCCCAGGCAATCAAATATATCCGCCGGATCGAGGAGCTGATCGCCTGTCCGGTCGCCCTGGTCTCAACCAGCCCGGAGCGCGACGACACGATCCTGGTCCGCGATCCCTTCGCGGATCGCTGATCTAAGCCGTCGGCCTTTGGGCGAAACCCGCGGAGACCGCCTCGTCCGTTTCCTCGACATCGATCCGATCGACCCGCGCCGCCGCCGGGCCTTCGTCGCACCGTTCGATGAAGAGTGCGACGGCCTCGTCGGACCCCGAGGCCAATATCTCGACGCTGCCGTCGCGGCGGTTGCGGACCCAGCCGTCGAGGCCGAGCGCGCGCGCCGTATCGACCGCCCAGCCGCGATACCAGACGCCCTGCACTCGGCCGCGGACGATGAGCCGGCGGATCATCTCAGCCTCCGCATTGCCCCCGGTGCAGCAATTTGTGGTCGGCCAGCACCAAAGCGACCATCGCCTCGACCACCGGCGCGCCGCGCAAGGCGACGCAGGGGTCGTGGCGGCCTTCGATACCGAGCGCGGCGATCGAGGAGGGCGGCTTGAAGGCGGCGCGCAGCATTATCGGCGCGCCGGTCGCAATCCCGCCGGTGATGCCGCCGGCGAAGTTCGGCCCTTCATTGTCCTCGCCGCGCGCGCGCGCGGCCGCGAAGCCGGCGCCGATCTCGACGCCCTTGACGGCGTTGATCGACATGATCGCCGCCGCCAGCTCGGCATCGAGCTTCGCATGGACCGGCGCGCCCCAGCCGGACGGCACGCCGGTCGCGACGCATTCGACGATGCCGCCGAGCGAGCTGCCGGAGGCGCGGGCGGCCTCGATCAGGCCGGGCCAATTCTCCTCCTGCGGATCGCCGCCAATCTCGGTCACCCGCGCCGCGATCCTAACTTCGGGGAGGACGAGCCGCGCCACGGCGCCGGCCGCGACCCGCGCCGCCGTCTCGCGCGCCGAGGCGCGACCGCCGCCGCGCGGGTCGCGCAAGCCGTATTTCGCGTCATAAGCCTGATCGGCATGGCCGGCCCGATAGGGCGCATCCGCTGGATAATCGGCGGGCCGCGCGTCGACATTGTCGATGATCAGGCTGATCGGCGTGCCCGTCGTCCGGCTCTGATAGACGCCCGACAGGATTCGGACCCGGTCCGGCTCGGCGCGCGCGGAGGTGAGCGCGCTCGCGCCGGGCCGCCGAAGATCGAGCCAATGCTGGATATCCGCCTCGCCGAGCGACAGGCCGGGCGGGCAGCCATCGACCAGGGCGCCGATCGCGGGACCGTGGCTCTCGCCCCACGTCGCGAAACGGAACAGTCGGCCGAAGCTGTTGACGCTCATGCCCTTGGCATACCTGTCTTAGGCGGATAACACGGTGGCAAGGGAGGGCGCATGCGGCCGTTGAAGCAAATCCTGCTCGTTTTAGCCAGCGTCTCGCTGCTGCCCGCGGCCGCGCCCGGGCCGGAGGATGTGGCGGCCGTCCGCAATTATATCGCGCGCAACCGCGCCTACACGCCGGCGCGCCGGGACGAGGCGCTGCGCCGGCTCGCTTTGCTGCCCGGCCTCACCGGCGATCCCGCCCGCTTCGAGCTCGAGGTCGCGCATATCGCCGCGCTTTCGGACAACGGCCACAGCGCGCTGCTGCCGCCGCAATGGGCGTCGCGCTACAAGCGCAGCCCGGTGCGGCTCGGCCTGTTCGCCGACGGCCTCTACGTCGTCGCGGCGCCGTCGGACCGCAGGAGGCTGGTCGGCCGCCAGGTGCTCCGGATCAACGGCCATGACTGGCGGGAGATTCGCGCGGCCTATGCGCGCTACCAGGGCGGCGAGCCGGGGTTCCGGGACCAGTTCGTCACCTTGTTCATGGAGCTTCCGGCTTTGCTCGTGGCGGCGGGCTTCGGCACAGATTCCGATCTGGTCGAATACAGCCTGGCGCCGCGCCGGCGCGGACCGCCCGAGCAGGTGCTGGTCGCCGCCGCGCTCTCCCCTTTTCCGGGCGAAGCCGCCTTCACCGGAACTCCGATGCTGATCGAGGCGGCGGCGATGCTGCCGCCCGCGGCGCGCCCGCTCTATCTGCGGGAGCCTGGGGAGAGCTTCCGCCTCGCTTTCCTCCCCCGGATCTACGCCGCCTTCATCCAGCTCAAGGCGACGGGCGGGCTTCATATCGACGACTTCCTCACCAGCACGCTCGCCGAATTGCGGGCGCGGCGCCCGCGCAACATCATAGTCGACCTGCGGTTCAACATGGGCGGCAACCTCAACATCACCCGCGCCTTCATGCAGGCGCTGCCGGGCCTGGTCGAGGGCGGGCGAGTCTATGCGATCACCTCGGGGCGGACCTTCTCCGCCGCGATCTCGAGCCTCGGCTATCTGCGCCAGGCGGCGGGCGACCGCCTCGTCATCGTCGGCGAGCCGATCGGCGACCGGCTCGAATTCTGGGCGGAGGGGGATATCATGCGGCTTCCCGGCCTCGACGCCCTGCTGCTCTACGCCACGGAGCGCCACAACTACATGACCGGTTGCCCCGAAGCCGATTGCCACGCCTCGATCCGCGACCATCCGATCAGGGTGACCGGCCTCCAGCCCGACATCCCGGCGCCGCTGCGCTACGCCGATTTCCGCGCCGGCCGCGATCCGGCCATGGACGCCATCGTCCGCGACGCCCGCCGCCTGCCTTACGCGCCCGTGCTCGGGCGCTGAGCCGGAGGGGCACGTACTTTTTCGCGAAAAGTATGTGTCCCCCAATTCAGACTCCAGTCCGACATCGCAACTCGCTGCACTATGCCTATATCCGCCGGCCGCGACCCCTCGGCGGAAGTCGTCGCCCGCCACATCCCCAGGTCCGCCGGCTTACCTCATGCGCCGATGCTCGCCGTAGGGCGCTAGGCTCCGATTCCCTGAGTTGAACACTCGTCATTCCAGCGAAAGCTGGAATCCCACTTCTTGATGCTCTGGAAGGAAAAGAGATTCCAGCTTTCGCTGGAATGACGGTTCAGTCACGTCGTCGCGATGTCGGGCGCGTCCTCCGCCTTCATGCCTATCACGTTATAGCCGGCGTCGACATGATGGATCTCGCCGGTGACGCCCGAGGCGAGGTCGGAGAGGAGGTAGAGGGCGGCGCCGCCGACGTCCTCGATGGTGACGTTGCGCCGCAGTGGCGAATTATATTCGTTCCACTTCATGATGTAGCGGAAGTCGCCGATGCCGCTCGCCGCAAGCGTCTTGATCGGGCCCGCCGAGATGGCGTTGACCCTGATCTTCTCGGGCCCCAGGTCCATCGCCAGATATTTGACGCTGGTCTCCAGCGCCGCCTTGGCGACGCCCATCACATTGTAATGCGGGATCACCTTCTCGGCGCCGTAATAAGAGAGAGTCAGCAGTGCGCCGCCGTCCGCCATCATCGGCCGCGCCCGCTGGGCGACCGCGACGAAGCTGTAGGCGGAGATGTTCATGGTCGTCAGGAAATTGTCGAGGCTGGTGTCGACGAACTGGCCGCGAAGCTCGTTCTTGTCGGAAAAGCCGATGGCGTGGACGAGGAAGTCGATCGTCGGCCAGCGCTCCTTCAGCACCGCGAAGGTGTTGTCGAGATTGGCCATGTCGGAGACGTCGCAATCGATCAGGAAGGCGGCGCCCAGACGCTCGGCGAGCGGGCGCACCCGCTTCTCCATCGCCTCGCCCTGATAGGAGAAAGCGAGCTCGGCGCCCTGCGCGGACAGCGCCTGGGCGATTCCCCAGGCCAGCGAACGGTCGTTGGCGAGGCCCATGATCAGGCCCCTTTTCCCCTCCATCAAGCCGGTCATTCGCCCTCCTTCTCGATCGCCCGCTCGGCCTGCTCCTCGGCCTTGTGCTCCGCCTCCGCCGCCGCTTCCTCGTGCACGACGGCCTCGACATCCTGCGCCGTCGGCTCAGGCGTCTCCGCGAGCGCGGCGTTCAGCTCCGCGCCGATAACCAAGCCTAGCCCGATAACGAAGAAGAAAATCAAGGCGATCATGACGCCGGCGAGGCTGCCATACGTGGTGTCGTAGCCACCGACGCTCGACAGCAGCACCGGCAGCAGGGCCGTTGTCGCCACCCACCAGAGCGCGACGAAGGCCGCGCCGGGCCATTTGCGGCAGCCACGTCCCCGATAGCGTTTCGGCGTCAGGATGTAGAAAAGCAGATAGAGCGAGACGAACAGCACCAGAGCCGGCGCCACCTGCAGCAGGGTCAGCAGCCCGACGATGTCGGCGGCGCCCGGCACCCAGTCGACCAGGAATCTCTGCGCGCCCAGGAGCAGGATCGAGGCGCTGAACGCGATCATCGCGGCGATCACGGCCAGGATGATGATGCCGATCGAGAACAGCCGATATTCCCAGAACGGGCGGCTGTAGCTGACGCCGTAGGCGCGGCGGATGATGTCGCGGATCGTCTCGATGAAGCTCGCCGCGGTCCACAGGCCGACCAGGGCGCCGAGCCAGAGCAGATTGCCGTTGCGCGCCTGGAGCACGTCGCCGATCGGTTTCCTGAGCACCTCGGCGACGTCGGGCGGCATGGTCACGAGCAGGGCGTTGGCCGCGGCCATCCCCTCCTCGCCCTGCCCGAATAGCCGCGCCAGCGCCGCGGCGACGATCACGAAGGGGAAGAGCGAAAGCAGCGCCAGGTAGGCGAGGTTGCCGGCATGGATGAAGCCGTCGGAATAGACGCCGATCGCGATCCGCTTGATCACCTTCCAGGGGGTCGGTCCCTCCCGGCTCCGGTCCCGCACCGTGCCGGGCCGTGCCTCGGCCACCGCGAGCGCCCGCTCCTTGCGTCTCGCTTCGGGCGATGCGGGGGAGATGTCGCGCATTGCGCTTTAAACGCCGAGCCCCGCCCTTGGGTTCGACTTGCCGCGGCCGGGCCAGGTCTCGAGGAACCCGGCGAGATCGGAATCGTCCGGCACTTCGATCATCAGGGTGACGAGCTGGTCGCCGCGCGCGCCGCCTTTGGCGGTGAAGCCCTTGCCCTTGAGTCGAAGCACCTTGCCCGAGCTCGATCCCTTGGGCACGCTCAGCATCACCGGCCCGTCCACGGTCGGCACGCGCACCTTCCCGCCGAGCACGGCCTCGTCGATCGCGATCGGCAGATCGAGCCGGATATTGTCGCCCTCGCGGCGGAAGAAAGCATGCGGCTTGACCTGGATGGTGACGATCGCGTCGCCATTGCCGGCGGGGCCCTCCTGGCCTTGCCCGGCGAGGCGGATCCTGGTGCCGTCCTCGACGCCGGGCGGAAGCTTGATGTCGAGCGTCTTGCCGCTCGAAAGCGTCACACGCTGGCCGGCGAGCCGGGCCGCGTCCTCGAACGACACCGGGAGGCGATAAGGGACGTCGGCGCCCTTTTGCGGGCGCTGCGGGCGTCGGCCGAAGCCGCTGAACGGTCCGCCGCCGCCCCTCCCGCGCCGGCCGGCGCCGCCGAACAGCCCCTCGAACAGGTCGGAAATGCCCTCGGCGTCGCCGCCATATTCGAACGGCTCGCCATTGGGCCCGCGAAAGCCGCCGCGTCCGCCGCCGGGATGGGCGCCGCCGCCGCCGAAGCCGAACGGCATCTTGGGATTGCCCTCCTCGTCGATCTCGCCGCGGTCATATTGGGCGCGTTTGTCCTTGTCGGTCAGGATGTCATAGGCTTGGGTTACCCTGGAGAAGCGCTCGGTCGCCTTGGGATTGTCCTTGTTCTTGTCGGGATGAAGCTCCTTGGCGAGCTTTCGATAGGCTTTCTTGATCTCGGCCTCGTCCGCGCCCCGGGCGACGTTCAGCTGCGAATAAAGATCGGCCATGGCCCGCCATTTCCTCTCACGCTCTGCGGCAGAGGGGGAGATGGGCCATGTTCCCCGAGGGCGCAAGGCGCTTGTGCCCGCGCGGCCGGGCCCTGTAGGAAAGGGCGATGGCCGCCGACCCGCATCAGCTGTTCGAGGAGTGGCTCGCCGAGGCGCGCGCGGCCGAGCCGAACGACCCCGAGGCGATGGCGCTCGCCACCGCCGGCGCCGACGGCCGGCCGTCGGTGCGGATGGTGCTGCTCAAGGACCACGACGCGCGGGGTTTCGCCTTCTACACCAATGAAGAGAGCCGCAAGGGCGCCGAGATCGCGGCCAATCCGCGCGCGGCTTTGGCCTTTCACTGGAAGTCGCTGCGCCGGCAGGTCCGCATAGAGGGGCGGATCGAGCCCACCAGCGAGGCCGAGGCCGACGCCTATTTCGCCACGCGCTCGCGCGACGCCCGGCTCGGCGCTTGGGCGTCGGACCAGTCGCGCCCGCTCGCCAGCCGCGCCGCCTTCGAGGCGCGCTATGCGCAAATGGTCGCCGAGCATGAGGGCAGGGACGTCGCCCGCCCCGCTTATTGGCGGGGCTACAGGCTCGTCCCCGACCGGATCGAATTCTGGACCGATCGGCCGCACCGGCTGCACGAGCGCCGCCTGTTCACATTAAGCGAAGACGGTTGGAGCGAAGGCCTGCTCTACCCATGAGCGGCGGCCATCATCACCATCATCATCACCGCTCCTCGCTGACCACGCGGGCGGCGCTGGCGAGCGTCTGCACCGCGCTCTTCCTGCTCGCGCTGAAGGCCTTCGCGGCGTTCGAGACGGGCTCGGTGGCAATGCTTGGCTCGCTCGCCGACACCAGCCTCGATCTGCTCGCCTCCCTGGTCACTTTGTTCGGAGTCCGCGTCGCCGCGCGCCCGGCCGACCAAAATCACCGTTTCGGCCACGGCAAGGCCGAGGCGCTCGCCGCTTTGGTCCAGGTCGTCATCATCTCGATCTCGGCGCTCGCCATCGGCTGGCGCGCCATCGCCCGTCTGCTCGAGGGCGACCGCACCGCCCATGCCGAATATGGCATCGCCGTCTCGGTGGTGGCGATCGCGGTGACCCTGGTCCTGATCGGCTATCAGCGCTCGGTGATCCGCCGCACCGGCTCGGTCGCGATCCGCACCGATCTGCTCCATTACCAGAGCGATCTTCTGCTCAACGTCTCGGTGATCGCGGCGCTGGTGATGGACCAGTATTTCAACCTTACCGGCGCCGACCCGGTCTTCGGCATCGTCATCGCGCTCTGGCTGCTGTGGGGAGCCTGGTCGGCCTCCAGCCATGCGCTCGACCAGTTGATGGACCGCGAATGGCCGATCGAGAAGCGCCGCCGCTTCGTCGAGGTCGCCGCCCGCCATGCCGCCGGCCGGGGCATCCACGATCTGCGCACGCGCTCAAGCGGCACCCACGAATTCGCCCAGTTCCACATCTGGGTCGATCCCAAGATGACCGTCGCCGCCGCCCATGAGGCGATCGAGGAGATCGAAAGCGGGCTCAAGGCGGAATTCCCGGGCTGCGAGGTGCTCATCCACCTCGATCCCGAAGGCCGCGTCGATTGCCCCGGCAACGACCTCGTCGAGACCGATCTCACCAGGGAAACCCGCGAATGACCGAGCTCCGCCTCGTCCAGGTCGATGCCTTCGCCGGGAGGCCGTTCACCGGCAATCCGGCCGCGGTGATGCCGCTCGACCGATGGCTGCCCGACGACGTCCTGCAGGCGATCGCGGAGGAGAACAATCTCAGCGAGACCGCCTTCACCATTCCGGCGGAGGATAGCGAGGCGGATTATGAGCTGCGCTGGTTCACGCCGGCCGTCGAGGTCGTGCTCTGCGGCCACGCCACGCTCGCCAGCGGCCACGTCCTGATCGGCGACCGGCCCCGAATCCGCTTTCGCACCCGCCGGGCGGGAATGCTCGAAGTGGCGCGGGACGGCAACGGCTATGCCATGTCGCTGCCGGCCTGGAAGTCCGAGCCCAAACCCCTGCCCGAAGTGCTCACCGCTCTGGGATGCGAAGCGCGCGAGACGCTCTGGCACCCGGGCCGCTACGCGCTCATCGTCCTCGGCAGCGAAGCGGACGTGCTCGCCGTCCGGCCCGATTTCCGCGCCTTGGCCGCGCAGGGCGACATCCTCACCATCGTCACCGCGCCGGGCGATGCGACCGACATGGTCAGCCGCGTCTTCGCCGCCGGCGCCGGCATCGACGAGGATCCGGTCACCGGCTCGGCCCATTGCATCAGCGTGCCCTATTGGGCCGAGCGCCTCGGCAAGAACAGCCTCACCTGCTTCCAGGCCAGTAGGCGCGGCGGCCATCTGACCGGGCGGCTGGAGGGCGACCGCGTCATCCTGGGCGGAAAATGCGTCACCGTCCTCGAAGGGATGATGCGAATCTGATCGTTTCGCCGCGCTGGCGGAATCACTCGCCGCAAATCGCCCGTGCCAGGATTCCCTTCTCATCCTTTTCGGTAAAGAATCGAAACGGTTGCGGGGAGTGGCGGCTATGTTGAGCATATTGATCGTCGAGGACGAGCCGCTGTTCGCCCAGACGCTCAAGCATCTCGTCGAGCTGAACCCGATGTACAGCGTCACCGCGGTCGCCGAGGACAGCGCGTCCGCGCTCGCCGCGGTCGAGGCGCGGCTGCCCGATCTCGCCCTCATCGATCTCCAGCTCGCCAACGACACGACCGGCTTTTCGGTGGCGGTGAAGCTTCACGATCTCGGCGTCCTGTGCCTGTTCACCACCGGCATGGCGCCGAGCTTCCCGATGCCGGATCTGGCGCTCGGCTGCCTGATCAAGCCGTTCAGCGAGGACGATCTCGTGCGCGCGCTCAAGATGGCCGAGGACATGCTGCGCGGCCGCGAGGGGCTTCGCCTGCGCCCCGGCCGGCCGGACAACCTCAGGCTCTATGCCGAGGGGCGCGCGCTGCCCGCGCCGCCGATCCAAGCCTGCTGCCGACGCCCGACCGCTCCCGCGCGCGGCGCGGCCTGAAGGCGCGGGCGGGCCGCCTGTGGCGCGCCGCCCAGCGCAGCCTCAGCGCGGGCTAGGCGGGGCGTCGATGTAGAGGTTGATGATGCGGCCGACATGCGCGCGCTCGGCGCCATGCTCGGAGACGCTGGCGGTGAAGCGGCCGCGGCGGACGATCAGCTCGTGGTTCAGATAGTCCCGGCGGACGGTCAGCGTCGCGCCGGGCAGGCAGGCGCGGATGCGCTGCGCGACCGATTCCCGGGTCAGGCCCCGCGGCGCCAAAGTCTGCAAGCAGGTATAGCCCCCACGCATGTTGTGGGAGCAGCCATAAGCGAGGAGGCGCGGCCTGAAATTCTCGGCAACGAGCGAGCGGAAGGGCGGCGTCTCCTCCGCGGCGCGCGAGAGACGGCGCACATCCTGGCAGAAGACGTCGTCGCCTTTGGCCTGCGCGGCGTTGGGCAGGGTCAGCAAGGCGGCGGCGAGCAGGAGCTTCATCCCCGTTTCATTGGCCGTCGCCGCTTGCCCCAGCCTGAATGCGATCCCCTAGCGTGCGCGCTCCGCCGCGATCCAGGCATTGATCTCGCTTTCGAGGACGTCGAGCGGCACCGAGCCGTTGCGCAGCAATGCGTCGTGGAAGCGGCGCAGGTCGAAGCGCGCGCCCAGGGCGGCTTCGGCGCGGGCGCGCAATTCGAGGATCTTCAGCCGCCCGATCATGTAGCCCAAAGCCTGGCCCGGCCAGCTGATATAGCGGTTCACCTCGGCCTCGATATTGGTGTCGGTCAAAGCGGTGTTGTCGCGCATATATTGGACCGCCCGGGCCTTGTTCCAGCCGAAGGCGTGGATTCCGGTATCGACCACCAGCCGGCACGCGCGCCACATCTGATAGCTCAATTCGCCCATATGCCGCGCCGGCGTGTTGTAGAGGCCCATCTCCTCGCCCAGGCTTTCCGAATAGAGCGCCCACCCCTCGGTGAAGGCGGTGAAGCTCGAGAAATTGCGGCGGAAGGGCGCGATCTCCATCTCCTGCTGAAGCGCGATCTGGAGGTGATGGCCGGGCACGGATTCGTGCAGCGAGAGCGCCGGAACCTCCCAGAGCGGGCGCTGGTTCAGCCGCGACGTGTTGACATAATAAGTGCCGGCAATGCCGCTCTCCGGCGATCCCTGGCTGTAATAAGCGGTGGTCGTCCCCTCGGCGGTTTCGGAGGGGATTTCGCGGATGGTGAAGGTGAGCCGCGGCAGCAAGCCGAACAGGCGCGGCAGCCAGCCATCGACTTCCTTGTTGATCCGCGCCGATTCCGCGATTAGCTGCGCCGCCGTGGTCGGATAGTAAACCGGATTGGTGCGCAGCTCCTGGATGTAGGCTTCGCGGCTGGCGAAGCCCGCCTCGCGCGCCACTCGCTCCATTTCGGCGCGGATGCGGGTCACCTCGCGCAAGCCGATGTCGTGGATCTGCCGGGGAGTCAGGTCGGTCGTCGTGTGCTCGCGGACCTGGAGCGCATAATATTCGGCGCCGCGCGGTTGGGCCGAGACGCTGTCCGAGCGGGCGCAATGCGGCAGATAGTCCTGGCGGTAGAAATCGAGATGCTTCTGATAGGCCGGATTGACGATATTGGTGATGATCGTCCGCGCCCGCGCCTGCAGCGCCGCCCAGTCGGCGGCCGGGATCGTCGCGGGGCGGGCACCGGCGAACGGCTCGTAGAAGCGCGACTGCGCCGGGTCCGCCGCGATCACGCCTGAGATGGTCCGCTCATAGCCGCCGAGCACCGAGCAGGGCAGGACGAAGCCACCCCGCACGGCATTGGCGGTGATCGCCAGCGCATCGTCGTTCAGTCGCGGATATTGGGCGATGCGGGTGAGGTAGGACTCGTAGTCGGCGCGGGTGCGGAAGGGCAGGCCGCGTGCCAGGCCGGCAAAGCCCTGGTGCCAGCCATAATAAGTGGTGAACAGCATGTCGCGCTGCGGGAAGCCATTGTCCTCGAGCTGCTCGCCGAGCTGGCGCCTGAGGATCGCCCGGTTGACCCGGTCCTGGCCGGCAAGCCCATCCGCCGGGATCGCCTCCAGCCGCGTCAGAAAGGCCTGCGCCTCGCGGGCGCGCCGGTCCCGCGCCGCCGGGCTGACGTCGCGGATGCGGTCGTCATGTTCGTGGACGCCGAGCGCGGTGGCATCGGTCGGATTTTCGCGGAGCAGCCACTGATAATGCTCGTCGAGCAGCCGGTGGAAATCGTCGGCGGGCGTGGCGGCGGCGGGTGCGGCCAGCGCCAGGGCGGCCGCGGTCAGCGAAAAGGCAAGGCGCATCATGGTCTCCCCTGTGGCCCCACCCTATCGCGGCGCCCGGCGGGCGCAAATGCCGTTTGTCGAAAAGCCGCTTGCATGGTTCCCGGCCTTCGCTAGCCCTCTGCAATCTCTGAAAAAGAAAGCACCGTATGACCGTCGCAGAAGCCGCCGCCCAGCCCGGGCCCGAAGCCGCCCACAGCAACGACCGCGCCTTTCTCGGCCACCCAAAGGGCCTCGGCTTCCTCGCCTTCGCGGAAGGATGTGAGCGTTTCTCCTATTACGGCATGCAGGCGTTGCTCGTCCTCTACATGACGGACCAGTTGCTGCTGCGTGGCCATGT
>DASYKV010000058.1:0-2677 GCA_035994965.1 Allosphingosinicella sp.
GCCGGCGCCGAAATGGCCCATCCCGTCATGGTGGAGGGTGCGGCCCTCGCGGAGCGGCACGCGCACCATCGCCTTCTTGGCGGCGGCGGTGGCCTTGGAGATGGCCTCGGGCACCTCGCGGGCCTTGCCGTGGCCGAAGCCCGCCCTGCCCTTGCCGTCGCCGACCACGACCAGGGCCGCGAAGCCGAAGCGCTTGCCGCCCTTCACGGTCTTGGAGACGCGGTTGATGTGGACGAGCTTCTCGATCAGCTCCTCGCCGCCTTCATCGTCGCCGCCGCGGCCGCGGCCGCGCTCGTCGCGCCGGCCGCGATTGCCGCCGCCGCCGCGATTGTCGCGGCCGCCACGGCCGCCACGGGCGCCGCGCTCGCGCCGTCCCTCGGGGGGGGCGCTGCCGGCGGCGACGGGAGAGTCCGGCGCCGCTTCGGGAGCGGTCGCCGGAGGCGCGGCCTCGGGAGCCGCCGCAGGAGCCGCCGCAGGAGCCGCCGGGGCGGCTTCGGGCGCGGCCTCGGCCGGCGTCTCGGGGGTCGGGTTGGTTTCGTCAGCCATCATCAAAACTCCAATCCGCCTTCGCGGGCGGCGTCGGCCAGCGCCTTGACGCGGCCGTGAAACAGGAAGCCTCCGCGGTCGAAGACGACCTTGGTGACGCCGGCGGCCTTGGCGCGCTCGGCGATCTTGCGGCCCACTTCCTGCGCGGAAGCGACGGTCGCGCCGGTCGCGGCCCGGGCTTCCTTCTCGAGCGTCGAGGCAGAGGCGACGGTGCGGCCCTCGCCGTCGAGGATCACCTGCGCATAGATATGGCGGCCCGAGCGATGGACCGACAGGCGCGGGCGGCCGCCGGCATTGCGCCGGATCGCCGTGCGGACGCGCTGGGCGCGCTTAACGAAGGGGTTGAATCTCGCCATGGCTTATTTCTTCTTGCCTTCTTTGCGGAAGATATATTCGCCGCGATATTTGATGCCCTTGCCCTTGTAGGGCTCGGGCTTGCGCCAGCGGCGGATCTCGGCGGCGACCTGGCCGACCTTCTGGCGGTCGATGCCGGAAATCTCGATCGTGGTCGCGTCGGGCGTCTTCACCTCGATCCCCTGCGGGATATCGATGTCGACGTCGTGCGAATAGCCGAGCTTCATGCTCAGCTTCGCGCCCTGGGCGGCGGCGCGATAGCCGACGCCGGTGATCTCGAGCACCTTGGTGAAGCCGTCCGAGACGCCGGTGACGAGATTCTGGACGAGCGTGCGCTGCATCCCCCAGAAGGCCCGCGCCTGCTTGGTCGCATTGGCCGGCTGGACGCTGATCTGGTCGGCGCCGATATCGTAGCTGATCTCGTCGCGCATGGTCAGCGACAAGGTGCCCTTGGGCCCCTTGACCGACAGGATCTGGCCTTCGGTGGTCGCCGTCACGCCCGAAGGCAGCGGCACCGGCCTCTTACCGATACGGGACATCAGAACACCTCCGCGAGCACTTCGCCGCCGACATTCTGGGTGCGCGCCTCGGCGTCGCTCAGAACGCCCTTCGGCGTCGACACGATGGTGATGCCGAGGCCGTTGCGCACCCGGGGCAGCTCCTGCGCGCCCGAATAGACCCGGCGGCCGGGCCTGGAGACGCGGGCGACGTGCTGGATCGCGGGCTGGCCCTCGAAATATTTCAGCTCGATGCGCAGCCCGGCATGGTCGCCGAGGGCTTCCTCGCGATAGCCGCGGATATAGCCTTCGCGCTGGAGCACGTCGAGCACGCGGGCGCGCAGCTTCGACGCCGGCGAAAGGACGCTGTCCTTCCTCGCCTGCTGGCCGTTGCGGATGCGGGTGAGCATATCACCCAGGGGATCGGTCAATGGCATAGCTCTACCTTACCAGCTCGACTTGGTCAGACCGGGGATCAGGCCCTTATTGCCCATTTCCCGCAGCATGATGCGCGACAGTCGGAATTTGCGATAAACGGCGCGCGAACGCCCGGTCAGCTCGCAGCGGTTGCGGACGCGCGTCGGATTGCCGTTGCGCGGAATCTCGGCCATCTTCAGCCGCGCGATCAGGCGCTCGGTGTCGTCCTTCGACTTGTCGTTCGCGATCGCCTTCAGCTTCGCATATTGGCCGGCATATTTCTTGGCCAGCTTCTTGCGACGCTCGTTCTTGTTGATGGAGCTCAGTTTCGCCATGACTTAAGCCGCCTCTTTCTGGGTTTCTTCCACCTTCGGGAACGGGAAGTTGAAGAGGCGCAGCAGCTCGCGCGCCTCGTCGTCCGTCTTCGCGGTGGTGGTGACGATGATGTCCATGCCGCGCACCTTCTCGATGCGGTCATAGTTGATCTCGGGGAAGACGAGCTGCTCCTTGAGGCCCATGGCGTAGTTGCCGCGGCCGTCGAAGCTCTTCGGGTTCAGGCCGCGGAAATCGCGAACGCGCGGCAGCGCGATCGTCACCAGCCGGTCCAGGAACTCGTACATCCGCTCGCGGCGCAAGGTGACCTTGACGCCGATCGGCATGCCTTCGCGCAACTTGAACTGGGCGATCGACTTCTTGGCCTTGGTGATCACCGGCTTCTGGCCCGCGATCAGCTCCATTTCCTGGGCCGCGGTCTCGACCTTCTTCTTGTCCTGGGTCGCCTCGCCGACGCCCATGTTGATGACGATCTTGTCGAGGCGCGGGACCTCCATCCGGTTCTTGTAACCGAACTTCTCGATCATCGC
>DASYKV010000059.1:0-6956 GCA_035994965.1 Allosphingosinicella sp.
TTAAGTCATCTGTAATAATTATTGTAGGTTTTTCAAATGCAATTCGCATCCCGAGTTCAAACATTACATTCGGATTGCGTCCACTTACGTCACATATTACTATTGGATTGGAATATAGGTTTGTAACTATATTTCCTAATATTACTCCAACGCTCTCGTTCTCGCTAACTAGTTGAGCTTCATATCCTGCGGCGCCAATTGCATCGGCCAGAATATCGTGAACTTCCTCCCAGTGCCCCTTAGGGTATGGGTCCATGTCGGCAATTGGCCGTACGATCCCACACTTCGCTTTGTGAGATGCCGCTTCGGGTTGGCCGGCCTTGGCTTCCGACTTTGCCGTCTCTTTCGCCATGGGGTGCTGACGTCCTAGATTCGAAGTCGATCACGCCGGAGTGCCGGGCGAGTGATTGCAGATGGTGAGCCCAGCAGGATTCGAACCTGCGACCTACTGATTAAAAGTCAGTTGCTCTACCGACTGAGCTATAGGCCCGACCAGCCTTGCCACCTAGGAGCGGGGCGGGGCGCGGTCAACCGGGCGAGGAGCTGGCAGATGGTGGCGCCGGTCAGCGGGTCGCGCCAGGCGGGGGCGATCTCGGCGAGCGGCTGGAGGACGAAGGCGCGCTTGCGATATTCGGGGTGTGGGACGATCGGGCCCGGGCCGCCCCAGGCGCCGCCCGACCACAAGATGATGTCGAGATCGAGCACGCGCGGGCCCCAGCGGCGGCCGGGGCGGCGGCCGAAGGCGCGCTCCATGGCCTTGAGTTCCAAGAGCAGTTCGTCGGGCGCGAGTCCGCACTCCACGATCGCGACGGCATTGGCGAAGCCGCGGCCAGCGGGGCCGAGCGCGGGGGTGGCGCGGATCGCCGAGACCGCCCGGACGCCGTCGAGCCGGGCGAGCGCCGCGCGCAAAGTCTGCGCCGGCGAGCCGTGGCGGCTGCGGCGGTTGGAGCCCAAAGCGATCGCATAGCTTGTTTTCGCCATCCTCCCCCGCCTAGACGCTCGCGATGCGCGCCGAAAGCCCGGTCCCGGACGTCGAAGCCCCGCGCGATTGCCCGCTCTGCCCGCGGCTCGTCGATTTCCGCCGGCGGCTCAGGGCCGAGCATCCCGATTGGTGGAATGCGCCGGTGCCGGCGTTCGGCGATGCGCGCGCCTGGCTCGGCATCGTCGGCCTCGCGCCCGGCCTGTGGGGCGCCAACCGGACCGGGCGGCCCTTTACCGGCGACCATGCCGGGCATCTGTTCTTCGCGACCCTGCTCAAATTCGGCCTGGCCGAGGGCGACTATCGCGAAACGGCGGAGGACGGCATCCGCCTTAACGGCTGCGTCGTCCTCAATTCGGTCAAATGCCTGCCGCCGCGGAACAAGCCGTTGCCCGCCGAGGTCGCGACGTGCCGGCCTTATTACGAGGCGGCGCTGGCGCGGCTGGCGAACGTCCGCGTGCTGGTCGCGCTCGGGCGGATCGCGCACGACAATGCGGTGCGAAGCGCCGGGGCCACGCTTTCGGCCTTCAAATTCGCCCATCTCGCCGAGCATGTCCTGCCCGGCGGCCGCATCCTGGTCGATAGCTACCATTGCTCGCGCTACAATCAGAATACCGGCCGCCTGACCGCGGCGATGTTCGAGGCGGTGTTCGCGCGGGCGCTGGAGCTGAGGAGCTGAACATGGATCTCTATGCGATCTGGCGGCGCCGGGACGGAGACTGGCAGGTCGGCCGGCCGATCGAGGAGCAGCCGCGATGGCCCGAGCATGCCGCCTTCATGATGGCGGGCGCCGCCGAGGGCTTCGTCGTCCTGGCCGGCCCGATCGACGACACGGGCGCGCTGATCATCGTCCGCGCGGCGAGCCGCGAAGCGGTCGAGGCCCGGCTGGCCGAGGACCCCTGGACGATCTCCGGCCTGCTCGTGACCGAGCGGATCGCGCGCTGGCATCTGCGGATCGGCAGCCTTGCCTAGATGTCCTCGGTCAGCCGTCCGTAAAGCTCGGGCCGGCGGTCGCGGAAGAAGCCGAAGGCGGCGCGGTGGCGCTTGGCGGCGGCGAGGTCGAGCGTTGCGGTGATCACGCCGGTCTCCTTCGCCCCGAGCTCGGCGAGGATGTCGCCGCGCTCGTCGCAGATGAAGCTGTGGCCGTAGAAGACCTGGCCGCATTCGTCGCCGATCCGGTTGGCGGCGACCACCGGCACGACGTTCGACACGGCATGGCCGATCATCGCCCGGCGCCACAGCCGCGACGTATCGAGATCGGGATCGTGCGGCTCGGTGCCGATCGCGGTCGGATAGAGCAATATCTCGGCGCCCATCAGCATCAGCGAGCGCGCCGTTTCCGGATACCATTGGTCCCAGCAGATGCCGATCCCGAGCGTCGCGGCGGGCGTCGGCCAGGTCTTGAAGCCGCTGTTTCCCGGGCGGAAATAGAATTTCTCCGAATAACCGGGCCCGTCCGGGATATGGCTCTTGCGGTAGATGCCCATGACCGCGCCCGTGTCGTCGATCATGGCGAGGCTGTTATAATGATGCGGCCCGTCCGCCTCGAAGAAGCTGGTCGGGATATGGATCTCGAGCTCGGCCGCGAGCCGCTGCATCGCCAGCACCGCCGGATGCTTGTCCACCGGCCGGGCGCCGGCGAACAGGGCTTCGTCCTCGGTGCGGCAGAAATAGGGGCCTTCGAACAATTCGGGCGGAAGCACGACTTTGGCGCCTTGCGATGCGGCCTCGCGGACGAGCGCGGCGACGTTGGCGATATTCTCGTCAATGTCCTCCGTGAAGGCGAGCTGGAGGGCGGCAACGGTCAGTTCGGTCATACTCAAATCCCCGTCTAGCGCGGCACCTGCTGCGAGATGCAGTGGAAGCTGCCGCCGCCGGTCAGGATATGGTCGGCCCTGAGCCCCACTGCGACCCGCTCGGGGAACAAGGCCTGCACCGCCGCCACCGCCGCCTCGTCATTGGCCGCGCCATATTGCGGCACGACCACCGCCGCATTGCCGATGTAGAAGTTCATGTAGGAGGCCGGGATGATCTCCTCGCCGCGCAGGACGAGGCCCGGCGAGGGCAAGGGCACGACCTCGAGCCCGAAGCGCCGCGCCCGGGTCGCCGCGTCGCGATAGACGGCCTCGTTGGGGTCGCGGTCGGCGGGCTCGGGGATGGCGATGCGGCCGATGCCGACGAAGCGGGCGAGATTGTCGACATGGCCGTCCGTATGGTCGTTGGCGAGGCCGCTGCCGAGCCACAGCACCCGGCTGATCCCGAGATCCTCCTTCAACTTCTGCTCGGTCTGGCCGCGCGAAAGAAAGGCGTTGCGGTTCGGGTTCATCAGGCACTGCTCGGTGGTGACGGCGAGCCCGGTTCCGTCGACATCGATCGCGCCGCCCTCCAAGATCCAGTCGGCGCGGCGGACGTGGACGCCGATGCTTTCGCCGAGTCGGCGGCCGATGCTGTCGTCGCCGGGCAGATCGTATTTGCCGCCCCAGCCGTTGAACTTGAAGCTCAAGGCCTCGAGCCCGTTCGGCCCTTTGACCAGGATCGGCCCGGTATCGCGCAGCCAGATATCGCCGAACTTCTGGGTGATGACCGTGGCGAAAGGCGCGGCGTCGCGCGCCAGCGCCGCCGAGGCCGAATCGGCGGCGACGAGGCGGACCTCCTCACCCTTGCCGTCCTGCCAGACGGCGGCGGCGAAGGCGGTGACCTCGGCCTGGGCCGGGCTCAGATCCTCCTCCCACAAGGCGCCATGGCTCGGAAAGCCGATCCACACCGCGGCGTGCGGCGCCCATTCGGGGGGCTGGCGGGCAGCCATCGCGCCGCTACCGCCGCTCGCCGCTCGAACGGTCGCGGATGGCGCGGAATTCGTCGCCCGGGAGCCAGTTCGGCCATTCGCGACTCGTCGCCAAAGCGCGGCCGACGCGGTAATAGATGCCGACGTCGCTGAGCGCGCCGGCCCAGTCCCAGGCGGGATCATATTCGTCCTTGACGCCGTGATAGCGGTTGGCGCGATAATCCTCGGCGGCGGCGCGGCCCGCGGCCGGGCCGCCATTGACGAGGTCCTCGCCACCGCGGCCGTAGAGCATCGGCACGCCCATCTTGGCGAGGCTGAACTGGTCGGAGCGGAAATAATAGCCGGCCTCGGGCGTCGGCTCGGCCGAGACGCGAACCCCGGACGAAGCGGCGGCGCGGGCGAGATAGGCGTCGAGCTCGGACTTGCCGCCGCCGATCGAGACGAAATCCCGCGCGGGCCCCGAGAGATTCAGCGAATCCATGTTGAAGCCGCCCGCCGTCCGGGCCAGCGGGTAGATCGGGTTGGCGGCATAATAAGCCGAGCCGAGCAGGCCCGATTCCTCGGCGGTGACGGCGAGGAAGACGATCGTCCGGTCGGGACGGCCGGCGCGCGCATGGGCCTCGGCGAGCGCGACCAGGGCCGAGGTGCCGCTGGCATTGTCGACGGCGCCGTTGCAGATCCGGTCCTCGCCGGTCTCGGTGCACGCGCCGAGATGGTCCCAATGGGCGGTGTAGAGGACATATTCGTTCGGCCGGGTGCGGCCGGGCAGCACGCCGATCACGTTGCGCGAGGCGAAGCGGCGGATCGTGTTGTCGATCGCGATCGAGGCCCGAAGGCCGAGCGGCACGGCGCGGAAGCCTTGTTGCTGCGCCGCGCGGGTCAGCGCGTCGAGATCCTGGCCCGCCGCCGCCATCAGCCGGCGCGCGGCCCCATTGGTCAGCCAGCCGTTCATCGCGGTCTGGTCGGCGCCGTCGTTCGGAGTCTGCATATAGGGCTGCGGGCCGGTCCAGCTATTCTCGACCACGTTCCAGCCGTAGGAGGCTGGCGCGGTGTCGTGGACGATGAGCGCGGCGGCGGCGCCCTGCCGCGCGGCCTCCTCGTATTTGTAGGTCCAGCGGCCGTAATAGGTCATCGCCCGGCCATTGAAGGGACCCACGAGCCCGGGCGTCTGCCAATCCGGATCGTTGATCAGGATGACCACGGTCTTGCCGCGCACGTCGAGGCCCTCATAATCGTTCCAGCCGCGCTCGGGCGCGTTGATGCCGTAGCCGACGAAGACGAGCTCGCTATTGGCGACCGAGACGCGCGGCTGGGCGCGGTAGGACGCGCCGACGAAATCGCTCCGATAGTTGAAGGCGAGGGCGCCGCCCCGCGCGCCTTCTATCTCGATCCGCGGGCTGCCCTGCACGGCGATCTCGACCAGCGGCACCTCTTGATACCAGCTGCCCCGATTGCCGGGCTGCAGGCCCGCGCGCTCGAATTCCTGCGACAGGAAGGCCACGGTGCGCTGCTCGCCGGGCGTGCCGGGCGCGCGGCCTTCATAGTCGTCGGAGGAGAGGGTCTGAGTGACCCGCTGCAGAGTCGCTTGCGCGATGGCCGGCCCCGCCGCCGGGCCAGAGGGAGTCACGCATCCGGCGAGGGGGGCGAGGAGCAAAGCGGCGAACGCGACTCTCAAATTCATGATTGGCCTCCTCGGGGCTCGGTGCGCAGCGCTCTTTGCATTCCGGCCCGTCCTACGCAAGCGGCGCGCGACCCGCATTGCGCGGCTTGGCAAAGCTGATGTAATACGATGAATATAGGGGGACGATTCATGGTTTTGGGGAAACTCGGTGCCATCGTCTTGCTTGCCGCTTCGGCCGTGTCCGCGTCGGCGCAACAACCGGCGCCACAAGCGCCGCCACGGCCCGCGCAGCCGGCGGCCGATCCGTCGTACCTGTTCGGGGTTCGCGAGAGCGTCCAGCACATCGACATTTCGCCGGACGGCCGCCGGGTCGTCTTTCTGCAGCCCGGGCCGGGGCGGGCGACGGGAGTCTTCGTCCATGATCTCGACAGCAGCAACGAGCCGCGCCTCATCATCCATTCCGACGGCGATCCCGAGCGTTTCCGCTGGTGCAATTTCGTCACCAACGACCGGCTGATCTGCCAGATCGGCGGCATGACAACCGCCGAGGGCCTGCTCGTTCCCTTCTCGCGCCTGATCTCATTCGACATCGACGGAACGCATATGACGAGGCTCGGCCAATCCGAATCCGCCTACGACGCCCGGCTGCGCCAATTCGACGGATCGGTGCTCGACTGGACCGGCGGCGAGGCGGGCTCGATCCTGATGGCTCGCGAGATCGTGCCCGAGCAAAGGGGCGCCGGAACGCGTCTGGCCCGCTCGGGAGACGGCCTCGCGGTTGATCGGATCGACGTCCGAACGCTTCGTGCGCAGCGGGTCGAACCGCCCAATCCGCGCGCCGACAATTATGTCAGCGACGGCCGCGGCAACGTCCGCATCATGTCGACGCTGGAGATGCGAACCAGCACCGGGCAGGTCGGCACCCGAATCACCTATCTATACCGCATCGCGGCCAGCCGGGACTGGCGCCCATTCTCGACGTACGACACCGCATCGGGCGAGGGTATGTTTCCGGTCGCGGTCGATCAGCAGCTCGATTCCGCCTACGTCCTTCAGAAGCTCAACGGCCGGTTCGCCCTTTATCGGGTCAAGCTCGACGGCTCGCTGGCGGCGGAGCTGGTGCATGCGAGCGATCGGGTGGATGTCGACGGCGTCGTCTGGGCGAGCCGGCGCACGCGGGTGGTCGGAGTCACCTTCGCCGACGAGCAGCAGCGGGTGGTCTATTTCGACAGCGGCTATGCGGCGCTGGCGCGAACCCTTTCGCGCGCCATCCCCAATCTGCCGTTGATCGATTTCGGCGCCACCAGCGCCGACGGCAACCGGATCCTCGTCCATGCCGGCGCCGACAACGATGCCGGCCGCTATTATCTCTACGACCGCACCGCCAGGAACCTGAACGAGATCCTCGCGGTCCGCCCGCAGCTCGAGGGCACGCCGCTGGCCAATGTCCGCAGCATTACCTATCCCGCCGCCGACGGCACCCCTATTCCCGCTTATCTCACGCTACCGCCGGGCCGTGCCGACGCGCGCGGCCTGCCGGCCGTGATCCTGCCGCATGGCGGCCCCGCCTC
>DASYKV010000060.1:0-59907 GCA_035994965.1 Allosphingosinicella sp.
GTGCTGACGGTTACCGCCCCGGCGCCCGGCGGCAGCGGCGACCGGCCGCAGACGCGCTTGTCCTACACCCAGGTCACCGCGGTCACGGGCCAGCCGGTCTATCTGCAGACGGGGGTTTCGGCCTGCGCGAGCGGCACCTCCCCCAGCTGCGTCGGAACGGCGAACGAGTCACGGACGGTGACCGCCTACGACACCGACAATCTGCGCGTCACCAGCGTCACCCAGCGCAACGGCGACAACAGCCTGAGCGCGGCCAGCGCCTTCACCTACGACGCGGTCGGCAATCTGCTCACCGAGGACGGGCCGCTCTCCGGTACCGCCGACACGGTCCGCTACCGCTACGATGCGGGCCGGCGGCTGGTCGGCACGGTCGGCCCGGACCCGGACGCGGGGGGCGCGCTCCTCCATCGCGCGCAACGGACCACTTATACGAACGACCTGCCGACCAAGCAGGAACGCGGCACGGTGAACAGCCAGTCCGACGGCGACTGGGCCTCCTTTTCGAGCCTGGAGGAGGTGCAGCAGGCCTATGATTCCCACGCCCGGCCGACCGTGCAGCGGATGGTCTCGGGCGGCACCACCTACGCGCTGATCCAGACCAGCTACAACCTGCTCGGGCGGGAGCAGTGCGTCGCGCAGCGGATGAACCCGAGCGAGTTCGCCTCGCTGCCGTCGGACGCCTGCACGCTCGATACGCAAGGCAGCTATGGCCCCGACCGGATCACCCAAACCACCTATGACGCGGCGGGCCAGGCCACTTTGGTGCAGACCGGCTACGGCGTCAGCGGCGTCGCCGCGGACGAGATGGCCACCGCCTATAACGGTGACGGCCGGGTCAGCCACGTCACGGATGCCGAGGGCAATCGCACCACCTACGAATATGACGTCCACGACCGGCTGGTGAAGACCCGCTTCCCCTTGCCGAGCACCGACAATAGCAGCTCGACCACCGATTATGAGCAGCTGACGCTCGACGCCAACGGCAACGTCACCAGCCGCCGGCTGCGCGACGGCAACAGCATCGGCATGACCTACGACACGTTGAACCGGCTGACCGCGCGCGACCTGCCGGGCTCCGAGCCGGACGCCAGCTTCACCTACGATTTCCTGAACCGGATGACGGGCGCCAGCCAGAGCGGTCATGCGCTGACCTTCACCTTCGATGCGCTCGGCCGCAACCTGACCCAGGTTGGCCCGCTCGGCACGGCGAGCTACCAATATGACGCCGCCGGGCGCCGGACGCGGCTGACCTATCCGGGCAGCGGCCTCTATGTCGATTACGATTATCTGGTCACCGGCGAGATATCCGCGATCCGCGAGAACGGCGCGACCTCGGGCGCCGGCCTGCTCGGCACCTATGCCTATGACAATCGCGGCCGGCGCACCGGCCTGACCCGCGGCAACGGCGCGGTGACGAGCTACGCTTTCGACAATGTCTCGCGCCTCACCCAGCTGGTCGAGAATGTCTCGGGCACCAGCTACGATTCGACGTCCGACTTCACTCCCAATCCAGCCAGCCAGATCGCCGCCACGACCCGCTCGAACGACAACTACGCCTGGACCGCCCATTATGCCGTCAACCGCAATTATACGGCGAACGGGCTCAACCAATATAGCGCGGCCGGCGCCATCACGCCGACCTACGACACGCGCGGCAACCTGACCTCGGCGGGGAGCATCACCTACGGCTACAATTCCGACAACAGGCTGATCAGCGCGACCGGCAGCGTCGCGCTGACCTACGATCCGCTGCTCCGGCTCGCCACCACCACGGGCAACACGACCTTCACCCGCTTCGCCTATGACGGCATCGCGATGATCGCGGAATATGATTCCGGCTCCAGCCTGCTCCGCCGCTACGTCTACGGCCCCGGCCTCGAGCCCCTGGTCTGGTATGAGGGCACCGGCACCTCCGACCGCCGCTGGCTCCACCCCGACGAGCGCGGCTCGATCGTCGCCATCACCAACGGCTCGGCCGTGGTGACCAACGTCAACACCTATGACGAATATGGCATTCCGGGCAGCGGCAATGCCGGCCGGTTCCAATATACCGGGCAGATGTGGCTTGGCGAGCTCGGCATGTATCATTATCGCGCCCGCTTCTATTCGCCGACGCTGGGGCGCTTCCTGCAGACCGATCCGATCGGCTATGGCCCGGGCATGAACCTCTACGCCTATGTCAGGAACAATCCGGTGAACTTCACCGATCCCCTGGGGCTGGATCAGGCCGACAACGACGTCGAGGTGATCGGTCGCCGCCTGTGCCCGCGAGGAACCGCCCGGACCTCCAATGGAGGCTGCACGCAGAACAATCTCGACCTCCTCGACGAAGTTGGAGGCACCCCCACGAGCAACCCTCCAGGCGGGGGCGGCGGCGGCAGCCTGCATCTGCAGCGACGCCCGCGGCCGCCAAGGGAAAGCGAGGCATGCAAAACGCTGCGAGAGAATGCCGAAGCCGACCGCGATAGCGCGACTTTTTATGCCGGCGACAACTGGAATCGTATCAACGATATGATATATTTTAGGGATCTCTACCGACAGAATGCACAGGAACTTGGGGCCTTTGGCAATGGCCCGCTTATGTGGGCGATTGGATTAGCAGCAGGCGTGGCAAAAGGGAGTGTTGTCGGAGGCGCTTTGGGGGGAGCAATGATGTGGGGAAATGAAATGCGCTCCCAAAGTCAAAGACGCTACGACGCAGCAAATGCGCGAGTGCAATACCTTAGAGCTTGCCACGGCTGATCAATGGAATATGTGTTATGAGAATTTACGTCGATAAAGGAAAATTGCGACGCGATTTAGTGTGGCTGTTCATTAACACTCTCATAATTGTTATTATAGTATTTACGCTTTCCTACGACTATAAAGAGTACTTTGGTGATTTTACTAAAATTAAGCTTTTCGTGCTAGGGATAGTGACTGGTTTTTTGTTGTTTGGATTTGTGCGAGGAACATTCAGGATTTCAGCCAACAATAGGAAGGATGACTAGCTTCCTCGCCACGGATAGGCAGGGACAGTCACCGATGACTGTCCCTCCGATGCCCCGCCACCGGGAGTGAGACGATCGTGCAATTGCAGCCCATTTTCGGCAACGGCTATCATGACTGGCGCGGATTACGGTGACAGTGCACAATCAGGGGAGCAGCCGCCTTCCGCTCGTCGCACACGCTTGGGCAATCGATCCCTCCTCCGGGGATCACCAACGCCTATGACGGGTTCGGCCGCCTGACCTCGAGCGCCATCACCCGACCTACGACACGCGCGCAACCTGACCTCGGCGGGGAGCATCACCTACGGCTACAATTCCGACAACATGCTGGTCAGCGCGATGGCCAGCCGAATTGAATTACGGGTGACGGCGCACGAATTTGTATGGCGGGGATGCCTGAGGATCCGCGAACCCTCCCGTCAGATCACCCCGACGGCCTTGCCCGCCCGCTCGAACATGGCGAGGATCTCGCCGACCTCCTCGTCGCTATGCTCGGCGCAGAGCGAGCAGCGCAGCAGGGTCATGTTGGCCGGGGTGGCCGGGGGGCGGGCGAGGTTCACGTAGAGGCCTTCGGCGAGGAGCGCTTCCCAGATGGCGGCGCCCTTTTCGAGATCGGGCATGATCACCGCGATGATCGCCGATTGCGGCGCCTCGGTGCCAAGCTGGAAGCCGAGGGCCTTCAGGCCGGCGTGGAGGCGCTTGCTGTTTTCCCACAGATGCGCGCGCTTGTTGTTGCCGTGCATGAGCTTGCGGATCGAGACGGCGGCGGTGGCGACGACGCTCGGCGGCAGCGAGGCGGTGAAGACGTAGGGGCGGCAGACCAGACGGAGGATCTCGAACTTGGGATGGTTGGAGACGCAGAAGCCGCCGACCGTGCCGACGCTCTTGGAGAAGGTGCCGATGATGAAGTCGACCTCGTCGATGACGCCCTGCTCCTCGGCGACGCCGCGGCCATTGGGGCCGATGAAGCCCATCGAATGGGCCTCGTCGACCAGCACCATCGCGCCGGCGGCCTTGGCGACGCGCACCATCTCCTTCAGCGGGGCGACGTCGCCGAGCATCGAATAGACGCCCTCGAGCACGACCAGTTTGCCGGCGCCCTCGGGGATTCGGGCGAGGCGCTTCTCGAGCGCCGAGACGTCGTTGTGGCGGAAGGGGACGATCTGGGCGTCGCCCATTGCGCAGCCGTCGTAGATCGAGGCGTGGCTGTCGATGTCGAGGACGACATAATCCTCCTTGCCGGCGATGGTCGCGATGACGCCGAGATTGGCCTGGTAGCCGGTCGAGAAGACCATGGCGTGATCCATGGCGTAAAAGTCGCGGAGCGCCTGCTCGCATTCCTTGTGGCCCTGATAGGTGCCGTTGAGGACGCGGCTGCCGGTGGTGCCCGAGCCGAACTCGTCGAGCGCCTGCTTGCCCGCCGCGATGACGTCGTGATCGAAGGTCATGCCCATGTAATTGTAGGTGCCGAGGAGGATCGTCTCCTTGCCGCCGACGATCGCGCGGGTGGGCGAGAGCACCTTCTCCATGACCAGGGAGAAGGGGTCCTTGACCCCGGTGTCGAGCAGCGCCTGGCGCTCCGCGATCAGCGGATCGAACTTGGAGAAGAGGTCGGTCATTTCATAAGTCCCGGTAAACCGTTCGGGCTGAGCTTGTCGAAGCCCTCTTCTTCCTTACGGCCCGAAAGGGAGGAAATAACGGGCTTCGACAGGCTCAGCCCGAACGGAGATGGGGTGGCGACCGTCATCCTTCCGTGCGCAATGTCTCGATCGCGTCGACGAGCTGGCCGATCGTCTCGATCTCGGCCTGCATGTTCATGGTGATGAGGATGTCGAACTCGTCCTCGACGTTGGCGACGAAGTCCATCACCACCAGCGAATCCCATTCGAGATCGCCGGCGAAGCTGGTCTTCTCGGTAAGCGCGGCGCCCTTCTTGTTGAACGGGGCGATCAGGCGCGCGACCTTGTCGTAGGTCTCGTCTCTGTCGGTCATGCTGGACCCTTTAGGTGCGGGCGGCCCTCCTGCCAAGCGAATGCGGCAGGAAAGGGGCCTTGGCGGGACCGCCCGGGCCGTGCCATGACGGTCCGGGGTCGGAACAGGGACGGTTTCGTGACGGACGAAATTCGCGAGGAGGAGCCGGCGGCGCAGTCCGTCATCTATCCACCCAATGCCGTGCACATGATGCGCACGGCGCAGCTCGCCCAGATCCAGCTTTCCGCAATGGCCGACGCCAAGGCGAGCATCCTGATGGGCGCGACCTTCGTCATCTTCACCATCACCATCGGCCAGGCGCACGGCGGCCAGGCGCCGCTGCCTTTGCTGATCCTCGGCGCCGCCGCCTTCTTCTCGGCGATCTTCGCGGTGCTCGCGGTGCTGCCGATGACCAAGGGCAAAAGGACGAGCGGCCGGCCCAATCTGCTCTTCTTCGGCACGTTCAGCCAGATGGAGGAGGAGGCGTTCATCGACGAGGTGACGGCGCGCCTCCGGACCGAGGACAGCATCTACCGGACGATGGCGCGCGACGTCCATCAGGCCGGGACCGTGCTCGCGACCAAGAAATACCGGATGCTTGGCTGGGCCTATCGGACCTTCCTGCTCGGCCTGGTGGCGAGCTGCGCCGCCTTCGTGATCCAGCAGTTCATCGTCTGATCGGTCCGACCGGTGACAGTTAGGCCCGACCGGTGACAGTTACCTAAGTGTCCCCGGGACACTTAGGTAACTGTCACCGATTTCAGCGGAGCCAGCCTTGTTCCTGGTACCATTCGGCCGTGGCCTTGAGGCCGGTGGGGGTGCGGATGGCGGGGGTCCAGAGCGCGGCGGGCGGGCGCGCCTGCGCGGCGACGACCCAATCGGGGTGGCAGTAAAAGCGGGCGCGGTCGGGGGTGAGCTTCGCCTTCGCGCCGCGAACGAGGCGGTCGAGGCGGGCGGCGCCCTTCACCATCGCCTTGGGCATTGCGAGCGTGGTGGCGCGCTTGCCGAAGACCCGGCCCAAAGTGCGCGCGAAATGGCGGTGCTCCCAGCCATTCTCGGTGCCGTCGTCGGGCTCGTAGGTCGCGCCGAGCGTGGCGGGCGCCTCGACGAGGGCGAGGATCAGCCGGCACAGATCCTCGACGTGGATGACCGAGAAGCGGCCCTTTGGCGGCAGCAGAGCGAGGCCGCGCCGCGCCATCTTGAACAATTCGAACGTCTCGCGGTCGCCGGGGCCGTAGACCGCCGGCGGCCGCACGATCGTCCAGTCGAGCCCTGAGGCGGCGGCGACGCGCTCGGAGCGCGCCTTGGACCAGCCGTAATCGCTGAGCTCCGGCTCGCGCGCGGCGAGCGAGGAGATGTGGACGAAGCGGCGAACCCCCGCGGCCCGGGCGGCATCGACGATCGCCGCGGTGCCGCCGACATTGACCGCATCGAAGCCGGCGCGGTCGGGCGCGTTGATCAGGCCGGCAATGTGGATCACCGCATCGGCGCCATCGCACAAAGCGGCCAGGCTCTCGGGCCGGTCGAGCGCGCCCTCGATCCAGTCGATCCCCTCCTCCGGCGGCCGCCAGCCCCGCGTCAGCGCGCGGACCGGGTGGCCCGCCGCGCGCGCGGCGCGGATCAGGTGCCCGCCGACGAAGCCGGTGCCGCCGGTGACGGCGAGGGTGGGGAGGGCGACGCCGGATGCCATGACCCTGACCTATCCGTTCGTCCCGAGCGAAGTCGAGGGGCGTGCGTGATGAGTCCGTGCCAGCGCCCCTCGACTTCGCTCGGGACGAACGGACTCTCTCACACCGGAGACCAGTCCGCCGCTTCGGGCGCCGCCGCCTGCTTGATGGTGCGCAATTCGGCGATGATCGCGTCGAGGATCCCGTCAACGCCCGCGCCGGTCGCGCCGGAGACGGTGAAGACGCGCGCGCCGGATTCCTCGCGCAGCTCGGCCGCCAGCGCCTCGGCCATTTCGGCGTCGATCGTGTCGGCCTTGTTGAGCGCGATCAATTCGACCTTGTCGGTGAGGCCGGCGCCATAAGCGACGAGCTCGTCGCGGACGGTGCGGTAGCCCGAGGCGACGTCCTCCAGATTGGCGTCGACCAGGTGGACGAGGATTCGGGTGCGCTCGATATGGCCGAGGAAGCGGTCGCCGACGCCGGCGCCTTCCGCGGCGCCCTCGATCAGGCCGGGAATGTCGGCGAGGACGAAATCGACCTGGCGGTGGCGGACGACGCCGAGCTTCGGGTGGAGGGTGGTGAAGGGATAATCGCCGACCTTGGCCTTGGCGTTGGAGACAGCGTTCAAGAAGGTCGACTTGCCGGCATTGGGCAGGCCGACCAGGCCCGCATCGGCGATCAGCTTGAGCCTGAGCCAGACCCAGAGCTCCTCGCCCGGCCAGCCGGTGCCGTGCTGGCGCGGGGCGCGATTGGTCGAGGTCTTGTAGCTGGCATTGCCGCGGCCGCCGTCGCCGCCCTTCAGCAGGATGATGCGCTGGCCGATCTCGGTGAAGTCGGCGAGGACGGTCTCCTTGTCGTCGTCGAGCACCTGCGTTCCGACCGGCACCTTGACGATCAGGTCCTTGCCGCCGGCGCCGGTCTGGTCGCGGCCGGCGCCGCCCTTGCCGCGCGGCGCCCGGAAATGCTGGGTGTAGCGGAAGTCGATCAGCGTGTTGAGGCCCTCGACCGCCTCGAAGACGATGTCGCCGCCCTTGCCGCCGTCGCCGCCGTCGGGCCCGCCATATTCGATATATTTCTCGCGCCGAAAGCTCACCGCGCCCGGCCCGCCGGCGCCCGAGCGGATGAAGATCTTGGCCTGGTCGAGGAAATGCATGGCGGGCACTTAGTGCGGCGGAGGCGGCGAGGGAAGGGCGGGGCGGACGCGCCTGCTCGTGCGTCATCCCCCGAAACCGAACCGATTCCCGTTAGGCCGCCCCCCGATTCGATGATATGCTGCACTTTTCCCGGGAGGGGTCCCAACAAGATCGGGAAGGCATGAGCGAACCGCATGGTGCCGAGCCCTGCTATTTGCAGAAGCACGGCTTCGAATATGACATGTTCTTTTCCTATTCGCACGGCGATCCGCGCGGGAAGGGGGATTCGCCGCTCAAGCGCTGGTCGAAGCAGCTCAACGAGGCGCTGAGCGAGACGCTCGACGCTTTGCTCAGCCCGCCGCCCCGGATTTTCTTCGACGAAAGCTCGGACGGGCTCAACAAGACCGCCCATCTCGCCCCCGAGCTCGAGCAGAAGGTGCGCGCCTCGGCGCTGTTCCACATGGTCATGTCGCCGCACTATCTCAATTCGGACTGGTGCCGGCGCGAGCTCGACACGTTCGTCGAGAATCTGCCCGGGCAGGCCAGCGGCATCGGCGGCCGGCTGTTCATCTCCAAGGCGATGGAGACCGACGACCTGGCCTGGCCTGCGTGCCTGTGCGACGCCGAGGGCAACAAGACCGTCGGCTGGGAATTCCACGAGCGCGGCAGCCCGCTGCCGCACGGCTGGCTGCAGAATTGGGGCGGCGACGTGCCGGCGGTGATCGCGCCGTCCTTGATGGAGCTGGCCAACCAGATCGCCCGGGCGCTGCGCGCGCTCGACGCGACGATCGAGGAGAAAGCGCGGAAGACCGAATTGGTCGGCTGGCTGGAGAGCGGCGACATCGAGAAGGTCTATCTCTACGGCCGAAGCGACGAAGTCAGCGAGTGGGAGGCGACCTGGAAGGAGATGGACGATCTCGGCATCGTCGTCACGCCAAGCGAGCCCGAGCCGCTCGACGCCGACGACGACAGCGCCAAGCGCCTGCAATATGCCAAGCTGGCAAGCCGCTGCGACGCGATGATCATGGTCGGCGGCGACGGCGTGAAGCTCGATTTCGACCTCGACGTGATCGGCCGCGAGCGGCGCAACTTCATCGCGTCCAAATATAAGAAATATCTGCCCTGCGCGGTAGTCGACCGGACCGGAATGCTGAACCGGCCGGCGCGGCTCAGCAACGCCAAGAGGTTCGACATCGACTGGATCGACGCCGGCTCGTGCGACTGGCCCGATTATGTCCGGACCTGGCTGCGCTCGTCCGCGGACAAGGTGCGGCAGCGCTACGGGCTCGAGGCGAGGGCGGAGTGAACAAGGCCTGGCGGGCGCTGGAGCCGGACCCGCTCGAAGGCATGGCCATGAGCCCCTATCCGGGCCTCAGGCCCTTCCTGCCGCGCGAGCGCGACATCTTCTTCGGCCGCGAGCAGATGGTCGATCAGGTGCTGGTCCGCCTGAACGAGCGCCACATGGTCGTCGTCCACGGCGCCTCGGGCTGCGGCAAATCCTCGCTGATCGCGGCCGGCGTGCTGCCGCAACTGGCGCGGCGGCGGGCGCGGCGCGGGTTGGTGCTGAGGACCGGCACCTTCCGCCCGGGCATCAAGCCGATGCAGGCCCTGGTCGGGCTGCTCCAGGAGCTGTGCGGGAGCGAGGCGGGGCCGGCGGGGCTCGAGGACGTCTATCGCGCCATCGCCAACGGGCCGGAAGCGCGGGCCGGGGTGGCGCGGCTCGCCGCCGCCGCCGGCATCGACCAGATTTGCATCGTCGTCGACCAGTTCGAGGAATTGTTCCGCTTCGCCGAGGACGAGGGCTTCGAGGAGGCGCAGCGCTTCGCCGAATTGCTCGTCCAATTGTGCGGCTGCGACGAGAAAGAGGCGGGCTGGTGGGAGGCCGAAACGGAAGGCGAGGGAGCCGAGCCCGACAAGGACGCCGCGGAGATCAGCTTCGTCCTCACCATGCGCTCCGAATTCCTCGGCAATTGCGCGCGCTATCGCGGCCTCGCCGAGGCGATCAACCATACCCAATATCTGCTCCCCAACATGGCCCGCGCCGACCTCATTCGGGCGATCCGCGAGCCGGCCGAAGTGTTCGAGGGCTCGGTCGACCACGCGCTCGCCGAGCGCATGGCCGACGATGCCGCGCGCGAGCAGGATGCGCTGCCTCTGGTCCAGCATGCCCTGATGCAGATGTGGCGCGCGACCGGGAATCGGACGCTCGACCTCGAGGATTATGAGCGCGCGCTCGAGGCCTGCGCGCAAGGCGAGCAGGCGCGGACCCGGGCGCCGTTGAGCGCGATCCTCGCCGGCCATGCCGACCGCGTCCTCGCCGAGGTCGGCGGCGGCGATCCGGCCCGGCTGTCGGCGGCCGAGTTCCTGTTCCGGGCGCTGACCCGCAAGGACAGCGAAAGCCGGGCGATCCGCTGCCCGCAACGTTTCTGGCGGCTGGCCCGGCTCAGCGGCGTCTCGTGGGAGGAGACGGTCGCGATCGTCGACGGCTTCCGGCGCGAGGGCGTCTCCTTCCTCACTCCTTATGCGGAGATGGGCGTCACGATCGAGGGCGAGACCGTCATCGACATCAGCCACGAGGCGCTGATCCGGGCATGGCCGCGGATGAGCGACACGGCGATCGACCCAGAGACGGCGCAGCCGGTCGGCTGGGTCGAGCGCGAGGCGCAGGACGCGATGCTGTGGCGCTGGCTGTCGGTCCACGCCCTGTTCTTCGAGACCAACCGCAAGGCCTATCTGGACGGCGCCACCAGCGAGCGGCTCGGCGCCTGGTTCGAGCGGATCAGGCAGAGGCCGGATTGGGCGCGCGCCCATCTCGTCCGCCCGGCCGGCACCGACGAGGTCACCGACGAGCCGGAGTGGCAGGCGGTCGCCCGGCTGCTCAAGGAAAGCCACGACAAGACCTGGCTCGACCGGACCATGCTGAAACGGTGGCGCAAGCTCGGCTGGTCGGGCTTGGTCCTGATCCTGCTCCTCGTCGCCGGCGCCGTGCTGGCGGTGAACTGGGCCTCCCGGCGGTTCGCCGAGGATGAGACTGAGGACAGCGCCCGTGAGCAGGTCGCGGCCGCCTTGCGGGCCATGGACAGCTTCATCCTCAACACCAACCAGCGCAAGGGCACGGGCCGCGCGGAGCAGGTGGAGACCGTCGACGACGCTACCGTGGCCCAGCTCACCGCCGGAGCCGGGGGCGCCGCGACGGATCCGAACACCAATCAGGCCTATGTCTGGATCGGCACCACCGACGGCACGGGCAATCTCGTCGCCTCCAATTTACGCGACGCCGCCGGCCGTCCCGTCGCGCCGCGCGATGCGAGGCTCAACGGCCGCTTCACGCTCGCGAACAATAGCGTGCTGCGCGGGTCGCTTCCCGATCCGGACACTCAGTTTCCCGGGCCCACCATCGGCCTGATCGGCCGCAGCGGCTCGGTCCGCATCCTGGAGCGCAGCGAGCCCGGGCCGGGGGACAGTGTCGATCATTGGGCGAAGATCGACTTCGGTCCGGTCTCGGACTCCGAGGTGCGGCTCGATTTCGCCAACGACATCGCCGGCGCCGCCGCCGAATTCTCCGGCGAGTTCATTCCCCTGGGCTATCGGCTGGCGGCCATCGACCGTCCGACGGCGACCGAGGGCATCGCCGAAGCCGTTTATTGCCGCGACGCCGATCGCGGCGCCGCGCTCCGCTTGGCGATGCAGGCGAGCCGCTGGCTCGCCCAGATATCCAGCATGCACAGCGTGGTGGTCGCGCCGCGCCAGGATGGGGATTGCGGCGGCAGCGCGGCGTCGCCTCCGATCGTCCTGCGCCTCTATTTCGTCCGCCCGGCAACGGCGTGGATCAACGGGCAATGGGGCATCGCCGGCGATTGCTCGAACCGGACCGCGCTGGCGGCTGGCTTGCGCCGCCTCATCAGCACCTTCGACGGCGAGCGCCGGGTCCAGGAGATCCGCAGCGCCACGGATTCGCTGATCGTCACCGAGCAGCGCCGCTATGCGCGGACGGGCGACGGGGTCACCGTTAGCGAAGGCAGGATCACCTACACGATGCGGCGCTGCCCCGGCTGAGGCTAGGGCCGGGCGTGGGTCGCCTCGTAGAGGCCGAGCTTGCCGCCGCCGGGCAGGGGCACCGAGGTGATCCGGCCCCAGGGCGCCTGCTGGACCTCGCCGCAGGTCACGCCCTTCTCGGCGAGCTTCGCGATCGCCGCATCGACGTCCTCGCAGATGAAATAGATCTGGTGGAAATCGTTGGCATCGTGGCCGTGCACGCCGAGCTCGGCCGGCGGCAGCTTGAAGATCAGCCAGCCGCCGCCCGAATCGACATAAGGCAGCTCGAGCACGTCCTTGAGGAAGGCGCGGTCGGCCGCCTCGTCCCTGGTGAAGATCATGAGGTGGACGCCCGTGATCATGAATCCTCTCCTTTCCCAAGGCCGGTGGTGGCGATGAGCTGGCGCCGCGCGATCTCGCGCGCCTTGCCGCGGCCGAGGCCGAGGGCGCCCGCCATTTCGGCGCCGAGCAGCGAATCGCCGGCGGCCAGCAGCACCAGCCAGAGCGTGGTCTCGTGCACCGGCCGATCCTCATGGCCCTCGCCCAATTGATCGACCAGCTCGTGGATGGCGTCGAGTATGGGGTTCAGCGCCTCGCGATTGCCGCTGAGGATCATCCAGGCGCAGAGCGCGCCGCCGCCCTCGCGGCCGAAGGCGTCGAAGGTGCGGTCGACGATCTCGATCGGATCGGCCTCATGGGCGCGGGCGCGCAGCACCGCCTGCGCGATGCCGGCGACGACCCGGTCGGAGATCAAACCGGCCAAAGCCGCCTGAAGCCCCGCCGCCGAGCCGAAATGGTGGAGGAGGTTGGCGTGGGTCTTGCCGATCTGCGCGGCCACCGCCTTCAGCGTTACCGCCTGCGGGCCGCTTTCGATGAGCAGCCGCCGCGCCGCCTCCAGCGCGACCGCGCGGCTTTCCCCGGGGGAGAGGCGTTCGCGGGGGGCGGGGGCTATTGACATGGATGTCAGTACATGCTTTCTAGGGACTGGATGGAGTGGCGCGACATTTTCCCGCGACCCGTTCACGACATTTTGCCAAGGAATACAACATGGCGCGTTCGACCACCCCCAATGACCTGACGATCACGCCGCGCGACCGGCGATTCGGCCGCGGCCTCAAGCAGGACCGCTGGTGGATGGGCGGCGACCCGGTGGCGACCGCTTTCTACAATGCTCTGTCGGCGACCTTCCCCAAGGGCGAGGCCTTCTTCGTCGAGAGCGTCCGCAACTTCCGCGAGGGCACGCCGCCCAAGCTCGAGGCCGAGATCCGCGCCTTCGTGACGCAGGAGGTGATGCACAGCCGCGAGCACGTCCAGTTCAACAAGCGCGCTCTGGAGGCGGGCTACGACATGTCCGGGCTCGAGGCGCGGGTCGAATGGCGCCTGTCGATCACCAAGGACCGGCCGCCGATCGTCAACCTCGCCGCGACCATGTGCCTCGAGCATTTCACCGCCATCCTCGCCCATCAATTGCTCAAGAATCCGCGCCATCTCGACAAGGCCGATCCCGAGAGCGCGGCGCTCTGGCGCTGGCACGCGATCGAGGAGATCGAGCATAAGGGCGTCGCCTACGACACCTGGCTGCACGCGACCCGCGGCATCTCGCGCTGGCGGCGCTGGAAGATCAAGGCCAAGGTGATGCTGTTCGTCACCCGCAACTTCGTCGTCGACCGCAGCAAGGGCACGCTGGAATTGCTCCGCCAGGACGGCATCACCGGCATGCGCGCCTGGAGCCGGATGCTGTGGTTCACCTGGGTGCGGCCCGGCATGCTCAGGAAGATCCTCGGCGCCTGGCTCGCTTTCTTCCTGCCCCGCTTCCACCCCTGGAACCATGACGACCGCAAGCTGATCGCCAAGATCGACAGCGACTATGAGGCGGCGCGGCTGCCCGTGGGCGCTACGGCGTAAAACCCTCTCCTTTCAGGGGAGAGGGATCTTACCTCAGGCCGCCATCGAGCACGGCTCCGCGTCCGCGGTCTCCTCGCCCGCCAGCTCGAGCGCGAACAGCCGGCACGGCACCGCCTCGCCGCGGCTCGCGCTGTAGCGCGGGACGGTGCGGCCCGTGGGCCGGAAGCCCAATTTGCCGAGCACCCGGCCCGACGCCGGATTGTCGATGAAATGCCCGGAGACCAGACGGGGCAACCCGAGCGCGTGGCGGGCGATGGCGACCATCGCCCGGCCCGCCTCGGTCGCATAGCCGCGGCCCCAGGCGCCGGGCGTCAGCCAATAGCCGAGCTCGTGGCCGCCTTCCGCCTCGGGCTGGATGCCGATGCCGCCGACGATGCGCGGCGTCCCGCCTTCGTGGGCGAGGATGAGCAGGAAGACTTCGGTGAGCCCGCGCGGGCGCGCGAGGAAGCGCTCGGCATCGCCAAGCGCATAGGGCCAGGGCGCCTGCGCCAGCATCCGCACGACCTGCTCCTGGCCGATCGCGCGGCTCAATGCGGCCGCATCCTCGGGCCAGCCGGGACGCAATGTCAGTCTTTCCGTTCTCGCGAACATCGCCGTCTTCCTCTCACGCTGCACCGGCCCTTCGCCCTTGCGGGTTACGGACCGGAGACATGTCGATCTGAGGGAGACAAAAGAAAAGGGAGAAGGGGCGACCCTCTCCCTCAATTGGTCCTGCTTCGAGAACCTTGGGCCGCCCTTCCCAGGACAGCCCTTCTGTGACTGTCCCTATTCCGCCGCGCTGGTAATCGGCATTTCGACGCAGACGAACTTGCGCCCCAGCTTGCCGTCGCGAAACGCGACGGTGCCGGCGGTAAGCGCAAACAGGGTATGGTCCTTGCCGATGCCGACATTGGCGCCGGGATAATATTTGGTGCCGCGCTGGCGCACGATGATGTTGCCGCCGGCGACGCTCTCGCCGCCGAACTTTTTCACGCCGAGGCGCTTGGACTGGGAATCGCGGCCGTTACGCGACGAGCCGCCTGCTTTCTTATGTGCCATGGTTCTTCTCTAGCCTTGAATCTCTTTACTCGCCCTTACCAGCGGCGGGCTTCTTTGTCGACTTTTTCGGCGCCGCGGGCTTGGCGTCGGGCGCCTTCTTGGTCGCGGCGGCCTTCAGCGGCGCCTCGGCCTTGGGCTTGGCGGCGGCCTTGGCCGGCTTGTCGGCGGCGGGCGCCTTCTCGGCGGCGGGCGCCTTCTCGGCGGGAGCCGCCTTCTCGGTCGCCGGAGCGGCCTTCTTGGTCTCGGCCTTCTTGCCGCCGATGCTGAGGATCTTGAGGATCGTCAGCTGCTGGCGGTGGCCGCGCTTGCGGCGGTAATTGTGGCGGCGCTTCTTCTTGAAGACGGTGACCTTGTCGGCCTTGGCCTGGGCGATGATCTCGGCCGAGACGATCAGGCCGTCGGTCGATTTCAGGTCGCCGCCCTCGCCGGCCAGCAGGACGTCGTCGAGCGAGACGGTGTCGCCAGCCTCTCCGGCGATCTTCTCGATGACGATCTTGTCTCCGGCGGCGACGCGATATTGCTTGCCGCCCGTGCGCACGATTGCGAACATGGGCCTATCCAATAAGTCAAAATTGCTTGGCGCGCGAAGCGGACCCCGCGCGGGAAGAGCGGCTGCTACAGAGGGGGGGCGGGGATGTCAACCGAGCGGCCTCGACTCCGTCCGCGGCGCGGCATAGTCTCGAGCGTTCATCGCCGGAGGGACGTCGACATGCGCTTCGCAACGCACTGCGCCGGACTTCTGATCTGCATCGCCGCGCCCCCCGCGCCCGCCACGCTCGCCGCCGCGCCGGTTTCGGCCCGCCATGGCGGATTGCCCGCCGGCGCCGGCATGCGGGTCGAGACCGCCACCGGCGGCTATCGGGTCCATTATCGCGACGGCGACGAGGCCCGGGCCGCGTGCCTGGCCGCGGGCGGGCGGTTCCGGGTCGCTAATGGCGAGCGGGTCTGCGCCAATCCCCGGACCGTGCTTCGCGGCGTCGCGATCAGCGTCTCGCCGCCGCGCCGCCCGCGCCGCTGAGGCGGCGACTCTATCCTGCTAGTGCCGGCGTTCGCGCCGGAGCCGGTAGCGGCCCTTGTCGAAATCCTCGAACATGCCGGAGATGGCCGGATGGTCGACCGGCTCGCCTTCCTCGTCGGGCAGCAGGTTCTGCTGGCTGACATAGGCGACGTAGCTCGACTCGGCATTTTCGGCGAGCAAATGGTAATAAGGCTGGTCCTTGGCCGGGCGGATGTCCTCGGGGATCGCCTGATACCATTCCTCGCTATTGGCAAAGACCGGGTCGATGTCGAAGATGACGCCGCGGAAATCGAACATGCGGTGCTTGACCACCTCGCCGATCGAGAAAAGGGCATGGGCGATCGCCGGGGCCTTGGGGGCGGTGCCCCGATCCATGGGAAATTTGTCCGGCTGGGTCACGGCTTCTATGTAGGGCGTCGCGCGGCGGGCGGCAAGCGAGGGTCCTACGGATGGCCCTTCGGCTTCGCTCAGGACATGCTTGGCAAGCACGCGGCCTTGGGCTAGAGCGCGCGGCTCATCGACCGGGTCCGCTTGCTTAGCGGGCGTGGATATCCCCTACGGAGAGGTGCCGGAGTGGTCGATCGGGGCGGTCTCGAAAACCGTTGAGCGCGTAAGCGTTCCGAGGGTTCGAATCCCTCCCTCTCCGCCATTATACTGTTCGCCGTCCGCAGCTTGTTAATCACCAAGGCATTGCTGTCACAGGCTATTTGCCGAAGACACGTGATCCGCTCCCTCACAAATTCCCACAGATCGCGGCGATGTGGTCCGACGTAAGGATGGCGCGCTGTTCATTTGCCGATTGGCGGGATAGAGCGCGAGGCTGTTGCCGTGGACAGGATTGGTCCTGCCTCCGACCAGGGTGAGATCGTAGATGGTTGGAGAGCGGGGGCCGATTTTCTGGGGCGGCTGCCTCGCCATTGCGGCGGGCGTTTTGCTCCATCTGCCGATGCTCGCTTCGGCCCACGAAATGGGCAATCATATCGCGGGCATGCCGATCGATCGGGAGATGCTCGTCGGCATGGCCCTGATCGCGCTGGGCGTGCCGGCCGCCTGCTTCGGCGCCTTTCCCAAGCGGCGCGCCCGGCATTCCGCCGGAGCCGGGACCGCGTTCGAGGCGCCGGACGCGACGCCGCTGGGGCGGTGGCACGCGGCCGCGGTCGCCGTCCTCATTCTTGGCCTCGTCATCGACGTGATGAAACCCGCGACGCTCGGCTTCGTGCTTCCGGGGATCAGCGACGAATATCGCATCCCGCGCGCGACCGCTGCCTGGCTCCCGTTCGTGGCCCTTACCGGGACGGCCATCGGGTCGATCGTCTGGGGCTGGCTGGCGGACATTTACGGTCGGCGGGTCTCAATCCTGCTTTCCACCATCCTTTTCGTCTCCACCTCGATCTGCGGGGCCATGCCCGCATTCCAATGGAATCTCCTCATGTGCTTCCTGATGGGCTGCTCCGCCGGAGGCATGCTGCCTGTCGTCTACACCCTGCTCGCCGAGGTGATGCCGCCGCGTCATCGCAGTTGGGTGCTTGTCCTTGTCGGGGGCACCGGTCTTGTCGGTGGTTATCTGGCGGCGAGCGCCGCCGCCAGCGCGTTCGAGCCGACCTTCGGCTGGCGCGTGCTCTGGCTGCAGGGTTTTCCGACCGGCCTGCTCCTGCTCGCGCTGGCCCGCTGGATACCGGAATCGCCGCGCTTCCTTGCCGAAACCGGGCGGCACGAGGAACTCGCGGAGATGGAGCGCAAATATGGCATCGTGCGGCGTTCGGAGCCGCTCTCCTCAAAGGAGGGCGGCCGTGCCCCTCGCCGGCAGGGCAGGCTCACGGTCGCCCTCACCATCGCGGCCCTCGCCTGGAGCTTCGTCAATTTCGGGCTGCTGCTCTGGTTGCCTTCGGACTTGCGGATGCGCGGCTATAGCGCCGAGCTGGCGAGCGGCATTATCGCTAGTTCCGCCCTGATCGCCCTGCCGACGATCATGATCGCAGCCTGGCTCTACAGCCGGTGGAGCAGCAAATGGACGCTGATCGGCACAATCCTTCTGACCCTTGCCGGCCTGCTCGGGGCACTGCTGCCCGCCGCCTCGCTCGCGACGCCGGCGATCCTGGTCCTGGTCATCGCCATGCTGATCGTCGGCACCAACGGGATGATCGCGGTCCTGCTGCCTTATGCGGCGGAGAATTATCCGCTGGGCGTGCGCGGCCGCGCCACCGGTCTCATCGCTGGCAGCAGCAAGGTGGGCGGAGTCGCCGTTCAGGGCTTCGCGCTGGCCGGGATGATCCCCACTTTGGGAGGGGCCGCGCTGGCGCTGCTCGTGCCGATGGCGGCGTCGGCTGCGCTGGTGGCTTATGCCGGCCGCGAGACACGCGGGCGCAGCCTGCGCGAGCTCGAATCCTCCGCTTAGCTGGCCGTCGAAAAGCGCCAGATTATGACGTTGCGATAGGTCTGGTCCGGCTCCAGCCGCAGCGAGCCGAAGGCCGGCCGGTTGGGGGTATCGGGAAACATTTGCGGCTCGAGGACGATCGCATCGCCCATCCGGTAGAAGCGGCCGGCTTTGCCGGAGCTAGTCGCATCAAGAAAGTTGCCCGAATAGAATTGGATGCCGGGCTGGTTCGAAAGCACCTCCATCACCCGTCTCGAGGCCGGATCCTCGGCCCGCGCCAGCAGCCGCGGTTCGTGGGAGGCGTCGCGGGCGACGACCCAATTGTGGTCGTAGCCGCGGCCGAAACGGAGCTGCTCGTCGGCGGCGTCGCGGACGTGATCGGCGATCCGCCGCGGGCGGCGGAAGTCGAAGGGCGTGTCGTGGACGGGCCGCAAGTCGCCGGTCGGGATCGCCGTGGCGTCGGTCGGCAGATAATGATCGGCGGGGATGGTGAGCAGATGCTCCATGGCGCCCTGGGGGGCGCCTTCGCCGGCCAGGTTCCAATAAGCATGGTTGGAAAGGTTGACGATCGTCGTCTGGTCGGTGGTGGCGAGATATTCGACCGACAGCTCGTTCTCACCGCTGAGCGAATAAGTGGTGGTCACGGTGAGCATGCCCGGATAGCCTTGGTCCCCGTCGGGACTCACCAGCTGGAGCACCGCGGTCGTCGCGTCGCTGTGCACGAGCTCCCAGTTGCGCTTGTCGAACCCCTCGGCGCCGCCGTGCAGCGAATTGGGGCCGTTATTGACCGGCACCCGATAGTCCTGCCCGTCCAGCGTGAAGCGGCCGCCCGCGATCCGGTTGGCGACGCGGCCGACCGTCGAGCCCATATATTGCGGCTGATCGAGATAGGGCGGCAGCGTCGCATGGCCGAGCGCGACGTCGGCAAGCACGCCATGGCGGTCGGGCGCGAGCAACGACTGGATCGTTGCGCCGTAGGTGAGGATGCAGACCTGGACCGCGCCCCGGCCGGCGAGCGTGATCGCCTCCACCGTTTCGCCGCTCGGCAAGATTCCGAAGGGCGCGCGGCCCCGATCCGTCGTCATGGCCCGCCTCTTTCGCTCCGGGATTTATATGATAATAGCCACTGAGGGCAATGGCAGGCCAGGACTGCCCTGAACGGAGGCGTCGTGCGCAATTTCCTCAGCAAGCTCTTTCTCCTGCCGCTCGCTTTGCTCGCACCGCCCGCGGCCGCGGCGGACGACCCGCCGCCGTTCGTGCCCGTCTATCAGGAGAATTTCCCCGATCCCTTCATCCTGCCGCATGGCAGCGAGTTCCTCGCCTACGCCACCAATGCAGAAGGCGGTCGGGCGAACGTCCAGATGGCGCGCTCCACCAATCTCGTCGACTGGCAGCCTGTGCGTGACGGCGAGCGACTGCACGACGCAATGCCGGATCTGCCGCCTTGGGCGCGGGAGGGCTGGACCTGGGCGCCCGAAGTCATCCGCAACGGCAATGCCTATTTGCTCTATTTCACCGCCAAGGAGCGGAGCAGCGGTAAGCAATGCGTCGGCGTGGCGCAGGCCGGCGATCCGCGCGGGCCGTTCGTCAGCCAGGCGACAGAGCCTTTGGTCTGCCAGCGCGAAACCGGCGGCACGATCGATCCGCACGCCTTCCGCGACGCGGACGGCCAGCTCTACCTCTATTACAAGAATGACGGCAACGCGATCGGCCGGCCGACCGACCTCTTCGGGCAGCGCCTCTCCGCCGACGGGCTGAGCCTCGTCGGGGAACCGGTGGCCCTCCTGCGCAACGACGCCGAGTGGGAGGCGCACGTCATCGAATCGCCGACCATGGCGCGGCATGGCGACCGCTATTTCCTCTTCTTTTCCGCTAATCATTTTGGATGGGAGGAGCATCAGCGGCTCTCCCCTTATGCGATGGGCTTTGCGCGATGCGAGGGGCCGATGGGCCCCTGCGTCGATTCGCCCCGCAACCCTATCCTGCACAGCTATAACGACCGCAGCGCCGGCTGCCTCAGCGGTCCGGGACACCAGGCCCTGTTCGAAGCGGGCGGGCGCCAGTTCATCGTCTTCCACGCCCATGCGGCGACCCGCGGCTGCCGCCGCACCCAGCTCGGCCGCTACATGTATGTCGCGCCGTTGCTCTGGCAGGATGGCGAGCCGCAGATCGGCGTAAGCCTGAGACCGGCCCCTACACCCTGATCGGAGTCAACCTGCGGCACAGGCCCGCGACACGAAGTCGCTGTGCGTGGGCATGCCCTCGGCCATGCGGGTGTAGCTGAGACGCATCTTGTCGAGCGCCTCGGCGATCATGGCGGGGTCCAGCGCATTCGCCGCCGGCTCCTGCTCCTCCGGGACGATTCCCTGACCAAGCAGCACGGCCACCCAGCTTGGCGTCCCGAACAGCTCCCGCCCTTCACGGAACAACCGGCCTTTGGAGCGCCAGAGATCGAGCTTCGAAGCGAGGGTGTCCGGCACGTCCATGTCTCGGCAATAGGTCCAGAAATCCGAATCCTCGCGGCGATTGGCCTTGTAGTGGAGGATGACGAAGTCGCGGACGTCCTCGAACACGTCCTGCATCTGCCGATTATACTCGTCCCGCTCGGCCGGATCGAAGCGCCGGTCCGGGAACAGGGCGAGCAGCTTGGCAATGCCGCTCTGGATCAGATGGATGCTGGTCGATTCGAGCGGCTCGACGAAGCCGCTCGACAGGCCGAGCGAGACGACGTTGGCGTTCCACGCCAGACGCCGCCGGCCCGCGGTAAAGGCCAGGTGCCGCGGCTCCGCCAGCGCGTCGGCCTCCAGATTGGCGAGAAGCAGCGCCTCGGCCTCGGCGCGTCCCAAATGCGCGCTCGAATAGACGATGCCATTTCCCATTCGGTGCTGGAGGGGAATGCGCCACTGCCAGCCAGCCGAGCGCGCCGTGGAGCGAGTGAAGGGGTCGGGCGGCATGGCGTGCCGGCTCGGCACCGCCACGGCGCGGTCGCAAGGGAGCCAGCGGCTCCAATCGTCATAGCCCGTGCGGAGCTTTTCCTCGATGAGAAGGCCGCGGAAGCCCGAGCAGTCGATAAATAGCTCGCCGGCAACCTTGCTCCCGTCCGCAAGCGTCACCGCCTCCACATGCCCTCGCTGGCCATCAAGCGCGACATCGACGATCTTCCCTTCGACCCGGCGCACGCCGTTCCGCTCCGCATAAGTCCGAAGGAAGCGCGCATAGAGGCTGGCGTCGAAGTGGAATGCGTAGGCAAGCTGCGACAGCGGCAAGCCCGCGTCGGGAGCGGGCCGCGCGAACCGCCCCCGCGCGGCCGCGGCCGCGCTCATCGACCATTCGGCGATGTCGGGCAGCGCGCGGCGCTTGGCCTCGCGCAGATAGAGCTGGTGGAAATGGACGCCGCGGAAATCCTGTCCGTGCGGACCGAACGGGTGGAAGTAGCGCACGCCGAGTGCGCCCCAATCGACGAACTCTATGCCGAGCTTGAACGTCCCTTGGGTCGCGGCCAGGAACTCGTCCTCGTTGATGCCGAGCATGTTGTTGAAGGCGATGAGCGGCGGAATCGTCGCTTCGCCGACACCCACCGTGCCGATCTCGTCGGATTCGACGAGCGTGATCTCCACGGCCCCCTTCTCGAGCAAGCAAGAAAAGGCCGCCGCGGCCATCCACCCGGCCGTGCCCCCGCCGACGATGACGATTTGCCGGATCTCATGATCGTTCATCATGGCAGCGTCATCGCGTTAACGAGGGCGGTTTCATAGCCGAAACTGGAGGCACGGACGCTTCCGCGTGCGGCCTCCAGAGCGATCAGAAGCGGAAGCGGACGCCGCCCGTGAGCACCGATTCCTCGAACCGGACGACCATCGGGAAGATTTCAGTTCCGGTCTGCAGGCCCGTAGCCGTGTTGTAGTTCACGCGTACGATGTCCGATCTGAACGGCTTGCCGAGGATGTTGGTCCAGTCGAAGAACAGGGTCAGATGCTCGTTGACCGCATAGCTGCTCGACCAATCCAGCCTCGACACCGAGTGGCCGCGGCCCTGCAGCGTATAATCGCCCCGGTTGGAGAGGCCTCCCTCGGGGAAGCCAGTCCGGTTGTTGTAGGCGAGACGGAGGGTGAGGCCGCCGCCTTCGTACATTCCGACCAGATTGTAGGTCCATTTCGACACGTCCGGGATCCGCAGCCGCCGCGTATTGCCCGCCGGGCCCGGAACCGGGAAGTCCGCCGTGGCATCGATGTAGGTAGCGTTGGCCTGCACGCCGAACCGCCGCAGCCAGGTGGGCACGCCCTCGAAATCGAAGAAGGTGGTGAACTGCGCTTCGAAGCCCTGGATCCTCGCCCGGTTCGTGTTGAACGGGCCGGTGATCAACACGCGCAATCCCTGCGGATCCAGGTCCGGCAACTGGAACTCGCCTGTGGCGATGAAGCCTCTCATGTCCCTGCGAAAGGCGGCCACGGACGCAAATCCGTTGCGCGAGAAATAATATTCGAGGCTCGCGTCGTAGTTTCGGGAATCCAGCGGCCTGAGGAACGGATTGCCGCCATTGCCCCGGCGGAAGCAGCTCGGCAGCGCCGGGCTGCATCCGGGAGGCGAATCCAGCCTGAAGGCGGGATTGAGCTGGTCGAAGGCCGGGCGGGTCCGGGTCTCCGTGGCCGCGAGACGCAGCTGCCATTCGGGCGAGAAGCGGATTCGCATATTCGCGTTGGGCAGGAAGTCGGTATATTCGTTCTGGTAATCCACCGGGGTCGGTCCGCCAGGCAAACCCTGCAGGGTTCCGGTAATATCTTCCTTGGTCTGCACCACGCGAACGCCGATCGCACCGTCCATCGTCACTTCGCCGCCCAGTTCGAACGCATAGTTCACCTGGGCATAGCCGGCATAGGATCGCTCATTGATGTTATACGTCCTGGCCGGATCCAGCGGCGGCCCGTCGACAGAGCCGTTCCCGCTCAGCCCGATATTGAATTGTCTGAGCTCGGGCAGGTTATCCCACACGCTGCGGAACGTCGGCGCCAGCCAAGTGAGCGGGGCCGGCCGGTGATTGTCCCCGTTGAATGCGGGATGGAACAACTGGTAATCGAGCGGCACGGCGCTGAACGGAACGTTGCGGCCGCGCTGGTTCCAGTAGAAGGAGCCGCCCGTATTGGACGCGTCCCGGTCTACGAAGCGGACGCCCGCCTGGACCTTCGGAATCAAGCTGAGGCCGGTCTCATATTCAAAATCGAGCCGCGCCTGCCAATCGTCGCCCCTGGCGGTAGCATAATCCTCGAAGAACCCGCGATAATTGTAGATCGCCGGGTTCGACGGATCGATGCCGCGCACCTGGAAGGTCGGCCCCGGCCCGCTCGGAGTCCCGGTGAACCAGTCGACCGAAAAATTGTTGGTGTTGAGCTCGTAATCGACGCTCTCGGTCCTGAGATTGAATTCGCTGCTGGTGCGCGCGATGTCGGCGCTGACGACAAGCCGGCCGGCATCCCAGCGACCGCCCACGGCGAACTGGTAGGTATTGGTGTCGCGCTTGGTCGCGCCCTGGAAGCCCCAGGTCTCGGTGGATGAGCAACAGGCCGTAGGACGGTTCACGGTGCCGCTGATGATGTTGGGGCCGTCGCGGACGATATTCTCATAGCTGGCGCCGCCCCACAGCGGCTGCGCCCACATATTGTCGGTGACGTTCTCGCGATAGCCTTGCCAGAGGCCCTCCACGTAGAATTCCAAGTCTGGGGACGGGCGCCACTGCAGGGCACCGTTGATCGACGGCCGCCAGCGTTCGGCCTGGTTGTAATGGATTTCGGGCCAGTCCGGCGAACGGCCGCCCGCGAGGTCCGCAATGAAGAAGCCGTGGCGGCGGATCGAATCCTGATAGTGGAAACGGGTATAGGAGAAATTGATGAGCGCGCCGATCTCACCGCCGCCCACATCCCAGCGGTCGCTGATCAACAGCTGGGCGTTGGGGGAGACGTCTTCGGACTGGTTCGGGTAATTGGCCCACACCGAACCCGCCACCTCAAAGCCCGAAAAGTCGAAGGGCCGCCGCGAGCGCACGTTGATAAGACCGGAAAGGCCGGGCTCGACGAGGTTGGCGGCGGACGTCTTGAACGCCTCGATGGCGCTGATCCCCCCCGCCGGAAAATCCTGGAGCGCGACGGAGCGCGTTTCGGCGGTGAATATCTCCCGGCCATTGTACGTCGTCGTGTAGTAGGCCCGGTCGAGGCCGCGAAGAAGCACGCTGCCCGCCTCGCCGCGCTCGCGCTGGACCTGGATGCCCGGAATGCGCGCGGCGGTATCGGACACCGCCACGTCCGGCAGCTTGCCGATATCCTCGGCGACGATGGCGTCGATAATCTGTTCGGAATCGCGCTTGAGGTTCTGCGCCGACTGGAGGCTGCGCCGCAGGCCGGTGACGACGACGTCCTGCTCGTCCTCCACCGCGGGCGTCGCCGTGTCATTCGCCTGCGCGGCCGCGGCCTCGTTGGAGGCGGTCTCGGCCGGCTGCCCCGCTCCGGTCTGGGCCCAGACCGGGGAAATAGACAGCGCTAGCGCTGCGAGCGATGCCGAGCAGCGGACCGTGATGTTCAAGCGCATAAGATTTGCCCTCCTTCGGCCCTTGGCCGCCGGCCGCTGGAGCGGCTCTGGCGCCGGTTTATAAGAGGGGGGCAAGGCGCCTGACAAGCGATTTATAAGATTTATAAGATAGGTTAGTCGGTGGGCGGGCGCTCGTCGCCTCGGCGTCCCGACGGAGCAGCGGCTGCGTTTAATTGCAAGAAGCCGATGGAGCGCTGGCGGTGATTGCCCGGCGGGGCCGGCGCCGGCAGATGACGAGCCGAGCGGGAAGGCCCAAGCCTGCGCCAGCTTGAGGTTGAGCAACCGCGGCCTATGGCGAGCCATCGGCGCAATCCGAGCGGACATCCAACGATTGATGTAATTCGGCGCTACGAGCGCCTCTGTTGACCCGGAGCCAGACCAGCACTGAAGTGATGACCAGGAACCTGGATGCAATTCCAACCACTCCAGCCTCAGGTCCGTAGGCACCCCCGGTAAGCCAATCCGGACCAGTTGTTGTGATCGTCTGAAATCCACCTTGGTCCATGCCGCTAACGGTAAAGCCGAGAATTGGCCCCTGCACAAAGTTCCAGCTGAGATGGAGGCCCAGCGGTAGCCATATCCCGCCGCTTCGAACGAACGCGACGCCGTAAACAATGCCGCCTAACGTGTTTCCTAATATCGCAAGCGAAGAGGCGTGCGGATTGCTTAAATGGGACATGCCGAACAGAGCCGCGCTGATGCCGATGGCCAGGGCGGCCCTCCCCCGCAACGCCAGAATGAGGCCTGAGAGAAGCAGGCTCCGCATGATGAACTCTTCTTCGAAGGCTATAACGGACAGGCGTGCGAGCGCGCCGATCGGAGCGGCGCCGGCGCCGGAGGGCATGATCTGAATCGCGCCAACCGCGTGCTCGGTCCAGAAGACCGCGGCCATGACGATTCCCGAAATCAGGAGTCCGGCACCTAGGTCCAGAACGGAGCGCGCGCTCCATAGGACTCCAAGCCCGGCCGCGACCGGACGCCCCTCCCCGCGCCAGCGTCTGATAGCGTGAACCCCGAAGCCGGCCGCGGCGATGATGGTCGCCACAACGATGAGGAGACTCATTTCGACCCCATCCTCATGACCCGCGCCAGGGTTTCGCAGCGGCTTCGAAGCGCGCGTGATAGGCTGGATGCTCCGTCCCCAGCAGCCGGTCCCACCACGTGAAATACAGGCCAAAATTGTAACGCCCTTCGCTGTGGTGGAGATCGTGATAGGTGGTGGTGGTGTGCCAGCGCGTCGCCCAGTGGCGGGAAAATCGCGGAGGCATCAGCTCATGGCCGCAATGACCCAGCACGTTTCGTACAATCTGGTGGACAAGGAAGAACAGGAGGACGGGCAGGCTCGTCGTTATCAGCAACAGGAACAGCGGAAGGTAGAGCGCCTCGAGGACGGCCTCGGCTGGCGAGAAGCTATAGGCCGCCCACGGTGTGGGCGTTCTCGACTTGTGATGAACCGCATGCGCGCGACGGAACAGCATGCGAAGGTGCAGGGCTCGATGCATCCAGTAGAAATAGGCATCGTGCAACACGATGATCAGGGCGAGCTGCAACAGCCCCTGCCATAAGGAGGGCGGCACGGTGTCGACGCGGATCAGGCCAGCTCCTTCCAGGCAGACGAGAAGGACTCCTGTCAGCCCGAAAATGCAGATCGTCGGTAGCGAGTAGCCCATCTCCCGCCGGCGATCGGCCGCCATGGCACGACGGTTCTGGATTCGCCTCGGTTCGGCCCACCTGCGCCAGATCCAGAGCGCAAGGGCCAACGCGCCGGCTGCCAGGACGTAACGAACGGCCTCCGCGCGAAACATTTCCCATCCGATGTTCACCAGTTTCGCCCGCATCATATCCCGACCTCCATCCTCGTTGGTGAAGAATCATGGCAGGGTCGCCCTCACTTCTCTCGTCGCGGACGAAAAAATAGCGCTGATTTCGAAACCGATCAGATTTCTTCGGAAGGAATGACGGCCACGTGTCGAAAATTCGGTCTGGGGCAAGCCTGCCGCCCCGAAAGGCACGGTTGATGGTGCCAGAGGTAATCAAGTCCATCGCAAGGGTGAGCACAGGTAGATCGACTCTGCCATCGGCAAGGTGCGGGAAAAGCAGAGCTCTCGGGCGCGCTCGCCTAGGGAGCCCTCTAGCGCATTCGGGTCCACCGCTTTGTCTGGCAGAAGACGAGTACGCAGCCGGTAACATTAAGCGAGCCATCGCTGTTGAGGCTCAATGTCGTCCGGTAGGAACGGCCCGAGGTCGGGTCGTAGACTTGGCCCCCGGAGAATTGGTTCCCGTCCGCCGAGAATCCAGTCAGCACTGGCATCCCGACGATTGTCCGGGTGCGCAGTCCGGTATTCGGGTTGTTGCTGTCGCGAGCCGCCGCGTTGGACCCGCGGCCGGACACCCGGACGATCCAGCCGCAAATCCGCGGCCCGCACGACCCGACGCGGACCACGGCGTTGCGATCGCTGGTCAGCCACAGGCCGTCGATCGGCGAAGTCGCCGACGCCGCCCCGCTCCACAAGCCGATAACCGCAAAAAGGCCAATGGCACCTATTGCGCAAAGTCCGAGAATCGCCCCAAGCCGAAGTGCAATGCGGGCGACCGGATTCGCGCCGAGCGACTTCTTGCCGCTGGTGCTCTCCACGCCAGGCATTGTCGATCCGACGTCCGCCACGTTGGTATCTATCATATCTCGACCTCCATCATCGTTGATGGTGATCATTGCAGGGTCGGCGCGGCGCCTCTCGCCGCGGACAAAAAAATAGCGCCGATTTCGAAACGGATCAGATTTCTTCGGAAGGAATGATGGCCATGCGTCGAAATTCCGTCGGGGTCTGGCCTGTTGCCTCGCGAAAGGCGCGGTTGAATGGTGCGAGCGAGCCGTAGCCGAGGTCCATGGCGATCGTGAGAACAGGCAGATCGACCCGGCCCCTATCCGCCAGCCGTTCCTTGGCATCCGCCACTCGGTAGGTGTTGAGGAAGGCGGAAAAGTTGCGATACCCGAGGCGCTGATTGATCAATGCACGAAGACGATGTTCCGGAACCTTGAGTCGGGCCGCAAGACTACCGATCGACAGCCCGGCGGTCTGATACACGCCTCCAGCCAATGCGTCCTCCAGCTCCTGTTTCAGCACATGCTCTGCAGGGGAGAGGGCGGATCGGGGCGCGGGTTCGACGCTCGGCTCGGTGCGCAGTTCGGTGTCGCTCGAAAGCAAGGTGGAGCCGAACGCGAACACCGCCAGCAAGGTGGTGCCCGATTGCACGAGCAGGATGATGTCGGGGGAGGTCTGGTTCAAGCCGGTGATCAAGTTTGTGGCGATCACGGCAATCGCCTCAATCCCGACGATCAGCACGAATCCGGCACGGAATCGGCGGCGCCTCTCGCTTAGATCGTCGCTCCAATCGCGAACCCCGATGAAGATTGCGTGGCAGGACAGAATGAAGGCCAGAAGCTGTTGGATCGTGGCGGCGCCCGACGACCAACCATTCCTGGTCGGCGACGCAAGAATCAGCCAACACCCAAGGGTGACGGCGATGGCCATCAACGTCATCCCTGAAGGCAGCCGCCGCTCGAATATGGTGTGAGCGAACAGCCAGAGGAACAAGGGTGCCGATTGCGCTCCAAGCTCGACCAGGAGCCACAATGGCCCGTGATTTAGGGCTCCGTCAGACGAGGCAGCCACCAGATAACTCGCGATGCCCATCAACAACAGGATCGTCAGGGTCCGGAGCCGGATGGGGGCACCCCCGCGCGCAACAACGAGTGCGATGAGGAGCAGCTGCCCGACAGCCAAGAGTCGGAAAATCGCATCGATCTGAACAAGGCGTGACACCAACATCATTATGACGTGACAACCGAGTTGCGTCTACGACAACAGCCCTGCGCGGATTCAAGAGCGACCGCTTGTTCGACGTCCGATCTTTGGGCGACCCAAGGTTATCCCGCTTAGGGTGCGGCGGCCTTTGTCACGGGCGCTGTCTGCGACACCGACGCCCTTTGGAGCGTCCGGCTCCGTCGGCGCTGTGTTCATGTTGGGTGCGACATACTGACCCGACGAGCATCTTGAGCGGCTCCCGCTTGGCGACCGGCTAGCAACTTCCGCCCGGCCGAGCGCGGAGCAGCGCGACGCTGTTCGGGCCGCGCCTCAATCTCGTGGGGTCGCTTCGGATCGGTGTCGATACCCGCTTCGGCAATATGCTGGACAGGCGTCGAGATTCATCGTCGGTGGCGACCGCCGCAGCACTCAGTCGCTGGTGTTTGGCGATGGCCTGCCGGCGCGCACGCGCAGGCGGTAAGCAGTCAACGCGCGGGCGGCGATCTTGGAGCCGCCCCTCACCACTCCGCGAAGCCGCCGTCGGCGTGGCGCCAGATCGGGTTGCGCCAGCGGTGGGGCTCCTTGGCGGCCTCGCGTACCGCCGCCTCGTCTATGTCGACGCCGAGGCCCGGGCCGGGCGGGATCGCCAGATGGCCGTCGACCGGGGTCAGCACGTCGGGGTTAGAGCAGAAGTTCAGCAAATCGTGGCCGCCCTCGTTGTAGTGAATGCCGAGCGACATTTCCTGGATGATCACATTGGAGCTGCAGGCCGCCAGCTGGAGGCAGGCGCCGAGCGCCAGCGGCCCAAGCGGGCAGTGCGGCGCCACGGCGACGTCGTAGCTTTCCGCCATCGCGGCGATCTTGCGGCATTCGGTGAGGCCGCCGGCATGGCTGAGATCGGGCTGGATGATGTCGACGGCGCCGCTGGCGAGGAAGGGTTTGAAGTCCCACCGTGAATAGAGCCGTTCGCCGACCGCGATCGGCGTGCTGACGAGGCTGGCGAGCTGGACCAGGGCTTCGGGATTCTCAGAGAGGATCGGCTCCTCGATGAACAGCAGGCCGAGGGGCTCGAGCAGCTTTGCCAGCTGCTTTGCCATGGGCCGATGGACGCGGCCGTGAAAGTCGACCCCAACGTCCATGCCCTCGGCCTGGGCCGCCCGCACCCTGTCCACGACCTCCTGGAGCTTGGGCGCGACGAGATAGTCGATCTCGGCGGTCGCATTCATCTTGACGGCCGAGAAGCCCTGGGCCTTACGCGCCTTCGCCGCCCCGGCGATGTCGTCTGGCCGGTCGCCGCCGATCCACGCATAAGCGCGGATCTTGTTGCGAACCTTGCCGCCGAGCATCTCCCAGGCCGGCAAACCGTAATGGCGCCCCTTCAGATCCCAAAGCGCCTGATCGAGCCCGGCAAGCGCCGACATCAGCACCGGCCCGCCGCGATAGAAGCCGCCCCGATAGGCGACCTGCCAGATGTCCTCGATGCATCGCGGATCCGTGCCGACGAAGCGGTCGCGAAACGCCTCGAAGGCGCCGTCGACAGCTTCGGCGTGACCCTCCAGGCTTGCCTCGCCCCAGCCGAAGCTGCCGTCCGCCGATTCGACGCGCACGAAAAGCCAGCGCGGCGGAACGTGAAAGGTCTCGATGCGTGCAATCTTCATATTGAGCTTTAGACCTTGAACGGGGCCGCGTCGGGCTTGTACATTTATATTATAAAATGCGGCGGGCAAGGCTAATGGCCGTCGGGAAGCAAGAGACGCGTCCGCTTCAGATCGAATAGAGGCGGCAAGGGATGGCGATCATGGATTGGCGCGACGGTTATATCGCGGTCGACTGGGGAACGACCAACCGGCGCGCTTATGCGGTGGATGCCGGTGGCCGACTCGCCGACAGTTTCGAGGACGCGCTCGGTATTCTCGCGGTCGCTGAAGGCGGGTTTGAGGCCGAAGTGACGGAGATCCGGCGGCGGCTGGGCGATCGGCCGATACTGCTCGCGGGCATGGTCGGCTCGAACCGGGGGTGGCGCGACGTGCCATATGTCGCTTGCCCGGCCGGCGCAGCGGACGTGGTCCGGTCGATCCTGTGGATCGAGCCCGGCCGGGTCGGCATCGTGCCCGGCGTGAGCCAGGCTGGAGCCGCGGGCGCCGACGTGATGCGCGGCGAGGAGGTACAGGTGTTGGGCGCCGCCGCCGCCGGCCTGGTGCCCCCCGATGCGCTGGTCTGTCACCCGGGCACCCACGCCAAGTGGGTCGAGCTGGCGGCGGGGAGAATCGTTTCCTTCCGGACGATGATGACCGGAGAGCTCTTTGGGCTGTTGAAGGGGTACAGCATCCTTGCCGATGAGCTTCAGGAGGACGCGCGGGCCGACGCGGGCTTCCGCGAAGGCGTCGCCGCGGCGCTTGCAGGCGAAGAGCTGCTCGCCGGCCTGTTTCGCATTAGGGCGCGCCACCTGCTCGGCGAGAGCGAAGGCGGGGGGGCCTCCTATGCGAGCGGCTTGTTGATCGGCAGCGACGTGCGCGCGGGCGTCGGCCTGCACCGGGAGGGGCGGATCGCGCTGGTCGGCGCGCCGGAGCTTTGCGCGCTCTATGCCGCCGCCCTCGCCGCAGCGGGGCACAAAACGGTCGAGGTCGACGGCACCGCTGCTTTCCTCGCCGGGATCAGGCTGCTGACGGAGATGCTCTGATGGAGACGCTGCCCGCCTTCCGCGGTTATTTCGGCACCTGCCCGCTGATCGCAATCCTTCGCGGCGTCGAGCCGGAGGAGGCGGAAGCCATCGGCGAGGCGCTGCTCGCGGCCGGCATCCGTATCATCGAGGTCCCGCTCAATTCGCCGAGGCCACTGGAGAGCATCGAGCGCCTCGCCAGGCGGTTCGAAGGACAGGCGCTGATTGGCGCCGGCACGGTGCTTCGCGCGGCCGACGTCGCTGCTGTCGCGGAGGCGGGCGGCCGGATCATCGTCTCGCCCGGCTTCAGCGCCGCAGTGGTAACTGCAACGGTGCAGGCGGGACTGGTCGCCGCGCCGGGTTTCTTCACGCCGAGCGAGGCCTTCGCCGCGCTCGCCACCGGCGCACACTTGCTCAAGCTCTTCCCGGCCGAAGCGGCGCCGCCCGCGGTTGTGAAAGCGCAGCGGGCCGTCATCCCGGCCTCGGTTCCCCTGGTGGTGGTGGGCGGCATCACGCCCGAAAGGATGGCCGCTTATCGCGCCGCCGGCGCCGACGGTTTCGGGCTTGGCGGAGCACTCTACCGGCCCGGCCAGAGCGCCGATACGGTGGAGGCGCAGGCGCGCGCCTTCGTCGCCGCTTTGGCCATCGAGGGCTGATCCATGCCGATCCGCATCGCCATCATCGGCTTTGGCAAGATCGCGCGCGACCAGCACGTGCCCGCCATCGCCGCCGATCCGCGCTTCGCGCTGGCCGCGGTGGCGAGCCGGAGCGGCGATCCGGGTATCGGCGTGCCCTGGTTCGCCACTCCGGATGCGCTGTTCGGGGGCATGTCGGGCAAGCTCGACGCGGTGGCCCTATGCACGCCACCCATCGCGCGCCACGCCATCGCCCGCGACGCGCTCGACGCCGGTCTCCACGTCCTGCTCGAAAAGCCGCCGGCCGCGACGCTGGGCGAGGTCGCGCACCTCCGCGCCTTGGCCGAGCAGCGCCGTCGCACCCTTTATGCCGCCTGGCACTCGCAGCACGCGGCCGCGGTGCCCAACGCGGCGCAAGCGCTCGCCGGCGCCGACATCGCGACGCTCGACATCTCCTGGCGCGAGGATGTCCGCAAATGGCATCCGGGCCAGGATTGGATCTGGGAAGCCGGCGGCTTCGGCGTGTTCGATCCGGGCATCAATGCTTTGTCGATCGCGACGCGCATTCTGCCCGTGCCTTTGTTCGTACGCGAGTCGCGCCTGCTCGTTCCCGTCAATAAGCAGGCGCCGATCGCCGCCAGCCTCGTTTTCGCCGGCGGTGATTTCCGGGCCGACATGGACTTCCGTTCCACCGACGGCGAGCAATGGACGATCCTGGTCGAGACCAAAAGCGGCGGCGTGGTGGAGCTGCGCGACGGCGGGGCGCGGCTGCTGATCGACGGTGTCGAGCAGACGCTCGCCGAGCGCGGTGAATACCCCTCGATCTACGACCGCTTCGCGGCTTTGGTCGCCGACAAGGCGAGCGAGGTGGACAGCGAGCCGCTGCGGATCGTCGCCGACGCCTTCCTCGTGGGGCATCGCGAGCTCGTCGAGCCGTTTTGTGATTGATCCGATGTGCCCGGCGGTGGAACAAGGGCGATGAGGAGGGGAGCGAGTGGCGACTGACCAGGCGAGCCTGCACGCGGCCGGCCCTGCGGGCCGCAACCTGACCTACGGCTTGCTCGATGCGCTCGGCCGGGCGATCGTCACCGGCCGCTACGAGAAGAGCCCGTTCCCGACCGAAGCGGAGCTTGCCAAGCAGCATGCGGTGAGCCGTTCGGTGACGCGCGAGGCGGTCAAGATGCTGACCGCCAAGGGGCTGCTGACGGCGCGGCCGCGCAAGGGGACGACGGTCCAACCCTCGTCCTACTGGAACCTGTTCGACGCCGACGTGCTGAGCTGGCTGCTGGAGCGGAAATTCTCGCTGGAGCTGCTGCGCGAGTTCACCGAGCTTCGGATCGCGATCGAGCCGGCCGCCGCGGCCCTCGCGGCGCGGGCGGCGGACGAGGCCGGCATCGCCGCCATCGCCGCCGGCTATGAGCGGATGGAGATCGCCGAAGCGGGCGACGACGATCCGCTCGAGGCCGACATCGCCTTTCACATCGCCATCCTCCATGCTTCGGCCAATCCTTTCTACAGGCAGTTCCGCGACGTGGTGACGACGGCGCTGAGGTCGTCGATCCGCTTCACCAACCGGTTCAAGGGCCGCACCGCCAGCCTGCCCCAGCATCATGCCGTGCTGAGCGCGATACGGGAGCGCGACGCGGAGGGCGCCAAGGCCGGCATGATCGCGCTCATCGCGGACGTTATGACCCTGATCGCGGATGCCGAGCGGACGGCCTGACATGGAATGTGTCGCCGACGTCCGCGCCGTCCTCGGCGAAGGCCCGGTCTGGGTTGCGCGCGAGCAGGCCCTCTATTGGGTCGACATTCCCGAAAAGCGGCTGTTCCGCTGGTCCGAGGCGGAGGGGCTACGCGAGACCGAGCTTGCCGGCCATCTTTGCTCGCTCGCGCCCAGGGCCTCGGGCGGCTTTATTGGTGCCGGCTATGACGGTTTCCTCGCGATCGATCTTGAAACAGGCGGGATCCAACATCTCGGCGATCCGGAGCCTGCGCTGGAAACAAACCGCTTCAACGACGGCAAGGTCGACCGCGAGGGCCGCTTCTGGGCGGGGACGATGGATCGCTTCGAGCGCGAGGCGACGGGCTCGCTTTACCGGCTCGATGCAGATCTGAAATGGACCCCGGTCGACGGCGGGTACCGGGTCACCAACGGCCCGGCCTTCAGCCTCGACGGCCACACTATGTATCACAGCGATTCAGCGCTGCAGCGCATCTACGCCTTCGACCTCGCCGATGACGGCAGCGCCGCCAATCGCCGGATCTTCGCCGAGTTCGGGCCGGCGGAGGGCTATCCCGACGGCATGACTGTCGATGCAGAAGATTGCCTGTGGATCGCTTTCTGGGACGGCTGGTGCGTGCGCCGCCTGTCACCGTCCGGCGAGCGTCTGCTGGACCTTCCCGTGCCCGTGCAGCGCCCCACCAGTTGCGCCTTTGGAGGACACGAACTCGATCGCCTGTTCATCACCTCGGCGAGCCGGGGCCTCACGCGCGCGGAGCTGGCGGAGCAGCCGTGTGCCGGTGGACTGTTCATGACCTCGCCCGGGGTTGCGGGGGTCGCCGAGCCGCTGTTCGCCGGCTGACCGGACTTAGGAGAACAGTCATCGCCAATTTTATATTCGCGACCGGGATCGAGAACAGCATCCCGACCATCGACAACGGCCGCACGCGCGTCGATCAGATGGAGTCCTGCGGTCATTACAAGCATTGGCGGCTCGACTTCGACCGCGTCGAGGAGCTCGGTCTCCACTATCTGCGCTACGGTCCTCCGCTCCACACCACCTATCTCGGCCCGGGCCGGCATGACTGGGCGTTCGCCGATCTCACGTTGGAGGATCTGCGGCGTCGCGGCATCGTCCCGATCGTCGATCTCTGCCATTTCGGCGTGCCCGACTGGATCGGCGACTTCCAGAACCCGGACTTTCCGCAGCTCTTCGCGCTTTATGCCGGCGCTTTTGCCGAGCGCTATCCCTGGGTGCAGCTCTACACGCCCGTCAACGAGATGTTCGTGTGCGCGGTCTTCTCGGCCATGTACGGCTGGTGGAACGAGCAGCTGAAGAGCGACCGCGCGTTCGTCACCGCGCTCAAGCATCTCGTCAAGGCGAACGTCATGGCGATGATCGAGATCCTGAAGCGCCGCCCCGATGCGATCTTCATCCAGAGCGAGTCTTCCGAATATTTCCATGCCGACAGCCCGGCAGCCATCCACGAGGCCGAGCTCAGGAACCGCTGGCGCTTCCTCTCGCTCGATCTCAATTACGGCAATCGCGTCAACAGCGACATGTATGAATATCTGCTCGAGAACGGGATGAGCCGGGAGGAGTATAACTGGTTCCTTACCCACCGCCTCAAGCAGCACTGCATCCTGGGCAACGATTATTACATTACCAACGAGCATCGCGTGTTCGCCGATGGCCATAGCGAGGCATCGGGCGAGGTGTTCGGCTATTCCGAGATCACCCGGCAATATTACGAGCGTTACGGCCTGCCGATCATGCACACCGAAACCAACATGAAGGAGGGCCCGACGGGTCAGGAGGCGGTGCAGTGGCTCTGGAAGGAATGGGCCAACGTGCTTCGGATCCGCAATGTCGGCATCCCGACGGTCGGCTTCACCTGGTATTCGCTGACCGATCAGGTGGACTGGGATACCGCGCTGAGAGAACGCAATGATCGCGTCCACGCTGTCGGCCTCTATGATCTCGACCGCAACATCCGCCCGGTCGGGCTGGCCTATAAGAAGCTGATCGCCGACTGGCGCGAGTTATTGCCTGCGTCCAGCCATTGCCTCATCGTCCCGATCGTGCCGTTGCCGCGCGCCGGGGACTCCTGACCCGGTTACGCCGCTTTCTTCAGCCGTGGCTTGCCCGCCTGGGCATAGCGGCCTTCGCAGGCCGCTTCCTCGTCGGTCAGCGGGCGCATGAAGCCAACGCATAGGTGCCGGCCGAAAGTGTCGTCGCCGCGCATCCTGATCTCGGCGCCGGCCGAAGCCGGCAAGCGGTCCCGAACCTCGGTCAGCTGCGCGATCAAGCTGTCGAGCGACGCATGGTCGCCGATCTCGACATAGTCCTTGATCATCCTGCTCATAAAAATACCCTCCCCGGTATTCCCGACGCCCTCATAGCGTTTTGCGGAATCTCCGCAAAGACACTGATCCATGTTATCCCCAAAAACTTTACAACAGCCTGAACGGAATCGATTTTTTGGCAGACCATATGGTCGGGAAACTGGCTCAGAGTATCTGGGAGAGGAGCTCGTTTACGCGCCGTTCGGCATCGGCCAAAGCCTGCTCCACCGGCTTGATGCCGGTCACCGCGGCTTCGAGCTCCTCGCCGATCAGGCCCTGGATTGCACCCTGACGCCGCACATAATCAGGCAGCTGAGCGCCTGTCGCCGCCATCGCGGCGATGTCGGCGCGATGCGGCAGCGCGCGAAATTCGGGCATCGCCAGCACCGCCTGGAAAGCCGGTAGCTGTCCGGTGCGAGTCCAATCGAAATTGTGCGCGGCGAGGAACCGCAGGAAGCGCGCCAGCGCGTGCCGCTGCTCCGGAGTCCGGTCACGGCGCGGCATCACCCAGGCATGGCCATCGACGAAGGCGGCGTCGCGGCCCCACAAATGCGGAAAGGGCTGGACGGCATAAGCTTGGTAGAGCGGCTGGCCGGGGGTCGCGGCTTCCGTGTCGTAAGGCCCGATCATCCAGGTGCCGGTCGGGAAAATCCCGCCTTCGCCGTTGATGAAGCTCGCCGTGGCCCCGGGGAAATCCTGATTGCGCGTGGTCAGCCCCTCCGCCTGGATTTGCCGGAACAGCTCGACGATGCGCCGCGCCTCCGGGGTGTTGAGGCGGATGTGGCGGTCGTCCGGAAAGATCACCGCGCCTTGCGCGAGAAGGTAGGTGTAGAGGAGGGCGACATGGGTGTCGGGCGCATTGACGTGCGCCTGGATCAGATAGGGCTTGCCCGTCGCGGCGCGGAAGCGGCGGGCCTGGTCGAGCAATTCCTCGGGCGAGCGCGGCAGGATGGGGCGGCCGTCCCGCATCAGGCCGGCCTGCGCCATCAGCCGCGTGTTGACGTGGAACAGCCGGCCGATCGTGTCCCAGGGCATGCCGTAAATCCGGCCGGCCTTCGTAACGCCCAGGCGGCCGGCGGGGGTAAAGCTCTCGGGACCGATGCCGGCCTCGCGCAGCAGGCCATCCATCGGCTCGAGCAGCCCGCGCCCCTGATAGTCGGAGATCACCGACTGGTGCATGGTCACCAGGTCGGGAGGATCGCCCGCAGCGATCTGGGCGGCGAGCTGGGGGTAGCCGGGCCAGGCGACAATGTTGACGCTGACGCGGATGTCCGGATTCTCGGCCTGGAAACGGTTGATCAAGGTGGTCAGGATGCCGCATTCGGTCTCGGCCGCGCGGACGTCGGTGCTCTGGCCGTAGGTTGCGCCGCATTCGCCGAAGAAACGCTGGATGACGATCTCGGTCTTCTGCTCGCCGCCGCCGCAGCCAGCGAGCGCCAGCAAGGCGGCGAGGAGGAGCCAGGCAAGCCGCGTCATCGTATCGCGGCGCCGGCCATGGCGCGGACGATCTGCTTCTGGAAGACGATGTAGACGATCAGGATGGGGATGGAGGCGAACACCGCCTGCGCCATCAGGAAGCCGAGCCCGCTCGTCTGCGCATAGTTCATCTGGCTGGAGGCGAGGCCCACGGTGAGGGTGAAGCGGTCGCTTCGGGTCGCTGAGATGAGCGGCCACCAATAATCGTTCCACGAGCCCAGAAAGGTGAAGACGCCGAGCGTCGCCTGGGCGGGAATCGTCAGCGGCAGCAGCACCTTCCAGAACAATCTGAACCGGGAGGCGCCGTCGAGCAAAGCCGCCTCGTCGAGCTCGCGTGGGATGGCACGGAAATATTGGGTCATGAAAAAGACCCCAAAGGGGGCCACCAGCCCGGGCAGGATCAGGCCCGGATAGGAGTTGTGGAGATGCAGCTCGGCGAACAATTGGTGGCGCGGCAGGATCACCGCCTGCTCGGGGATGGCGAGGCCGAGCAGCACGAAGACGAAGAGCGTGCGGCGGAACGGGAAGTCCAGCCGGGCGAAGCCGTAGCCAGCGAGCGAGCAGAGGACGAGCACGCCGGCCGTGGTGCCCAGCGAGACGATCGCGCTGTTGAGCAGCCAGCGGAAAACCTGCGAGCCCTGCAGGATCGCTCCGTAATTCTCCAGCGTGTAGGGCCCGGAGAAAGCGGTGGCGCTGTCGCGCATCAGATCGGCATTGCTCTTGAAGGACAGCAGCAGGGTCCAGATCAGCGGCGCGACCATGATCGCGGCGCCGAAGACAACGCCGATCAAAGCGGGCGTGGAAAGGCCGGCGCGGCGGGGGCCGGCGCTCATCTTTCTGGCTCCCGCCGGGTGACCGTCCAGTATTGGATGAGAGTGACCGCCAGGACGATCAGGAAGAGCAGCTCCGCGGCCGCCGCCGCATAGCCGAGCTCCCACCGGCCGAAGGCGACCTCGTAAATGTAGAGAACGATCGGCCGCGAGGTGCCGCTGGGCCCGCCTGCGGTCAGCAGTTGCGCCTGGCCGAACAGCTGCAGCTGCGCCGCGGTCTGCAGCATCACCACCAGGATCAGGGTGCGGCGGATCGAGGGCAAAGTGATCCGCCGGAAGGTGGTCCAGCGGCTCGCTTTGTCGAGCGAGGCTGCTTCATAGATGTCGCCGGGAATTTGCTGGAGCCCGGCGAGGAACAGCATCATCGGTAGGCCGATGGACCACCAGATGGTGGTGATAGCGAGCGCGGGTATGGTGAGGTTGGGATCGCTGAGGAAGGGGATCGGATCGCGGCCCAGCGCCTGCATCACCTTGGCGATAAGGCCGGCGTCCGGGGTCAGGACGAAGCGCCAGATCAGAGTGACGATGGTTACCGACAGCACCGAGGAAGAAAAGAAGATGCCGCGGAACACCGCCGCCGTCTTTGTCGGGCGGTTCAGGGCGAGGGCCAGAGCGAGGGTGATGATCGTCAGCGCAGGGACGATCAGCAGCACCAACTTGAGCGAGTTGACGACCGATTGGTGGAAGACCGGATCGGCGAGCAGCCGCGCGTAATTTTCGGTCCCGACCCACTGCCGCGCGCCGAACAAATCGGCTCGGTTGAAGCTGATGCCGATGCCGAGGATCAGCGGATAGATAAGGATGAAGATGTAGAGCAGGAGAAACGGCCCGACGAAGGCGAAGCCTTCGAACCGGCGCCAGCGACTTCCCGTCCTCACGCCGCAGGCTCGGCGTGGTGGCCGCTGCCGTCGGGACCGAACAGGTGCGCCGCAGCGCCGTCGATCCTGAGGCCGATCTCGTCGCCGAGCCGGACGCGACTGTCGCCTTCATCCTGTGCGGTCACTTCGAGGCCGTCGGCGAGCCGGGCGTAAATGAGCGTGCGGTCGCCGAGCCGCTCGACCAGCTCCACCTTGGCTTTTGTGGTGCCGGCGTCCGGCGCCGTGACCGCGACGTTCTCCGGCCTCAGGCCGAGGTGAAGCGGCGCGTCGGCCGGAAGGCCGTCCTCAGTGACGCGCGTCTCCACCTCCGCGCCATCGCCAAGCCGGACGCGGGCGAAGCCGCCGTCGCTTGGGATCAGGACCGCCGACGCCAATGTCATCGCCGGCGAACCGACGAAGCGTGCGACGAAGCTATTGGCGGGCCGGGCGTAGATTTCCATCGGCGGACCGACCTGCTGGATGCGGCGGTCGTTCATAACGACGATGCGGTCGGCGAGCGTCATCGCTTCGGCCTGGTCGTGGGTGACCATGATCAAGGCTGCGTCGACGCGCTGGCGTAGCTGGGCGATCTCGACCCTCGTGCGCAGGCGCAGCGCGGCATCGAGGTTGGAGAGGGGCTCGTCGAGCAGAAACAGTTTCGGCTGCTTGACGATCGCCCGGCCGATCGCAACCCGCTGGCGCTGGCCGCCGGAAAGCTGGCCCGGCTTCTTGTCCAACTGCTCCTCGATTTCGAGCACGCGCGCCGCCTGCGCGACGCGGGCTGCGATCTCGTCCTTCGCCACACGGGCGTTGCGCAGGCCGAACGACATGTTCTCGCGAACCGACATATGCGGGTAGAGCGCATAGTGCTGGAACACCATCGCCACATCGCGTTCGCCCGGCGCGAGCTGGTCGATCCGCCGCCCTTCCAGCAGGATTTCGCCGCTGTCGGGAGTCTCGAGGCCGGCGATGATCCGCAGCAAAGTCGATTTGCCGCTGCCCGACGGGCCAAGGAAGGCGACGAACTCGCACGGCTCCATGGTGAGCGACACCCCGTCGAGGACGAGCGTGTCGCCATAGGCCTTGCGGATGTCGTGAAGTTCGAGGCTGGCCAAGGCATTCCTCTTTTATCTTATTTATTCGCCCCCCTGTTGTCGGACCGGAGGCGCGGCGTCAATCCGGGTCAGTAAGCCGGCGTGAGAAGCCCCTCGATGACATGATGCTGGATCACCGGCTCAAGCGCGTCGACCGTCCGGCAGGTCAGATGCTCGATCACGCGCGGCTGTAGAGTTTCGGCATATGCTCGGGTCACCTGGAGGTCGTGATGCGCGGCATTGGTCGCGTCGGGCGCGTCGACGCCGACCACGAGCACGGGGCGCGCCTCGCCCGATCGGTTGGCGGTGCCGCGATGAATAGTCAGCGCCGAGCGGGCGGACATGTCGCCGCGCCGGGGCAGCTTCCGCACCGCGCGCGCGATGTAGCGCGGCCACAGGTCGGCCGGTGGGAACATGCCCTTGGCGCAGCCGTCGAACCAGTCCCATTGCGTCCCGGGCGCGATCTCCAGAGGCCCGTGCTCCGGCCGTGTGTCGACTGCGGTGAGGTTGAAGGCGATCGAGTTGAGCCGCCGCCCTTTGGTCGTCGCGTCGGGCACGGCGAAGTCGCGGTGCCAGGGCTGGTCGGCCGCGCCCGGGAAGGGGATGTCGAAGCCCACCTCGACAATGCGATAGTCCTTGCCAAGCACCGCCTCGCACACCGCGACGAACCAAGGATGGGTGACGATCTCGACGAAGCCGCGGACGCGCTCCGGCTGCACCTCGACATAAAAGCGGTGCGGCCCCCGGGGCAGGGCGCCGCCGGGCACCCGGCTCGCCTCCTCGAACAGGACCTCGATGTCCTCCCGCATCCGGTCCGCGAAATCGGCGCTGAACGCCCCTTTCAGGGCGACGATGCCATCGCCATAGAGCCCCTTCATGATTTCGGCTGGGTCATAAGGCGCGTCGCTCACGGCGCTCTCCACATTTATCTTATAATTATGATTTAACCTCTTCTCTTAGGCTTGGCGAGCCGTCTATCGGGCACCGATGACAGCGAATCAGTCCTTCATCGTGGAGGCGGTTGCCGCGCAGGAGGGAAGCCGCCTCAGCGTGACCCGCGCCGGCGCGATCAGGCACTATGTCGTGCCGGGCGGGGGGCATCAGGATTACCTCGCCTTTTACCGGGAGCTCGCGCGCGACTTCGGCACTCGATTGCCCCATGCTTATGAGGGACCCGCGCCGAGCGATGAGCCCGAACCCGACTGGCGCCCGCTCATTCTCGAAAACCTCAGTCCACGCACGCTTGCGGGTTATGGCGATCCCGCGGTCCTGAAGACGGACGAGGGTTATATCCTCACCGCGACGTCGAACGATGCCCTCGACGCCTTTCCAATACTCCGCTCGGAGGACCTCAAGGCGTGGACTCACGAGGGGTTCGTATTTCCCGACGGCGAGGCCCCCGCCTGGACCGCGCACGGCCACCGCGTCGGCGACTTCTGGGCGCCGGAAATGGCCCGTGTCGGCGAGGAATATTGGCTGGTCTACACCGCGCGCCAGCATGACAACGCCCTCGCCATCGGGCTCGCCAAAAGCGCGAGCCCGACCGGCCCCTGGCGGGACCGCGGCCGTCCGCTGTTAAGCGGGCACGCCGTCAACACCACGGGCCTTCCCGACGATCCCGCCCTGCCGCTGCACAGTGGCGGAGTCATCGATTCGCACATCTTCATCGACGAAGCGGGCGAGACCTATCTGTTCTGGAAAAAGGATACGAACGGCATCTGGCCGCGGCCGCTCGCCGGCCTGCTTCGGCAACGGCCGGAGCTGATCGACCGGCTCTTTTCCTTCGATGCCGATCGCGGCACCGCCGCCTTCGCCGCCGCGGTCCAGCCCTGGGCGAATGCGCGCCGGCCGATGGAGCGATTCTTCCTGATGCAGCCGCTGATCGAGGCCGTGCTCGACAATTGGTCCGAGGTGAAGCGCGTCCTCGCCGGCTATCCGGAGGCCGCTTCCATCCTCGACGCGATGACCACGCCGATCCACGCCCAGCGACTTTCGGCCGATGGCGAGCTGGTCGGCGAGGACAGGCTCGTCCTGGCCAACGATCTCGACTGGGAGGGCCATCTGATCGAGGGGCCATGGGTGACTCGCCAGCAGGGGCGCTACTGGCTCTTTTATGCCGGCAACGATTTCGGCACGCCCGCTTACGGCATCGGCGTCGCGGTGGCCGATCATCCGCTCGGGCCCTATGTGAAGCAGGCCGAGCCTTTGCTCAAATCCACGCCGAGCTGGTGGGCGCCCGGCCACGCTTCGGTCGCGCCCGGGCTCGACGGCTGGCCGCAGCTTTTCTTTCACGCTTTCTTCCCCGGCACCGGCGGCTACAACGCCTTTCGCGCCTTGCTTACCGCCCGCCTGCGCTTTGGGCCGGCGGGGGCGGAGGTCCTCTAGCGCGCGGGCCGCGGTCGCGGGCCGGAGGACGGGCCGTCGCCTTCCAGTCGCGGCCAGCCGTCGCGCCAAATGATCCGGTCGAGCAGCATCACCCGCCGGCTGTTGATCTCGTCCGCCGGCCGCGAGCGCGGGCGCCGGGCATCGACGGCGTGATAGAGCATCCAGTGGGTGCCGCGCCTGTCCTCGATGAGGCTGTTGTGGCCGGGCGCGACCCAGATGCCGCGCCGTGCCAGAATGACGCCGCCGGCCATGCCCGCGGCGGCTGGCGGTGTCTCGAAAGGTCCGGTGGCGCTGTGCGAGCGCGCGACCATCACCGCATAATGAGCATTAGGGCCGCAGCAATTGTCGCCTGAGAAGAACAGATAATAATAGCCGCCGCGGCGGACGATCCAGGCGCCCTCGACCAGCCGGCGATAATTGGCCGGATCCTCGGTCTGCACCACGGGGACAAGGTCGATCGGCCGGCTGCCTGGCGCAAAGGAAATGCGGTCGGCGGCAAGCTCCTGCACCTTGATCGGCCCAAAGCCCGATCCCCAGTAAAGCAACCTCCTGCCGGTCGCTGGATCGTCATAGGCCATCGGGTCGATATTGACGAAGCCGGGACCGCACTGAAGCGGCCGGCCGCTGTCCGTGAACGGCCCTTGCGGCCGCTCCGCAACGGCGACGGCGAGGCAAAGGCCGCGGCTGGTGTCGGCCAGGGCCACATCCGGCTTGGCCGAATAATAGAGGTAGTAGCGGCCGCCATGCTCGGCGACGTGCGGCGCCCAGAAATCCTGGGTGCCGGCCGCCCATTCGGGCTTCACGGGCAAGGCATCGCCGAGCCGCTCCCAGCTCACCAGATCGCGCGAGCGCGCCACCTGGATATTGAGCATGCGACCCTCATTCTCGCCCTGTGTGGCGTAGACATAATAAAATCCATCCGCCGCCCGCAGCACGGCGGGATCGGGGAAATCGCTGTCGAGCACCGGATTCTCATAGGTAGCGATGGCAGGACCCTGCCGGGCGGGGTGGGCGCAGCCCGCGAGCGCGAGCAGGACGAGGAGGAGGAGCGAGCGCATGGGCAACCATAACGCGTGCCCCGCGGAAATCACACGCGCTGATCTGCGTTGGGGCAATGTCCATTGATGGAGGCCGGAGACGAATGCGATTTCTCGGAGTGACGGAAACCTGCGATCTCGGCGCGCTCTACATGCGGCTGGCCGAGGCGGGCCATGAAGTCCGCATCTCCATCAGCGAGGAGAAGGCGAGGGGAACGCTTGCCGGCCTCGTGCCGCGCATGAAGGATTGGCGCGGCGAGCTCGACTGGATCCGTGATGCAGGCGACGACGGCGTCATCCTCTTCGAAGCCGTGTCGGAGGGCTTCGGCGCGCTGCAGGACGATTTGCGCAGGAAAGGCTTTGCAGTCGTTGGCGGTTCCCGCTTCGGCGACCGACTGGAAAATGACCGCGCTTATGCGCAAGCCGTGCTCGCCGGGTTGGGATTTCAAACCGCCGGGATCCATGCGTTTTCGGATGCCAATTCGGCCGACGAGTTCCTCGCCGCTCGGCCCGGCCGCTACGTGCTGAAGTTCAGCGGTGCCGACCATGTAGCCGGAGACACTTATGTGGGCCAGCTTGCGGACGGCCGCGATGTCCGCGCCATGCTCGCGGCGCGGCTTCGCGCCCGCGACGCGACGCCCGCAGGCTTCGTTCTCATGGACCATCTTGAAGGGGTGGAAGTGGGGATCGGGGCCTATTTCAACGGCGAGCGCTTCCTCACTCCCGCCTGCCTTGATTGGGAGCATAAAAGGTTTTTCGCAGGGGATCTGGGCGAGCTCACCGGCGAAATGGGGACCGTCGCGACATATGAAGGAACTAGGCGCTTCTTCGATCTCACGCTGGCACGCATTGAGCGCCTGCTCGGGGAGCAGGGGCATGTCGGCTACGTAAACCTGAACACCATCGTAAACAGCGACGGTATCTGGCCGCTCGAGTTCACCTGTCGCTTCGGCTATCCGGGATTCGCCGTGCTCGATCCGCTTCAGGATGTCGAATGGGGAGAGCTGTTGCGCATGATCGCGACTCGGTCCCGCCGGCGCTTTCCCGTATCGCCAGGCTTTTCCCTGGGTGTCGTCCTCACCACGCCGCCCTTTCCTTATTCGCGCAAGGAAATCGCCGAGCCCGTCGGACTTCCGATCCTCATGCCGGACTCATTTACAGCCGAGGACTGCGGTCACGTCCATTTTGGCGAGGTGGGCCTGAGCGATGGCCAACTGGTGACCAGCGGGCTCTACGGCTGGACCATGGTGGTGACTGGAACGGGGCCGACAATTGCGTCCGCGAGGCGCGCCGCCTACGAGCGCGCCACCCGGATTGCCATTCCGAATGCGCGCTACCGGCTCGACATCGGCGATCGTCTTATTGCTGGCCAATATGCGCGGATGGATGCGATGGGATTGCTCGGTGATGGCTGACGCCATCGGGCGAAAAATCCAGGCCGTTCGTCCTGATGCTGTCGCAGATGGCATTATAGTCAGTGGTCAATTCCGTCCCCGCGGGTAAATCCTCCGCGGCTACGTCGGCGCCGAAAGTGATGCCCAGCGAAATCGTGTTGGGTGTGTCCGAATGATTGAAATGGCGGCCATTGTCTCCGCACAGCACTCGCAGCTTGGTCCCCTCGTGCCGCGTTGAATAGACGCGAATGAAGCGCTGCATCCGTTCGGGAAGCGAGTGGATCTCCTCCTCGCAATAGACCCGATCCATGCGTGAATCGAAACGCCAGATGAGTTGCCCTTTCTTGACGTCCTCGAGGAGGAAGACGCCGACCCCCTGAATCGGACTGGCCCTCAATTCGGTGTCCACCATCAGCATGGATGAAGTCTCCCTTTCGCGCCACGTCGGCGATGGCCGCACAACCGCTTCTACCGCAGCGGGTTCCGGGCTCGGCGGCCCGAGTTAATCTGGATTAGCGACATAAAAACAGCGTGTTGGGAACTCCGCCGCTTTCGATGCCGTTTACCGGGCGAACAGTTTAAACAGGGGTTTCACATATGAATTCAGCCGACGCCGCGGCGCCGGGGCAGCGTATCATTGCGCGCGACCGGGACTTTGCCCTGATCTGCTTTTCGCATCTTCGCTGGAACTTCGTCTTCCAGCGCCCCCAACATCTTATGAGCCGCTTCGCCCGATCGCGACGCGTGATTTATTGGGAGGAGCCGGAGAGCGCGCTCCCGGGGTGCGAGCCCGCGCTTGGCGTCCGGGTCTGCGCGGAAACGGGCGTGGTCATCGTCACACCCTCGCTTCCGGAAGGGTTGGTGCCGGACGCGCGGCAGGAGATTCTAGAGGGGCTGTTGAATGGCTTCCTCGCCGGCGAGCCCGGGCGGTTCATCCGCTGGTATTACACCCCGATGATGCTGCCGATCTCGCGGGGCGTCCCCACGGCATGCACGGTCTACGACTGCATGGACGAGCTCGCCAATTTCCGGTTCGCGCCGGAGGAATTGCTCGAGCTGGAGCGGGAGCTGCTCGCCGCCGCCGACGTGGTCTTCACCGGCGGCTACAGCCTCTACGAAGCCAAGAAAAGCCGTCACCCCAACATCCATCCCTTTCCCTCCAGCGTCGACCGCGCCCATTTTTCGAAGGCCCGCGGCGACATTTCCGAGCCGGCCGATCAGGCCGCGCTCCCAGGTCCTCGCCTTGGATTCTATGGGGTGATCGACGAACGGATGGACCTGGACCTCGTCGCCGCGCTCGCCGACGCGCATCCGGAATGGAGCATCGTCATGGTCGGGCCGGTGGTGAAGATCGATCCGGCCGAGCTGCCGCGGCGGGCCAACCTGCACTATCTGGGCGGCCGGACCTATGACGAGCTGCCCGCCTATCTCGCCGGCTGGGCTGTCGCATTGATGCCCTTCGCGATCAACGATTCGACCAAGTTCATCTCGCCAACCAAGACGCCGGAATATCTGGCCGGGGGCTGCCCCGTCGTTTCCACGCCGATCGCCGACGTTGTCCGCCATTATGGCGACCTTGAGGCTGTCTTGATCGCCGACGGTGCCGCCGCCTTTACCGCCGCGTGCGAGGACGCGCTCGCCTTGGCGCGCGATCCCGGCGAGTGGCTGGGGGAAGCCGACGCCAAGCTCGCCAATCTGAGCTGGGAGACGACGTTCGCGCGCATGGCCGGCCTCGTCCAAGAAGCGCTTGCCGTTCCTGCGGCCGGCCGGGGCCTGATCGCCACGCCCGCCACCAGGAAGCAATACGACTATCTGGTCGTCGGCGCGGGCTTCGCCGGTTCGGTGCTGGCGGAGCGGCTGGCGAGCCAGCACGGCGCGCGCGTTCTGGTGGTGGACAAGCGGCCGCATGTCGGCGGCAACGCTTATGATCATCTCGACGAGGCCGGCGTGCTCATCCACCAATACGGCCCGCACATCTTCCACACGAACTCCGATGAGATCGTCGACTATCTCTCGCAATTCACCGAATGGCGTCCCTATGAGCATCGCGTGCTGGCCGAGGTGCGCGGACAGCTCGTGCCGATCCCGATCAACCGGACGACTCTGAACCGCTTGTTCGGCTTAGACCTGCGCACCGACGAGGACGCTGCCGCCTATCTGGCGTCGCGGGCGGAGCCGGTCGAGACGATCGCGACCTCGGAAGACGTCGTGGTTTCGGCGGTCGGCCGCGAGCTCTACGAGCTGTTCTTCCAGGGCTATACGCGCAAGCAATGGGGCATCGATCCGAGCCAGCTCGACAAGTCGGTTACGGCGCGGATTCCCACGCGCACCAACACCGATGACCGCTACTTCGCCGACAAGCATCAGATCATGCCGAAGCACGGCTATACGGCGATGTTCAACCGAATGCTCGATCACCCACTGATCGACGTGCTGCTGAGCACCGATTATCGCGAGACCGCCGACGAAATCGAGGCGGCCCACCTGATTTATACGGGGCCGATCGACGAATATTTCGGCTGCCGCTACGGGAAGCTGCCCTATCGGAGCCTGCGCTTCGAGCACAAGCAGGTCGAGGCGACTCAGTTCCAGCCCGTAGCGACGGTCAACTATCCCGACCCCCAGGTGCCCTACACTCGCATCACCGAATATAAGCACCTGACGGGCCAGCAACATCCTCGGACCAGCGTCACCTACGAATATCCGAGCGCCGAGGGAGATCCTTATTATCCGATTCCGCGCGCAGAGAACCAGGCGCTGTTCAAGCGCTACGAGGCACTGGCGCTGGAGACACCCGACGTGACATTCGTCGGGCGCCTGGCCACCTATCGCTATTACAACATGGACCAGGTCGTCGGCCAGGCGCTGTCCGTCTTCCGTAGGTTCGATGCCAAGCGGCGGGCCGACGAGGCTCAGGCAACGCTGATCGCGGCGGAGTGAATGGCGGCGGGGGGCGGCGTTGCGCCGCCCGCCGCACCGACATCGCGCAGGAAATCCGCCAAGGCGGCGTCGAGCGGGCGAAGCATCGTGCCACGCATGCTAGCCAGCGCCGTGTTGCGGGCCGGATAGCTTTCACGCGCGAAGATGAGGTCGGCATGGAGGCCTGCCGCTTCCGCGATGGCGCGGGCGAATGCGAACCAGCTCAGCGCTCCCTGGTTGGCGAGATGCCAGAGTCCCGTCTCACCGTCGATGAGCAGGTCAAGCGCTGCATGGCAAAGATCGGGCACGAATGTCGGCGAAACTATATCGCTCGCGGAGGCGCTGACGGGCTCCCCGCGGCGTAGCGCGTCCAGCACCTGCCAAGCGAAATTGTGGCGGTCCCAGGAGCCGAAGAATGCGCTGGTGCGGATGACCAGGGCGTCTCCCCTCGCGATCGAGACCAGGCGCTCGGCCATGAACTTGCTTTGCCCGTAAATGCCGACAGGGTTGGCAAGGTCGCTTTCCAGATACGGCCGGCCGAGCATTCCGTCGAACACCAGGTCCGAGGAGAAGGTGAGCAAAGGGATGCCGTGGCTCTTGCTGGCGCGCGCCAGATTGGCCGCGCCGGTGGCGTTGGCGGCCATGCAGGCCGCGGTGTCCCGCTCTGCGTCCTCGACGCGAACGAATCCGGCGGCGTTCACAACAGCCCAGGGTCGTATCCGCTCCAGGGTTGCAGCGATCGAGCCCGGATCGCGAATGTCGAGTTCCGTGCGCTCGGTCGCTCGACAGGCCAGGCCGCGTTGCGCCGCGATGCGCGCGAATGCTTGGCCGAGAGTCCCTGTCGCCCCGGTAACGAGAAGCGGCGGCCCTCGCGGAGGCGACGTCGATGTGCCCGCGCTCGACCATGGATAGAGTCGCTCTGGCCGCCGCCACCATCCCGTTTCAGCGAGAACCGGATGCCGATAAGGCTGCCCTTGAGCATAAGCGGCAGCGGCTTTCGCAACGGCCGTAAGCCGAGGGCTGGGAGCGCGGACATCCAGGGCGCCGACGTCATAGGCGCCGTCTTCGCGGGTGATCAGCGACCTCCAGTCGACCGCGCCGAACATCGACCATAAGGTCACCGCGCGCAGATCTACGCCTTCGCCCCGCAGCCGCCCGGCCGTGGCCCAGACCTCCGCGAACCAGCGGAGCTGCTGCTCCCGCGTGCAGCCATGATGGACCTCGGTGATCGCCAGCGGAATCCCATAGCGCTCCCAGACTTCGCGCAGCCGCGCCGCCAGCCCGAAATCCTCCTTGAGTTCGTCAACGCGCACGGCCTCGGCGTCGACATAGATGTCGCGGCCATTTCCGCCCGGCGCCAGGTCCGGATAGAGATCGAGCCGATGGTCGAGGAAGCGCTCGCTGGTGAGGTAGTGGTTGGCACCGATCAGGTCGGGTCTGGCCTCGCCGTCCGCAAACAATTCGATCTCCGCCCCGCCAACACCCGCATCGACCAGGAATCGGTGCAGCGGGTGGCCGGGGTCGACCCTGCCGGCCAGCAGATCCAGGCTCAGCCAGCGGCGCTCATTCTCGTGCCGGGCCTGATCGTCCAGGGGCGGCGTGGAAAAGGTCTTTCCCAAATCCTCGGTCTGTATGAGCGCGGCCGCCGGATTGACGCGCCGGATCGCGACCATGGCCTGCCGGATGCCTTCGCATTGATTGATCAGCGCGCGCAGGAATGCCGGATAATCCCGGCGATGGGGATACCAATGCCCGTATAAAGCGGAGAAGCGCGCCGTGGTCAGCGGCTCGTTAATCGGCGTCCACTGCCGGATATTGGGATAGCGCTCCGCGACACGCGCAGCGTAGTCGGCGAACTTAGTAGCGAAGTCCGGGTCGAGAAGGTTCGTGTAGGCCGGGCCGGATCCGTGATGAAGGAGGCCGCCAATGACCTCGATGCCACGGTCGGCGAACATCGCGAGCCGTTCGTCTGCCCACGCAAAGTCGCAGGCGTCCGGCCCGTGGGGCGCTACGCTTTCCCAGAGAATCGGGTAACGGACCGTCCTGATGCCGAGACCCGCGATCAAGTCGACATCAACGGCGCGGAAACGATGTCCCGTTTCCGCGGCCTGATCGCGCCAACGATCGCCAATGCGCACGATCGTGCACTCGGGGCCGGCCCAGAGTTCCGGCGGACTTAGGGTCATGCCCGGGCCCCCACTGATTCCGTGAAAGGTCAGTCGCCCTTGTCGCCCTCGTTCGTGGGCTTCTTGGTCTCGGCATGCTGCCGGACATCCTGACCAAGCGAGCGGCCTTGATCGTCGGCTTCGCCAAACGTCCCGTCCTCGTTGCGGCGCTGGTAGCGCTTGTCGCCCTTATGCGGTTCAACCAATTCGCGCTGGCTCATGATCGTCTCCCTTGAAGCCCGCCATTGAATGCCGGCGCGGCCCCGGAGTTCCTGGGCAACGTGCTAACCTGAATCAGCGCGGTTGCTTTTCAAGGGACAGATAATCTGTGCTGAACTCGGCCACTCGGGCGAGACCCTGCATGTCCTGGATCTTCACGACGCCGCTCCGGAACTCGATCAAGCCCTCCTCCCTCAGGGCTTTCAATGTGCGGTTCACGTGGACCGAGGTTAGCCCCAGGCATTCCGCAAGATCGAGCTGGGTAAGATCGAGCCCGAAGGTGAAGCCGTCGGTGAGACCGACGATCTCGAGGCGCACGTACAGCTCGCAAAACAGGTGAGCCGTCCGCTGCGCCGCCGTCCGCCGTCCCAGCGACAAAACCCACTCCCTATGGATCGCAGCATCGAGATTGGTTGAGAACCACAGAAGGCGCGTGAGATGGGAATAGCGCTCCGTGATCGACTTGAGCTTGTCGTGCGGAACGGTGACAATCGTGCACGGCGTCAACGTCATGATGCTATGGTCGAGCTTCTTGAGCGAGAAGCTGTGGAGATCCACGAAATCGCCGGCGACGTGCAATTCGGAAATCTGGCGAGCGCCGCTTCGAAGGTCCTTGTACCGGCACATCAGGCCGTCAAGGAGCAGCGTGGATTCGTTGAGCTGCTGCCCGGCGCGTATGATCGTGCTGTCGGAGGGGACCTCCCTGGGCGTGCCGACGGCGTCGCGAAGGGCGGCTTCCTCCTCGGCGCTTATCTCATCCCGGAGGGCGAGCTTCATGAGAAGCTTTTCAATCACGGCGTTGCTCCTGGAAAGCTCCACGTCCGGTGGGGATGCCAATGCGGCCAAGCCTGCAAAATGCCAAGCAACGGGAATGCTGCGGGGCCCTTTGCGTTCTCTGCTCTAAACCCTTGGTTCGCCATCGCATTAACCGACATTAGCGCCATACCAAACCTGGGAACATTCAAACCGCGAGGACGCTTTCCCGGCGTCGGATGTACCCTCGGGCGTGCCCGGCATCTGGGAGAAAGGCATGCCGCGTTACTATTTCCACCTCCACAACGACATCGAAACTGAGGACGAGGAAGGCCGGGAGCTTGACGGTCTGGATTCGGCTCGCGAGCAGGCTATCTTAGGCGCGCGCGACCTAATGGCAGAGGAAGTCATGCGCGGCATGATCAACCTTAGCCACTGGATAGAAGTTCGCGACGAACGCAACGAGCGGGTGCTCGCCGTGCTTTTCCGGGACGCGCTCGAGGTGCACCCCTAGGCTTTCCAGAAAGTGCGGTCTCGCCGTCGGGCCCTCTCTGCCGGCAGGCGCCGGCCAAATTGCACCAACCCAGATTAATTCTGCTAACATACTCGGAACGCTAGCTATTCGGCGCGGTTGATCGGTCCAGTGAGTGTCTAAAACTGGGGATCCGACAATGTCTCGCGATATTGCCATCAAACTCCTTGCTCTCGCGATGGTTATAGGCATTTTTGCCTATTCCTTCGCGATCAATTGGTAGGTCGCCAGGCGCTGCGGGGGCCCAAAGAGACTTACGCCCCCCGCTACTTTGGGCCGATCCGCCCCGCCGCCGGCCCAATCTCATCCGGTTCGATTGGACGCGAGGCTGGGTCGGCGGCAGCGATCAACGGATCGCCTTGGCATCGAGATCCACCTTCAGCTCCCGATCCCAATGGCGCAGGGCCGCGCACGCGCGAAGAAATGCGCCGGCACCGCGTGCCGACCCGATTTCGATGCACCCCCTTATCAATATCCGTTGCAAGGCCGGCTTTCTCGAACAACGCCAGGACGGCGGCGCTGTAGCCGATGAACTTGCAGTGGTTGAATGCGTCGGACAGGAAATCCTTGGATACCGCGTCGCCCGCCAGGAGCGCCGCGCCTGTATCTGAGGCGAGGATGACGACGGCGTCGAACAGCACCGACGGACCGCCGTCGATCTTGATTCGCCGTTCGCGGTTGGTCATTAACGTTCGCCAACCTCCGCCATATTCTGTGGGAACGATTGAGTGAGTTCGGCCCCAAGAGTGGTTTCTTGTGCCGCTGCAAGCGATTGACGAAGCGGTCGAGCGAATCCGCGACGGCTCGATCACCAATTTCGGATATGACCCTCAATCAGCAAGCCTAAGACGCGTCAGTTGATACCGAGCTGCGGGATTCCAGAGCGATACATGTTCGCTGCCGCTTTCGGCTGTGGGGCTGAGATGCGGTTTATGGCGCGCGAAGGCGTCTTTGTCCCGCCCAAGGCTTCGCAGAGGTATCCTCGCATGAAATCCTTCATCCCGATCGTCGCCGCGGCCCTGGCGGTTTCCTTTGCTCAACCGGGTTTGGGCCAGCGCCACAGCTCGCCCATCTCGATGCAAGTGGCGCGCGACCGAGCGCTGGCCGTCGTGCCGCGCGGACGGGTTCGGTCGGTGGAGCTCGAGCGCGAGCATGGGCGGCTGATCTACAGCTTCGACATCACGGTGCCGGGCCGCGCCGGGGTCGAGGAGGTGCAGATCAGCGCCTTGACGGGCCGGCTGATTTCCCGACGGCACGAGAGTGCGGCCGCCGAGCTCCGCGAGCGGCAGGCGGAGGCCAGAGCGCATCGCCGCCGCCGTAATTGACGGGCCAGGCCGCGGACGGCAGGGAATCACGCACTACCCGCTTTCGAGCATCGCGGCGGCACCAGCATCAACGTCTACACCGCTCGCCTTGACCTTCTGACCTTCCGAACCCTCATCAGAAAGGCCGAAATGACGCAGGAACAACGCGAGCTTCTCAGCAAGGTCCCCGCCGTCACTTTGGGATTCTGGATCATCAAGATCCTGGCGACGACGCTCGGCGAGACCGGCGGCGACGCCGTATCGATGACCTGGCTCGGCGAGACGACGCCCGAAGCCGCCCAATCCTGGCTGAGCGGATACCTGATCGGAACCGCGATCTTCGGAATCGCCCTGGTCTTGCTGGTCTGGCTGCAGATTCGCGCGCACCGCTTCCATCCCTTCCTCTATTGGACGACGATCGTCGCCTCGACCACCGCGGGAACGACGCTGGCGGATTTCGCCACCCGCTCGCTCGGGATCGGCTATCCGGGCGGATCGCTGCTGCTGCTGGCTTGCGTCCTTGCCTCGCTTTTCGCCTGGTACCGGACATTGGGCACGGTTGACGTCAATTCGGTCAGCACGCCCGGCCCCGAGGCGTTCTACTGGCTGACGATCACTTTCTCGCAAACGCTGGGCACCGCGCTGGGCGACTGGGTGGCCGATTCGGGCCCCGGCTATGGCGGTGCGGCGCTCGTCTTCGGCGCCGGGTTGATCGTTCTGGCCGCACTCTATTTCTGGAATCGGGTCAGCCATGTCCTCTTATTCTGGGCGGCGTTCATCCTGACCAGGCCGCTGGGCGCGACAGTTGGCGACTTCCTCGACAAGCCGCGCGACCATGGCGGCCTCGAGTTCAGCCGCCCCCTTGCGTCGGCCGTGCTCGCGGCGGTGATCATTGTTCTTATTCTCATCCTGCCGCAACGGGCTGGCCGTCACCCGAGCGGCGCTAGCGATGTCACATAGAGGGCCGAGGCGGAGATTGAGCGTGATTGTCGACCTGACGACTTGGCGGACTCTCTTGTCCAAAGAGCGCGCGCTGCTGTTGTCGCTCCTCCTCGTCGCAGCTTCGCTGTTCGCATTCCTCAAGCTCGCTTCGGAGGTCGCCGAGGGCGACGCGATGGCCTTCGACCGCATCATCCTCCTGGCGCTCCGTTCTCCCCTTGATTTGGGCAGGCCCATAGGACCGCCCTGGCTGGCTGAAGCCATGACCGATGCGACCGCGTTTGGCAGCGTGACCGGGCTGTTGCTCGTGAGCGTGGCCGTGCTCGGCTATCTGCTGGTCTCTGGCCAGCCCCGGACCGCTTTGTTTATTCTCCTCGCAACCGGGAGCGGCGCCGCGATCGGCAAGCTGCTCAAGCTGGCATATGACCGCCCGCGTCCGACCCTCGTTCCCCATCTTGTCGACGTGACCTCAGCGAGCTTCCCGAGCGGGCATGCCGTCGATTCCGCGATCGTCTACCTGACGCTCGCCGCCCTCGTGGCGCGGACCGTTCCTGGCCGGGCCGTTGGCAGCTACGTATTGAGCCTGGCGATATTCCTGACCCTGATGATCGGCGTCTCTCGGGTCTATCTGGGCGTGCATTGGCCCAGTGATGTCGTCGCCGGCTGGGCGATCGGCTCGGCCTGGGCGCTGCTTTGTTCGCTTGTCCACAAGCGCCTCGATCCGGTTAGAGCCAAATCGGCCGGATAACCGTCAACGCCACCTCATCGTTGCCCGCCTCCGGGGCCGATGTTAGTCTTGCTTTTCCGCGACATCGTCGCGCCAACGAGGCAAGCGCGATCAGTTTGAACCCGAACTTGGCGAGCGGCGGACTAAAAGCGCTGCTTCTGGAGAATCGAGCAGCGCTGCTGCGTTTCCTCGTTGCTCGCGGTGTCCCGCCCGATGAGGCGGAAGACCTGCTCCAGGATCTGTTCGTCAAGCTGGAGGGGCAGCCGTCCGGCCCGATCGCCGAGCCGCGGGCGTACCTCTATCGCATGGCCGACAATCTCGTTCTCGATCGGCGCCGGTCAGCCGGCCGGCGCAGCAATCGGGAGAAGGCCTGGGTGGCGCTGCAGGCGGGGTCGTCGCTCGACGCCGACGATCGGCCGTCGGCCGAGCAAGTTCTGATCGCGCGCGAAAGGCTGGCGGCGGTGTCCCATGCTCTGGCGGAATTGCCCGAACGGACGGTCCAGATTTTTCGCCGATTCCGCATCGACTCCGTCCCACAGAAAGAGATCGCCGCCGAGCTTGGCATCAGCCTGAGCGCGGTCGAGAAGCACCTCCAAAAGGCGTATCAGGTCGTCGTCGAGGCCCAGCTGCAATTGGATGCGGATATGCCGCCGCCGCGCCGTCCTACTGGGAAGAGCGAGACATGAACCGGCAGGCGCAACAGGACCTCCAGGCCCAGGCCATCGCCTGGCACATCCAACTTCGCGGCGACGCGGCGGATTGGGGTGCATTCGTCCAGTGGTTGGAGGGGGATCCTGCCCGCTCGGATGCTTACGATGCGGTCGCCTTGGCCGACGCCGAGTTGGAGCCGGGCGCATTTCCCGCCCCGGCCATCGCGGCGAATGACGATTTGATCGCCGGCTCCTCGAGCCGGAACCGGCGCTGGGCCACCGCTTTCGCCGCGATCGCCGCCGTCTTCCTGATCGCGCTGATCGGGCTCCCGTGGCTGACCGCCGGGCCGGACCGCTACGAGGTCGCGACCGCGGCGGGCCAACACCGGACGGCGCCGCTCGGCGACGGCAGCTCGGTCCAGCTCAATGGTGCCACTCGCCTCATTCTCGACCGCAACGATCCGCGCTTCGCCGAGTTGGTGACCGGCGAGGCCACGTTCAGCGTCCGCCACGACGCCGCCCATCCCCTTGTGGTCGTCGCGGGCGATCACCGCGTGCAGGACACCGGCACCACCTTCAACTTGATCCGCGACCGCGGCCGTTTCACGATTGCGGTGATCGAAGGCTCGGTTGTCTATGATCGGGGCGGCGCGGCGGTGCCGCTGGCCGCCGGCCAGACTTTGCGCGCGGACGAGGCCGGGCGGCCGGTCGTCGGCCGCGAGGATCCGCAGGCGATGACCGGATGGCAACGCGGGCAGCTGAGCTACCGTGCCGCGCCGCTGGAGACGGTGGCCCGCGACCTATCGCGTAGCCTTGGCGTCGAGGTTGCGATAGATCCTGAGCTCATGGCTCTGCCGTTCACCGGTTCAGTCCGCGTCGATCGCGATGCCGTGACCAGTCTCGCCTCTGCGCTCGGCCTGCAGGCGCGCCGCACCGGCGACAGCTGGCTGATCGAGCCCCGTTCGCGTGCGCCTCGCTGAACCCTTCACCGCCCTGACGATCATCTGTTTGGCGGCGGCACCGGCCGACGCGCAGGTGAGCGTGCAGTTCGACATTCCGGCGGGCCGCCTCAGCGACGCGTTGATCGCGCTCGGCGAGCAGGCGCGGATCACGATCGGCGCAAGCGATCCCGGCTTGGCGAGACTCCGCTCACGACCGCTGCGGGGCCGGATGTCGGTCCGCGTGGCGCTTGGCAGGCTGCTTGTCGGCAGCGGCTACAGCTTCACCTTCGTCGATGCCCACACGGTCCGGATCGTCCGCGCCCGCCCGGCCGCGCCGCCGCGTCCGACACCGCCGCGCCCAAGCCCGCTCGCCTCCGCGCCGCGTCCATTGCCGCCGGAGCCGCCCCAGCCCGACATTATCGTCACTGCCAGCAAGCAGGGCGTGGCGCTCGACCGGTTCGGCGGGACCGTGCGCCTCATCGACCTTCGCAATGAGGATGTCGGCCGCTTCGGCGCGCGCGGCAGCGACGCGGTGCTCAATCGGCTGCCGATGCTCGCCTCGACCAGCCTCGGTCCAGGCCGGAACAAGATCTACATACGCGGCGTCGCCGATTCGAGCTTCAACGGGCCGAGCCAGTCGGTCGTCGGCCAGTATCTCGGCGACGTCAGGCTCACTTTCAACGCGCCCGATCCGGACCTCCAACTTTACGATATTGGCCGGGTGGAACTGCTCGAGGGACCGCAGGGGACGCTTTACGGCACCGGTTCGCTGGGCGGCATCCTCCGGCTCGTCCCCAACGCGCCGGATTCGTCGGGTTTCGCCGGGGCGATCTCGGCCGGACTGTTGACGACCCACCATGGCGACTTGGGCGGCGACCTGGCCGGGATGATCAACCTCCCGCTCGTCCCCGGCCGGCTGGCGGTCCGCGCAGTCGGCTACAAGTCCATCGACGGCGGCTATATCGACGATCTCGGTCGGGGGCTCGACGACGTCAACCGCACCTCGACCTGGGGTGGACGCGCCGCCCTTTTGTGGGAGCCCGGGAATGGCTGGCAGCTCGAGCTGGGCGGCGTGGCGCAATATATCGCCGGGCGCGACGGCCAATATGCCACCCGCGGCCTGCCGCCGCTCACCCGCCGCACCAATCTCGCTCAGCCCTTCGACAATGATTATCTGCTGGGCGAGGTCACCGTTCGCAAGCGCTGGAGCGGGGTCGAGCTGGTCTCCGCGACCGGATTGGTGCGCCATTCGCTTGACACCCGCTTCGACGCGACCGGCTTTCCCGGCACGGTCGGGCCGCAGCTTTATGCCGAGGATGTCGGCATCACACTGGTTTCCAACGAAACCCGCCTGTCCCAGCCCAATTCGCGCGGCGAGGGCTGGGTGGTCGGCTGGAGCCTGCTACACGACATCAGCCGCATCACCAGGCGACTGGGGGCTCCGGCGGCGCTGCTGCCGATCGCCGGGGTGCGGAACGAAGTCAGCGAGGCCGCTTTGTTCGGCCAGTACAGCTATGCCCTGACGCCCCGGCTGGTGGGCACGATCGGCGGGCGGCTTACCTTTTCGAGAAGCGCCGGCATGCCGCTCGACGCGCCCGACGACAGCAAAGAGCCCGACCGCACCGACATCCGCGTCTCGCCCACCGCCGCGCTCACCTGGCGTATGGGGCACGGCTTCCTATTCTACGCGCGCTTCCAGCAGGGCTTTCGCGCCGGCGGTCTCGCCGTCTCGGCGAGCGGCTCGACGCCGTCCGTGCAGCGATTCGAATCCGACAGTCTCACCTCCTACGAGGCCGGCGTGCGCTTCGGCCGGCCGGACGTCGATCCGCTGAGCTTCAACGCCGCCATCTCTTATGCGCGCTGGGCAGACATTCAGGCCGATCTGATCGACGCGCGCGGCCTGCCCTTCACGACCAATCTCGGCGACGGGCGGATCTACGGCGTCGAGTTCGAGGCGTCGTGGCGGGCGACGCCGGCGCTGAGCTTCGATGCGGCCGCCTTCATCAACCACAGCGCTTTGTCGTCGCGTGCTCCGGCCTTCGCTGCGGCCGACGAGCGCGCGCTTCCCAATATCGCCAGCGCCGGCGCCCGGGCCGCCGCCCATTACCGGGCCGCGCTGACGCCCGGGCTGACGCTCGCGATCGACGGCTCGGTCCGCTACGTCGGCGAATCCCATCTCGGCATCGGCGCGCCGATCGACATCGACCAAGGGCGCTACGTCGACGGCCAGATCGGCGCCCGGCTCGATTTCGGCCGCTTCGGCCTGTCGCTGGACGTCGACAATGTCGCCGACGCGCGCGGCAACCGCTTCGCCTTCGGCAACCCGTTCAGCGTCGCTGCACGCACCCAGACGACGCCGCTCCGCCCGCGCACATTCAGGATCGGCTTCGATGCGGCCTTCTAGCCTCGAGCGCCGGACGGTGGCGTTCGCCAGCGCGCGCGACGCGGACCGGCGGGTCGCCGGCGTCGCCGCCGCGGCGCGAGTGGTCCACGCTCTGGCGGCGGCGGGCGTCGCGGAGGCCTGGCTGACGCTCGGCCCGGACGCGGCGCTGGCGCCGTCGACGATGACGGACATCGAGCGGCTGCGCGGGGGGATGCGGGTCATGGCGGTGCGCGCGGGTGGAGCGCCGGCCGGTCTCGCCGCGACGCCGGCGCCCATCCTCAGCGCGATGGCGATCCTGCGCGCCACCACCAAGCCCGGCGATGGCATCGTGTCGCGCCATTTAAACCGGCCGATCTCGCAGCGCATCTCCTTGTGCCTCCTCCTCATCAGAGGCACCCGCCCGATCCACGCGACCATCGCCTCGGCAGTGTTCGCGATCATCCTGTTCTGGGGCATGCTCGCCGGCGGCAGGCTCGGCCTAATCCTCGGCGGGGTCCTGTTCCAGGCTGCCTCGATCATCGACGGCGTGGATGGCGAGGTGGCGCGCGCGACCTTCCGCGCCACCGACTTCGGCAAGACGCTCGACAGCGCCATCGACATGGCGACCAATCTGATCTTCCTGCTCGGCCTCACTCTCCACCTCGGCCGACACGGCGGCGCCTTAATTTTCTGGACCGGCATGTGGGCGGTGGGGGTGGTCACGCTGGGCGCGGGCCTGATCGCCTGGCGGGTTCGGTCCGACGGAGGGCCTTTGAGTTTTGACCTCTTGAAGCCACGCGGGCGTAGGCCGCCGGGCCTTGCCCAGGCCGTGATCCGCTTCTTCACTCCGATCACCAGCCGCGACTTCTTCGCCTTCCTCTTCATGATCCTGATTGTCGCCGGACTCGCGTGGACGGCGCTCTGCATCTTCGCCACCGTGGCGACGGGGTGGATCGCCTTTGTGCTCGCCTCGCTGCTCTCGGGTTCGCGCGAAGGCGACAAGGAGAGCGAAATGGGGTGCCGCGACGCGGCATAGATGCGGGTTCGGGGCGCGGGCGTCGTCTCATTGCCATGCTGGCCCTGCCGCCTTTGTCAGACAATCCCGGTTGCCCGGAGCCGGAGAAGGCGGCGCCGACCGTGGCGCCCCCTGCCCGGCCGGCGTCGCCTTCACTTAGCCGCATGCCCGATGTGGATTGCGGCTGCTGGTCCGCCTTCTCCCGCCTGCTGATTTGGGCGACGCGCAACAATCACCGGTCCGGCCGTTGACCCGGTGCCTCATCATGACCCACGGAGACTTATGGAAACGATAAAGGTGGCACTGGTCGGGGTCGGCAATTGCGCGAGCTCGCTGGTTCAGGGCCGTTATTTCTATGCCGGCGGCAGATCTCCCGCGGGCCTGATGCACGAGCGGATCGGCGGCTATCGGCTGTCCGACATCGAGTTCGTGCTC